>JANYLH010000008.1 GCA_025357915.1 Gammaproteobacteria bacterium
GCGCAGCTCACCGACCAGGATCACGTCCGGGTCCTCGCGCATCGCGGCGCGCACGCCCTCGGCGAAACTCGGGATGTGCGTGCCCAGCTCGCGTTGAATGACCTGGCTCTGTTTGCTCCGGTGCACGAACTCGATCGGGTCCTCGAGACTGATGATGTTGACCTTGCGGGTGCGGTTGAGCAGGTCGATCATCGCCGCGAGCGTGGTCGACTTGCCGGTGCCGGTCGAGCCGGTGACCAGGATCATGCCCTGGTGATAGTCGCACAGCCTGGTGATGACCGCGGGCAGGCGGAGCGATTCAAGCGTCGGCACCTCGGCGGGGATGGCGCGGAAGGTGGCACCGATCCCGGTGTCCTTGCGGTACACGTTGACGCGGAAGCGCCCGCCTTCGGCTGATATGTACGAGAAATCCAGGTCATTCCCGCGCGCGAAATGCTCGGACTGGTTCTGGGTCATGATCTCGGCGACATAGCTTTCGAGCTCGGCGTCGCGCAGGTCGCGGAACTTGATCGCCACCAGGTCGCCGTGGAGCCGGAGCATGGGCGGAACGCCCACCGCAAGGTGGATATCCGAGCAACCCTGCTGCGTGCCCAGCTTGAGAAAGGCGTCGATGCGTGCCATGGCGGTCTGGGGAGCAATCCTACTGGAAACGCTGCAGCGCGGTGCGCAGTTCTTCCATGTTCTGGAAACGCTTGGTCTTGTCGACCGCCATGGCGCGGGAAATCAGCTCGCCCAGTTCCTTGGAGAGCGCGGGATTGATCTCACAGGGCGGTCGCGCCCGGCCCTGCACGTGCTGGTACATGACCGACATGTGATCGCCGCGCGCATAGGGCGGGACACCGGTGAGCATCTCGTAGAGCATGACGCCGATGGCGTAGACGTCGGCGCGCTCATCGACCTTCTTGCCGAGGATCTGCTCGGGCGCCATGTACTTCGGGCTGCCGATCACGTAGCCGGTCTTGGTCAGCTGCGTGTCGCCCTCGCGGTGGGCGGCGGCGACGCCGAAGTCGACGATCTTGAGCAGCCCCTGGTCGTTGATCAGCACGTTGGCGGGCTTGAGGTCGCGGTGCACGATGCCCACCTGGTGCGCGACGATCATGCCGGTGCACATGTCGATACCGAAGCCGATCGCGCGCTTGAGCTCGACCGGCTTCTCGTTGACGATCTCCGCGCCGAGCGTGTGCGAGGGGAAGTACTCCATCGAGATGGCGTAGTTGCCCTGGATGAACAGGAAGTCGTAGATACGGATCACGTTCTGGTGCGTGATCTTGCGCGAGTAGCGCAGCTCGTGGACAAAGCGCTTCATGACCTCTTCGTCCTCGGCGACGTTGGGGTTCAGGAACTTGAGGATCAGCCGCTCGTCGACCACGGTGTCTTCCATCAGCAGCACGGTGCCGAAGGCGCCCTTGCCGATCTTGTCGATGTACTTGTAGCGGCCCTCGACCATGTCGCCGGGCCTGAGCGTGGCGATGTCGAGCCGCTGCGAGGTGGCCTCGGCCGCCGCCTGCTGGAGCGTCGCGGCGACTTCCTTCTCCGGGATCAGGAGCGTGCGCGCCGCCGTGGCTCCCGCTCCGCGCGCACCCGCCGCGCGTGGCAACTGGCTACCTGAATTCGCGCCCGCCGCGGTGCGCTGGCCCGAGGTGGCCAGCGGCTGGGCGCCCGAGGAAAAGCGCACCTCGAGCTCGGTCAGTGCGCGCTGCGCGGCCAGTGCCACGGTCTGGTCGTCGGTGGCGGCCTGCGCCTGGAGTTGCGCGGTGATCTTGTCAGCCAGATCCTCGCTCGCCAGCCTGGCGAGCGCGCCGATGGCCTCGACCCGGATCTCTTTTTCGCTGCGGCCCAGGAACGGCGTGATCAGGCCGGCGTGCGCCGCGTTGCCGACCTTGCCCAGCGCGCGCACCACCACCGGCAGCGCCTTGGCGGGCGAGGTCCGCAGCATCTCCATGAGGCGCGGCAGGGCCTTGTCGCTGCCGATCTCGGCCAGCGCATCCACGGCGCGCTCGCTCACCCACCAGTCCTTGTCGCGCGTCGCCTCGATCAGCTGGGCGATCGCACGCTCGTCCTTGGTCTGGTTGAGGATCTCGATGGCGGCGCGGCGGATGTCCTCGTCCTGGTCGCGAGCCAGTTCCAGCACCGCATCGATTACCTTGGGGCCGCCGATCTTGCCCAGCGCGTCGCCGGCGCGCGAGCGCACCCACCAGTCCGAATCCTTGATGGCGGCGAGCAGGAACTTCACGGAACCGGCGTTGCCGATTTCATTCAGCACCTCGACGGCGGCACGCCTGGCGTATTCGTTTTCGTCCTTGAGCACCGCCACCAGGTGCCGGATGGTCTGCGGGTCGCGCGCCTTGATCAGCACCTCGACCGCGCGGTTCTGTACCTCGATCTCGGGGTCTTGCAGCAGCGCGCAGATGCGCTCCACCTCGATCGGACCGTCCATCTTGGCCAGCGCCGCCAGCGCCGCCGAGCGGATCAGCTTGTTGCCGTCCGACAGCTGCGCCTGGAGCGCGGTGCGCACGTCAGGACGGTTGAAGCGGCCGAGCAGTCCCAGGATCAGGAGCCGTGCCATGGCGTCCTTGCCCTGCAGCCGTCCCAGGAGTTCGGGCACCCCGGCGTCGTCGACGGTTTCGCCGATAATGCGGAACAGGGCCGTCTTCTCGTTGGCTTCCTGGGCATAGGCCGCGGTCAGCAGTTCGCGGATGCTGAACCTCGTGCGCTGCGCGTTGATGACCTCGAGCAGGGCGGACTTGGAGACTCCGGGCTTGGCCAGTGCCTCGAGCAACAGGTGCGGCGGGTAGCCGCGGCTGCTGGTCAGTGCCCAGCCCACGCCGGCGATGACCCGGGGGCTCCCCTGCACCAGCGCCTCCACAAAGGTGGGGAAGGTCTTGACGCTGGCGAGCGAGGCAAGCACGTCGACCAGGGCCACCGTGGCGTGTTTGTCGGCGTCCGGGAGCGCTGCCAGCACCGGGGCGATGGCCGGCTGGCCCAGTTCCTTGAGCTTGGCGGCCGCCTTCTGGGCCTCGGGACCCAGGATGTTGTTGGACGACTTGATCAGGGTGATCAGCCGGTCCGCCCGGAAATTCGAGAGAAAAGCCATGGATTGAACATTATGCCATGCCGGGGTGACCCGCCTGTGACCTGTGTCCGGTCTGCGGCGGGCCGCGCGACAGGCTAGAATCCCGCCCCCGAATTCACCCCCGCGGGTACCCGCTGCCATGGCTGACAAGGCCCAACGCATACGCACAGTTGTGGAGCAGTACACAGATCCTTACCTGCAGCAGACCCTGCTCGAGGCGGGGGCCCTGGATGACCTGCAGGTCGGCGCGGACGAGGTTGGCGGCACGATTGCGCTGGGCATCCCGGTCGTCGGCTATACCGACCAGTTCCGCTCGGGCCTTGCCTCACACCTGGCTGCGGCCGGCTTCAGCGGCTGTCGCGTACGGGTGGAACTGTGCGCCGCGATCGTGCCCCACAGCGTCCAGCGGCCGCTCAAGCCGCTTCCGGGGGTCAGCAACATCGTCGCCGTGGCCAGCGGCAAGGGCGGGGTGGGCAAGTCGACGGTCGCGGCCAATCTGGCGCTGGCCTGGGCTGCCGGCGGGGCGCGCGTCGGGATCCTCGATGCCGATATCTACGGGCCCAGCCAGCCGTTGATGCTGGGCCTCGAGGGCCAGCGCCCCAGCGCCCCTGACGGCAAGCACCTGGTGCCGCTCGAGGCCCATGGGATCAAGGCAATGTCCATCGGGTTCCTCGTGGATGCCGGGCAGGCCGTGGTCTGGCGCGGCCCGATGGTGACCCAGGCGCTCACCCAGCTGCTGGGCGATACCGCCTGGGGCGAGCTCGACTACCTGGTGGTCGACATGCCGCCCGGTACCGGTGACATCCAGCTGACCCTCGCGCAGCGTGTGCCGGTATCCGGCGCCCTGATCGTGACCACCCCGCAGGATCTCGCGCTGGCCGATGCCCGCAAGGGCCTGGCGATGTTCGAGAAGGTCGCGGTCCCGGTGCTCGGCATCGTCGAGAACATGAGCCTGCACGTCTGTACGAACTGCGGGCACATCGAGCACATCTTTGGCGCCGGCGGCGGTGCGCGCATGGCGAACGAATACGGCGTGCAGCTGCTGGGCTCGCTGCCGCTCGATGCGCACATCCGCGAGGAGGCCGACGGCGGCGCGCCGACCGTGGTCAGCGCGCCAGGCACGCCACGAGCCATCGCCTACCTGGAAATGGCGCGCCACACCGCCGGGGCGCTGGCGCGCCGCGGGCGCGACCGGCGCGGCCAGTTTCCCCAGATCGTCGTCGAAGAGAGCTAAGGCCTGCCCATGAGCATCAAGTCAGACAAGTGGATCCGGCGCATGGCAGTCGCCGAGCGCATGATCGAGCCGTTCGCAGCCACGCAGGTGCGCACGGACGGTGAGCACAAGATCATTTCCTACGGCACCTCGAGCTACGGCTACGACGTGCGCTGTGCGCGCGAATTCAAGATCTTCACCAACATCAACTCGACGATCGTCGATCCGAAGCGCTTCGACGCCAAGAGCTTCGTCGACGTAGTTGCCGACGTGTGCATCATTCCGCCGAATTCCTTTGCGCTGGCGCGCACCGTGGAGTACTTCCGCATCCCGCGCTCGGTGCTGACCGTGTGCCTCGGCAAGTCGACCTACGCGCGCTGCGGCATCATCGTCAACGTCACGCCGCTCGAGCCGGAATGGGAAGGGCACGTGACGCTCGAGTTCTCGAACACGACACCGCTCCCCGCCAGGATCTATGCCAACGAAGGCGTGGCACAGATGCTGTTTTTCGAATCGGACGAGGTCTGCGAGACCTCGTATCGCGATCGCGGCGGCAAGTACATGGGGCAGCAGGGCGTCACGCTGCCCAAGGCCTAGGGGCTAGTCGCGATGAATTGAGCGCAGTTCCATGGTCCACTGGACCTGCGCTTCGCGCTTCTGCTCGGCCCGCACGGGCACGTAGCCGTACTGCGGGGCGCACCAGAAACGGGTGCGGCGCGGCGAGTTCGCCTTGTGGCTCTCGTAGATGACGGTGGCCACCTCACCCACGGCCGTGTGCAGCGTTTCCTCGCCGACCAGGGCGTAGCCGTAGTCGCGGATGCCCTGCTTGTCGAACAGCGCGATGCCGCTCGGCACCTGCCCCGACAGCAGCGCGTGCATCAGCGCGATCTGCACCGACAGATCGTCCTGGACTCCCGCTTTGAGCGGCATGTCGATCTGCATGTCTTCCTGGACGCCGGTCGCCCGGTTCTTTTCCCAGTCGAAATGCACCTGCGCTTCCTGCCCGCTGCCGTCGGGCTGCGCGGCGGTGAACAGCAGCGGCTGAACGCCATCGGGACCGACCCGCATGTGGCTGGTCAGCGTCAGGGACGCGGCGGCAAAGAGCCGAAACAGACCGCGCGGCTGATTGCGCGACTCAAAGATCCAGCTGTCCGCACCGTCTTTGCGCAGGGCAAAGCTCGAGGTTCCGGCACTCATGCCGCGCGCCACGAGTTCGTAGCTCGCCTGGTAGGGGCGCAGTTCCGTCGCCGCTGCGCCCGGGGTCGGGGTCTGCGCGGCCACCACAGTCGCTGTGGCACTGGCCAGCCAGGCAATGATGCGGAGTTTCATGGTGTGCGTTTACCTATCCTGTGACTACGGGCTGCCCGAGCGGATGTCCATCGAGCCAGGGTTGGCCATCGACCAGCTTCAGGCGGCCGGTGGCAATCCAGCCTACTACCTTGGGATAGATGATGTGCTCCTGCTCCTGAACGCGGGCTGAAAGGCGCTCGGCTGTGTCGCCCGGCAGTACCGGCACCCGTCCCTGCAGCACCACCGGACCGGCGTCGAGCTCGCTGGTGACAAAATGCACGCTCGCGCCGTGCTCCTGCTCCCCGGCCGCGAGCGCCCGCTCATGGGTGTGGAGCCCGGGGTACTTCGGCAGCAGGGAGGGGTGGATGTTGAGCATCCGGCCGGCGTAGCGCTGCGCAAACTCCGGCGACAGGATGCGCATGAAACCCGCGAGCACCACGAGCCGTGCGCCGCTGGCCTCGATGCTCGCGTGCAGCGCTGCCTCGAAGGCCGCCGGGGTGGCTAATTCCCGCGCCGGTACCACCTGGACATCGAGCCCGAGTTGCTGCGCGAGGGCAATGCCGCCGGCACCAGGCCGGTCGGCGATTACCCGCGCGACGCGGGCGGGAATCTGCCCGCCCTGGCACGCGCGTGCAATCGCCACCATGTTGCTGCCGCGGCCGGAGATCACCACGGCCAGCGCCAGCACAGGCGCAGCGTTCATGACCTGATGATCGCGCCGCCGGTCCCGCGCCGCACTTCGCCGATGAGCTGCGCCGTTTCGCCGCTCTCGCGCAGTGCGCGCAGCGCCGCGTCGGCCCGGGCCGCATCGACGATGACCACCATGCCGATGCCGCAGTTGAAGGTGCGATGCATTTCCGCATCGCCAATATTTCCGGCGCGCGCGAGCCATTCGAATACCGGGTCGCGCGGCCAGGCGGTGCGCTCGAGCCGCACTTCGCAGCCCTCGGGCAGCACGCGCGGAATGTTGTCGGTAAGGCCGCCGCCAGTAATGTGCGCCAGGCCGTGCACCGCGCCGGCCAAAGGTTCGCTCCGCAGCAGCTGCAGGAGCGATTTCACGTAGATGCGGGTCGGAGTCAGGAGCCGCTCAAACAGCGCGCGGCCCTCGAGCTGCGTATCGCGATCGGCCCCGGCGACGTCGATGAGCTTGCGGATCAGAGAATAACCGTTGGAGTGCGGTCCGCTCGCAGACAACCCGATCACCGCGTCGCCCGCACGCACCTGCGAGCCGTCGATGATGGCATCGCGTTCGACCACGCCGACGCAGAAGCCGGCCAGGTCGTAGTCCGCGCCGTGGTACATGCCGGGCATCTCCGCGGTCTCGCCGCCGACCAGTGCGGCCCCCGCCTGCGCGCAGCCCTCGGCGATGCCGCCGATGACGCTCGCGGCGACCTCGACATCCAGCCGCCCGGTCGCGTAATAGTCGAGGAAGAACAGCGGTTCCGCGCCCTGCACGACCACGTCGTTGGCGCACATGGCGACCAGGTCGATGCCGATAGTCGAATGCACTCCGGTATCAATGGCCAGCCGGAGCTTGGTGCCGACGCCGTCGGTCCCCGAAACCAGCACCGGCCGGCGGTAACCGGCCGGGATCTCCACCAGTGCTCCGAAGCCGCCAATGCCGGCCAGAACCTCGCGGCGCTGGGTGCGTTTGACGAGCGGCTTGATGCGCTCGACCAGCGCGTCCCCGGCGTCGATGTCGACCCCGGCATCGCGGTAGCTATAGCTGCGCTTGTCGTTCATGCGGACCCTATAATTGGGCGCGTTATAGTAGCCGAACCCATGCGCCATCTGCCCAACATCATCTGCCTCGCACGCATCGCGCTGATCTGGCCGGTCATCGATGGCCTGCTGGGCCAGCACTATGGCCGCACGCTCCTGCTGTTCGGCGTGGCCGCGCTCAGCGACGGGCTGGACGGATGGCTCGCCAAGCGCTATGGCTGGACCAGCCGCCTGGGAAAATTTCTCGATCCGCTCGCCGACAAACTTCTGCTGGTGTCGGTATTCCTGGTACTGACCTGGCTGGGTCAGGTGCCCCGCTATCTGGCGGTGGCGGCCGTCGGGCGCGATGTGATGATCGGCCTGGGGGCGGTGGCGTACCGCATCGCCTGGGGCCCGATCCATGGCCGCCCGATACTCTCGAGCAAGATCAATACCGTGCTGCAGATCAGCTATATCCTCCTGGTCGTGATTCATGCTGCCTGGGCGGTGCCGCCGGCTCCCGTGCTCCAGGCGCTCGCCGCGCTGACCTTCCTGACCGTGCTCTACAGCGGGGCCGCCTATTTGCGCGAGTTCACCCGCCGGGCGCTGCAGATTGCAGCGCAGGCCTAGGTAAGCCGCGCTTGCGCCAGCTGCCCCTGAGCGTGCGGCTGCGCGACCGGGCATTGTTCGCCAGCTACCTGCCCGGACCGAACGCCCTGGTCGTCGCGCAGCTGCGCGCGCTGGCCGCGCAACAGCGCCCCGGCCTGACCTGGCTGTGCGGACCCGAGGGGAGCGGCAAGACGCATCTGCTGCAGGCCTTGTGCGCTCAGGCTGGCGCAGGTGCGCAGTACGTGCCGCTGTCGCAAGTGGCGGCCTTCGGCCCGGCGGCGCTGGCGGAATGGCAGGGGGCAGGCTGGCTGTGCCTCGACGAGGTCGCGGCCGTGATCGGCAGCCCGGAGTGGGAGCGCGCGCTGTTTGCGAGCTACCGTGACTGCGAAGAGCGCGGTGCGAGCCTGGTGATGGCCGCGCGCGAGGCGCCGCAGCAGCTGCCGTTCGCGCTGCCCGACCTCGCTTCGCGCTGCGCCGCGGGGCTCCGGCTGGACCTGCGCGCCCTCGACGAACCCGGGCAGCTGCTGGCATTGCAGCTGCGCGCGAAGCAACGCGGCTGCGAGCTTCCCGATGAGACCGCGCGCTACCTGCTGCGCCGCCTGCCGCGCGACATGTCCAGCCTGTTTGCCCTGCTTGACGAACTCGATACCGCCGCGCTGGCCGCGCAACGGCGGCTGACGGTACCTTTTATCCGCGAGGCGCTGGCGGCGCGAGCTACGGGCCAGCCCTAGCCGCGGCCGAGATCGTCAGCGCCGTTCCAGTAGCGTGTCCAGCGCGTCACCACGCGATCGGGATACTCGCGGCTGCGCACGCTCCCGTTGTAGCGTCCGAGCGCCCGGCGCACGTCGCGATGTTCGGCTTCCAGGTAGTGGCGCAGGATCGCGCAGCCCATGCGGATGTTGGCTTCCATGCTCACCAGTTCGCGCCGGCGCATGCCCAACTGCTCCGGCCAGAACGGCATCACCTGCATCAGCCCGACCGCACCCGTGCTCGACACCGCCCAGCGGTCAAAGCGGCTTTCCACATCGAGCACCGCCAGCACCAGACCGGGCGGGAGCGGCGCGGCCCCGGTCCGATGGCTCTCGCAGTACACCGTCTGCAGCAGTGCGAGGCGCTCGCGGCGATCAGCCAGGTAGCGGCGGAGTTTCGGCTCCATGAGTGTGTACCAGACCGCCGAGTCGTACTGGTCGCTGAAGCATTCGTGGGCCGCCATTGCCTGCTGCACCACGGCGCGCAATTCCGGATCGGTCTGCGCGGTCGCGGTCGCGGTCGCGGGCTGCGCGGCTGCCGGCAGCGCGGCGGCCAGCGCCAGCAGCAGCGCGCAGGCTCGCGCCGCGCTACGGCGCCAGCCGGGCCTTGATGAATGCCGTGACGGTGGCAAGCGGGATGTCCTGGTTGTCGGATCCACGCCGGTACCGGTATTCGCAGCTGCCGGCATCAACGCCGCGCTCGCCCAGCACCAGGCGGTGCGGAATGCCGAGCAGTTCGGCGTCGGCGAACTTGACGCCGGGACGGGCGTCGCGGTCGTCATACAGCACCTCGACGCCCGCCGCGGCCAGTTCCGCATAGAGCGCGTCGGCGCTCGCGCGCACCCGCGCGGATTTTTGCAGATTGAGCGGAATGAGTACCACATGGAAGGGCGCCAGCGGCTCGGGCCAGATAATGCCGCGTTCATCGTGATTCTGTTCGATCGAGGCTGCCACGATGCGCGTCACACCAATGCCATAACAGCCCATCAGCATCGTGACCGCCTGGCCGGCTTCATCCAGCACCGTGGCGTTCATCGCCTGGCTGTACTTGCGACCCAGCTGGAAGATATGGCCGACCTCGATGCCGCGCACGATCCGCAGTTTCCCCGCTCCGGAGGGGCTCGGGTCGCCGTCGACGACGTTGCGGAGGTCCGCCGCCGCGGGCTCGGGCAGGTCGCGTCCCCAGTTGACGCCGCGCAAATGCAGATCCGGCGCGTTGGCGCCGCAGACAAAATCGGCCATGTTGCGAGCGGCGTGGTCCGCGTAGATCGGGCACTTGAGGCCGACCGGTCCGAGAAAACCCGGCTCGCTCCCGGTCGCACCCTGCACCGTGGTCGCGCTGGCCATGCGCAGCGGGCTGGCGACGCCCGGCAGCTTCTGTGCCTTGACGGCATTGAGTTCGTGGTCGCCCCGCAGGACGAGTGCGACCACGCCGCCATCGGCGCCATCGACCAGCAGGGTCTTCAGGCACTGTTCGCGCGGTGTGGCGAGGAAGGCACTGAGATCGGCGATCGTCTTCATGCGCGGCGTGACCACCTGCTCGAGCGGCTGGCCGGGTGCGGCGCGCGGCTGGCTGGGCGCCGCCGCCGGCGCGAGTTCGACATTGGCCGCGAAACCGTCGCCGTCACTGACCGCGATCGCGTCCTCGCCCGAGTCGGCCAGCACCTGGAACTCCTCGGAAGCGCTGCCGCCGATCGCGCCGGTGTCGGCCTGCACGGAGCGGAAATTCAGTTGCATGCGCGTGAACATGCGCGTGTAGGCCTCGCGCATCGCCGCGTACCCTGCCGCCATCGACGCATCGTCCACGTGGAAGGAATAGGCATCCTTCATGATGAATTCGCGCCCGCGCATGACGCCGAAGCGCGGCCGCACTTCATCGCGGAACTTGGTCTGGATCTGGTAGAAGTTCACGGGGAGCTGGCGGTAGCTGCGCAGCTCGCGCCGCGCGATGTCGGTCACCACTTCCTCGTGGGTCGGGCCGACGACGAAGTCCCGGTCGTGGCGATCCTTGAGGCGCAGCAGCTCTGGGCCGTACTCGCTCCAGCGGCCCGACTCCCGCCACAACTCGGCAGGTTGCACCGCGGGCATCAGGATCTCGAGCGCCCCGGCCCGGTTCATCTCCTCGCGGATGATGTTTTCCACCTTGCGCACCACGCGCAGTCCGAGCGGCAGCCAGCTGTAGATGCCGGCGGCGACGCGGCGGATCATGCCGGCGCGCAGCATCAGCTGGTGACTCAGGACTTCCGCCTCGGCGGGCGTTTCCTTGGTGGTATTGATCGGGTATTGACTAAGTCGCATGGGCGACAATCCTAGCAGGTCGGACGCCGGTTGGACGTCGGTTGGACGTCGGTTGGACGTCGCCGGGGCGTGCACCTATCATGCACGGCTGATGGCATATCCAGATCCTGACCGGGCCGTGCGGCCGCGCCGACGCGCCATATACCTGTTGCCGAACCTGCTGACGACGGGCTGCCTGTTCTCGGGGTTCTACGCGATCGTCGCAGCCATCGACGGCAATTTCGAACGCGCCGGCATAGCGGTCTTCGTGGCCATGCTGTTCGACGGGCTCGACGGGCGCGTCGCGCGCCTCACCGGCACCGAGAGCGCCTTTGGCAAGGAATTCGACAGCCTCGCGGATATGGTGGCTTTCGGCGTGGCCCCCGCGATCGTTTCCTACCAATGGGGCGTGGCGCGCATCACCGAGTACGGGGGAGCCTGGGGGCGGCTCGGCTGGCTGGCCGCGTTCTTCTACGCCGTGACCGCCGCGCTCCGCCTGGCGCGCTTCAACACGCGTGTCAGCACCACGGACAAGCGCTATTTCGAAGGGCTCCCGAGCCCGTCGGCCGCGGCACTCGTGTCCGGTTTCATCTGGGCCTTCAATGAATGGCGCGAGCCCGGCCTGCCGGGGCTGATCATCGCCTTTTCTGTGACCGCGCTCGCCGGCGCGCTGATGGTGAGCCCTTTCAGCTATCCGAGCTTCAAGAACATCGACCTGACCAAGCCGGTGCGGTTTGTCTCGCTGGTGGTGGCCGTGGTGGTGGTATTCATCGTCATCGCGGGCGACCCCTCGCGCGCGCTGTTGCTGAGTTTCGGCTGCTACGCGCTGGTGCCGCCGCTGGTCTGGGTCTGGCGACGTCTGCGTCGCCGGCAGCGTGCCGAGCGGTCGGGGGTCTAGATGAGGGGCGATGCGGCGCTGCGTCCGCAGTATCTGGAGGCGCTGGGAATCGATCGCTGGATGGCGCGCCGGCCGGTCGCGGCGGCCGCGCCGCAAGCCGGTGGCGCGACCGGCGGCTGGGATGTGCTGGCCGCCGAAGTGCGCAGCTGCACGCTGTGCGGGCTGCACGCCACGCGCACACAGACTGTCTTTGGCGTCGGCACCACGCGCGCCGAACTTCTGGTGGTCGGCGAGGCGCCCGGCGCCGATGAAGACCGGCAGGGCGAGCCCTTCGTCGGCCGCGCCGGGCAGCTGCTGAACTCCATGCTGCGCGCCATGCGCGCGCCGCGCGAAACGGTGTATATCGCCAACGTGCTCAAGTGCCGGCCGCCAGGCAATCGCGATCCCGCGCCCGAAGAAGTCCGTTGCTGCCTGCCCTACCTGCAGCGGCAGATTGACCTGCTGGCGCCGCGCCTGATGCTGGCGGTCGGGCGCATTGCCGCGCAGAGCCTGCTGGCCACCGATACGCCGATCGGCAAGCTGCGCGGCGCGCTGCATGGCTTTGGCACCCACGGCACGCCGCTGATCGTCACCTATCACCCTGCCTACCTGCTGCGCAGCCCGGGCGAAAAACGCAAGTCCTGGGCCGATCTGCGCTTCGTACAGCGCGAGCTTGTGCGCCTGCGTGCAATGCCGCCCGCGACGGTGGCCTAGCCCATGGTCGCGGCGAGTGACGCGATCGGCTTGCCGCAGATGCAGCTGCGGCCCATGCGCGAGAGCGACGTCGCGGCGGTGGTCGAAATCGAGCAGCAGGTCTATCCGTTTCCCTGGACCGCGGGCATCTTCAGTGATTGCCTGAGAGTGGGCTACCACTGTGCAGTGCTGGAACTCGATGTCATCACTGTTGGCTACGGCATCATCGCCGGCGGCGCCGGCGAGGCGCACCTGCTGAACGTGTGCGTGCGCGAGGAGTTTCGCAACCGCGGTTTTGGCCGCGCGCTGGTGAAACACCTGCTGGGCCTGGCCGCGGCCGGCGGCGCCGCCGTCGTGTTCCTCGAAGTGCGCCCGGCCAATACCGGCGCCATCCGTCTCTATGAAGCCATGGGTTTTCACCAGATCGGGGTGCGCCGCGGCTATTACCAGGCGGCGGCAGGGCGCGAAGACGCGCTGGTCATGCGCCGCGCCGTCGACGCGGTCTAGGCCCCGTACATGAGCTCCCTGGAACAGGAAATCCTGCGGCGGCGCACTTTTGCAATCATCTCGCACCCGGACGCCGGCAAGACCACGCTGACCGAGAAGCTGCTGCTGTTCGGCGGTGCGATCCAGATGGCCGGCACCGTCAAGGGACGCAAGGCCGCGCGCCACGCCACCTCCGACTGGATGCGCCTCGAGCAGCAGCGCGGCATCTCGATCACCAGCTCGGTGATGCAGTTTCCCTATCGCGGCTGCATCGTCAACCTGCTCGACACGCCGGGCCACGAGGATTTTTCCGAGGACACGTATCGCACGCTGACGGCGGTCGATTCCGCGCTCATGGTCATCGATTGCGCCAAGGGCGTGGAACAACGCACCATCAGGCTGATGGACGTATGCCGGCTGCGCGACACGCCGATCATGACCTTCGTCAACAAGCTCGACCGCGACGGGCGCGCGCCCATCGACCTGCTCGACGAGATTGAGTCAGTGCTGAAGATTCACCCGACACCCGTGACCTGGCCAATCGGCATGGGGCGCGAGCTCATCGGCATCTACCACCTGCTCGAGGATCGCGTCTACGTCTACGAGGCGGGCGAACGCGGCCGCCGGGGCGACAACCGCATCATCGACGGGCTGGAATCGGACGGGGCGCGGGAGCTCCTCGGCGCCGGCTACGACGCCTACCGCTCGGAAGTGGAACTGGTCCGCGGCGCAACCGCGGCCTTCGATCACGCGGCCTACCGCGCCGGCACCCAGACGCCGGTGTTTTTCGGCTCCGCGATCAGCAATTTCGGCGTCGAGGAACTGCTGCGCGCCTTCGTCGAGCACGCGCCGCCGCCGCTGGCGCGCGCCACCCGCGAGCGCAGCGTCGAGCCGCTGGAGCCCGCGCTCACCGGGTTCGTGTTCAAGATCCAGGCCAACATGGATCCGGGCCATCGCGACCGCATCGCCTTCATGCGCCTGTGCTCGGGTTCCTACCAGCGCGGCATGCGCATCTATCACACGCGCCTCGCCAAGGAAGTGCGCGTGGCCGACGCGCTCACCTTCATGGCGGCCGATCGCGCCCAGGCCGAGGAGGCCTATGCGGGCGACATCATCGGCTTGCACAATCACGGCACCATCAACATCGGCGATTCCTTCAGCGCCGGCGAGGCGCTGGCCTTCACCGGCATCCCGGACTTCGCGCCGGAAATGTTCCGGCGCGCGGTGCTGAAGGATCCGCTGCGCATGAAGGCGCTGGCCAAGGGGCTGGCGCAGTTGTGCGAGGAGGGCGCCACGCAGCTGTTCAAGCCGCTGCGCAACGCCGAGCTGATACTCGGCGCGGTCGGCCAGTTGCAGTTCGAGGTGGTGGCCTTCAGACTCGGTGACGAGTACGCTGTGCAGTGCGTATTCGAGAACATCAACGTTTATACGGCGCGCTGGGTCAGCGCCGCGGATGAACGCAAGCTCGAGGAGTTCCAGGTGAAGGCCTACGATCATCTGGCGCGCGACCACAGCGGCGCGCTCGTGTACCTGGCGCCCTCGCGCGTCAATCTGCAGCTCACGCTCGAGCGCTGGCCGGAAATCCGCTTCAGCGAGACGCGCGAGCACCTGTCGCATGCAGACGCATGAGTCGTCGCTGAAGCCTCACCCGTCGGCGGCGCGGTCTGCGGTGGATGCCACGCGCCGGCGCGCGCAGCGGGCCTGGGCGCTCACCGCCTGGGCCAATCACGGTTTTGTGACCACGGTGCTGGTGGGTTTCTTCCCCGTGTTCCTCAACAAGTACTGGGCGCCCGGCCTGCCGGGCACGCGCTCGACCCTGTATCTGGGAATCGCCAACTCCGCCGCCAGCCTGGTGGTCATGCTGCTGGCGCCCTGGCTTGGCGCGCTCGCGGATCGGCGCGGGGAGCGCAAACTCTGGCTTGGCCTGTTCACTCTGCTTGGGGTGATCGGCACGGCGCTCCTGGCCACGATCGGTCCGGGCGGTTGGGCGCTGGCGCTGCCGGTGTTCGCCATCGCCTCGATCGGCCTGTATGGCGGCTCGTCCTTTCAGGACGCGCTGCTGGTGCAGGTGGCGGCGCCGCATGAGGCCAACCGCGTGTCGGCCTACGGTTTCGCGGCGGGCTACCTCGGTGGCGGGCTGTTGCTGCTGATCAACGTGCTGCTGGTGTTGCAGCCAAAATGGTTCGGCATTGCCGACGCCGTTACCGCAACGCGCATCGCGTTCGTTGATGTCGCGCTCTGGTGGGCGCTGTTCACCTTGCCCCTGTTCCGGTACGTGCCGGAAGCGGCGCCGACTGCGGAGCCGGCGGGCTGGACCGAATTGCTTGCCACCATGCGCAAGGTGCTGGCCGATGCGCTCGTACGGCGGTTCCTCGTGGCCTACTGGTTGTACATCGATGCCATCGGTACCCTGCAGCAGATGGCGGTGGATTTCGGCGCCAAGCTCGGCCTGCCCACCGCGGCACTGATCAAGGCACTGTTGATGGTGCAGTTCATCGCTTTCCCGGCTGCGGTGCTGTTTGGCCGGCTCGGTGATCGCATCGGCGCGCGGCCGGCGATCCTGATCGGACTGTCGGTGTTCATGTTCGTGACGGGCTGGGCGTTGTTCCTGCACTCGACCTGGCAGTTCTATGTGCTGGCTGCGTTGGTCGGCTGCGCCCAGGGCGGGGTGCAGTCGCTGTCGCGTTCACTGTATTCGCGGCTGATCCCGCGCGAGCGGGCCGGTGAATATTTCGGGTTCTACAACATGCTCGGTAAGTTCGCCGCGTTCATCGGGCCGCTCCTTGTGGGAGTCACGGCTGCGGTCAGCGGCAGTCCGCGTATTGGCGTGTCATCGCTCCTGATTCTGTTCGTTGCCGGGGCGGTACTCCTCTGGTACGTGCGCGTCCCGGATATGCTCTCGGGCGATCGTAACTCATGAGCCGAGCACGGTGATGACGGGACTGCTGAGCGGCCGGTGCCTGTGCGGTGCGATCCGCTACCAGTGCGGGCCCCTGCTGTATCCGCCCACGCTGTGCCACTGCGCGTCCTGCCGGCGCGCATCCGGTGCCCACGCCGTCGGCTGGGTGACGGTGGCCAGCGGCAAGCTCGTTTTTGCAGCCGGCTCGCCGCGGGAATTCGCGTCGACGCCGGGAGTGCAGCGCGGTTTCTGCAATCGCTGCGGCACGCCGTTGACCTACCGGAGCGCGCAGCGGCCCGGCGAAGTGGACGTCACGATCGGCAGCCTCGATGAGCCCGGGCTGGCCGTGCCGGTCGATCACATCTGGATGCAGGATGCGTCGGCGTGGGACCGGCCCCAGGACGGGCTGCCGCAGTACCCAGCCGCGCGCGGCGTGCCCTGAACCGCGCGCATCAACGCATCAACGATAGGCGCGCGCCGCGCGCAGGAACCCACGCAGTTCTTCCGCCGGCAGCGGCGGCCCGTAGCGCAGCTGCGCGTAACGGCGCGCCAGCGGCCGGAGCGTCGCTGCCGCAACCGGCTGCGTAAGTGCCAGCCGATCGCAGTAGGCGAGTACGCCTTCATGCGGCGCGCGCGCATGTCCGGCGCGCGCCAGTCGCCGGTCGATGCGCCGCCAGGCGCGCGTGATGGCGTCCGGGCGCGCGGCGCGCGCCAGGCGGTGCAGCGTCCAGGCGATCCACAGCAGCCAGGCGCACATGCCGGCGCCGAGCGCGATCGCCAGTGTCTGCCAGCCGCGATCGCCGAATCCCAGTCGTTCTGCCAGGTTGAGTTGCTTGGTGAAATTGAAGCCGACGATGTCATCCTGCCACCAGGCATTGAGCGCAGCCCAGGCCTGCAGTGTCGTGGTCAGCCAGCGCTGCTCGCCCAGCAGCCGTGAGGCCCTGCTGCCGAAGCCATCGCCAAATTGCAGCAGCTCGCGGCTCAGGCGTTCCGGCGCGACCACCGCCGTCGGGTCGGCGCGCAGCCAGCCGCGCCCGGGCAGCCAGACCTCCGCCCAGGCGTGGGCGTGGGACTGCCGCACCAGCAGGAAGCGGCCGATCGGGTTCCATTCGCCGCCCTGGTAGCCGGTGACGACCCGCGCGGGCACGCCGCCCGCGCGCATCAGGTCGACGAAGGCCGAGGCATAGTGACCGCAGAATCCCTCGCGGGTACGGAACAGCAGGTCATCGACGGAATCGCGCCCGAGCCGCTGTGGCACCAGCGTATAGACGAAGCCGCCGCGGCGCAGCCAGTCGAACACGCTGTTGACGAATGCGGCGTCGTCCGGCGCGCGCGCGCGCAACTGGTGCGCGAGCTCGGTGGCACGCGGATTGCGATCCGGCGGCAACGCCAGATCGACCTGCCGCGCGTCTGCCGCCAGCTCGCCGCGGCTCACCGCCTGCGGGTAGCCAGTGAGCTCGTAGGATTGTGCCTGCAGGATCGGCCGCTGCGAGAGCAGCTGGAAGTCGGCGCTCTGCGTGACCAGGGGTGCGTCCGGCGGCCGGGACAGCTCCAGCGCCACCACCGTGCGGTGCGTATTGGGTTCGAGCGTCTCGCTGTAGTGGTAGGCCGGACCCCGGTATTCCAGCGCGGCGGTGCGCCCGACCGGGTCGCGATGGCGGCGCCAGGTGAAGCCGTCGAAGTCGCGCAGCACCGGGCCGCGCCAGTAGCGCTGCACCGGCGGCGGCGGCGCCCCGTCGAACCGTGCGCGCAGCGCCGGCTCGTCTGATTCGGACAGGCGCGCGATCCGGCCCGGGCTCATCTCCTCGCTGAGGCCGGTTATGGCTTCCTCATCGCCGGCAATCGCCCAGAAGGCGCCGGGCAGGCGCGGGAAGAACAGGAAACACATGATCGCCAGCGGCACCGCACGCAGCAGCTGGGCTGCGGATTCGCGCAGCAGCGTCCGCGCGGGGAGCGGCGCGCCGCCGGCGAGGCTGCGGAGTGCGGCCGCGCACAGCCACAGGCACAGGCCGTAGAGCGGCAGCCGCCACAGCTCCTGCCGGTCGAGGCAGGCCGCGAGCAGCAGAAACAGCGTTGCCCCGCAGATGACGTGCCAATCACGCGTCGTGCGCGCCTCGAAGAGCTTGGCGGCAGTCATCGCCACCAGCAGCGTGGCGCCGGCCGCCAGGCCGTTGAGGGTGCGGAAACTCAGCAGCACACCCGTCGTCACGATCACCGCGAAGCTGATACGTGCGAGCCTGCCGGGCTGTGGGAACCCCCGCAGCACGGCGCGCAGGTGCCAGGCCGTGGCCAGCGCCAGCATCGGCAGGCACCACCAGGCGAGATGGTGCGCGTTGATTGCCGCGGCCATGAACAGGGCCGCGATCGGCAACAGCGCCCCGCTGCGTTCGGGCCCGGGCAGTTTCATGGCGGTGCGGCGCCGTAGAGCGCGAGCCGGCGCAATAGTGCGGTGCGATGCGCCGTCCCCCGGCCCATTGGCGCCTCGGCTCCCGGCAGCTGCAGGCCGCAGGCCGCGTCGAGCCGCGCGCATTCGCCGATCCAGGCGGCGAGCTGGCTGAGGCGTGCCTCCAGGTCGAGGGACTCGAGGCCGGCGAAACCGAGCAGGTAATCACTCCCGCCGCTCCCGGCGTACTGGGCGACCATCAGCGGCGCGCCGCGTGCCCACGCTTTCCAGGCGATGCTGCGCGGGCTGTCGCCGATCTGGTAGGCACGCAACCCCTCCCACTCATCTTCACCCGGCAGGTTGGCCACGGACTGCGGGGTCAGGCGCCCCGCGCTGGCCGCTGGCAGCGCCCGCGTCCCCGCGACGCGCGGATAGACGATGGCTTCGAGCGGCAAGGTCAGCCAGGTCCAGCAGCGGAACAGACCGAACGGCGCCGTGCTCGCCAGTTCCAGCCGGTCCAGTCGCTGGCGACCGCGGTGCGCTGCCTGGAACTTCGCGTGCACCGTGATGACACTGTTGCCGTCGAGCTCAAAGCAGGTGGCCGCCGAACCGGGCGAGGCGATCGTGAGCGCGCGGCGTGGCAGGCGCTGCGGGTTCGAGAAACGCAACTCCAGGAGCCCTTCGGTACCCGCGTGGCAGTCGGCCGCCTGCGCCTGCACCAACTCGAGGCCCTGGAGCGTGCGCTGGCATTCGTGCATGCCCACGAGCACGAAGCCGGCGAGCGTGAAGGTGAGGAACAGGGCGAGGCTGTTGCCGTAGTTGAGCCCGGCCACCAGCATGACGAACAGCAGCAGGGCGAACCCGATCCCGGTGCGGGTCGGCAGGATGTACAGGCGCCGCCCCAGCAGTTGCAGTGGCAGGTGATCGGTTCCCTGGCGCTTGCGGGCCCAGCGTTCGACGCGCTGGAACAGGTGGCGGCGCGTCGCGGTGAACACCGAAGGTCTCTAGACCGGCACCGGCACCGCAGCCAGCAGCTCGGCGGCCAGCCGCGCGCCCTGGCCCGCGCCGCCGCCGTCGCGCTGCTCGAGCCGATGCGCGGCTACCGAAGGCAGCACGGCCTGCACGTGCTCGGGCAATAGCGCGCGCTCTTCGGCCAGCAGCGCCCAGCCCTGCGCGGCGCGCACCAGGCCCTGGGCCGCGCGTGGCGACAGCCCCAGCTGGAACAGCGTGCGTGAGCGCGCTACCAGCGCCTGTACGTAGTCGAGGAGCGGTGCGCCCACGTAGATGGCGCGCACGGCGCGCTGCGCCGCCAGCAGCTCAGCCGGATTGAGCACCGCGCTGGTGGCTTCCAGCAGCTCGTGGCGTTCGCCGGCCAGCAGCAGCGCGCGTTCGGACTCGCGGTCGGGGTAGCCCAGGCTCACGCGCATCAGGAAACGGTCGAGTTGCGATTCCGGCAGCCCGAAGGCGCCGAGTTGCTCGTGCGGATTCTGCGTCGCCACCACGAAGAACGGCTCGGGGAGCGGATGCGTCACACCGTCGATGCTGACCTGCCGTTCTTCCATCGCTTCGAGTAGGGCGCTCTGCGCCTTGGGGCTGGCCCGGTTGATTTCATCGGCCAGCAGCAGCTGCGTGAATACCGGTCCGGGCCGGAACTGGAACTGCTGCGTGACCCGATCGAAGATCGAGACGCCGACCACATCGGCCGGCAGCAGGTCGCTGGTGAACTGGAGCCGGCGCCATTCGAGGCCGAGCACGCGGGCGAGCGTATGCGCGAGCGTGGTCTTGCCCACCCCCGGCACGTCTTCGAGCAACAGGTGCCCGCGCGCCAGCAGGCAGGCGAGGCAGAGCCGGATCTGTGTGGGTTTGCCGAGGATCACCTGCTCGACGGCGGCCACGGCGTCGCGGAGGCGGCTCATGATCGGAGCGCTCGCACCTGTGCGAGCTGACGGTCGAGACCGCCGAGCGTGCGCTCGAAATCGGCCAGCCGCGTGCGCTCCTGCAACACGACGGCCTCGGGCGCGCTGCGCACGAAATTATCGTTGCCGAGCTTGGCCTGGGCCTTGGCAATTTCCTCACGCGTCTTGCGGATGCTCTTTTCCAGGCGCACCAGCTCGGCCACGGGGTCGATGAGCCCCGCCATCGGCACCAGCAGTGTCAGGTGGCCGACGATGGCGGCTGCGGCCGGCGGTGGCTTCACCTCCGGCGCGAGCGCCTGCGGCGCCTCGATGCCGGCGAGGCGCAGGAGCAGTGCCTCGTGACGCTGCGCGAGCTCCCGGTCGGCCGCCGTGGCGCCCTGCAGCAACAGCGGCAGCCGGCGCGCCGGGCTGATGTCCATCTCGCCGCGGATCTGGCGTACGCCCAGCACGAATTTCATCAGCCACTGCAGCTCGGCTTCGGCCGTGGGGTCGGCGGGAAAGTCGGCGGCGCGCGGCCAGGTGGCCAGCACGATGGTCGGCTGGCCAGCCGCAACCGCCGGCCACGCGCCGGGCACCAGCGGGGCGATGCGCTGCCATATTTCCTCGGTGATGAACGGCATCAGCGGGTGACAGGCGCGCAGGAGCGATTCGAGCACCGCCAGCAGCGTCTGCCGCGCCCCGCGCTGCTGCGCTTCGCTGGCGCCGGCACCCTGCAACACCGGCTTCGCCAGCTCCAGGTACCAATCGCAGTACTCGTGCCAGGTGAATTCATACAGCGCTGTGGCCGCGAAATCGAAGCGGTAGCCCGCGAAGGCGGACTCGACCGCGCCGATGGCGCGCCCGAGGCGCGAGCGGATCCAGCGATCGGCCATCGACAGTTCCACCGGGCCGTCGCTCCCGAGTGCCGCGCTCTGCTCGACACACATCAGTACGAAGCGCGCCGCGTTCCATAGTTTGTTGCAGAAATTCCGGTAGCCGGCCACACGCTGCAGGTCAAAGCGGAGGTCGCGGCTGTGCGTGGCGAGCGAGGCGAAGGTAAAACGCAGCGCGTCCGTTCCGTAGGCGGCGATCCCGTCGGGGAAATGCTTGCGCGTTGCCTTGTCGATCGCCGGCGCGAGGCGCGGCTGCATCAGCCCCGTCGTGCGCTTGGCCACCAGCGCCTCGAGTTCGATGCCATCGACAATGTCGAGCGGATCGATAACGTTGCCCTTGCTCTTGGACATCTTCTGGCCTTCGCCGTCGCGGATCAGGCCGTGCACGTAGACGTCGCGGAACGGCACGTCGCCCATGAACTTCAGGCCGAACATGATCATGCGCGCGACCCAGAAGAAGATGATGTCGAAGCCGGTCACCAGGACACTGGTCGGATAGAAGCGCTTGAGTTCGGCCGTGCTCGCGGGCCAGCCGAGCGTGGAGAAGGGCCACAGCGCCGAGGAGAACCAGGTGTCGAGCACGTCCTCGTCCTGGCGCAGCTGCACTTCGCGCCCGTGGTGGGCGTGCGCCCTGGCTGCCGCCGCGGCCGCGTCGCGCGCGACGAAGCTGTTGCCCGCATCGTCGTACCAGGCCGGGATCCGGTGCCCCCACCACAGCTGGCGGCTGATGCACCAGTCCTCGATGTTGCGCATCCACTGGTAATAGGTCTTGTCCCAGTTCTCCGGCACGAAGCGGATGCGGCCGCTCTCGACCGCGGCGATGGCCGGTGCCGCGAGCGGTGCGGTACGCACGTACCACTGGTCGGTGAGATAGGGTTCGATGGCCGCGCCGCTGCGATCGCCGCGCGGCACCATCAGCCGGTGCGCGTCGATCCGCTCGACGAGGTTCGCCTCCGTCAGCAATTCGACCACGCGCCCGCGGGCCTCGAGCCGATCGAGGCCGCGTAGCCCGGCGGGCGCGGCCTCGTTCAGGTGCGCGTCGGGCGTGAAGATGTTGATGAGCGGCAGCGAATGCCGCTGGCCCATTGCGTAGTCGTTGAAGTCATGGGCAGGCGTGATCTTCACGCAGCCGGTGCCGAAATCCCGATCGACGTAGTCGTCGGCGATGATCGGGATCTCGCGGCCGGTGAGCGGTAGGCGCACGCTCTTGCCCACCAGGTGGCGGTAGCGTTCGTCCTCCGGGTGCACGGCGACCGCCGTGTCGCCGAGCATGGTCTCCGGTCGCGTGGTCGCCACCACCAGCACGCCGCTGCCGTCGCTCAGTGGGTAGCGCAGGTGCCACAGCGAGCCTGATTCCTCCTCGCTGACAACTTCAAGATCGGAGATCGCCGTGCGCAGCACCGGATCCCAGTTGACCAGGCGCTGGCCGCGGTAGATGAGGTCTTGCTCGTGCAGGCGTACGAACGCCTCGGTGACTGCGCGCGACAGCCCCTCGTCCATGGTGAAGCGGTCGCGCGACCAGTCGACCGAGGCGCCGAGGCGCCGCAGCTGGCGCGCGATGGTGCCGCCCGATTGCGCCTTCCACTGCCAGACACGCTCGACGAACTGCTCGCGGGTGAGATCGGTGCGCCGCTTGCCCTCGGCGTTCAGCTGCCGCTCGACCACCATCTGCGTGGCGATGCCGGCGTGATCGGTGCCCGGCTGCCACAGCGTGCTTTCGCCGCGCATGCGGTGGTAGCGCGTGAGCGCGTCCATGATGGTGTCCTGGAACGCGTGCCCCATGTGCAGCGTTCCGGTCACGTTGGGCGGCGGGATCACGATGCAGAACGCTGCGTCGCCCGGGCGCGGCGCAAAGGCGCCCTGCGCTTCCCACCGGGCGTACCAGCGCTGCTCGATTTCGGCGGGGGAGTAGGTCTTGTCCATGCCCGGGCTCTAGCCGTCCGCCGCGCCGCTCTTGTGCGTGACGGGCTCCACGCCCAGGGCACGGTATTGCTTGAAGCGCTCGCGGCCCGACTGCCGGCGCGCGGCATCCGCGTCGACAATTTCCACCACGCGCTGCGCGGCGTCGACCCCCGGGGGCACGCTGGAGGCAAGGTTGACGATGACCTGGGGCGCCGAGGGCGGCGCCCGGCCGGCGCTCAGCAGCACCGGCGTTTCATCCCAGTCGGACTCGCTCGTCACCGGCTCGTGCGGCACGAAGCTGCGATCGGCGAACGTCCAAAGCAGGTCGTCGAACGCGGCCAGGTCTTCGGCGTTGTCGAACCAGACCAGCACGCGCTCTTCGGCTAGGAAGGCCCGCTCGGCCTCCTGGCAGGCGAGCTTCCAGCGCGCGCGGGAGTCACTCCCTTCCAGCACGAAGAAATCCGCGCGCTCCACGTGCGAAACCCGGCTGAACTAGCCGCGCGCGCGCCGGATCAGGAAATCACCCAGCAGCGCGAGCGGCCGGCCGGTCGCGCTCTTGTGGTTGCCCGAGAGCCAGGCGGTGCCGGCGATGTCGAGGTGCGCCCACTTCAGGCCCTTGGTGAAGCGGCCCAGGAACGCCGCCGCTGTGATCGCCCCGCCATCGCGGCCGGCGACATTGGCCACATCGGCGAAATTGGTCTTGAGCTGTTCGCCATATTCCGCGGTGAGCGGCAACTGCCAGGCGCGGTCGTCGGCGCGAACGCCCGAGGCGACGAGCTCCTGCGCCAGCTCGTCATCATTGCCCATGATGCCGGTGTGATGCGCGCCGAGCGCCACCACGCAGGCGCCGGTGAGCGTGGCCATGTCGATGACGGCCGCCGGCTTGTAGCGGCGTGCGTAGTGCAGCGCGTCGCAGAGGATGAGGCGGCCCTCGGCGTCGGTATTGAGGATTTCCACCGTCTGGCCGTCGGCACTGGTGACGATGTCACCCGGTTTGATCGCGCGGCCGCCCGGCATGTTTTCGCAGGTTGGCACCAGCCCGACCAGGTTGATGCGCAGCTTCAGGCGCGCGACCAGGTCGAACGCCGCCAGCACCGTGGCCGCGCCGCACATGTCGTACTTCATCTCGTCCATGGCATTGGCGTCTTTGATCGATATGCCGCCCGAGTCGAAGGTGACGCCCTTGCCCACCAGCACCAGCGGCGCGGCGCCGCGGCGCCCGCCGCGATGCTCGAGGATGATGAAGCGGGGCGGCTCGGCGCTGCCGCGCGTGACGGCGAGCAGGCAGCCCATCTTCAGGCGCCGGATCTGCGCCTCGTTGAGGGCGCGCGCGCGCACCGAGCGGTGCGTACGCGCCAGTAGCGCGGCCTGCGCGGCCAGGTAGCGCGGTGTGCAGATGTTGCCCGGAAGGTTCGCCAGGTTGCGCAGCAGCGTGGCGCTGGCGGCGATTGCCGTGCCGTCGCCCAGGCCGCGGCGGACATCGGCAAGATGCGCGGCCGGGAACGGCCCGAACCTGGCGCGCGCCAGCGCCGGCGCCGGCGGACGCTTGCCGGTCTTGAGATCGTTGATGCGGTAGAGCGCCGCGCCGGAAACTTCGGCAGCCGAGCGGGCCAGCGTGTAATCGTCGAAGTCGCGGTCTGCGGGACGTTCGATGGCGAAGATGGCGCTGGTCACGCGGGTCCGTCCCAGGGCTGTGACCGCCGTGGTCATGGCCTTGCGCCAGGCGCGGCGCTGGTAGGTCTTGGCGGCGCCCTGGCCCACCAGCAGCAACGTTCTGGCGCGCAGGCCCGGCAGGTCGGCCAGCAGGAGCGATTCGCCCGCGCGACCGGCAAAGTCTCCCCGCTGCAGCAGGTTCTTGAGGCGGCCGCGGACCGCCCGGTCCACGGCCCGGGCCTCGGCACCGAGCTCGCGGGACTCAAAGACCCCGACTACGAGGCAATCAGCGCGCTGCTCGATGGACTTGCCACTGTATGCTGAACACTGCATGGGCGATCCTCTCCGGCCGAGGTTGAGCGGTTGCCCGCCACTTCGGTATAAGGTAGTGCGTCGAAAGGGCGGCAGTTTAGCCGAAGCGGCGCGATTCGTGAGGGTGCCTTGCAAATTCTGCAGCGGTATTTTTTCCGCGAGCTGGCGTTCAACTTTCTGGGCGTAACCGGCGCGCTGGCAGCCATCCTGTTCATCTACGAGCTGGGCGCGGTGCTCGAGCGCGCTGCGCAGAACCAGTACCCGCGTGCCCTGGTGCTGCAGCTGTTTGCGCTGGGTGCGGCCGAGAATTTCTCGTTGCTGCTGCCCCTGGGGCTGATGCTGGGGGTGGTGCTGGCGCTCGGGCGCCTTTACCACGACAGCGAAATGACCGCGGCCCAGGCCTGCGGGTTCGGCGGGGTACGCTCGTGGCTCCCGGTCGTGGCGCTGGCCCTGCTGGTTGCGCTCCTGAGCGGGTGGCTGAGCCTGCTGTTTGCGCCGCAGGCGGCCACGCGCCGCGCGGCACTCACCGCCGAGGCGGTGCGCTCCGGCCTGGCCGAGCCGTTTGCCGCAGGGCGTTTTCGCAGCTTCGACGGCGGCCGCACGGTGGTGTACGGGGCGACCACTAACTCCGCGGGGGAGTTGCAGCAGGTCTTCATCAAGCAGGCGGCGGGCGAGGCGGTGATCACCACCGTTGCGCGGCGCGCGTACCGCCAGATCAGTGCCGACGGCCTCAGCCAGAGCATCGTGCTGCTCGACGGCGAGCGGCGCGAGGGCGTACCCGGCGCCAACCGCTACCGGATCCTCAAGTTCGCCCAATTGCGCGTGCCGCTCGCGACCCCCATGGCCGCCTCGCGGCCGGAGCGGGTCGATGAGCGAGCGAGCAGCGTTCTGGCGCGCAGCGCGCAGCTGCACGAGCGCGCCGAGTTGCAGTGGCGCCTCGGGTTTCCGCTGATGGTGCTGGTGGCGGCGCTGTGCGCGGCGCCGCTCGGGCGCCTGCGGCCGCGGCAGGGTCGATACGCACGGGTCTGGGTGGCCGTGCTGTTCTTCGCCGTCTACGGCAATCTGGCCATTGCGGCGCGTACCTGGTTCGAGCATGGCACGACGCCGGCGGCGATCGGTATCTGGTGGGTGCACGCGCCCTTCATTGCCCTGGGGATCGCCCTGGCAAGGCGGCGCGCATGACCTACCTCGATCGTTACCTCGCGCGGACGGTGCTGGGCGCCATCGCGCTGGTGATGGCGGTGCTGCTGGTGCTCGGAGCCTTGTTCAACTTCATCGACGAACAGGGCAGCGTCGGCGTCGGTAGTTACGGCATGGCCGAAGCCCTGGTCTATAGCCTGTTGAACCTGCCGCGCTTTGCCCTCAACGCCTTCCCGGCCGGGGTCCTGATCGGCTCCATGCTGGGCGTCGGCGCGCTCGCGCGGAGCCATGAACTGACCGCCATGCGTGCGGCGGGCATGTCGCGCGCACGCCTGGCCGCCACCATGGTCGGCTGCGGCGTGCTGCTGCTGGTGGCGGGCCTGGCGGTGAGCGAATACCTGGCACCGCGCCTCGAACAGCTGGCGGACGAACGCAAGGCCATGGCCCGTGACCAGAATTTCAGTCTCGCCGGCGCCGGCGGCGCCTGGGTGCGCGACGGCAATCTCATTATCAATATCGCCGAGCGCTCGGGCGCCAGCCAGTTCGGTGGCATGCTGGTGTTCGAACTGGAGGGCGGGAATCGCCTGGCGGCGATCGCCCACGCGGAGAGCGCTACCAATGGCACCGCTGGCACCTGGGACCTCGGCAACTATGCCGAGTCGCGCTTCACGGGTGACACGGTTGCCGCGCGCGGCGAGGTCCAGCACCACCTGGCTTCGGCGGTCAGCCGCGATTTCCTGCAGATGGCCGTGGTGCAGCCGACCGAGATGGCGCTCAGCGCGCTCTACCGGGCGAGCCGGTATCTGCGTGCCAACGGGCAGGATGCGCGGCCCTATGCGCTCGCCTTCTGGTCGAGTCTGGCGCGCAGCGTCGCTATCCCGTTTGGGGTATTGTTCGCGCTGCCCTTTGGTTTTGGCGCGATGCGCTCCGCGGGTAGCGGCGCCCGCAGTACCCTGGGGCTGGCCATAGGCCTGGTGTATTTCTTCGTGCAACGGACGGTCGAAAGCGGCACGGCGGTGTTCAGCCTCGACCCACTGGTGCTGGCCTGGGTGCCCACGCTCCTGCTTGGGGCGGCGGCCATCGTGCTGTTGCTGCGCACCCGCTGAGCGCAGGGCTCCTCCGGCCCTTGCCGGAGCTGATTCATGGACTATATTTCCGGCTGCCTGCATCCAGGGGGCCGAATGGGACGTATGGGATGTATATGATCGACATGCAGCGAGCGCTGGATTGGGTAGAACAAGGCCGGGTGCCTGATTTCGTCGTCCGGCGCGGGATCCGCGCGTTGGTGCGCGCCCGCCTGCGGGAATTGCAGCCCAACGACCCGGCCGCGGCTGGCGACCTGACCGAGCGCTTCGTGGCGCTGATGGACGCGGCGCCGGTGGCGCCGGTGTCGGCGCTGGCGAACGAGCAGCACTACGAAGTGCCCGAGGAATTCTTTGGCGCCGTGCTTGGGCCGCACCGCAAGTACAGTTGCTGCCTGTTCGCAAAGTCCGATACCACGCTGCCGGTCGCCGAAGCCGAAGCGCTCAACCTGAGCTGCGAGCGTGCCGGCCTGGTCGACGGCCAGGAGGTGCTCGAACTGGGTTGCGGCTGGGGCTCGCTGTCGATGTGGATGGCCTCCCATTACCCGCGCAGCCGCATCACGGCCGTCTCCAATTCGCACTCGCAGCGCGCTTACATCGAGCGCCGCGCCGCCGCGCGCGGACTTGCCAACCTGCAGGTGATCACCTGTGACATGAATGAGTTCGAACCCGGGCGGCGGTTCGACCGCATCGTGTCCGTCGAGATGTTCGAGCACATGCGCAACTGGCGCACGTTGTTTGGCCGCGTCGCCGGCTGGCTCAGGGACGACGGCCGTTTCTTCATGCATGTGTTCTGCCATCGCGCGGTGCCGTATGCCTACGAAGACCAGGGACCCGGCGACTGGATGAGCCGCCATTTCTTTTCCGGCGGCATGATGCCCAGCGACGAGCTGCCGCTGCGCTTCCAGGACGATCTGCGGCTGGAAGCGCGCTGGCGCTGGGATGGCCGCCACTACCAGCGCACGGCCAATGCCTGGCTGGCCAACATGGACGCGCGGCGCGCGACCATCTGGCCGATACTCGAGAAGGCTTATGGGAACAGCGAGGCGCAGCGCTGGTGGTCGCGCTGGCGCATGTTCTTCATGGCTTGCGCGGAGCTGTGGGGCTACGACGCCGGCCGCCAGTGGTGGGTAAGTCATTACCTGTTCAGCCGCAGGACGCAGCCCAGGACATGAAAACCTCCAGCGAAATCCCGACCGCACGGCTGCTGGTCAATATCGGCGTCTTCCAGGCTGGCTGGTTCGCCTGCGTTTTCGGTGCCGCCCGCGGCCAGGCCTGGCTCGGGCTGCTGGTGGCCGTCGTGGTGGCCGCGGGCTGGATCATCGCGGCGCCGCGGCCGCGCGCGCTGGCATGGCTGATCGCGCTGACCGGTGTCCTGGGACTGTGCTGGGACAGCTGGGTGACGGTGCTGGGCCTGGTCAGCTATGCCCCGGGCCCGCTCACACCGCCGCTGGCGCCGCCGTGGATTTTGGGGCTGTGGATTCTATTTGCGACCACGCTCAATGTTTCGCTGCGCTGGCTGCAGCCGCGCCTGCTGACGGCGGCAATCCTGGGCGCGATTGCCGCGCCGCTGTCTTATTATGCCGGGGCGCGCCTCGGCGCGGTGACACTGCTCCACCTGCAACCGGCACTGTGGGCGCAGGCAGCGGGCTGGGCTCTGCTGCTGCCGCTGCTCCTGGTGCTGGCGAGGCGACTTCATGTCTGAACTGCAACTGTGGCTGCTGGGGCTGGTAGCGACCGCGCTGCCGGCCTTGCTGTGCTGGCTGGCGAGCCTGCCGCTGCGCGATGTCAGCATCGTTGATCGCGCCTGGTCGCTCCTGTTTGTGTCGGCCGCGCTCTGCTACGCCTGGTTCGGCCACGCCACCGCGGCGCGCATGGTCCTGACGCTGGTGCCGCTCCTGCTGTGGGCACTGCGGCTTGCCCTGCACATCACCGTGCGCAACTGGGGACACGGTGAAGACCGGCGCTACCAGCAGATCCGCCGCAATCATGAGCCGGGCTTCGCCTTCAAGAGCCTGTACATGGTCTTTGGCCTCCAGGCGTTGCTGGCCTGGATCATCTCGCTCCCGCTGCTCGCGGCGCTGGTGGACCAGCGGCCGCCAGGCTGGCAGGTAATCCCCGGCCTGGCGCTGTGGCTGGCGGGCTTCCTCATCGAGACCATCGCCGATGAGCAGCTGCGGCGATTCCGCGCGGACCCGGCCAACCCGGGCGCGGTCATGGAGCGGGGCTTGTGGCGCTACAGCCGCCATCCCAACTACTTCGGCGAGTGCTGCCTGTGGTGGGGCTTTTACCTGCTGGCGCTGGCCGCGGGCGCCTGGTGGGCCATCGTCTCACCGCTCCTGATGACTGTGCTGCTGTTGCGCGTCTCCGGCGTGACGCTGCTCGAGCAGGACATCGGCGAACGCCGGCCGGCCTACCGCGACTACGTGGCCCGCACCAGCGCCTTCGTGCTCCGTCCGCCCCGGATGGCGCCATGAGGATCGCGATCATCGGCGCCGGCATCGCCGGCAACGTCATTGCCCGCGGCCTGTACCGGCACCACGAGATTACCGTGTTCGAGGCCGGCGATCATGTCGGCGGTCATTCACACACTCACCAGGTCGAAGTGGCTGGCCGGCAGCTTGCCGTCGATACCGGCTTCATCGTCTACAACAACGCCACCTATCCGCGCTTCAGCGCGTTGCTCGCCGAGCTCGGCGTCGAATCGCGGGCCACGGCCATGAGTTTCAGCGTGCGCAACGAGGTGAGCGGCCTCGAGTATGCCAGCGCCTCCATCAACACGCTGTTCGCGCAACGGCGCAACCTGCTGCGGCCGCGCTTCCACCGCATGTGTCGCGAGATCCTGCGTTTCAACCGGCATGCTTCGGCACTGCTGCAAAACCACTCGCACCACGACATGACGCTCGGTGACTACGTGCGCGAACACCGCTACTCGGCCGGGTTCGTCGACGATTATCTGGTGCCGATGGCCTCGGCCATCTGGTCGGCGGCGCCGGCGGATATCGGTGCGATGCCGGCCCGGTTCCTGATCGGCTTCTTCCGTAACCACGGCATGCTGAGCGTCAACGACCGGCCGGAGTGGCGCACCGTCTGCGGCGGATCCGCGCAGTACGTCGCCCGGCTGGTGGCGCCGTTCCGCTCGCGCATACACCTGCGTACGCCGGTCCAGGGCGTGCGCCGTATCGGCGCGGGCGCACAGTTGCGCCTGGCCAGCGGTGAAACCCGGCAATTCGAGCGCGTCTTCTTCGCCTGTCACAGCGACCAGGCGCTCGCCATGCTGGAGGATGCGAGCGAAGCGGAGCGATCCGTGCTGGGCGCCATTCCCTACCAGGAAAACGAAGTCGTGCTGCACACCGATGCGCGGCTGCTGCCCGCGCGGCGCCGGGCCTGGGCGGCCTGGAACTATCACGTCACGCGGGCAGCGGCCGAACGGGTCTGCGTGACCTACAACATGAACATCCTGCAGGCGCTCGACTCGCCCGCGACGATTTGTGTCACGCTCAATCGCAGTGCCGCCATCGATCCGGCGAAGATCCTGCGGCGGCTCAGCTACCAGCATCCGCTGTTTACCGGTGCCGCGGTCGCTGCGCAGGCGCGGCTCCCCGAGATCAACGGCGTCAACCGTGCCTATTTCTGCGGCGCCTACTGGCGCTACGGCTTCCATGAGGACGGTGTGGTCAGCGCCGAAGCCGCGCTCGACTGCTTTGCCCGTGAGGTGCCGCTTGCACAGCGCGCTGTACACGGGTTGGGTTAGTCACCGCCGCCGCACGCCGCGCGTGCACGCGTTCAGGTTTCCGCTGTTCATGGTGTTGCTCGATCTGGCGGAGCTCGACACGGTATTTTACGGCCGCTGGTTCTGGAGCGTGGAACGGCGCAACCTGGTTTCCTTCCGCCGGGCCGACCACCTGGGTGATCCGCGCCTGCCGCTGGAGCAAAGCGTCCGCGACCTGGTCGAAAGTGAGACTGGACGCCGGCCGCAGGGGCCGGTCCGGCTGCTCACGCACCTGCGCTACTTCGGCTACTGCTTTAATCCGGTGAGTTTCTACTACTGCTACGACGCCGCGGGCGAGATCGTCGAGACCGTCGTCGCCGAAGTGAACAACACGCCCTGGGGCGAGCGCCACTGCTACGTGCTGGATGCGGCGGTACAGCAGGCGGCGCTGCCAGCCGCTTCGCCGCACGCCACGGCACTGCAGCGCTGGCGCAGCGACAAGCGCATGCACGTCTCGCCGTTCATGCCGATGGACCTGCAGTACGAGTGGGCGCTGTCCACGCCAGCCGCGCAGCTGGCGGTGCAGATGCGCTGCAGCCGCAATGGCGAGCAGCTGTTTGACGCTGCCCTGGCGCTGCGGCGCCGGCCGCTCGCCGGCCGCGCGATGGCGGCGATCCTGTTGCGATACCCGCTGATGACTGTGCAGGTGGTGGCCGCCATTCACTGGCAGGCGCTGCGTTTGTGGCTGAAGGGCGTGCCCTATATTCCTCATCCGACCTTGCGCAGCGGCGCCACGAAGACCACCGGTCCGGTCGCATGAGCAGTCGGTGAACCGCAAGGCAGCCACTCTGCTAGTCTCTTGCCGGAAGCAGCTAGCGGAGCCAGGTTCATGAGCATTTACGACTGCACAGTCCAGACGCTTGAGGGCGGGAACTCCCGGCTGGACGCCTACGCCGGCCAGGTTCTCCTGATCGTGAACGTCGCGAGCCGCTGCGGCTTTACGCCGCAGTACACGGGTCTCGAGGCTCTTTACCGGCGCTATCGCGCGCAGGGATTCGCCGTGCTGGGTTTTCCCTGCGACCAGTTCGGGCACCAGGAACCCGGTGACGAGGCGCAGATCCGCCAGTTCTGCGACCTCAACTACCAGGTGAGCTTTCCGCTGTTCGCCAAGATCGAGGTCAACGGCGCCGGCGCGCACCCGTTGTATCAGTTCCTCAAGGCGGCGCGGCCCGGGTTGCTGAATACCGAAGCGATCAAGTGGAATTTCACCAAGTTCCTGGTAGCGCGCGATGGCGCCGTGCTGCGCCGCTATGCGCCGTCCGACAAGCCGGAAGACCTGGGCGCCGATATCGAGGCGGCGCTGGCCGCAACAGCGCCGGCCGCCTCCTCAGGCTGATTGCCCGGCCAGGAACAACCAGGTCGACACCACGGTGTCGGGGTTGAGCGAGATACTGTCGATGCCCTGATCAACGAGCCACCGCGCCAGGTCGGGGTGATCGGAAGGCCCTTGGCCGCAGATGCCGATGTACTTTCCCTGCCGCCGGCAGGCGGCGATCGCCATCGCCATCAGCGCCTTCACCGCGGCGTCGCGCTCGTCGAAACTCTGTGCCACCAGCGCCGAATCACGATCCACGCCGATGGTCAGCTGCGTCAGGTCGTTCGAGCCGATCGACATGCCGTCAAAGTACGGCAGGTAGTCATCGGCGAGCAGCGCGTTGGTCGGCAGTTCGCACATCATGATCAGCTTGAGATCGTCAACGCCGCGCTTCAGGCCGTTGACGGCCAGCAGTTCCGTGACCGCACGCGCCTCGGCGACGGTGCGTACGAATGGCACCATGACCTGGACGTTGCGCAGCCCCATCTCTTCGCGCACCCGCCGCAGCGCCCGGCACTCGAGTTCGAAGCAGGGGCGGAACGCCGCATCGAGGTAACGCGCCGCGCCGCGAAAGCCGAGCATCGGGTTTTCTTCGTGCGGCTCGTACTGGCTGCCGCCGAGAAGATTGGCGTATTCGTTGGATTTGAAATCCGACAGCCGCACGATCACGGGGTGCGGCGCGAACGCCGCGGCGATCTGCGCGATGCCCTCGCTCAGGCGCTCGACGAAGTAGTCCACCGGATCATCGTAGCCGGCCAGGTGCTGGCGGATCTTTTCCTTGAGGGCCGGTTCGAGCCGGTCGAACTCGAGCAGGGCGCGCGGATGCACGCCGATCGAGCGATTGATGATGAACTCGAGCCGCGCCAGGCCAACGCCGCGGTGCGGAAGCGCCGCAAAGGCGAAGGCGCGATCCGGGTTGGCGACGTTCATCATCACGCGCACTGGTGAGGGTGGCATGGCGTCAAGTTCGATCCGCTGCTGATCAAAGGGCAGCAGCCCTTCATAGATGAAACCGGAGTCGCCCTCGGCGCATGAGACGGTGACTTCCTGGCCGTCGCGGATCGCCGTGGTCGCGTTGCCGCACCCCACCACCGCCGGCACGCCCAGTTCGCGCGCGATGATCGCCGCGTGACAGGTGCGGCCGCCGCGGTTGGTGACGATGGCGGCGGCGCGCTTCATCACCGGTTCCCAGTCCGGGTCGGTCATGTCGGCGACCAGCACGTCGCCTGGCTGCACCTGCGCCATGCTGGCCGCGTTACGTACCACGCGCGCCCGCCCGCTGCCGATGCGGCCACCGATGCTGCGCCCCTCGGCAAGCACCCGGCCCCGCGCACCGAGGGTGTAGCGCTCCAGGGTGCGGCCGACGCGGCTCTGCACGGTCTCCGGGCGCGCCTGCAGGATGTAAAGCTGCTGGTCGACGCCGTCGCGTGCCCATTCGATGTCCATCGGACAGGCGTAGTGTTGCTCGATGATCAGCGCCTGGCGCGCCAGGGACTCGACTTCCGTATCGCTCAGCGAAAAGCGGCCGCGTTCGGCCGCGGTTACTTCCACGGTGCGCACGTTCTCGGCGCCGCCGGGCTCGGCATAGATCATCTTGATGGCCTTGGCGCCGAGGTTGCGGCGCACGATGGCGCGCTTGCCCGCGCGCAGCGCGGGTTTGTAGACATAGAACTCGTCCGGATTGACCGCGCCCTGCACCACGGTCTCGCCGAGGCCATAGGCGCTGGTGACGAACACTGCGTCGCGGAACCCGGAGTCGGTGTCGAGCGTGAACATGACGCCGCTCGCGCCCAGGTCGCTGCGGACCATGTACTGCACGCCCACCGACAGCGCCACCAGGGCATGCTCGAAGCGCTGGTGCACGCGGTAGGAGATGGCGCGGTCGGTGAACAGCGAAGCGTAGACCTGGTGCATGGCCGCGAGCAGCGCCGCCTCGCCGCGGACGTTGAGGAAAGTCTCCTGCTGTCCGGCGAAGGAGGCCTCGGGCAGGTCTTCGGCGGTGGCGGAAGAGCGCACCGCGACCGCGATGCCCTGGCCGCGGTCCATGTCGCGCCAGCGAGCGAGTACCGCCTGCTGCAATTCAGGCGCGAAGGGAGTTTCGAGGATCCACCCGCGGATGCGCGCGCCGCTGGCGGCGAGCGCGGTCACGTCCTCGACGTCGAGCGAGGCCAGCTCGGCCGTGATGCGCCCGGCCAGCGCGCCCTGGCTGAGGAAATCGCGGTAGGCTTCGGCGGTGGTGGCGAAGCCGCGCGGCACGCGCACGCCCAGCTTTGTGAGCGCGCTCAGCATCTCGCCGATCGAGGCGTTCTTGCCGCCGACACGGTCGATATCCTTGATGCCCACCTCGTCAAAGGAGAGGACGTATTCGCTCACCATGTGCCTGCCAATCGCAATCGGAGGCGTATTGTCCACGATTTCGCGGCGTGGGACACTGCCGGCAGCGCGGCACGGCCGCTATAATTTCCAGGGCGGGCACCTTGAGCAAACGCACGGTCTTCTTTGTGTCCGACCAGACCGGCATCACGGCCGAGACCATGGGCCACAGCCTGTTGACGCAGTTCGACAACACGCAGTACCACTCCGTGACGGTGCCCTTTGTCGCCACGACGGAGCTGGCCGCAGAGGCCGTGCGCCGGATCGACGCTGCCGGGCGCGAGTCGGGTGTGCGCCCCATCGTGTTTGCCACGCTGGTGAACGATGCCGTGCGCGCAGTCCTGCAGCAATCCGATGCCCTGGTGCTGGACTTTTTCGCGGCGTTCCTGGGCCCGCTTGAGGCGGAACTCGCGCAGCCCTCGGCCCACGCCAGCGGCCGGGCGCACGGTATGGCCGACCTGACCGCGTACACCGCGCGCATCAACGCCACCAACTTCGCGGTAGCGAACGATGACGGTTCCGGATCCCGCGACTACGCGAGCGCCGACGTGGTGCTGGTGGGCGTGTCGCGCTCCGGCAAGACGCCGACCTGCCTGTACCTGGCGCTGCAGTACGGCGTATACGCCGCCAACTATCCGCTGGCCGACGAGGATCTGGAATCGGGCGAGCTGCCGGCGGTGCTGGAGCCGCACCGCAGCAAGCTGTTCGGGCTGACTATCCGTCCGGACCGGCTGCAGCAGATCCGCCAGGAGCGCCGCCCGGACAGCCGCTACGCCTCGCTCCAGCAGGTGCAGTACGAGCTGCGCGCGGCGCTCGCGCTCTATGCGCGGGTCGGGATCCCGTTTCTGGATACCACCGAATGCAGCATCGAGGAAATCGCCAGCCGCATTCTCGACCGCCAGCGGCTGCAGCGGCGCGTGCGCCACTAGCCGCCCTAGCGGCCGGTGAACCTCGGCTCGCGTTTTTCGAGAAACGCGGCGACGCCTTCGCGGAAATCCTCGCTGTCGATGCAGTGTGACTGCGCCTCGACTTCACTGCGGAGGCTGTGCGCGAAATCCACGCCGCCGGCCTGGCGCAGCAGGCGCTTGCTGTGCCTGAGCGCGAGCGGGGCGCGCTGCGCGAGCCGCCCGGCCCACTGCAGCGCCGCCTCGACGGCCGTGCCCTTGGGCACCACGCGATTGGCCATGCCGAGGTCGTGGCAGCGTGCGGCCGGCACGCGCGTGCAGTCGACCGTGAATTCATAGGCGCGGCGTGCGCCGACCTGGCGTTCGAGGAGCCAGTTGATGCCGCCGTCCGGCACCAGCGCGATGTTGTGAAAGGGCAGCGTGAAGTAGGCATCCTCGGCCATTACCACCAGGTCGCTGGCGAGCACGAAGGCACAACCGATCCCGGCCACCAGGCCCTCGACGGCCGCGATCACGGGTTTCCCCATCTCCATGATCGAGCGGATCCCCGCACCGTATTCGTGTTCGAGCTGGCGGCGCACCTCGGCGCCATCCGCCTTGCCCGCGTTCATGGCCTTCAGGTCGGCTCCCGCGCTGAAGGCACGGCCGGCGCCGGTGAGCACCACGACGCGTACTGCAGGGTCCGTGGCGGCGTGCTGGAGCGCCGCGGCCAGCTGCAGGCGCAGCGCCGAATCGAAGGAGTTCAGTGCCTCGGGCCGGTTGAGGCTGATGAGCGCTACCGCACCGTGTTGCTCGACACGCACGACCATCTGGGTCTCGGTCATTGGCGTTCCTTGAGCTGCCGCAGGCTCGGTACGAAGAAATCCGGCGTGAGATCGGCGTCCGCCACGCCGGCGGGCGCGTAGCCGGAAAGGTCGGTGATGCCGTGGGTGGCCAGCAGTTCGTCGTCAATGTAGAAATTGCCGGTCGTGGTGCGGGCATCGCTGGTCAGGATCAGGTGCGCGGCGTCCGCCATGATGGCCGGCGAGCGCAGCGCACCCACCGGGAGGCGCTCCTTGAGCAGGGCCATCGCGGCGGTGTCGATCGCAGTGCGCGGCCACAACGCATTGACGCCCACGCGCCCGCGGTACTCGCCGGCCACGCCCAGCACCACCATGCTCATGCCGAACTTCGCCATTGTGTAGGCCACGTGCGGCGCGAACCAGCGCTCCTGCATTGCGAGCGGCGGCGAGAGCATCAGCACGTGCGGATTGGGGGCCTTGAGCAGGTGCGGCAACGTCTTCTGGGTCACCAGGAAGGTGCCGCGCGCATTGACGCCGTGCATCAGGTCGAAGCGCTTCATCGGCGTCGCGAGGATCGGTGTCAGGCTGATCGCGCTGGCGTTGTTGACGCAGACGTCGATACCGCCGAACTTCGCCACCGTGGCCGCAACCGCGGCCTCGACCTGAGCCTCGTCGCGGATATCACACACCAGTGCCAGGGCCTGGCCGCCGGCCGCCTCGATCTTGGCCGCCGCAGTGTGAATCGTGCCCGGCAGGGTGGGGTGGGGCGTATCGGTCTTGGCGGCGATCGCGACGTTGGCGCCGTCGCGCGCGGCGCGCAGCGCGATCGCCAGGCCGATGCCGCGCGAGGCGCCGCTGATGAAGATCGTCTTGCCGTGCAGCGTATTCATCGCTCAGGTCCCGCCCAGGCTGTCGGAATGGGCGCATGCCGGGAGTTGTGTCCCATCTGGTCTGGCCTCGCTGGCGCCGCTCCGGATCATGGCCGGGAGACGACAAGCGTGCCCCGGAAGGCGGGGGATTATACCTGCCGGTAGTGCCGGCTGCGTCAAGACGCCGATTAGCCATATGAGGTGCAGCCCCATATGGCAGACTTTGCCCAATCCATGAGTTCCAATGGGAAGGGACCGTCCGATGACTGACCCAGCCAGCGCCGGCGCGCGATTCAGGGCAGCGGTGCGTGACGAGCGGCCGCTCCAGGTTGCGGGCGCCATCAACGCCTACGCGGCACGCATGGCCGAGGCCGTGGGTTTCAGGGCGCTGTACCTGTCGGGCGGCGGGGTAGCGGCGAACTCGCTCGGCATGCCCGACCTCGGCATCAGCAATCCCGAGGACCTGCTCACCGACATCCGCCGCATCACCGATGCCACCACCGTGCCGCTCCTGGTCGACGCCGACACCGGCTGGGGCGGAGCGTTCAATATCGCGCGCACGGTGCGTGCCTTCATCAAGGCCGGTGCGGCGGGTCTGCACATCGAGGACCAGGTCCAGGCCAAGCGCTGCGGTCACCGACCGGGCAAGGAAATCGTTTCCCGCGGGGAAATGGTCGATCGCGTCAAGGCTGCCGTGGATGCGCGCACCGACGCGCACTTCGTGATCATGGCGCGCACCGACGCGCTCGCTGCCGAAGGGCTCGACAGCGCCATTGAACGCGCGCAGGCCTGCATCGAGGCCGGGGCGGACATGATCTTCCCGGAAGCGGTGACCGAGCTGGCGATGTACCGGCGCATCAAGGATGCGGTGCAGGTGCCGATCCTCGCCAACATCACGGAATTCGGCCAGACGCCGCTCTTTACGCGCGCCGAGCTCGGTTCCGCAGGGGTCGATATAGCGCTCTATTGCTGCTCGGCCTACCGGGCGATGAACGCCGCCGCCCTGAAGACCTACGAGATCATTCGCAGCACCGGCAGCCAGCGCGAGGCGCTGCCGCTGATGCAGACGCGCGAAGAACTGTATCGCTATCTCGACTATCACGCCTACGAGCGCAAACTCGATGAGCTGTTCGCGGCCGGCAGGAAGTGAGCGAGCCGGCTTTAAACGTGGGCAACAGGCCCAAGAAATCGGTGGCGCTTTCCGGCGTCGTCGCCGGCAACACGGCGCTGTGCACCGTTGGGCGCAGCGGCAATGACCTGCACTACCGCGGCTACGACATCCTGGAAATCGCCGACGCCTGCGAGTTCGAGGAGATCGCCTGCCTGCTGATTCACGGCAAGCTGCCCAACCGCGCGGAACTGGCGGCCTACCGGCGCAAGCTCCAGGCGCGGCGTGGCCTGCCCCCTGCGCTCCGCAGCGTGCTGGAGCTCCTTCCGGCCGCGACCCACCCCATGGACGTGATGCGCACAGCGGTCTCGGCGCTCGGCTGCCTGGAGCCCGAGAGCAGCGATCACCATGACGATGGCGCCCGGGACCTCATCGACCGGCTGGTGGCCTGCCTCGGCTCGGCCCTGTGCTACTGGCACCATTTCAGCCACCACGGCCGGCGCATCGATGTGGAAACGGGCGACGAATCAGTGGGCGGGCACTTCCTGCACCTGCTGCACCAGCAGCCGCCGCCGGCCGAATGGGTGCGGGCGATGCACACCTCGCTGATCCTTTATGCCGAGCACGAATTCAACGCCAGCACCTTTGCGGCGCGGGTCATTGCTGGCACCGGCGCCGATCTCTACTCGGCCGTCACCGGGGCGATCGGCGCGCTGCGCGGTCCGAAGCATGGCGGCGCCAACGAAGTCGCGCTGGAGATCCAGCAACGCTACCGGACGCCCGATGAAGCCGAGGCCGATATCCGCGCCCGCGTCGCCAACCGCGAGGTGATCATCGGTTTTGGCCATCCGGTCTACACGATTTCCGATCCACGCAACGAGGTCATCAAGCGCGTCGCGTACCGGCTTTCGGAAAGCAGCGGGGACTGGCGCATGTTTCGCGTCGCCGAGCGGCTCGAGGCGGTCATGGCCGAGGTCAAGAAGATGTTCCCGAACCTCGACTGGTTCAGCGCCGTCAGTTATCACGCCATGGGTGTGCCGACCGCGATGTTCACGCCCCTGTTCGTCATATCGCGGACCACCGGCTGGGGCGCGCATATCATCGAGCAGCGGCAGGACGGCAAGATCATCCGCCCGAGCGCCAACTACACCGGGCCGGAAGACGAGAAGTTCCTGCCGCTCGACCAGCGGGTGTAACCGGACATGAGCGGTCACGATTTCAAGTCCTCGAGGCGCCCGGACCCCGACCCGCTGCTGGTCGGGATCGCTCGTTACGCGCGCGACGCGGCGATCGACAGCGCCGTCGCCTATGACACCGCGCGCTACTGCCTGAAGGACACGCTCGCCTGCGGCCTCCAGGCGCTCAGGTACCCGGCCTGCACGCGGCTTCTCGGACCCGTGGTGCCCGGTGCGACGCTCGCGGGCGGCGCGCGCGTACCCGGGCTCGACTACGAGCTCGAGCCCGTCCAGGCGGCCTTCAACATCGGCGCGATGGTGCGCTGGCTCGATTTCAACGACACCTGGCTAGCGGCGGAGTGGGGGCACCCCTCGGACAATCTCGGCGCCATTCTCGCGGTCGCCGACTACCTCGCGCGCCGGAGCGGCGGCGGCGCCACGCGGGCGCCTGCGCTCACGGTGCGCGACGTGCTGACCGCGATGATCAAGGCGCACGAGATTCAGGGGGTGCTGGCGCTTGAGAACAGCTTCAACCGCGTCGGGCTCGACCACGTGCTGCTGGTGCGCGTGGCATCGACCGCAGTGGCGACCGCCATGCTGGGCGGGAGTCTCGAGCAGGTCATCAACGCCGTCTCCAATGCCTGGCTCGACGGCGGCGCGCTGCGCACCTACCGCCACGCGCCCAATACCGGCTCGCGCAAGAGCTGGGCGGCCGGTGATGCCACGGCGCGGGCAGTGCGGCACGCGCTGATCGCGCTCACCGGCGAGATGGGCTACCCCTCGGCGCTCACCGCGCCGGTGTGGGGCTTCCAGGACGTGCTGTTCAAGGGCAAACCGCTGGTCGCGCCGCAGCCCTTCGGCAGCTACGTCATGGAAAACGTACTGTTCAAGATCAGCTACCCGGCGGAATTCCATGCGCAGACCGCGGTGGAATGCGCGCTGCAGCTGCACCCGCAGGTCCGTGACCGAATTGCCGGCATCGAGCGCGTCGTCATAGAGACCCAGGAGCCGGGCATGCGGATCATCGACAAGACCGGTCCGCTCGCCAACCCGGCCGACCGCGACCACTGCATCCAATACATGAGCGCAGTGCCGTTGATCTTTGGGCGCCTGAGCGCCGCCGACTATGAGGACGTCGTGGCGGCGGACCCCAGGGTCGACGCCTTGCGCGCGAGGATGCAGGTCAGGGAGAATGCCACCTTCACCGCCGAGTACTATGAGCGTGAAAAGCGCTATATCGGCAATGCCATGCAGGTGTTCTTCAAGGATGGCACCGCCACGGAACGTGTGCAGGTAGACTATCCCGTGGGTCACCGCCGGCGGCGGGCCGAGGGCGAGCCGCTGCTGGTGGCCAAGTTCGAGGCCAGCGTGCAGGCGCACTATGGTGCCGTGCAGGCGCAGCGCATCGTGACCCGCTTCGCCGACGCCACTGCGCTCGATGGCCTGCGCGTCGATGAAATGATGAGCCTGCTGGTCAAGTCGGATTAAAGACGGAGATATCGCGGCATGAAGATCCTGGTCGGCGTCAAGCGCGTGGTCGATTACAACGTTCGCGTCCGGGTCAAGCCCGACGGGAGCGGTGTGGCGCTCGATGGCGTCAAGATGAGCATCAATCCATTCGATGAGATCGCACTCGAAGAGGCGCTGCGTATCCGCGAACGCGGTCAGGCCACCGAGGTCATCGCCGTGGCGATCGGCCCCGAGGAGGTGCAGACCCAACTGCGCAGTGCGCTCGCCATGGGCGCCGATCGCGCGATCCTGGTGAAGTGCGACGCGGCGGTCGAGCCGCGCGATGTGGCCCGCACGCTGCTGGCGGTCATCGGGCAGGAGGGGATCGGGCTGGCCATACTCGGCAAGCAGGCGATCGACGACGACGCGGGGCAGACCGGGCAGATGCTCGCCGCGCTGTGGGACCGGCCGCAGGTGAGCTTTGCCTCGAAAATTGATATCAAGGACGGCGTCGCGGTCGCCATGCGCGAGGTCGACAGCGGCATCGAGACGATCGAGGTCGATCTTCCGGCGGTGATCACCAGCGACCTGCGCCTGAACGAGCCTCGCTACATCAAGCTGCCCGACATCATGAAGGCGAAGAAAAAACCACTGGCGATCACCGACATGGCGACACTCGGTGTGAGCCTCGCCCCGCAGTTCAAGGTGCTGAAGACCGACGCGCCACCACAGCGCGCGCGTGGCATCATGGTCAAGGACGTTCCCGAACTGGTGGCGGAACTGAAGAAGCGCGGAGTGCTGTCATGAGCAGGGTGCTGATTATTGCCGATCACGACGGCAAGCGGCTTGGCGGCGGCGCGGCGCGGTGCGTCACGGCAGCCGGCAAGCTCGGCGCCGCGGAAATTCATCTCGCGGTGCTGGCGTCCCCGGGCGGCCCGATCGCGGCCGAGGCGGCGCAGATCACCGGCGTGAGCAAAGTGCTGGTGGTGGAGCGTGCCGAGAACGCACACCCGCTCGCCGCCGTGCTCGCCCCGCAGGTCGTCAAGCTCGCTGCCGGCTACGAATACGTGCTCGCGGCTTCCAACACCTTCGGCAAGGACCTGCTGCCGCGCGTCGCCGGGTTGCTGGGCGTTGGGCAGGTGAGCGACCTGATGTCCGTGGAAGGGCCGCATACCTTCAAGCGGCCGATCTACGCGGGCAACGCCATCATCACCGTCGAGTCGCCCGCCGACGTGAAACTGGTGGCGACGGTCCGCACCGCTTCGTTCGCGGCCGCAGCGGGCGGCGGCAGCGCACCGATCGAAGTGGTGGGCACTGAGGCCGCGTTGCCGGCGCACACGCGCTTCGTAAGCCTCAACGCCGCCAACAACGATCGCCCGGAACTGCAGTCGGCGCCGCGCGTCATCTCCGGTGGCCGGGCACTCGGGAGCGCTGAGAATTTCAAGATCATCTATGCGCTGGCCGATCGCATTGGCGCCGCGGTGGGCGCTTCGCGCGCCGCGGTCGACGCCGGCTACGTGCCGAGCGACCTGCAGGTGGGGCAGACCGGCAAGATCATCTCCCCGGCGCTGTATGTTGCCATCGGCATCTCGGGCGCGATCCAGCATCTCACTGGCATCAAGGATGCGCGCACCATCGTTGCGATCAACAAGGACGCCGAGGCGCCAATCTTTGAAGTGGCGGATGTTGGACTGATCGGCGACCTGTTCAAGATCGTGCCTGAGCTGACCGCGCTGCTGGGGTAGCGAGGGCCTACAGATCGGCGCTGCTCAGGCTCCGGTCTGCGTGTGCCCACTCAGTCTTGAACTGTTGATCGGTGTTCGCCGCTTCCGCTTCCAGGCCCAGTGCCCGCTGCGCGGCCGCCAGGCCGAACAGGGCGCGCGCGTCATGCGGCGTGCGTTGGAGACAGGCAGCAAAGACGCTGGCCGCCTCCGCCGCGGCGCCAGTCCGCAGCAGCATGCCGCCCAGCGACTCGCGCAAGGGGAAATACCAGGGTGGCGGCTCGCCGTAGGGGCCGCGATCCTGCGCAGTGACGGCGGCGCGCAATGCGGCGATCGCTCCGGCATTGTCGCCGCCCGCGGCAAGTAACCGCGCCTCCAGGACCTGCGACGCGATGGCCAGGATGGTCGCCTGGTAGCCCGCCTCGAGCTTGTCGGTCGAATGCGCGACGTCAAGCTGGCCCGCCACGTACTCGGGACGCGCGGGCGCCTTGGCCTGCTCGGCACGCAGCGCTGCGAGTTCCTCCTGCGCGCGCGCCGGGCGCGCAGTAGCCGCCAGCGCCAGGCCGCGCGTGTAGTGCCAGAAGCCTTTCACGAAATGCGGATCCGGACCGTCGGGCTTCTTGTCCAGGGCTGGCTCGGGAAAGGTGAGCAGCTCGTCCCACTGGCCAAACCGGGCCAGCACCTCCAGGACACTGGTCGGGTCATGGTTCAGCTGCTGGTCGTCCAGCGCCGCGCTGTGCGCCAGCGCGTAGTTGCCCTGCATGCCCAACGCGTAGGACAGGAAATTCAGGCAGTGCCCGCAGGCCCCGGTCTGGCTTGGCTGTTCGCTGTGCCGATAGTCGAGCGCCTCGTGCACCGCGTGGTGATTCGCCTCCGCGCCGGCCTGCCAGTCGCCAACCCGCAGGTAGATGTGCGCGGGCATGTGCACCAGGTGTGCGGCCGCGGGCTCCATGGGCAGGCTCGCGAGGCGGTGCGCCACGGCCAGCGCACGCGTGGGGTCAGGGCCGGCTTCGGCCGCGTGGATGTAGAAATGCAGCAGCCCGATGTGATTGGGGTGTCGGCGCAGACCCGACTCCAGCACGGCGAGCAACTTTTCTGTCCCGGGTTCCGGCTGCCCGTCGCTCGTCCACAGGCGCCACGGCCGCAGGTCCATCGCACTTTCTGCATACAGTGCGGTGGCATCGGCGTCGTCAGGATGGCGGTCGATCAGCGACTGCATGGCATCCCGATAGGCGATGGCCTGCTGGTCGAAATCCGGATGGTCTGCCGTTGAATAACGGGTCGCCAGCGCCTCGATGTATTCGCGCTCGATCGCGCTGCCGTGTTCGCCAAGCAGGCTCCGCGCCCGCGCGATCGCTTCCGCTGCGCGGTGACTCCCATCGATCGTGGGTTGCGTGTTGATGTTGGGACCGAGGGCCAGGGCGATGCCCCACCACGCCATGGCGAGTGCAGGGTCGAGCCGCGCCGCCTGGCGAAACGCTTGCTCCGCCTCCGCGTTCTGGTAGGCGAAAACCAGGGTCAGGCCGCGGTCAAAGGCGTGCTGGGCATCGCTCACCTGGGTGGCAACCGGGTGGTGTACGTAGGTGTAGGGAGAAGTGGGCGTTTCAGCCGGGCCAGCCGTCGCCGCTACCGGCGCGGCCACCAACGCCAGCCACGAAACCACGGACCAAACGGGTTGCTTCATTGCTTCGTCCTCGAGCCTTGCGCCTGGTGTGACGGATTGTTGTTCAAACCCCTTGCATGATGATCCTAACGCACTGCGCCCCCATGAGGCATAGTATGTGCATTGACCCGCCGGCTGCCTGGAGCCGCGGGGGACCATCTGGAGAACCACACCGTGATATTTTTCCTGGCGCTGATTCCGGCGACGATGCTCACGATCGCCGGTTACGCGGTGATCTATCTGGCCAACCGCTCGGAAGGCGGGCTCAAGGCCTTTGGCAAGTACCTGGGTTTCTGGGCGTTCACGCTGGCGGCACTGGTCCTGCTCGGTTCGTTCCTGTGCGCCGCGCGCTGTGGCGGACACATGCACGGCATGATGATGCACGGTTACGCGGGTGATATGCCGCCATGGCACCCGCCACTGCCGGAGGCCGGACCGCAGGACGCACCAGTCCCGCCTGCGGCTGCGCCGCCATCCGGGCTTGTCCCGCCCAAATAGGTGCGGGTGGTTCTTACCCGGGAGCCGAGCGAGCCACTCTGGAATACCTGGGCAGTCCTGGGCTCAAACTTCATGTAGATTTTCCGGGGCGCTGTCGGGAAGTATTTGTAGAGTGCCGGGCACAGCCAGCCCTCCAGGCCGAGTTCACCATCGTAGTACCAGTTGCCGTCCATTTCGGCACGTCGCCATTCCAGCATGGTCGTGAAACCAGGGAACGGCGTTTCGGAGAACAACAGGCGGAAACCGCGTTCGGCGTCCGGTATGGCGGCCGCATGCCGCTCAATGATCACGTCCGCCCCGGCGACAAAGGGTTCCTGCACCAGGCCCGTGTTCTCATCGTCGAAGACCCAGAATCCCTGGTGCTTGTAGGGGAAGATCGCGGTCAGGGCGTTCATGTCAGTGGTCCCGCGCCGGCATCGCAGCGCGGCCTTGATTGTAGCCGCGCATTCGCCGCTGCGTCAGGCGTGGGCGATAGTAAACTGTCTTGTGGCGCTGGCCGCCGGAGCAGGTCCGCCGCGCTGGATCGCAAGGCGTGAGCCGCTGCCCAGCCGAAACCGATGAAACTGGTCCTCATAAGTGACACGCATGGCCGGCACGGACAGCTCGGAACTCTCGCGGGCGACGTGCTCATCCACTGCGGAGACAGCAGTGACGGGTTCAAGCGCGACCCTGCGGATGTCGAGCGGCTCGATCAGTGGTTTGCGCAGCAGGAATTTGGGCTGATCCTCTGCATCGGCGGCAATCATGATTTCGAGATCCAGCGTCGCGCGCGGCAGTCCGCGCCGGTCTTCGAAAACGCCTTGTACCTGCAGGACACGGCTGTGACGTACGAGGGTGTGGTGTTCTACGGCGCGCCGTGGACGCCCGACCTGCCGGGCTGGGCGTTTTACCTGCCGCCGGAGGAATTCCGCAATGCCTGGGCCAGGATCCCCGCAACTACCGATGTGCTCATTACCCACATCGGCCCCTGCGGCATCCTTGACCGCAATCGGTCCGGCAGATCTTTCGGCTGCCCGGAGCTGCTCGCCAGGCTGGCGGTGGTTCGGCCGAGGGTCCACGCGTTTGGCCACAATCACGCGTCCGCCGGCGCCGTGACTATTGATGGGACGCTGCACGTGAACGCGGCAATGGCGGACAGCCGCTACGAGATCTGCCGGGAGCCCTTCGTGATTGATTTCGATCCGACCTCCAGGCAACCGCCGGCGCCGCCATGTGGAAGCTGAACACCCATCCGGTGGGTGCGTCGTCAACTGTCGCGGTATCTGTGCTGGCCGGCAATGCGCCCATGGCCTGCAAGGACGTGTTGCGTGAATGGCGCGTCAACGATCTCTTTTGCCGCTTCTGGCTCACCGCTCTCAGGGACGTGCCGTACGAGGCCTACTGCTGGGAAACACCACCCTGGACGCGCGCGACCCTCGCCCGGCCATTCGAGTGCGTATTCGTGGAGAGCCCGGGATTGGCCCGCGTACCGGCCGACCCGGTGCCGTTTGCACGCTGGTTTCAGGATCCTTCTACAGAGTCGACTGCAGTCTTCGAGAACCTGGGGCGTGACGCGCTGCTGGTGGCGCCGCGGCCGGAGAACACCCGAACCGATTACGCCCACCTGGCGTCATTCTCGAGGTCGGCGCCCGATATGCAGGCTGCCGGGTTGTGGTCGGCGGTGGCGCGGGGCATCGAGGAGCGCGTCGGGACGGTGCCGGTCTGGGTCAGCACGGCCGGTCTGGGCGTCTACTGGCTGCATGTGCGCATCGATTCGCGTCCGAAATATTATCGGCATCGCGCTTACGCCTCGCCTGATTTCTGGAAAGATCGACCATGGTCGGGGCTGGCCAGTGGAGCTGCGTGACCGGTTTCGCGGTGCGCTGCTCGGCCTGGCCGCTGGCGATGCCGTGGGCACATCCGTGGAGTTCGAACAGCGCGGCCACTTCGCCCCTGTGACGGACATGACGGGCGGCGGGCCGTTCGCTCTCGCCGCGGCAATCCCGGCGCACTGGCGGGCACTGCTTTCGTTAGGGCCGGAGATCACGCTCATCGCCGATCGCCTGTTTGCCAGGAACGGCGCGGGCAGTTTGGGCGCAACCCGACTGTAGAGGGAGGGTTGTTAGTAACCTTGCCTGCGGCCAGCCTGCTATCCTGCCGGCGCGGGGGGGAGTGCGGACATGCCGGGCGGCGATGGCGGGCTGAAGCAAAGATCCTACTGGGGCGATACGGCTGCGATACCGGCTATTGCCCCAGTACCACTCCCATCGCGCGCCGATGTAGTTGTGGTTGGCGGCGGCATTACCGGCCTGTGCGCGGCGCGGGCGCTGGCCGGTCGCGGTATCAGCGTCGCCGTGCTCGAAACGCACACGATTGGCTGGGGCGCGAGCTCGCGCAACGGCGGCATGGTGCTGACCGGACTGAAGCTGGGTGTAGACACCTTGGTTTCGCGCTACGGCATCGAGCTCGCGCGCAAGCTCTTCAAGGCCTCCGTCGACTCGGTCGATACCGTTGAGAGCATCGTCGCGTCCGAACAGATCGATTGCCATTTCGAGCGCCGCGGGCACCTCGCTTTGGCCAGCAAGAGCGATCACTACGCGCAATTCGAACGCGCCGCGGAACTGCTGACGCGCGAGTTCTCCCACCCGACGCGCCTGGTAGCGCGCGGCGAACTGCGTGCCGAGATTGGCTCGGATATTTACCATGGCGGAATGGTTGACGAGGCGAGCGGCAGCATCAATCCCGCGCAGTACGTCGCAGGTCTGGCCCGTGTGGCGCGCGTCGCGGGCGCCTCGCTGCACGAGAACGCGCAGGTCGAGCGCCTCGAGCGCCAGGGCCTGCGCTGGCGAGTGCGCACCGCGTGCGGCGCGATCGATGCCGGAGAAATCCTGATCGCGACCAGCGGCTACACGGGGGCGCTAACGCGGGCGCTGCGGCGCAAGCTCCTGCCCATCGGTTCATACATCATCGTCACCGAGCCGCTCACCGAGGCGCTGGCCAACGAGATCAGCCCGCGCGGCCGGATGATGTATGACTCGCGGCACTTCCTCCACTACTTCCGGCTGACCCCCGATCGCCGCCTGCTGTTTGGCGGGCGTGCGCGTTTCGTGCCGGAAAACGAACGCACGGTGCGCGAAAGCGCGGAGGTACTGCGTCAGGGCATGCTCGAGGTATACCCGCAGCTGCGCTCGGTGCGCATGGAGTATGCCTGGGGTGGCACGCTGGATTTTACCTACGACACGATGCCGCACGCCGGCAGCATGGACGGTTACCACTGCGCGCTCGGCTATGCAGGCCACGGCGTGGCGCTGGCGAGCTACCTCGGTACACGGGTCGGTGAGACGCTGGGGACTTCCGCGCTGGCGTCGATTCCGTTTACGCAACTGTCCTTTCCAGGGGCGCCGCTCGGGCTGCACTCGGGAAGGACGTTGTTCCTGCGCGCCGCGGCCGCTTGGTACAAGTTTCTCGATCTCGTGGCCTAGCCAGGCGCGCGCCGCCACATCAGCAGGACGACGCCGGAGAGGACCACGGCGACGGCCATCCATTCGAAGCCGCTGACGAGTTCCTCGCCCAGTGTGACGCCCAGCAGCAGCGCAACCACCGGATTGACGTAGGTATAGCTGGTGGCCAGCGCCGGCGTGGTGCGTTCAAGCAATGTGAGGTAGGCGGTGTAGCTGATCAGTGATCCGGCAATCATCACGTAGACCCAGCAGGCAAGCGCGATCGGCGCCGGTGGCCAGGTGGGTGCTTCGCCGATTGCCCGGGACGCAGCCAGCAGCACGGCGCCACCGACCAGCATCTGGCTGGCGTGTCCCATGAATCCCTGAGCCGTGTGGATCTTCGCGCCACCTGGCAATCCGTGCACGGACCAGACGCTCCCCAGCGTCCAGGTCACGCACGAGGTGATGACGGCCAGCAGTCCGCCGAGCGATGTGCTGAACGCCTGTCCCTGCGTCATCATCACGATGCCGACGAGCCCGCAGGCCACGCCCGCGGCCTGCTGGCGATCGGGCCGCACGCCGTAGGGCCACTCGCCCAGCACGACCATCGTGGGCACGATGGCGGTGAAGGCGACCACCAGTCCCGAGCCCACGCTGCCCTCGGCCATGGCCATGAAGCCGTAGCCGCCGCTGATCAGCAGCGCGCCCATGATTGCGCCACCGAGCCATTCCTTTCCGGTCGGCCAGGCGGAACCACGCGCTCGCGCCATGATCGCCAGCACGGCGCCGGCCGCCACGAACTGGCTGCCCATCTGGTAGAACGGCGGGAAACTCACCAGCGCCCACTTGATGGCGAGGTACATCGTGCCCCACAGGAACCAGGTGGCGCCGAGGCATGCCAGCACGATCGGCGACCAGGCAGCGCGGGTTCGCTGGGTTGCGGGTTGAACGTTCATGAATGCTGCATTTCCTACATGTCAGCCGGGCTTGCGGCCGCCGGCATCGTAGAACCAGTCGTCCGGATAGGGATACCACCAGCCGTGAATGGTGGGCTTATGATCGATGATCACCATCTTCGAACGGCGGAACGCGTCGAGGCCCAGACGTGAGAGCTCGCGCCCGAGGCCGGACATCTTCCAGCCGCCGAAGGGCAGGGCGTCGTTGTCGATCAGCGGATTGTTGACCCACACCATGCCGGCCTCGAGTCGCTCCGCGGCCTCCATCGCCTCCTCGAGGCTGGTGGTGAACAGGCAAGCGCCGAGCCCGAACTCGCTGTCGTTGGCGAGCGTGATCGCCGCGTCGAAATCTGCGACGCGGCAGATGCTGGCGACCGGGCCGAAGCATTCCTCGCGCATGATCGCCATCTCGTGCGTTACACCTGTGAGAATTGTCGGCTCGTAGAACCAGCCGCGCAGCTGCGCGGGCGGAATGCGTCCGCCGGTGACCACCTGGGCGCCGTGCGCGCGCGCGTCTTCGACGAGGCGCATGACCTTGGTGCGCGCCGCTTCGCTCACCAGCGGCCCGATCTCCGAGCGCCCGAGCCCGTGCCCGATGCGCAGGGCGCGCGTGCGCTCGACGAAGGCCGCGACGAACTGGTCGTGCACCGCGTCCACTACGTAGAACCGCTCCGAGGAGGTGCAGATCTGGCCGGAGAGATGAAACGCCGAAGTCACCGCGCCGGCGGCGGCCACGTCGATCGGCGCGTGGGCCGTGATGATCATCGGATCGCTCCCGCCGGCCTCGATGATCGCAGGCTTGAGGCGCGCGGCGGCGGCCTGCCCGACCGCTCTGGCGGCGGCGACGGAGCCGGTGAAGGCGACCGCGTGCGTGCGGCACGAGGTGACCAGTGCTTCCGCGACGGCGGCGCCGCCTGGCAGGCAGGCCACGAGGCCCTCGGGGAGTGCCCCGAACAGACGCATGAATTCCAGCGTGCACAGCGTAGTCGCCGGAGCCGGTTTGATGATGCAACCGTTGCCAGCGGCAAGCGAGGCGGCCACCGTCCAGCAGCTGATCAGGATCGGAAAATTGAACGGAATGATGTGCACGCTGACGCCGAGCGGTTCATAACGCGCGTACTGGAACGAGCCCGCTTCGGTCGTGCCGGCCACCTTGCCGGCCTCGTCGCGCGCCATCTCGGCGTAGTAGCGGAAGATCGAACCGCAGTTCGCCAGTTCGCCGATGGCTTCCGGATAGGGCTTGCCCATCTCGCGCGTCATCAGTTCGGCGCAGCGGCTCAGGTCGGCGGTCTCGATGGCGTTTGCGAGCGCGTGCAGGGCCTTCGCGCGGGTCTTGGCGTCGCACCGCCCCCATAAGCGCTGCGCGTGCGTCACGGCATCGAGTGCGGATTCGACCTCGGCCGCCTCGCTGTTGGCGTATACGCCCACCGGCTCGAGTGTTGCCGGGTCGACAACCTGCTGCAGCGGGCCTGCGGCCGGCCGGTACACCGGGTTGACGAAGTAGCAGGCGGCTTGCGGATCGAAGCTCACGTTAGAACTTGTAACCGACCCGCAGTCCAATCGTCCGCGGCCGGGCGACGACCCGTGTCGCGGTGAAATTCGGGAGCGGTGACTGCGTCACCGGGTCTTTCGCTGTGCCGCGCCCGCCGCTATATCCCGGCTCGTTCGACAGGTTGTTGACGAACAGGGCACAGGTCCAACTCGATCCGGCCGCCAGTGCCACCGACGCGTTGGTCATCGTGCTCGAGGGAATCACAAAGTAGCTGCGCGAGGCCGGATCAATCACCGAACCCGCCGAATCGCGGTACACGAGGTCGGCGTGGAAGTTGAGCGACCAGGGCGAGCCGCCGCCGCGCGCCAGCGGCAGCTGGTAATCGAGCGCTGCGCTCAGCGTCTGCTTGGGTACGCCGGGCAGCAGGGCGCCGGACTGGAGCGACACCAGCGGGCAAATGCCGTAGGCGAGCGTGCCCGTGTTATCGAGACAGTAGCCCAGATCGAAAAGCTGCACGGATTTCGTGACGGTCGCGTCCGTGTAGGCGTGACCGAGCGTGGCGCTGAGGCGGTTGGTGATGCGGGCCTGCAGCTCAAGCTCGGTGCCTTTGGAACGGGCGGACCTGCCATTGAAGGTGCCGGGAATGCCCGACAAGTTGGCGAGCGCGAATTGGAACGTGTCCAGGTCGATCAGGAACGCATCGGCGCTGTAACGGAGCCGTTGCCCGAAGGCCGTTCCCTTGATGCCGATCTCGTAGTTCTTGGCCAGGTCCGGTTGGAAAGTCTGGTACACGGGGAGCGAGGCGTAGCCGCCGCTGGTCGGCAGCGCGTTCGCGCCGCCGCGGCGGAAGCCCTCCGAGTAGGTCGCGTAGATCCTGGTCGTGGAATTGAATTCGTAGGAGGTATTGAGCTTGATGACGTGATCGCTGACGGACTGGTTGACCGTCGGGCCGTAGTCCGTCACCGGATCGGCCAGCGGGATCAACTCCACGGCCTTGCCATTGAAGGACTGGTGGAAGAACCGTGCGCCGGCGGTGAACTGCCACGCGCTCGTGGCGTGGTAGGTGAGTTCGCCGAACAGCGCCTCGTCGACGAACCGTGTCTCGCGGTCGTACCTGAACTCGAGGTCCGGGAACGCGGCGGCGTTGCCCGTCGGCGGGAACCCGTTGACAGCCTCGATAAAATCCGTGGCGCCCGTGAGGTATTGGCGCGTATCCGAGGAGACGCGCTGGTTGCGGTAGAAGGCGCCTGCCACGTAGTCGAACTTCACTCCGTGGTTCGAGACCAGGCGGATTTCCTGCGTGAACGAGTTCTCGTTGACCGGCGTCGTCTCGAGTGCCAGCGGCCGCGGATAATTGTGGTAATAGGCAGAGTAGGCATCGAGATAGTTGAGCACGCCCGGGATCACGAAGTTGCCGACGATTTCCGTGGTTGCCTGTGACTGGTCGCGGTACACCGAGGTGGCGCTCGTAAAAGTCGCGAGGCCCATGTCGACGGTGGCGACCAGACTCGCCAGGTCCAGCTTATCGTCGTAGGGCTGCAGCGCGGCGTTGGTCGCATCGTAGGTGCCGCCGGCCAGCACGCTGAAGGCGGAGGTCGGGAAGCGCGGGTCGGCGGGCGTGCCACAGTCCTGGCCGATGGCGAGATTCACGACACATCCGGGGTAGGTCGGGTTGGAGGTCTGAACGTCGTCGACCTTCGTGTGCTGGTGCAGGTAATCGAGCTGCACATCCCAGGCATCGGCCGGTTGCCAGCGCAACGCGGCGCGCGCGTACATCTGTCCGGACTTGTTGGTGCCCTTGCGTACCGGGCCCAGCACCGGGCCACTGTACAGGTCGTTGGCGTCGCTTCGCGTCGCCGGTGCGTACAGGCCCGCGCCATCGCGCTGCCAGAGGGCGACCTGGTTGATGAACCCTGCGAGCTGCTCGTCGCCGGCAACGATGCGCAGCGCCAGCCGTGCCGACAATGGCATGTTGAGCACGGCATCAATGTTGCCGTTGCCCTTGCCGTTTGCGCCCTGCGTGGAGCTGCCGCCGGCGCTGACTTCGCCACCGAAGGCGGCGAAAGTGGGCCGTTTCGGGATGAAGCGGATGGTCCCGGCCTGCGCGCCCGAGCCGTACAGCGTTCCCTGCGGCCCGCGCAGCACTTCCACGCGTTCGATGTCGTGCAGCGCGATCGGGAAGAACACCGGCGTCTCGCCGAAATAGGTGGAGACCGAGTTGACGGTCTGTGCCGGCACGTCCGTGCCGTTGTTGCCGGCACCGCCGGGCCCGTCGGTGCGCAGGCCGCGCAGCGTCAGGTCGTTGGTATTGCCGCGGGCCGCGGGACCGGCGTCGACCGAGGTCAGGCCCGGGACGATGTGGGCAAGCTGGTTGATCCCGGTGGTACCGGTGCGCGTCAGGTCTTCGGCGCCGACGACGCTGATGTTGTAAGGAATATCCTGCACGTTCTGCACGCGACGCTGCGCCGTTACGACGATTTCCTCGAGCGTATCGCTCCTGGGGGCCGGGCTCTGCGCCCGCGCGCCCTGCGCCGAGGCGAGAATGAGCGCGACAGATGCAGTGATCGATGTGTTACGACCCTTCATGGCGATTTCCCCAATTGTTCTTTTCAGGCGCCTGCACTATAGCCGCTGGGGATCAGCAGCAAAAGTGCCGGGGCGCATGGTTACGGCGGCGCGGAAAGATACCGCGCCAGCGGCTGCAACTGTACTTCGTAGTGGCGCCACTTGCCGACCGAGGTGCGGTACAGGGGCCGGCGCACCTGCACGGCGCTGGCGGTGGTCACGGCGCCAGTCCGCGCGTGGAAATCGAGGCAGGCCTGCTGCCAGGACAACCCGCAATGCGCCAGGATCCGGCGCGTTACGGTTTCCTGATCGGCGACCAGGTCTTCGTAACGCACCACCATGAAGGCGTCGCCCAGCACCGCCTGCCAATGACGCATCAGTTGCTGCCACGCGCGGTAGTAGCGGCCGAGATCATGCAGGTCGTATGAAAAAGGGTAGGCGCCCGCGAACAGCGTCTTGTACATCGCGTAGCAGCTGTCCATCGGTTCGCGCACTACGGCCACGATCCGCGCGCGCGGCAGCGCCCGCCGGATCAGTCCCGCGTACAAATAGTTGAGCGGCAGCTTGTCGATAAAACGGCGGCTCATGCCGGTCTGCGGCCGCGTGGCGGCGATGTAGCGCTCGCCGAGGTCGCGCGGCTCGAGCTCGAGTGCCCGTTCAACGAAGTCGAGTTTCGGGACGTGCCTGCCAGCGAGCTCCTGGACCGCGCCCATGCACGCCTGCGGAAAGGCTTGCAGTTCACCGGCCGCCTGCACGTCGCTGTGCGAAGCGAGGATGCTCTCCACCAGCGTCGTGCCGCTGCGGGGCAAGCCCGTGACGAAGATGGCCTCGGCGTTGTCATGACCCCGGCCATGAGCCAGCGCAGCGGCGTCGTGCGTGGCGATGATCCGCTCGATCGTCGCGACATCCCCGGTCACGTCGTAGTTCATCGCCGCGCGTTGCAGGTCGCAACCGAGCTTCAGCTGCCCGAACGATTCGGCATATTCGCCCAGGTCCTCGAGTTCCTTGGCGAGCGCGAAGCGCAGCATGATCTGCGCCGATTGGTCGGGGACTCCGTGCGCGAGGAGCGAGCGCAGGGCGCCGACGTGGTTGCGCTCGGGCGTCTGGGCCCTGAGGTCGGCGCGCGTGTACCAGGCGGCGTAGTCGTCGGGCTTCGCCGCGATGACCTGATCAAGGCTGGCCTCCGCCGCCGCGAGTTCGCCGACCATGCGTTGCGCGGTCGCGAGGTTATAGCGATAGGCCGTATTGCCGGGCGCGGCGGCCACCGCCTGCTGGTAGAACGGCAGCGCGAGCGTGGGCTCGTCGCAGTGAGTGTAGAGCGTGGCAAGTCCGTCCAGCAGGGCGGCGGTGGCGAGCGGCAACCTGGCCGCGGCGGCGGCAGCAGCCAGCGCTTCACTGCGGCGGCCGAGGCGTGCCAGGCACTGGCCGTGGCGCATCACCGCGGCCGCATCGTCCGGCGCGCAGGCGAGGGCACGCCCAAGGCACACGGCGGCAAGGTCGGGGCGATTCGCGCGCAGATGCACCGAACCCATCAGCGTCCATGGGCGCGCGTCAGCCGGAAAGTTACGGCTCAGCTCGAGCGTGAGCACGGATGCTTCGCGCAGGTCGCCGGCGGAGAGTCGCGCCTGGGCTTGCGCCAGCTTCGCCGCCAGCGTTGTATCGTCCCCGGGGTGCTGCATGTATTCACCGCATGGTACCTGAACAGCGGCGAGGCCAAGGCGGGAACTGTCGTAAGTCCTTGATTAAGTGGCGCTCCCTACGAGATTCGAACTCGTGTTCCAGCCTTGAGAGGGCCGTGTCCTGGGCCTCTAGACGAAGGGAGCGAATCTCCGGCGGGTGAGGCGAAAAGGCGCGGTATTATAGGCGGCCTCTTTGTTTGCTCAAGCTAAATCAGGGTCGATTTGAACCAGAATCCGGACCTTTCCGCCGCGCCGGGTGCGCCGCGCATCATTCCGCGCTCCGATCACCCGGTCTCGCGGTCCAATATTTCCCCGAACGCCTTGCGTGTGCTCTATCGCCTCAAGGAGGCGGGCTTCGAGGCGTTCCTGGTCGGCGGCTGCGTGCGCGACATCATCATCGGGCGCCATCCGAAGGATTTCGACGTCGCCACCGACGCGCTGCCCGAGGAAGTGCGGCGCCTGTTCCGCAATTGCCGGCTGGTCGGCCGCCGCTTCCGCCTCGCGCATATCGTCTACGGGCGCGAAGTCATCGAGGTGGCTACCTTTCGCGCTGCCAGCGCGCCGCCGCCGAGCGAAGAGCCGGTGCCGGTCCGCAGCGAGGACGAGGATGAACTGCTGGAAGAAGAACTGGCCGCGGCCGGTGAGGATCCGCTCGAGGCCACGACGCCACTCGATCTGACGCAGCCGCTCGAGGTGCCCGACTTCGGCGACGGCCATCGCGATTCGGGCAGTGGCGGTGCCGGGCATCGCGTGCACGACGATCATGGCCGGCTGCTGCGCGACAACATGTACGGCAACATCGATGCCGACGTGTGGCGCCGCGATTTCACCGTCAACGCGCTCTATTACAACATCGCCGATTTTTCGATCTGGGATTACGTCGGCGGGCTGGCGGACATACAGGCCGGGCGCCTGCGGCTGATTGGCGATGTCGAGACCCGGTACCGCGAGGATCCGGTGCGCATGCTGCGCGCGGCGCGCTTCGAGGCCAAGCTGGGTTTCGTGATCGACGCGGCGAGCGCGGCGCCGATCGAGCGACTTCGGGGCCTGCTCGCGAGCGTCCCGCCGGCGCGCCTGTTCGACGAAACCGCAAAGCTCTTCCTGACCGGGCATGGCGCCGACAGCTACCGCGTGCTGCGCGCGCGCGGCTTGTTCGCCGCGCTGTTTCCGGCGGTCGATCGCTATCTGCAGCAACACCCGGGAAGCCTGGTCGAGGACCTGCTGGTGCAGGGCCTGCGCAACACCGACCGGCGCGTCGAGGAAGACAAGCCGGTCACGCCGACCTTCCTGTTCTCGCTGCTGCTGTACGGCCCGATCGCCTCGATCATCGAATCGTTTCCGCCCAATCGCTGGCACGAACCCCAGGCGATTCTCGACGCCTGCGACCGGGCGCTGCACGAGGCGCAGCAGCGCGTGTCGATTCCGCGGCGCATCGCGCTCGGGGTGCGTGAAATGTACGCCCTGCAGCCGCGGCTCGAGGGGCCGCGCGGGCGGCGCGCGCTCCGGCTCCTCGAGCAGCCGCGGTTCCGCGCGGCCTACGACCTGCTGATGTTGCGCGCCTCGCTGGGGCTGGCGGTTCCGGAAGTTGCGCAGTGGTGGACCAGGCTGCAGTCGGTGTCGCCCGCGGAACGCGAGCAGATGGTGGAAGCCGCGCCGGGTGGTGCGCGCGCGGCGGGGGCCGGCGTCGGCGGGGATGATGTGGCCGGATCGGGCGCACCGCGTCGCCGCCGGCGTCGCCGCCCGCGCAGCAGCGGTGCCTGACGCCCGGACCTCGCGGGTGCACGCTTTTCCCGCCTATGTGGGTATCGGCAGCAACCTGCAGCAGCCGGCGGCGCAAGTGCGCGCCGCGTTCGACGCGCTTGCCGCCGTGCCGCGTACCCGCCTGGTGTACCGTTCTTCCCTGTATGGGTCGAAGCCCATGGGGCCCGTGGCGCAGGCCGATTTCTGCAATGCCGCGGCCGGACTCCTCACGGAACTCGACGCCGCCACGCTGCTCGCGGCACTGCGGGCCATCGAGCAGCGCTTCGGGCGCGAGCGCCATGTCGAGCGCTGGGGACCGCGCGTGATCGATCTGGACCTGCTGGTCTACGGCGAGGAGCGCCGCACCGATCCACAGCTCACACTGCCGCATCCGGGCATTGCCGGGCGCAATTTCGTGCTGCAACCGCTGTGCGAGTTCGCGCCGGACCTGCTGGTGCCCGGCGTCGGCCGCGTCGCGGCCCTGGCCGCGAAGCTGCCGGCCGACGGCCTGTGGAGGATCGCGTGACCCGGCCGCCGGTGCAGTCCGCCTCGGTACGCGTGGCCACCGGCGCTCACCGGTTCATCGTGCTCGAGGGCCCGATCGGCGTGGGCAAAACCAGCCTCGCGGTCAAGCTCGCGGGCAGCCTCAACGCGGAGCAGGTGCTCGAACAGGCGGAGCAGAATCCATTCCTCGAGCGCTTCTACCGCAATCCGCGCGCGGGAGCGTTGCCGGCACAGCTCTATTTCCTCTTCCAGCGCGCCCAGCAGCTGGCCGCGCTCAGGCAGCACGACCTGTTCGCACCGGTCCGTGTGGCCGACTACCTGCTCGACAAGGACCGGCTGTTCGCGCGCGTGACGCTCGATGACGAGGAGTTCCGGCTCTACGAGCAGGTCCATGAGCGGCTTGCGATCGACGCGCCGGTGCCGGATCTGGTGGTCTACCTGCAGGCGCCCGTCGACGTGCTGATCGAACGCATCAACCGGCGCGGCATCCGGTACGAGCATTACATCGAACGCGCCTACCTGGAAAAGCTCAACGCCGCGTATGCGCGTTTCTTTCATGAGTACGAGGGCGCGCCGCTCCTGATCGTCAATGCCGCGGCGATCGACCCGTTGCACAACGAATCGGATTACGAAGAGCTGCTGGGCGCGATCAAGCGCATGAAACAGGGGCGGCTCTACTACAACCCGCTGCGCCACGGCGCATTGTAGGCCGCGGCCGCCACAGCGGTCCCTGCGCAGTTGCTTGTAAGTCGCCACTCCGTCATCCTCACCACCCTATGTATACGCAGCTGCAGCAGCGCGGGTCCGACCATCCGCCGGTGACGGTCAATACTCTGGCGCAGATGCGTGCGGCCGGCGAAAAAATTGCCTGCATCACCGCCTACGACGCCAGCTTCGCCGCACTGGTTGACGCCGCGGGCGCAGACCTGGTGCTGGTCGGCGATTCGCTCGGCATGGTGATCCAGGGACACGATACGACCGTGCCCGTAACCATGGACCAGATGGTCTACCACTGTGCCGCCGTGTCGCGCGGCCTGCAACATGCCTTCCTGATGGCGGACCTGCCGTTCGCGAGCTATACCTCGCGCGAGCTGGCGCTGGCCAACAGTGTGCGGCTGATGCAGGAGGGCGGTGCGCGCATGGTCAAGCTCGAAAGCGGTGCCTCGCAGCTCGACATCGTCGAATACCTCACCAGTCATGACATCGCGGTGTGCGCGCACCTTGGGCTCAAGCCCCAGTCGGTGCACAAGACCGGCGGGTTCCGCGTCCAGGGGCGTGAAGGCATTGCCGCCGCGCGCATGCTCGCCGATGCGCGCGCCCTCGAGGCGGCGGGCGCCGACGTGCTGCTGCTCGAATGCATTCCCGCGGCGCTCGGCGCCGAGATCACCCGCGGCGTCACCGTGCCGGTGATCGGCATCGGTGCGGGCCCCGACACCGACGGGCAGATTCTCGTGCTCTACGACGTGCTCGACATCACCGCCGGGCGCAAGCCCCGCTTCGTGCGCAATTTCATGGCCGGCGCCGGTGATTGCGCCGCGGCGGTGGCGTCCTACGTAGCCGCGGTGCGGAGCCGTGCATACCCCGCGCCCGAACACTGCTTCTGAGCGGACGCCGGCCATGGAGGTTGCCACTACCGTCGCCGAAGTGCGCGCGCGCGTGCGCGACTGGCGCGCGGCGGGGCTGCGCGTCGCGCTGGTGCCGACCATGGGCAATCTCCACGCCGGTCACCTGAGCCTGCTGGCCGCCGCGCGTTTCCGCGCCGACCGGGTCGTCGCCAGCGTGTTCGTGAATCCGCTGCAATTCGGCCCCGCCGAGGATTTTGCCGCCTATCCGCGCACGCTCGATGAAGACCGCGAGCTGCTGGGCGAGGCGCACTGCGAGCTGCTGTTCGCGCCGACGGTGGAGCAGGTCTACCCGGACGGCGGCGCACAGGCGACGCTGATCACCGTGCGCGGGCTGTCTTCGATCCTGTGCGGACAGTTCCGGCCAGGCCACTTCGACGGCGTGGCGACCGTGGTGGCGAAGCTCTTCAACATCGTGGCGCCCGACGTTGCGGTATTCGGCGAGAAGGATTTCCAGCAGTTCAGCATCATCCGCCGCATGACCTGCGACCTGCAGCTGCTGGTGGAAATCGTCGGCGCGCCAACCGTGCGCGCGCCGGACGGACTGGCACTCAGTTCCCGCAATCGTTATCTGTCTGCGCAGGAGCGCGCAATCGCGCCGGCAATCCACCACGCGCTCCAGGCTGCGGTGGCGCGGCTCGATGCGGGCGATCGCAATTTCCCCGGCCTCGAGAGCGCCGGCTGGCAGTCGCTCGCGCTCGCCGGCTTGCGGCCCGATTACTTCGCGGTGCGCGACGCCGACGATCTGCAGCCGCCGCACGCGGCAACCCGCGAAATGGTGGTGCTCACCGCGGCGCGACTCGGCAAGGCGCGCCTGATCGACAACCTGCGCGTGCCCCTGGTCAGACCCTAGGCCGGGCCCGGGCTCAGTCCGTGCTCACTGGCGCTGCCGTGGCGCCGGCATGCTGCGCCAGCGCCCACTGGACGTGCTCGCGCACCAGCGCGGAAGGATCGGCGCGTCGCGTTGCCAGTGCCGCCAGCACCTCGGCCGTGGGCGCGGCGTTGCCGAGCGCCACGGCGATATTGCGCAGCCAGCGCTCGTATCCCAGGCGGAAGATCGCGGAACCACGCATGCGTTCCTCGAACTGCTGCTCGTTCCAGCCGAACAGGTCCGCGAGCCGGGGGGCGTCGAGCCCGTGGCGTATCTTGAAATCCGGGTTGGCCGCGTCGCGCGCGTAGCGGTTCCACGGGCATACCAGCTGGCAGTCATCGCAGCCGTAGATGCGGTTGCCGATCGCGCCGCGCAGTCCGACGGGGATCGATCCGTGCAGTTCGATCGTCAGGTAGGAAATGCAGCGGCGCGCATCGAGCTGCCACGGTGCGACGATGGCGCCCGTCGGGCAGGCGGGGATACAGGCCGTGCAGCTGCCGCAGTGGGCGCTGCCGGGTTCATCGAGCGGCAGCTCGAGATCGGTATAGATCTCACCAAGGAAGAAATACGAACCCGCTTCGCGGGCGATGAGGTTGGTGTGCTTGCCGATCCAGCCGAGGCCCGCATTGCGGGCCAGCGCTTTCTCGAGCACCGGCGCGCTGTCGGTGAATACCCGATGGCCGTGGGGACGGGCGATCGCGGTGAGGAAATCCGCCAGTTGCTGCAGGGCCCTGCGCATCGTCTTGTGGTAGTCGCGGCCCAGCGCGTAGCGCGAGACGTATCCGAGTGAATTGTCGCCCAGCACTTCGGCGGCTGCCCGGGCAGCCTCAGGCCAGTAGTCCATGCGCGCGCTGATGACGCGCAGCGTCCCGGGGACGAGTTGTGCCGGCCGGCTGCGTTTCACGCCGTGGTGCGCCATGTACTCCATGCCGCCGTGGCGGCCCGCGGCGAGCCAGTCGTCCAGGCGGCGCTCGTCTTCGGCAAGCTCGACTCCGCTCACGCCCACGTGGGCGAAGCCCAGTTCGCGCGCACGCGTGGCCAGCCGGGTGCGAATCGCGGCGGGATCGGCTGGCGGGGTTGGGGTCGTCATGGGCGGCTTCCACGGCCAGTATAATGAGTGCATGAGCCAGGCCCAGGGACTGTATTCGGTGACGCAGGTGCGGGCTTTCGACGCGCACGCGATCACGGTGCAGGGTGTGCCCGGTTACGTGCTGATGCAGCGCGCGGGGGAGGCTGCGCTGCGCGCGCTGCGCGGCCGCTGGCCCAGCGCGGTGCGCATCGCGATCGTCTGCGGTGGCGGCAACAACGGCGGCGACGGCTACGTGCTCGGACGCTGCGCGCGTGCTGCGGGACTTGAAGTCACGCTGCTGGCGGTGGTCGCTGCCGAGCAGCTGGGCGGCGACGCGCGGCGCGCCGCGGAAGATTTTTGCGCCACCGGGGATGTGCCGCGCGCCTTCGCTGCCGCCGAACTCGCCGGCGCCGAAGTGATCGTCGATGCGCTCCTCGGCACCGGACTGCGCCCGCCACTGCGCGCGGAGTTTCTCGCGGTGATCAAGGCCATGAATCACGCGGGCGTGCCGATCCTGGCGCTCGATCTGCCCTCGGGGCTCGACGGCGACCGCGGCGTGCCACTGGGCGATGCGGTGCGTGCCGACACGACGATCACTTTCGTCGCGCCCAAGACCGGGCTGTTTGTAGGCGACGGCCCGGAATTCGCGGGCCAGGTGCTGTGCGCTGACCTCGGCGTGACGCCGCCGCCGGGCGAGGCGGGCAAACCGGTTTTGGAGCGGATCGACGCGAGCGAGATCGCGCGCGCGCTGCCGCGCCGGGCGCGCGCCGCGCACAAGGGCGATTTCGGCCGCGTGCTCATCGTCGCGGGCGCGCCGGGCATGGCCGGTGCTGCGCGGCTCGCCGGCGAAGCGTGTCTGCGCAGTGGCGCGGGCCTGGTGACCATCGCCACTTCGCCGGAGAACGTGGCCGCGATCGTCGCCGACCGGCCCGAACTCATCTGCTTCGGAGTACGTGATGCCGGCGAACTGGCGGCGCCGCTCGCCGCCGCGACGGTGGTGGCGATTGGTCCGGGGCTCGGCACCGGCGCCTGGTCGCGCGCGCTCTTCGATGCCGCGCTGACCGCTGGCAAGCCGCTGGTGCTCGACGCCGATGCCCTCAACCTTCTGGCCGCCACCGGCCAGAGCCTGCCGCCGCTCACGGTGGTGACGCCGCACCCCGGAGAAGCGGCGCGTTTGCTCGGCACCACTTCGGCAGCCGTGCAGGCTGATCGCCTGGGTGCCCTGCGGCAACTGGTCGAGCGGTGCGGCGGGGTGGTCGTGCTCAAGGGCGCGGGCACGCTGGTTGGCGCGCCGGGCCGGATCCCGGCGCTGTGCACGCACGGCAATTCCGGCATGGCCGCGCCCGGTATGGGCGATGTGCTGACAGGCGCGATCACCGCCATCCTCGCGCAGTGCCGCGATCCCTGGCTCGCCGCGCGTGCCGGCGTCGTGGCTCATGCCTTGTCGGGAGACGAGCTGGCGCGACAGGGCGGCGGCCGCGGCATGCTCGCGCTCGAAGTGGCCGAGCGTCTCGTACACTGGGTCAACCCTTGATCGAACGAGCGCTCCTGGAGGTTGCGGACACCGAATCGCTCGGCGCGGCGTTGGCGCGCAGCGTTCCGTGGGCGGCACCGCAGTCGCTTACCGTCTTCCTGCAGGGCGCGCTCGGCGCGGGCAAGACCACGCTGGCGCGCGGCCTGCTGCGCGGGCTGGGCGTTCAGGGTACGGTGCGGAGCCCGACCTTTACACTGCTCGAGGGCTATGAATCCGCGGCCGGCCGGGTGCTGCACCTGGATTTGTACCGGCTGGCAGGCGGCGCCGACGTGGCGAGCCTGGGGCTGCGCGATGAACTGGATCCGGGAGTGCTGCTGCTCATCGAGTGGCCGGAGCGCGCGGCCGGATCGCTCCCGCCCGCCGACCTGAGTATCGAGCTGTCGCTGGCCGGGGATGGCCGGATCGCGCGGCTCGAAGGCGCGAGCCCTGTGGGAAAGGCGTGGCTGGCGGCAGCGGCTGAGGCCTGGCGATTTCAGAATTGAATGGAGTTAAATACGCTAGCTCCATGATTAGTATTGAAGAATTATTTTCCTGGGCATAGAGTGCGGGCCACTGGGCTGGGTTCGAACTATCGCATGTACCGTTGCACCTCCCGCGCTTTGCTGCCCCTGATCGCGACCATCGCGGTGCTCTGTGCGCCTGCCGCTCTGGCCGGTGCCTACCTGCGCAGTGCCACGCTCGAGACGGCTTCCGGAGGCACCATCCTGGTCCTCGGCCTGTCCGCGCCACTCCAGCCCCGGCTGTTCTCGCTCGATGGGCCGCGCCGCATCGTGATCGATCTGCCCAACACGCAGCGCAGCAAGGGATTGAACCTGCCCGCACCGGGCGGTTCGATCAGCGCGCTGCGGGGTGCCGAGCGCCCGCACGGCACCTACCGACTGGTGCTGGAACTGGGCGACGCGCTGGCAGCGGCACCGCGTCTGCGCAGCCTCGCCACGGCGGCCGGCTATCGCCTGCAGATCTCCCTCGGTGGCTTGCCGCGAACCGCCGCATCGCCGGTGGTGGCAGCGTCCGCCGCGGCGCCCCGGGAGGCGCCGCCCCGGGAGGCGGCGCCGGTCGTGCGCACGGTGCAGCCCGCACACAGCCCGGGAAAGTCCGGCCGCGACATCGTGGTCGCGGTCGACGCGGGCCACGGCGGCGAGGATCCGGGCGCCTCCGGGCCGGCGGGCACGCGCGAGAAGGACGTCACGCTGGCCATCGCGCGTGCACTCGCCGCAAGGCTCAATGAACATGAGGGCATCCGCGCGGTGCTGACGCGCGACTCCGACCGCCTGATCGACCTGCGCGAGCGCTTCGAGCGCGCACGCAACGCGCACGCCGACCTGTTCGTGTCCATCCACGCCGATTCGGTGCGCAACCGTGAGATTGCCGGCGCCTCCGTCTATACGCTTTCCTATCACGGCGCCTCGAGCGAGGCGGCGCGCCAGCTTGCCGATCGCGAGAACGCTACCGTCGGCACGGTCTCGCTCGCCGGTGTCAATCCGGCGCTCGCTTCGGTGCTGCTCGATGCCGCGCAGTCGCAGATCATGGGCCTCAGTGTCGAGGCTGCGGACGAAGTGCTGGGCGCGCTCGACGGCGTGGGCGCAGTGCGCAAGAAAGTCGTGCAGCACGCCGGCTTCATGGTGCTCAAGTCCCCGGACGTGCCCTCGATGCTGGTCGAGACCGCCTACATCTCGAACCCGGCCGAGGAACGCAACCTGCGCAGCAGCGCCTACCAGGCGCGGCTCGCGCGGGCGATCGAGTCGGGCGTCATCGCCTATTTCCAGCGCCATCCGCCCGACGGCACGCACTACGCCAACGCCCGTCACGCCGGCGGTACTGAACAGGACGACTCCGGCGTGTAGACTGCGCGGCCTGTAATGCCCCGGCGCCACGCATGCCGATCCGTCTCCTGTCCGCCACCCTGATCGACCAGATCGCCGCCGGCGAGGTGATCGAGCGCCCGGCTTCCGTGGTCAAGGAGCTGATCGAGAACGCGCTCGACGCCGGCGCGCGCCGTATCGACATCGATATCGAGCAGGGCGGCCTTGGCCTGGTGCGGGTACGCGACGATGGCCTGGGTATCGCCGCGACAGAACTGCCGCTGGCGGTGCAGCGACACGCGACCAGCAAGATCGCGACGCTCGAAGACCTCGAGTCGGTGGCGAGCCTCGGGTTCCGGGGCGAGGCCTTGCCCTCGATCGGCTCGGTGGCGCGCTTGCGTGTTTGCAGCCGCACCGCCGCTGCAGAGGCGGCCACTGAACTGCGGGTCGAAGGTGGCGTGGCCACGCCGCCGCAACCGGCGGCGCACCCGAGCGGCACCACTATCGAAGTGCGTGAGCTGTTCTTCAACGTGCCCGCGCGCCGCAAGTTCGTGCGCACCGAGGCCACCGAATTTGGCCACATTGCCCGCACCATCGAACGCCTGGCGCTCGCGGCCCCGGCGGTCGCTTTTCGCGTGCGGCACAACGGCCGCCAGACGCTCGATCTGGCCGCTGCGGAGGACGCCACGGGGCGCGCTGAGCGCGTGGCGCGCGTGCTGGGCGCGGAATTCCTGGCGCGCTCGCTCCCCGTGGCGCAGGAAGGTGCGCTGCAGCTGCGCGGGTGGCTGGGCCTGCCGACCGCGGCGCGCGCCAATAGCGACGGACAATTCTGGTACGTCAACGGCCGTCCGGTGCGCGACCGGCTGCTGGGCAATGCCGCGCGCCTGGGCTACCGCGACGTCCTCTATCACGGTCGCCACCCGGCCTACGTGCTCGACCTGCGGCTCGACCCGCGGCTCGTGGACGTGAATGCACACCCGGCGAAACTCGAGGTGCGCTTTCGTGACAGCCGCGCCGTGCACGACTTCGTGTTTCGCGCCATCGAGCGCACGCTGGCTGCGAACGTGGCCGGCACCGGCCCACCGGCCGCGGCGCTGGCCCCGGCGCCGCAGGCGCAGCGGCTCGACTTTGGCACGCCGCAGGCGGCGCCCGACTGGTCACGCGGCGCATTCGCCGCGGCCGCGGCCCTGCAGGTGCGCGAACCCGGCGCTGGCGGTGGCGGCGGCGACGAGCGGCCGCTGGGCACGCCGCTCGCGCAGCTGCACGGCCTGTTCGTGCTCGCCCAAAACCGCAGCGGCCTGGTGCTGGTCGACATGCACGCCGCGCACGAGCGTGTGCTCTACGAGACTTTCAAGGCCCAGCACGCCGCGGGCGGCGAGCCGGCCGCGCAGCGGCTCCTCGAGCCGATCGCGGTGGCCGCGGCGGAGCACGAGATCGACACGCTCCTGGCCGCTGGCGCGGACTTCGCGCGGCTCGGCTTCGAACTCGAGCGGCTGGCGCCCGGGCAACTTGCGGTGCGGGCGGTGCCCGCCATGCTGGCGACGGCCGACGTGACCGCGCTCCTGCGCGAAGTGCTGCACGACCTGGCGGAGGATCGCGGATCGCACCATCTCGACGGCGCAGCGCACCGGGTGCTCGGCACGCTCGCCTGTCGCAGCGCCATCCACGCGCACCGGCGCCTCACGCTGCCGGAAATGGACGCGCTCCTGCGGCAGATGGAAACCACCGAGCGCTCCGGCCAGTGCAACCACGGGCGCCCGACCTGGACCGAGCTGTCGCTCCCGGACCTCGATCGCCTGTTCCTGCGCGGCCGATGAGTGCGCCGCTGGCGCTGGTGCTCACCGGCCCCACCGGGAGCGGCAAGAGCCAGTGGGCCGAGCGCCTGGCGCAGGAGCTGCCGGTCGAAATCATCAGCGTCGACTCCGCGCAGGTGTACCGCGGCATGGACATCGGCACGGCCAAGCCGACGGCTGCGGCGCGCGCGCGCGTCCGTCACCATCTGCTGGATATACGCGATCCGCTCGAGCGCTACTCGGCGGGCGAATTCGTGCGCGATGCGCGCACGGCCATGGCGCAGGTCCACGCGCGCGGCCGGTTGCCGCTGCTGGTCGGCGGTACGCAGCTGTACCTGCGTGCGCTCCTGCGGGGCATGGCCGTGCTCCCCGAGGCCTCGCCGGCCATGCGCGCCGCCCTCGAGGCCGAGGCCGCAGTGCGGGGCTGGCCCGCCCTGCACGCCGAACTGACGCAGGTGGACGCGCGGGCCGCCGCCAGGATCCACCCCAACGACCCGCAGCGCATCCAGCGCGCCCTCGAAGTCTACCGGCTCAGCGGGCAACCGATTTCCGCCTGGCAGGCGGCGACGCCGCCGCCGGAGGAGGGCGTGCGCTGGCTGCGCTTCGCGCTCATTCCCGGCGACCGTCAGGCGCTCGCGCTGGGCCTGCGGGGCCGGTTCGAGGCGATGCTCGCAGCCGGCCTGCTGGGCGAGGTGACGGCGCTGTACCGGCGCGGCGACCTGCACGCGGAACTGCCGGCAATCCGCTCGGTCGGTTACCGGCAATTGTGGGCGCATTGCGCGGGCGAGATCGGGCTCCAGGAAGCCACCGAGCAGGCGGTCGCCGCCACCCGGCAGCTGGCCAAGCGCCAGCTGACCTGGCTGCGCGGGGAAGGCGCCTATGAGGTGCTCGATCCCGGGGCGGAGGCCGGTTTTGCGCGCCTGGTGTCGGCAATCCGCGCCGCCGGATTCGTGGCCGGCCGGCCCCCCCGGATGCTAGAATAATTCTCAGTCCCAAGCTGACAGGCCCGCGGGACTTCTGACGGCAGCTGAAAAATAAGGAGAACAGCCCATGGCCAAAGGCCAATCGCTCCAGGATCCGTTTCTGAACGCCCTGCGCAAGGAGCACATTCCGGTGTCGATCTACCTGGTCAACGGCATCAAGCTGCAGGGTCAGATCGATTCCTTCGACCAGTTCGTGGTGCTGCTCAAGAATACCGTCAGCCAGATGGTCTACAAGCACGCGATATCCACCGTGGTTCCCGCCCGCGCTGTGCAGCTGCCCAGTGGCGACGGCACGGAGGTCCCAGTCGAGTAATGCGCCTGCGCCGTATGCGGAATGTTTGAGCGCCCGCGCAGCGGGGAGCGCGCCGTGCTGGTGCGCTTAGGGGTAGGAGCACCCCTGCGCCCCGAAGACCTCGAGGAGTTCCAGCAGCTGGCGCGTTCGGCCGGGGCCACGCCCGTGGCCACGGTGACCGGCCGGCGCGAGCGGCCTGATCCGCGCTACTTCGTCGGCAGCGGCAAGGCGGAGGAGATCGGCGCCGTCGCGGCGGCCGAGTCTGCCGACGTGATCCTCATCGACCACCCGCTCTCGCCCAGCCAGGAACGCAATCTCGAGAAGCTCACGGGCCGGCGGGTACTCGACCGGAGCGGGCTGATCCTCGACATCTTCGCGCAGCGCGCGCGCAGTTTCGAGGGCAAGCTCCAGGTCGAGCTCGCGCAGCTCAAGCATCTGTCGACCCGCCTGGTGCGCGGCTGGACCCACCTCGAGCGCCAGAAGGGCGGCATCGGCCTGCGCGGCCCGGGCGAGACGCAGCTCGAGACCGATCGGCGGCTGCTGGCGACGCGCGTGAAGTCGCTGACGCGCAAGCTGGCGCGGCTGCGCCAGCAGCGCGATACCGGACGCAGTGCGCGCGCCGGGATTCCGGTGCCCGGCGTCGCGCTGGTGGGCTACACCAATGCCGGCAAGTCGACCTTGTTCCGTGCGCTCACCGGCGCGGACGCCTTTATCGCCGACCAGTTGTTCGCGACGCTCGATCCGACGGTGCGCAAGCTCGTGCTCCCGGGCGGCGCCGGCATTGTCGTGGCCGACACCGTGGGTTTCATCCGCGAGTTGCCGCACGAGCTGGTGGCGGCTTTTCAATCGACGCTCCAGGAAGCGCGCAGCGCCCACCTCCTGCTGCACGTGATCGACGCGGCCGACGCGCGCCGTGACGAATACACGGGGCAGGTCAATGCCGTGCTCACCGAGATCGGCGCCGGCGAACTGCCCCAGCTGCTGGTGTACAACAAGATCGACCGGATCGAGCTCGAGCCGCGCATCGAGCGCGACGCGGACGGCGAAGTGAGCCAGGTGTGGATCAGCGCGGCGCAGGGCCGCGGGCTCGAGTTGCTCAAGGAGGCGATCACCGAGCGACTGCGGTTGGGCGCGCTGCGCGCCTGGCTGCGCATCCCGCCCGGGGCTGGCGCCTTGCGGGCGCGCCTGTTCGCGCGCGGCGCGGTGCGCGAGGAACGCAGCGAGGAAGACGGCGCCATGCGCCTGCTTGTCGAGCTGCCGCCGGCGCAACTGTCCGAGCTGGAACGTGATCCTCTGGTGGCGCTGACGCGCCTGCCCGGCGCGCCTTGTGCGCCCGCACCGCCCTACCTAGAATCTGCCGGCTCGGCGGCGCCGGTTACGCGCAACCGGGCGAACCCGGCAATTCCCCACTAACGGCTTACCGATCATGGCCTGGAATCAACCCGCGAACGATCAGGGCGCCAAACCGCGGCGCGGCGGCGCGCGCGGCAGCGCCGGCGGCGGCCGGCTGCGTCGCTGGCGCCAGCGCTGGAAGGCCACGCCGCGCTCGCGCGGGCCGTTCTACGCAGCGGCTGCAGGCCTGGTGGCGGGCCTGTGGCTCGCCAGCGGGTTCTATCAGCTCGGGGACGGCGAACGCGGCGTGCTGCAGCGCTTCGGCGCCTACGCCGGGGAACGTGCGGGCGGCGTCGGCTGGCATCTGCCCTGGCCGATCGAGACGCTCACGGCCGTTGACCTGGGACGGCTCAACAGCGCCGACTTCCAGTCGCGCATGCTGACGGGAGACGCGATGCTGGTGAACGTCACGGGCAGCATCCAGTACCAGTACACCGACGCGCGTGCCGCGCTGTTCGCGGTCCGGGATCCCGACGCCTCAGTGCGCGAGCTGGGCGAAGCGCTCACGCGGGAAGTCGTGGCGCAGCGTTCGATCGCCGAACTGATGAGCGCGGCCACGCGCGATCCACTGGCGGCCTCGCTGCGTCCGGCCATCCAGAAATTGCTCGACGCCATGGGCGCGGGGCTGCGCGTGCAGGCCGTCACGCTGCCGGACGTGCAGGTGCCGGAGCCGGTGCTCGGCGCGCAACGCGACCTGGTGCAGGCGGGCGTTGAGCGCGAACGCGCGGCACACGAAGCGCAAGGCTACGCCGCCGAGCTGATCCCGGCCGCGCAGGGCCTGGCGCAGAAGCAGCGGCTGGATGCGGAAGCCTACAAGCTGCAGGCCATCGGCGTCGCCGAAGGCGACGCCGCGCGCTTCGAGCCGATCGCCGCGGCCTATGCGCGCGCGCCCCAGGTGACGCGCGACCGGCTGTACATCGAGACCATGGAGACGATTCTCGCGCGTTCGCGCAAGATCATCATCGACGGCAAGGGCAGCGGCAACATGCTGGTGCTGCCGCTCGACAAGCTGGGCGATGCCGGCGCGCTCAAGGCGGCCGGCGTAGTGGGCGTGGCCAATGTCGCCACCGGCACCGCCGCCCCGGCCGCGCCCGCGGCAAGCGCGCCGGCGAGCGCCGCTGCGGCGGCCGATGCCACCAATCCTGACGCCCGCGATGATCGGAGTCGTGAGCGTGGAGGGCGCCAGTGAACGAACGGATGCTGGCGCCGCTCGCTGCGGCCGTGGCGGTGGTGGTGCTGTTGTGCCTCAGCCTGTTCACGGTGGGCGAGAGCGAGTTCGCGGTACGCACGCGTTTCGGCGCGGTACAGGATGGCAACTACGCCCCGGGCCTGCACTGGTGCTGGCCCTTCGAGCGCATCGAGCGCGTCGAGCGGCGCGTGCTGGGCCAGCGCATGCAGGGCGAGCCGCTGCTCGCCAGTGGGCAGCAGGGCCTCAGTGTCGACATCGACCTGAACTGGCGCGTGCGCGACCCCGGCGCGTTCCTGCGATCCGGGGCGGGAGGCGAGCAGGGCGTGGCCGTGCGGCTCGCCGAGGCTGTCCGCGGCGAACTCAAGGGCGTCTATGCGCAGGCGCCGCTGGCACAGCTCATCGCCGCCCCGCGCGGCGGAGTGTCCGGTGATGTCATGGCCCGGCTCGGGCCGGTCGCTGGCAGGCTTGGGGTCGAACTGCTGGACGTGCGCGTGAAGCGCGTTGATCCGGCCGACGATGCGGCCAGTGCGATCTACGGCCGCATGCAGTCGGCCTATGCGGCGCAGGCCCGGCAGGTACGCGCCGAGAGTGCCGCCGAGGGCAATCGCTTGCGCGCCGAAGCGGAGCGCAACCGCGCCGAGATCCAGGCCGCGGCCAACCGCGACGCGCAGCGGTTGCGCGGCGAGGGTGATGCGCAGGCGGCGGCGATCTACGCGCGCGCCTTCGGGGTCAATCCGGAGTTCGCCGCTTTCTACCGCACGCTGCAGGCCTACCGCACCGCGCTCGGCCGCGAAGGCGACATCCTGGTCATCGAACCGGACGGTGATTTCTACCGCTTCCTGCGCAACCCCGCGCGGCACTGACGCCATGCGCCTGAACTGGTCCGATCTGTTAGCCGCCATGGCCATCGCCTCGGTGCTCGAGGGCATGATGCCGTTTCTCAATCCGCCGGCCCTGCGGCGCCTCCTGCAGCGGCTGGTGGCCATGGACGACCGCGAGCTGCGGCTCGGCGGGCTGTTCAGCATGCTCACGGGCCTAGTCATCCTCTACCTCGTTCGCTAGGGATTCCCATGGGACGTTTCGTCATCGTGATCGGCACCCAGTGGGGCGATGAAGGCAAGGGCAAGATCGTCGACCTGCTGACCGAGCGCGCCAGCGCCGTGGCCCGCTTCCAGGGCGGGCACAACGCCGGGCACACGCTGGTCATCGGCGGCAAGAAGACCATCCTGTCGCTGATTCCCTCGGGCATCCTGCGCGAGGGCGTGCGCTGCCTGATCGGCAATGGCGTGGTGATATCACTCGAGGCGCTGTTCCGCGAAGCGCAGATGCTGATCGCGCAGGGCGTGCCGGTGTTCGAGCGGCTCCGGCTCTCGCCCTCGTGCCCGCTGATCCTGCCCTCGCACATCGCGCTCGATCGAGCGCGCGAGCAGGCGCGCGGCGTGAATGCCATCGGCACCACCGGCCGCGGCATCGGCCCGGCCTACGAAGACAAGGTCGCGCGGCGCGCGGTGCGCGTGGCCGACCTGTTCCAGCGCGAGCGCTTTGCCGCCAAGCTCGGCGAGATGCTGGACTTCCACAACTTCGTGCTGCAGCGCTACTTCAATCTGCCGGCGGTCGACTTCCAGCGCACCCTCGATGAACAGCAGGGCTACGTCGAGCAGCTCCGCCCGCTGCTGCTCGATGTCACCGGCGAGCTCGCCCGGCTCCGTACCGCCGGCGCCAATGTGCTGTTCGAGGGCGCGCAGGGCGCCATGCTCGATGTCGATGTGGGCACCTATCCCTTCGTCACGTCCTCCAATACCACCGCGGGTGGTGCGGCCACCGGCACCGGACTCGGGCCGCGCTATTTCGATCATGTGCTCGGCATCGTCAAGGCCTATGCGACCCGCGTTGGCGCCGGGCCGTTTCCGACCGAGCTGTTCGACGAGTACGGCGAGCACTTCTCGCGCGTCGGCCACGAGTTTGGCTCCGTGACCGGGCGGCGCCGGCGCTGCGGCTGGTTCGACGCCGTGGCTCTGCGCCGCTCCGTCGTCAATTCGAGCGTGTCCGGACTGTGCATGACCAAGCTCGATGTGCTCGATGGCCTGGACGTGATCCGCATCTGCACCGGCTACCGCAGCGGCGACACGCTCAGCGAGGAGCCGCCGGTGTTTGCCGATGCCTTCGCCGACGTCGAGCCGATGTACGAGGAGCTGCCGGGCTGGAAGGAGTCGACTGCCGGAGTACGTGCGTACGCGCAGCTGCCAGCGGCTGCCCGGCGCTATCTTGAGCGGGTGCAGGAGCTGGTAGCGGTGCCACTTGACTTAATCTCGACCGGCCCGGATCGCGACCACACCATCGTGCTGCGGGCGCCGTTCGCCGACTAGCCGGCCTGGCGAGCGGACCTGCGTCGGGTTTTGGCTGCCGGCGGCGCCCAATCCCCTGTCGTTCCTCAAGATCTTCCCTGCCGGAGCGATAAGCAGGGCAGGAGCCACAGCCGCGGACCAGAATTCCGCCGGAATCGCCATGGAAGATCGCGCGGACGAACCAGGTCATGGGCTGCCAACGCCCAGCGAGTCGACGCGCCTGCTCAACTCGATCGCGGGGCACCTGGCGGGTTTCGTCTACCGCTGTCGCGACGACGCGCAATGGACCGTGGAGTACATCAGCGGCGGCTTCCAGGCACTGACCGGTTATGCGCCCGAGGACCTGGTGGGCAATCGCCTGTTTGGCTACAGCGAACTGATCCATCCGGAAGACCGGCCGCTGGTGGCCGAAGTCAGCAACTGCAGCAAGCCCGAGGGCGCACGGATCGCAGTCGAGTACCGGCTCTGTCGCCGCGATGGCGCGGTGCGCTGGGTATCCGAGCGCGCGGTGCGCGTCTTTGACGAGGCGTCGGCGGGCTGGAAGTGGGAAGGGTTTATCGAGGACATCACCGAACGCAAGCGCGCCGAGCGGGCGCTCCACGAGGCCAACGAGCGCTACCAGAGCATTTTCGAGAACGCGCTCGAGGGCATCTTCCAGGTCACGCCGGAGGGCCGGCTCCTGGTCGCCAACCCGGCCATGGCGCGCATGTTCGGGTTCGAATCGCCCGCGGCCCTGCTGGCCGAGTTGCGCGACGTTCCGCGGCAGTTGTATGTCGAGCCCGAACGTCGCGAGGAATACCGCCGGCAGATCGAGGCCAACGGCGCGGTCAGCAACTTCGAATTCCAGGCCTTCCGCAAGAACGGCGAAGTGATCTGGGTGTCGGAGAACGCCCACGTCCGCCGCAGTCCCGCCGACGGCTCGATCTACTACGAAGGCACGCTCGAGGACATCACCGCCCGGCGCGTATACCAGGCGCAGATCGAGCGGCAGGCGAACTATGACGCGCTCACGGGGCTCGCCAACCGCGCGCTGTTGAACGGCCGGCTGCACCAGGCGATCGGTCAGGCGACCGCGACCGCCAGCGAGATCGCCGTGGTGTTCATCGATCTGGACCAGTTCAAATTCATCAACGACACCTACGGGCACGCGCTCGGCGACGGCCTGCTGCAGAGCATGGCCGACCGGCTCCGTTCCTGCGTACGCGACAGCGACACGGTGGCGCGCCAGGGTGGCGATGAATTCGTGCTGCTGTTGCAGGGGTACCGTCCCGAGGACCTCTCAGGCGTCGTGCAGCGCCTCCACGCGGCGATCGCGCAACCGTGGGTGTCCGGGCGGCGCGAATTCCACGTCACCAGCAGCATTGGCGTAGCCCTCTACCCGGGCGATGGCGCCAGTGCCGACGTGCTGCTGCGCAACGCCGACGCCGCCATGTACAAGGCCAAGGAGAACGGCCGCAACGCGGTGCAGTTCTTCACCGCCGAACTCAATCACGCGCTGGTCGAGCGGCTCGACATCGAGCACCGGTTGCGCGGTGCGCTGGCCCGCAGCCAGTTCCTGCTGCACTACCAGCCGCGCATCGACATGGACACCGGCCGCATCGCCGGCGCCGAGGCGCTGCTGCGCTGGCGCGTGCCGCAGCGCGGGTTGGTCTCGCCGGCGCGCTTCATCTCGGTCGCCGAGGACACCGGCCTGATCGTGCCGATCGGCCGCTGGGTGCTGCACACCGCCTGCCAGCAGGCGCGCGCCTGGCAGATGGCCGGGCTCCCGCCGATCGTAGTCTCCGTCAACGTCTCGCCGCGCCAGTTCCGCGAGGGCAATATCGTCGCGACCATCGCCGAGGCGCTCCGGACCGCGGGCCTCGATGCGCGCTACCTGCAGATCGAGCTGACCGAAGGCCTGGCAATGCATGGCGCCGAGAAGTACGTGGAGATGCTCGGGCAGATCAAGGCGCTCGGCGTGCAGATCGCCGTCGACGATTTTGGCACCGGCTACTCGAGCCTGAGCTACCTGAAGCGTTTCCCGGTCGACCAACTCAAGGTCGATCGCTCGTTCGTGGTCGATCTGGCGACCGACCCGGACGACGCGGTGATCGTGCAGGCGATCATCGCGCTGGGCCACAAGCTCAACCTGCGCGTGGTTGCCGAGGGCGTCGAGACCACCGAGCAGCTCAAGTTCCTGCGCGAATCGGGGTGTGACGAGATGCAGGGGTACCTGTTCGGCAAGCCGATGATCGCCGCGGATTTTGCCGCGCTCCTCATGAGTCACGACTCCGGGCAGTACGCGCAGCTGCGCCAGGCCTGACTCGCCCGCGTGGCCCGGCCCGCGCCGGAGTAAGATGCCGCCCGGGCCCAGGCTTGGCGATCGCACCATGAACAAGACTCCATCGGCGCCGACGCGCGGTCAGCTCGAATTGCGCGGCGCCTACGACCAGACGGCGGCTGACTACACGGTGGAGCAGCGCTGGGAATCCTACGGCGCGGGCGAGCATGACATCTGGCGCACGCTCTTTACGCGCCAGCGCGCCTTGCTCGAGCGCTACGCGGCCCCCGAAGTGCTCGCGGGGCTCACGGCGCTCGGCGTCGATGCGAACCGCATCCCGCGCTTCACCGCCGTCAACGCGCTGCTGCAGCCCCTCACTGGCTGGCGGATCGTCGCCGTGCCGGGCCTGATCCCCGAGGAGCATTTCTTCGCGCACCTGGCGGCCCGCTCGTTCCCGGTATCGGTGTGGATCCGCAAGCCCCACGAGCTCGACTACCTATCGGAGCCAGACCTGTTCCACGATTTCTTCGGCCACGTGCCGCTGCTCGCCAACCCGGTGTTCGCGCGCTTCATGCAGGCCTACGGGGTCGCCGGGCAGAAGGCGCAGGCCCATGCGGCAGTGCCACTGCTGGCGCGCGTGTACTGGTACACGGTGGAGTTCGGACTGCTGGTCACCGCTGGCGGGCTGCGCGCCTACGGCGCGGGAATTCTTTCCTCGAAAGGCGAGACCGTCTATGCGGTCGAGAGCCCGGAGCCCAACCGCGTGGCCTTCGATCTCGAGCGCGTGATGCGCACCGACTACCGGATCGATACTTTCCAGCGCATGTATTTCGCGATCGACAGCTTCGAGCAGCTGTTTGAGGCCGGCTACGGTACCGATTTTGGCCCGCTGTACGACCGCATCGGCAACGCGTCGGGCATTGCGCCCGAGGTGCTGCTGCCGACCGACCGGGTGATAACCCGCGGTACCGTCAGGCCCGCGGCGGGCTGACCGCGCGGCCGCGGCGGCCGTGCGGCGTGCGCCGCGCCTCGGGCAGCGGCAGTGCCGTGGTGCGCTTGAGCACACCCAGGCTGAAGCTCGAATTCACCGAGCGCACGCCCGGGATCGGCAACAAGTGCCGGTCGATGAAGGCCGAGTAGCCGTCGAGCGAGGCGACCACGACGCGCAGCAGGTAGTCGTAACTGCCGCTCAGGAGCATGCATTCGACCACTTCCGGGCGCCGGCGCAGGAGCGATTCGAACTGCGCGCCGGCGGCGGCGCGTTGGCTTTCCAGGGCGACGAAGGCGAAGGCCTCTACGCCGAGGCCGAGCCGCGTGGCATCGAGCAACGCCACGGTCGCGCGGATGACGCCGTCCTGCCGGAGCCGGCGCACGCGGCGCAGGCACGGGGCCGGCGACAGGTGCACCCGGCGCGCCAGTTCCTGGTTGTCGAGCGCGGCGTCCTCCTGCAGGGCGGCGAGAATCCGCAGGTCGGATTCATCCAGCGTATAGGCGCTGGCTTGGGCTGAATTTGCCATGAGTAAGCACTATTATTGCCGACAACGCGGCCCGGTCCGGCTAGAATGCAACAGCATTGCCCGCAATGGCAAGCCGCTTCGACTACGCTGGCGTCCACGTCTGGCAGACTTGAAGATCACGATGAACCCGCAAAGCAATCCGATGGGCACCGACGGCTTCGAGTTCGTCGAATACACCGCGCCCGACCCCGAGGCGCTGCGCGCGCTGTTCGAGAAAATGGGATTCCGCGCCGCGGCGCGCCACCGCTCGAAGAACGTCACCCTGCACCGCCAGGGCGATATCAACTTCCTGATCAACGCCGAGCCCAACAGCTTCGCGCAGCAGTTCGCACGCGACCACGGCGGCTCGATCTGCGCGATGGGCTTTCGCGTGCGGGATGCGGCGCTGGCATTCAAGCGCGCGCTGGAGCTCGGGGCCGAGCCCGGGCCGACTACCGCTGGTCCGATGGAGCTGAATATCCCCTCCATCAAGGGCATCGGCGGGAGCCTGATCTACCTGGTCGACCGCTACGGCGCGGACAGCATCTACGACATCGACTTCCGGCCGACCGGGGCTGACGCGGAACAGGCGGGTCCGGGGCTGCAGCTCATCGATCACCTGACGCACAACGTGGCGCGCGGGCACATGGACCAGTGGTCTGGTTTCTACGAACGGCTGTTCAACTTCCGCGAGATCCGCTACTTCGACATCGAGGGCAAGAAGACCGGGCTGTTCTCGCGCGCCATGACCAGTCCCTGTGGCAAGATCCGCATTCCCATCAACGAATCGCGCGACGACAAGTCGCAGATCGAGGAATACCTGCGCGAATACCGCGGCGAGGGCATCCAGCACATCGCGCTCTCGACCGCCGACATTTACCGCACGGTGGACCGGCTGCGCGCAAACGGCCTGGCTTTCCAGGATACGCCCGACACCTACTACGACGGCGTCGACGCGCGCGTCACCGGCCACCAGGAATCGCTCGCCGAGCTGCGCGGGCGGCGCATCCTGATTGACGGTTCCGCCAAGGACGGCATCCTGCTGCAGATCTTCACCAGCAACGTCATCGGCCCGATCTTCTTCGAGATCATCCAGCGGCGCGACAACGAAGGGTTCGGCGAGGGCAACTTCCAGGCGCTGTTCGAATCCATCGAGCTCGACCAGATCCGCCGTGGTGTGGTGTGAGCGGGCTCCGTCTCTATGGTTACTGGCGCAGTTCGGCTTCCCACCGGGTGCGCATCGCCCTGCAGCTCAAGGGCCTCGCTTACGAATACGTGCCGGTGCACCTGGCGCACGAGGGCGGCGAGCAGTTCAGCGCCGCCTACCGCTCGCTCAATCCGCAGTCGCGCGTCCCGGCGCTGGAAACCCCCGACGGCGTGCTCACCCAGTCGATGGCGATCATGGAATGGCTCGAGGAAACGCATCCCGAGCCCGCGCTCCTGCCGCGCGAGGCGGGAGCGCGCGCGCGGGTGCGCGCGATGGCGCAAGTGCTCGTCGCGGACGTGCAACCGCTCCAGAACGTGTCCGTGACGCGCTACCTGCACGAGCACCTGCATCAGGACGAAGCCGCTATCAACGCCTGGCGGCGCGAGTGGGTCGGGCGGGGCCTGGCGGCCCTCGAAGAACTGCTGGGTCGTGAAACCCAGCGCGGTGAGTTCTGCGTTGCTCCGTTCCCCACGCTGGCGGATGCCTGCCTGGTGCCACAATGCGCCAGCGCCCGCCGGTTCGGCGTCGAGCTTGCCGCCTGGCCGCGCATTGCCGGCATCGAGAAAGCGTGCAACGCTATCGCGGCGTTCCAGCGTGCGGCGCCGGAGCAGCAGAGCGACGCGGGAAAGTAGCGAGCGGCAGGAGAGCCAGAGCCGATGAAGCATTACATCCAATACCCGCGGGTAGCGGGCGACGCGAGCCGCCAGGCGCATGCCGACCTGCCCAAGGGCACTTTCGAGCGCGAGATGGGCAAGGAAGGCTTCTTCGGCCCGGCGAGTTTCTTTTACCACCGCCACCCGCCCACCGCGTGGAGCCACTTCGAAGGCCCGCTCCGGCCCCATGCCTTCGACCTGACGAAACTCGCCGCCGCGCCGCACTCGCCGTGGGATGCACCGGTCATACTCGCCAACGCCCACTGCCAGGTGCGTTACTGGGATCCGGCCGCCACCATGGATCACCTGGTGCGCAATGCCGATGGCGACCAGCTGCTGTTCGTGCATCGCGGCGCGGGCGATTTGTACTGCGATTTCGGGCACCTGGTGTTTGCGGCCGGCGACTACCTGGTGCTGCCGCGCGGCACGATGTGGCGGCTCGAATGTCCCGCCGGAGCGGCGATCCTGATGATCGAGGCGACCAACCACGCCTACATGCTGCCGGAAAAGGGGCTGCTGGGGCCGCACGCGCTGTTCGACGCGGCGATGCTCGACGTGCCGGTCATGGACGAAGCGTTCCGCGCGCAGCAGACCGAGAGTGAATGGGCCGTGCGCATCAAGTGCCGCGGGCAGGTTTCGACGGCGACCTTTCCCTTCAACCCGCTGGACGCCACCGGTTGGCACGGCGACCTCGCTGCCTGCCGCATCAACGTTCGCGATTTCCGCCCGGTAATGAGCCACCGTTATCATCTGCCGCCGTCGGTCCACACCACGTTTCTGGGCAATCGTTTCGTGGTCTGCACCTTCACACCGCGCCCCTTCGAGACCGACCCGGGCGCGATCAAGGTGCCGTTCTTCCACAACAACGACGACTACGACGAAGTAATCTTCTACCACGCCGGCGATTTCTTCAGTCGCGACAACATCCATCCGGGCATGCTCACCTATCATCCCGCGGGCTTCACGCACGGGCCGCACCCCAAGGCGCTCGAACGCATGCTGGTGCAGAGCAAGGCGGCGACCGACGAGGTGGCCGTGATGATCGACTGCCGTGATCCGCTCGAGACCACGGCCGCTGCCGCGCGGGTGGAGTGGGCGGGCTACGTCGATTCCTGGAAAGGCGGAAAGTAATTGAAACTGGCGAGCCTGAAATCCGGGCGTGACGGGCGCCTGGTGGTGGTCAGCCGCGATCTCGCTCGCTGCCTCGCCGTGCCTGACATTGCCGCGACGCTCCAGCAGGCGCTCGATCGCTGGGAAGCGCTCGCGCCGCCGCTCCAGGCGGTAGCGGAGGCGCTCAATGCCGGCCGCCACGGCGAGGCATTTCCGGTGGGCTCGGGCGGCGTGGCCGCACCGCTCCCGCGCGCGCACCAGTGGGTCGACGGTTCCGCGTACGTCAATCACGTCGAGCTGGTGCGCAAGGCGCGCGGTGCGCAAATGCCGGCTTCGTTCTGGACCGACCCGCTGGTCTACCAGGGCGGGGCGGACGATTTTCTGGGTCCCACCGACGAGGCGCGGTTCCCGGACGAAGACCTGGGGATCGATCTGGAGGCCGAGGTGGCGGTCATCACCGGCGATGTGCCGATGGGCGCCAGCGCCGAGCAGGTGCGCGCGCGGCGCGACATCCGCCTGGTGATGCTGGTCAACGACTGGACACTGCGCAATCTTACCGCCAGCGAACTCGCCAAGGGCTTTGGCTTCTACCAATCGAAACCCGCCACCGGATTTTCGCCCGTGGCCGTGACGCCCGATGAGCTGGGTGCGGCGTGGGACGGCGGCAAGGTCGTCCTGCCGCTGGTCAGTCACGTCAACGGCGAGGCCTGCGGCGCGCCGGACGCGGGCGTAGACATGACCTTCGATTTTCCGGCGCTGATCGCGCATTGCGCGCGCACCCGGAACCTGGGCGCCGGGACGATCGTCGGCTCGGGCACGGTCTCGAACCTCGATCGCTCGAAGGGATCCTCGTGCCTGGCCGAGAAGCGCATGCTCGAGACCCTGGCGACGGGGAAGCCGGTCACGCCGTACCTGAAATTCGGCGACCGTGTGCGCATCGAGATGTTCGATGCCGCGGGCGCATCGATCTTCGGTGCTATCGACCAGCGTGTGGGCCGCGGTTAGCATGGCGGGCCTGCATGACCACTAAGTTCAGCCTGCTTGATCCGCGCTTCTGGGACGCCTCGGCGATCATGGCCGCCCGCGTCGTGGGCACGCTCCTGGTGGCGTGGGTGGCACACCGGCTGACCGCGCGGCTGATCCGCGTATTCCGCAGCCGCATCGCCCCGCGCATCACCAGCGCCGAGGACATGCGTCGCGCCGACACGCTGGCGCGCGTGTCCCGGCACCTGGCCAACGTGATCATCGTGCTGATCGCCGGCATCCTGGTGATGAGCGAGCTGGGCATTTCGGTGGCGCCGATCCTTGGTGCCGCCGGTGTCGTCGGCCTGGCCTTCGGCTTCGGGGCGCAGAGCCTGGTGAAGGACTACGTTTCCGGTTTCTTCCTTTTGCTTGAGAACCAGCTGATCCGTGGCGACGTGGTCGAGATCGTCGGCAAATCGGGCGAAGTCGAGGACGTCACGCTCCGCTACGTGCAACTGCGCGACTACGGTGGCAACGTGCACTTCGTGCCCAATGGGCTGATCACCACCGTGACCAACATGAGCCGCGGCTTCGCCTACGCGGTCGTCGAAGTGGGCGTCGACCGTAGCGCTGAGCTCGGCAAGGTCTACGCAGCCCTGCGCACGGTAGCGGCGCAAATGCAGGCCGACCCTGAGTTCGCCGCCAGTATCGAGGGGCCGATGGAAATCTCGGGTGTCGATCGGCTGGATGGCACGGCCGTGGTAGTGCGCAGCCGGCTGCGGGTGCGCTCGCTCGAGCAGTGGCGTGTGCGCTGGGAATTCCTGCAGCGGCTCAAGGAAGAGTTCGAACGTCAGGGCATCGAGCTGCCCCCGCCGCAGCTGGCGCTGATGGGCCGGTAAGCCGGCCGCACGATCATCCGGTCGGCACCTTCAACTGCGCCGCGCGCGCCGGCATCAGGTTGACCGAGACGCTGAACTTGCGGGATTCGGACGGCTGCAGTACGCCCACACCCACGACCTGGCGCGTGATCTGCTCGCCGCGCTCGTTGGCAATCGACAACACCACGCAAAACTCGCACGGCTCGTCGAGCTGCCTGTGGCGCACCGTGCCCTCGACCTGCAGCGCCGAATAACCGGTCGGTGCCGCAGCGGCCGTCGGTGAATTGAAGCGCAGGTGATGCTGGCAGGCCGGACAGATGCTCGCGCTCGCCAGCACCGTCGACTTGCAGTGCGGGCAGTTGCGGGTCATTCCCGGCGCCGCGGGGCGCGCCGCGCTCATGTAGGCAGGCCGTTGCCCTTGTGTTCGACGCGGCCCTGGAGACCGGCGCCTTCGCCCCAGCCGAACTCGACGTGGCCGCGCATGCGGGATCCCGAGGCTACGGTAATCGTGTCCGCCTTGACATCACCGACGATCACGCCCGAGGCGGTGACATCAACGTGCCGGGCGCCAATATTGCCCGTGAGTTCGCCGCTTACGGTGACCGCGGCGGCACGCACTTCGCCGTGGTGCTTCGCGCCCGGCTCGATGCTCAGGTTGCCTTCCACGTTCACGTCGCCCTTGAACTGCCCGGCGATGCGGACATGGCCGGTGCCGCTGATCTTGCCCTCGATGGCAAGGCCCGAGGCGATCAGTGACTCCTTCATCTCGGTGCGCGCCACGGGGCGCGACGGCGTGGCTGCGGGCTCCACCGCGGCGCGGTCGAAGCTGGCACGGGCCGTGCTGTCTGTGGCGGGCTTGGGGTTGATGCTGGTGGGCATTGGCACAGGGGCGGGCGTCGTCGTCGCAGGTTCTTTCCATAGGGCCATGGTCGTGCTCCCGAGGGTAGACGGTAAGGGCGATTTACCATACTCGATCCGCCCTACCGCGGCGTACTGTCTTGGTACGCCGACAGACCGGGGCGCGCGGCCGATGCCTGCTTATATGCGTTGCTGCTCATCGCGGGTAAACTGTGGCTTGCATGGCCAGTTCAGCCAAAGCCAGAGGCACGGCGGCACGCCGTCTGCCGCCGTCCCGGGCGAAACGGGCGGTCGCCGCCCGGCCCATGGCGGCGAAGCCGCCGCGCGTCGCAGAGCGCGACCGCCAGGTGGCCATTGAACGGGCCAAGCTCGAATGGGAAGGCACCGCCGACGCGCTCGCGGGCCTGGTGTGCCTGCTGGGCCGGCACGGCGAGATCATGCGCGCGAATCGCGTGGTCGAGGACTGGGCGCTGGGCTCGGTGTCGGGGGTGCTCGGCAAGCAGGCCCATACGGTGCTGCACCCGGGGTGTCGCAATACCCGTTGCAGCCTCGCCGGTTTTCTCAAGCAGGCGCTCAGCGAGATCCGCGCTGGCACGCGCAAGCAGTTTGAGCTGCAGGAGGTAATCGGGGCGCGCTTCCTGCACCTCACGGTCCGGCCGATGCGCCAGCGCCCGGACACCGAAGCCGAGCAGGGCGACCCGCGCGCGGTGCTGGTGGTCACCGACCTGAGCGCCCTGTACCGCGCGCAGGATGCGCTCGAGCGGCTCAATTCCAGCCTCGAAGAACGGGTGCGCGCCCGCACCCAGGCGCTCGCTGACGTCAACCGCGACCTGCGCAACGAGATCATCCGCCGCGAACAGGCTGAGGTGGCGCTGCGCGTTTCGCGCAATGAGCTGGTGGCGCTGTCCGAGCAGCTGATCGGCGCGCAGGAGGGCGAGCGCAAGCGCATCGCGCTGGAACTGCACGATTCGGTCGGACAGTCGCTCAGCGCCGTGAAGTACACGCTAGAGCGCGGCATGGAGCTGCTCCGCCAGCCCAGGCTCGGCGACCCCGCCGCCGTGTTCCAGCTGGCTGTGCGCCGCATCCAGGAATCAGCCGAGAGCATCCGCGCGATCTCGATGAACCTGCGGCCGAAGATCCTCGATGATCTGGGCGCCGCGTCCGCACTGCAGTGGTTCTGCCGCGACTTTGCCGAGACCTACCCTTCGCTCACCGTCACCACCGAGCTTGGTGTGCAGGACAGCGAGGTGCCCGATCGCCTGGCGACAGTGGTGTACCGCAGCGTCCAGGAGCTGCTGAACAATGTGGCCAAGCACGCGGCGGCGAAGTACGTGCTGGTCAAGCTGTCGATCGAGGACAACACGCTGCTGCTGGCGGTGCGCGACAACGGCGTGGGGCACGACCATGCCACCGCTGATTCGCGTCGCCACGGCTCCGGGCTAAGAAACCTGCGCGAGCGCGCGCAGATGACCGGCGGGCAGTTCAGTATTGTCCGCCCGCCCGGCCGCGGCACGCTCGCGCAGCTGAGCTGGCGGCTCGACAGCGCTGACCGGCCGGCGCCGCGGTCGACGGCCAGGGCCGCCCGCTAGCACGGTATTGCCCGGGCTAGCCGCCTGCCTTGGACGCGGGCGTTTCGTGGTAGATCAGCGTGTGATCGCCGATCACGATCTTGTCTTGCGGGAACAGGCGGTGTAACCGCCGGCGGCGGCCGTTGACCAGGATGCCGTTGGTGCTGCCCAGGTCCTCGACAAAGGTCTGCTCGGCGGTGGTGATCAGGTGGCAGTGCTGGCGGCTCACAAACTGGCTTTCGAGCCGCAGGCCCGCGTCTTCGGCGCGCCCGACCACGAGCCGCCCGGGCTTGAGTGTCAGGCGGTACAGCTGGCGGCCGCTGTGCAGCACTTCGAGTTCCGGGGTCACGGATTGCGCCAGGTTGCGCGACGTGCCCGAGTTCCCCAGGTCCGCCGGCCGCGTGGCCGGTGTGCCACGCGCGGAAAATTCCACCCATTTCAGTTCCTGCACCGCGTCGCGGATTTCAGTGGTACCGACGCGCTGCATGTTGTGCGCCTCGGCCAGGGTCATAGCGCTGTCGCACAGGGTATTGATGAGCTGCGGCGTGCCGCCGGTGTAGCGCATGATCTCGCCGATCGTGTCCGGGTCGAACAGCGTCCGGCCATTGCTGCCGGCGACATTCAGCCGGTAATCGACATAGCCGGCGAGCTGCGCCTGCGAGAGGCGCGGGAGCCGCAGGGTGCCCAGGAGTCCGGTGGGCGTACCCAGCGCTTCGAGCGCCGCGAGTGAGTGGGCCAGTTCCGGCGCGCCCGCCAGCACGACCAGCGGGGCGGGCTGGCGGGCTGCGAAAACCAGCAACTCACGCAGCATGGCGGTCGAGGCGCGGTGCGCCTCGTCAACCAGCACCAGTACGGCGCGGCCCTGGCGGGCCTCTTCGGCCACGAACTGGGTCAGGCGCGAGGCCGGATCCAGCCCGCCCGCTTCCTGTGGCGGCAGCCGGAACTGTTCGGCCAGGGTCGCTACCAGCTCCTCCGCCGTCAGGCCGGGTTGTTGCACGCGGGCCACGGCCATCGAGCCCTGGTGTTCGCGGGCAATGGCATGCAGCACGGTGGTCTTGCCGACGCCGGGCTCTCCGAGCAGGCACAGGATGCCGTGGCCCGCGGTGACCGCCGCCCGCAGCGCATCAAGGGCCGGGCCCGCCTCACTGTCCAGGAACAGGAATTCGGGGTCCGGGCGGAGCCGGAAAGGCAGTTTCCTGAGCTTGAACCAGTCCGTATACATGAGTTCCGGAATCCTTCCTCCGGATCATACCCGTAGCGGCCCGGGAGGGCCTAAAATGTGATGCAAATCACCCTTTTGGCAAGGTAACGTAAAGTGGCACGGCCAGGAATGAGATCTGCCACACACAAGGGCCTGCGGGATACGGAGTTTGCCTACCTTGCGGGGGGGGTAGCGTCCCGTAGAGTGGGCGAATGACGAGCCGGGCATTCGCTATGGGGCTGGTTCTGGTGCTGGGCGCGGCTGCGCCCCTGTGCCGGGCGGACATCTACGCCTATACGGACTCGGGCGGCACCACCCATTTTTCGAACGTTCCCGACGATGCGCGCTACAAGCTGATCGTCCGCGCTCCCGTGGAGACCCCGGCCGGCGTTCCGGCCGATGCGCGCCGTGCCGCGGCCTGGCTGGCGCGCTCGGTGCAGTTTGATGCCGCCATCGGCCGCGCTGCTGACGCTGCGAACGTAAGGCCGGAGCTGGTGCGTGCGGTCATCGTGGTGGAATCGGGCTTCAACCCGCGCGCTATTTCCCGCCGCGGGGCCATCGGCCTCATGCAGCTCATGCCGTCTACGGCGCGTCGCTACGGCGCCTTCAACGCCTTTGATCCGGAACAGAATATCCTGGCCGGCGCGCATTACCTCGCGGACCTGATCACGCGCTACGGAGTCGACAAGCTCGACCTCGTGCTCGCAGCCTACAACGCCGGCGAGAATGCCGTCGCCCGTTACGGCGGCCGCGTCCCTCCTTTCAAGGAAACCCGGGCCTACGTGCCGAATGTCCTGAAGATGTATCACGCGTTGCGCGCGCAATCGGCCGATGCGGATACGGGAACCGAATCGTGACGCGAATTCATGCGCAGCACGCCGCCAGAGGCAGAGGCTTCACGCTGCTGGAACTCCTCGTGGTGATGGTCATCATCGGGCTGCTGGCCGGATTCGTCGCGCCGCGCTATTTCGCGCAGGTCGGCAAGTCGCAGGTCAAGACCGCACGCGCGCAGATCGACGCGCTCGACAAGGCCCTCGAACAATACCGCATCGACGTCGGCCACCTGCCCACCAGCGAGCAGGGGCTGGCGGCGCTGAACACGGCGCCCCAGGGCGAGCAGAACTGGTCGGGCCCGTACCTGAAGAAGGAAGTGCCGCTCGATCCCTGGGGCAACCCCTACCTTTACGTCGAGCCGGGCACGCATAGCAACGATTTCGACCTGACGTCCTACGGCAAGGATGGCCGCCAGGGCGGCACCGGTGAAGCCGCCGACCTGGGGAACTGGTAGGCCATGCGCTTCAGGGTCAAAGCCATGGGCGCCGGGCACGATGTGATGTCGTACGTGCTCGATGCCGCCGATGAATCGGATGCGCGCCGCCAGGTGGCTGGCGCCGGCCTCGCTTTCATTTCCATTGCCCGCGAGCGGAGCCTGAACTTCGGGAGCCGTTCGACGCGCATGCCGCTGGTGACCTTCAGCCAGGAGCTGGTCGCGCTCCTCGATGCGGGCCTGTCACTGGTCGAATCGATCGAGACGCTGGGGGAAAAAGAAGCGAGTTTGAGCGTCCGGCGCACGCTCGATGCGGTACTGGTGCGCTTGCGCGAAGGCCAGACCTTTGGCGCCGCCCTGTCCGAGCACCCGCACAGTTTCCCGACGCTGTACGTCGCGACGGTGCGCGCCGCCGAGCGGACCGGCGCGCTGCGTGAGGCGCTGACGCGCTACGTCGCCTACCAGCAGCAGGTCGATGTGCTGCGCAAGAGCCTGGTCAACGCCTCGATCTATCCGGCCGTGCTGTGCGGGGCCGGACTGCTGGTGGTGGCCTTCCTGATGGGCTACGTGGTGCCGCGCTTCAGCTCCATCTACGAGGACCTCGGCAGCAACCTGCCGTTCGCCTCGCGCATGCTGATGCAGTGGGGTCAGTTCCTCGACAAGAACGGGTTCCTGGTGCTGGTGGGCACCATTGCAACGGTCGCGGGGCTCGCCTTCACCTTCACGCGCCCCACTGTGCGTGCGGCGATCGGCCGCCGTATCGCCAGCATCCCCGCGCTCGGGAGCCGGTTGCATATCTACCAGCTCGCGCGCCTTTACCGCACCGTGGGCATGTTGCAGCGAGGTGGCACCCCCATGGTCACCGCGATGCGCATGTCCGCGGGGCTCTTGTCCGCGAACCTGCGACCCGCCTTCGCCAACGCCACGCAGGCGGTGCGCGAAGGGCGCTCACTCGGTGATGCGATGGAACAGCACGGGCTCACCACGCCGGTCGCGGCGCGCATGCTGCGCGTCGGCGAGCGCACCGGCAACATGGGCGAAATGATGGAGCGCATCGCCGGTTTCTACGACGAGGAACTCGCGCGCTGGGTCGGCCTGGTGACACGCCTGATCGAGCCGGCGCTGATGAGCCTGATCGGCATCATCATCGGCGTCATCGTCGTGCTCATGTATTTTCCCATCTTCGAGCTGGCCGGGAGCATCAAATGAGCGCGGCTGTCGACAACTCCAATATGTTCGGGCTCGACGAGACGCTGCTGACCGCGGCGGTCACCGAAACCCAGACCAGCGGGCGCTCGACACTTGAGTACCTCGAGGAACGCTCAGGGCTCGGGCCGGTAGAACTCACTTCGGCGCTGGCCCGCGCGCTCGACTACCGCGTGCTGACGCGCAACGACCTGGCGCGGCTCGAACCGGCCTTCGACCTGTTGCCGCCCGCCGAGGCGACGCGCCGCACCTGCCTGCTGGCACGCAGCGGCAAGAAGCTGCTCGCGGTGATTGCCGACCCCTTCGATGCCGGCACGCGCAGCTGGCTCGAGGTGCGCGTGCCCCAGACGCTCGAATGGGTGCTGGCGCCGCGCGCCGAAATCGCCAGCTACATCGCCCGCCACGAGCAAGGGCTCCGCGCGCTCGATGCTGCGGTGGTCGGCAATACTTCGGAAGGTTCGTCCAACGGCTCGGTCGACAATCTCTCGCTCGCCTCCATCAGCCAGGATTCGAGCCCGATCGTCAAGCTGGTCCATTCGACTCTGTATGACGCACTGCGAGCCGGTGCCAGCGACGTTCATCTGGAGACGCTGGCCAACGGTCTGGTCGTGCGCTACCGGATTGATGGAGTGCTGGTGCAGATGGCCTCGGTGACTGGTGGCGAGGTCTCCGAGCAGGTGATCTCCCGCATCAAGGTCATGGCCGAACTCGACATCTCCGAGCGCCGTGTGCCCCAGGACGGCCGCTTCAAGGTCGCCATTGACGGCCGCGCCATCGATTTCCGTGTCTCGATCATCCCCAGCGTGTTTGGCGAGGACGCGGTGCTGCGTATCCTCGACAAGCAGTCGCTCACCGAGAAGGTGCACGGCCTGACGCTCGATTCCCTGGGGTTCGATTCCGAAACGGTGAGCCAGCTGCGGCGCCTCGCCAGCCTGCCGTACGGCATGCTGCTGGTCACGGGTCCTACCGGAAGCGGCAAGACCACGACGCTGTACGCGGCCATATCCGAAACACAAACGGGTCACGACAAGATCGTCACGATCGAAGACCCGGTCGAATACCAGCTGCCAGGGGTATTGCAAATCCCGGTCAATGAGAAGAAAGGCCTGACCTTCGCGCGGGGTTTGCGTTCTATTTTGCGTCACGATCCGGACAAGATCATGGTCGGTGAAATCCGTGACCCGGAGACCGCCCAGATCGCGATCCAGTCGGCCCTCACGGGCCACCTGGTGTTCACCACCGTGCACGCCAACAACGTGTTCGACGTCATGGGACGCTTCGTGCACATGGGCGTCGACACCTACAGTTTCGTGGCAGCGTTGAGCGGCATTCTCGCCCAACGCCTGGTGCGCGTGGTCTGCGAGCAGTGCGCCGATTCCTACACGCCCTCGCGGCGACTGCTTGAGGAGTCGCAATTGCAGATTGCTGCGCATGCGGCCTACGAATTCAGGGTAGGCCGCGGCTGCAAGCACTGCCGCGGCACCGGCTACAAGGGCCGCAAGGCAGTCGGCGAACTGCTGGTGCTCAACGACGAGATCCGCGAGGCGATCATCGCCCGCGCCCCGGTCCGCCAGCTCAAAGAGCTCGCCGCCCGCGCCGGCATCCGCCTGATCCGCGAATCGGCGCTTGAACTCGTGCGCCGTGGCGAGACCACGCTCGAAGAGGTGAATCGTGTCACCACTATGGCGTGATGAAATCGGCATCTACGTCTCGCCGCACCGGCTGGCGCTGACGCGCCTTGCGCGCGGTGTCAGCCCCAGGAGCGTGGGGGAGGCGAGCTGGGCCAACGAACTCGACGGCGACACGCACTGGACCGCGGCGCTCAATGCGCTCGAGACGCTGCTGGCCAGACCCGAATGGCAAGGTGCGGTGGCGCGCGTGGTGATCTCCGATCACTGGGTGCGCTATGCGCTGGTGCCGTTCTCCGCGGCGCTCAGCGGCGCGGCCGAGCGCCTCACCCATGCGCGTCACGTGCTCACGGGCATCTACGGCGAAGTCGTGAGCCAATGGACTGTGACGCTGGCCGACGCGCGGCCGGGCAGCGCCCAGGTTGCGTGTGCACTGCCAGCAAGTCTGCTCGAGGAATTACAGCTGATACTGACACGCCACAAGATCCCGCTGAAATCGCTCCAGCCGCAGCTGGTCTCTGCCTATAACCACTGGCGCACGCAGCTGCCGGACGAGGGCGCCTGGTTCGTGTCCATCGAGCAGGGCTCGCTCGCCGCCGCGCGCCTCGGCTCTGGCGGCTGGGACCGCGTACACAGCGTGCGGATCGGTGCCGACTGGGCCGTCGAACTGCGGCGGCTCCAGACCTTCGGGCGCCTCGCGAACACCCAGGCCCGGGAAGGCCGCGTCTATGTCGATGCGCCGGCCGCGCTCCGTATTGCAGCCGGCCCGGGCGGCGCCGACCTGGCCTGGCTCGATGACGACAGCGCCGGGGACTCCACCGCCGGCCGGCTTGAATTCATGCGCAGGCACCAGGCATGAGCGCGCCGCTGCTGCAACTTGATTTTGCCGGCAGGCGTTCGCACGGCGGACCGGTGGGAATTGTGGTCGCGGCCGTGGGTGCTTTATGCCTAAGTGGTGTACTAATCCAGCAGCATGCGCTGCAAGGACAGCGTCAAGGCCTCGAATTGCGGCGCGAGGCGCTGCTCGGCGCCGCACACCGGGCCCAGAACGTGGAGTCGGTCGCCGGCCTGAGTGCCCAGACCGCCGAGAAGACGGTGCGCGAACTGGGTACACCCTGGTCACAGCTCCTGGTCGAGCTCGAGAATGCCAGCGGCGACACGGCCGGCAACGTCGCCGTGCTGGCGATCGAGCCCGACCACGCCAAGCACCGCGTGCGCGTGACCGCGGAAGCGCGCACGCTCGAGCTTGCGATTGCCTACGTACAGCGCCTGCGCAAGACCGAAGTGCTGCACTACCCAATGCTCGACAACCACGAACTGCGCGCCGACGACAAGGATCACCCGGTGCGCTTCCAGATTTCCGCCGACTGGCGTGACGCGACATGAGTACGCTCGAGCCTGGAAACGAAGCTGCCGCGTCGCCGGTCACACCTGCCGAGCTGGCACCCACCGTGCGGCCGGCAGTGCCAGCGATTCCTGCGCCGGCTGCGGCGCAGTCGCTGCCCGTCAGCAAGGCGGCGGCGCCCTCGGCGCTCGAGCAGCTGCAGGTCTATGGCAACCGGGCGCTGGCCGAGACGCTGTACCGGGCGCGCCAGCTGGGCGCGGCGACGATCGCCGGTATCGCCGCGGCAGTGCTCGCACTGACGCTGTTCATCGCCAACAACCTGCCGCAGGGCAGTGCGGTCGCGGCACTGAAGGGCCAGCTCGCGCAGCTCGCGCCGCTGACGAAGGGCGGCGTCGCGCCGCTGTCGGGGGCCGCGCTGGCGGCGCTGCCGCCGCGTGGCGAGGCGCCCGAAATCGTCGCCAAGATCGTCGAAGAAGCGCGCGCTTCGGGCGTCGAGCTGCCCCGCGGCCAGTATGAATACCTGCCGGCGCGCGATGGCGTGGCGGCCCGCTATCGCATGACTTTCCCCGTGCATGCCACCTACCCGCAGTTGCGCGAGTTCATGGACCGCACGCTGGTGGCGCTGCCCGCGGTGGCGGTCGAGGGCATGCGCATCGAACGCAAGGCCGTCGGCGAGGAAGGCGTCGACGCCGAGTTGCGCTTTTCCGCCTTCGTGCGGAGTGACGACTGATGGTCCTCACCAAGCGCCTCAAGATCCTATGCGCGCTCGCCGTCGCGGTCGGCGTGTACATCATGTTTTCGGGCCCGGGCCCGGACACGGCGAAGGTGGC
>JANYLH010000014.1 GCA_025357915.1 Gammaproteobacteria bacterium
CGGCAACACCGGCCGCAACACCACGGTTATCCGCTCCAATTACCTGTTCAGCGAAAGTTCATCGCTGTACGACCATGCCGTGAAGCTGTGGGAGACGCTTTCCCAGGAACTGAACTACAACGTCATGTACTCGCCGCGCGGCGTACTGATGCTCGCCCACAACGTGCACGACTGCCAGGTCAGCCAACGCCACATTCACGCCAACTACGCCAACGGCGTCGACAACGAGTGGCTCACCCCGGCACAGGCCAAGGCATATTGCCCGCCACTGAATATCGGCAGCGAACTGCGCTACCCGGTGCTGGGCGGCGCGCTGCAGCGGCGCGGAGGGACGGCTCGCCACGATGCGGTCGCCTGGGGTTACGCGCGGGCTGCCGACGCGCTTGGCGTCGACATCATCGAGAACTGCGAGGTCACGGGACTCAAGCGCGACGCCAATGGCGCCGTGGTCGCCGTGGAAACGAACCGCGGCGTGATTGAGAGCCGCCGGATCGGGGTCTCGGCCGCCGGACACAGCACCGTGGTGCTGCAGATGGCCGGAGTCCGCCTGCCGCTCGAGAGTTTTCCGCTCCAGGCGCTGGTTTCCGAGCCGGTCAAACCGATTTTTCCCTGCGTGGTGATGTCCAATACGATCCACGCCTATATCAGCCAGTCCGACAAGGGTGAACTGGTGATCGGCGCCAGCACTGACGCCTACACTTCGTACACGCAACGCGGCGCGCTGCACGTAAGCCTGCACACGCTCGAGGCGGTCTGCGAACTTTTCCCGGCGTTCCGGCGCATGCGCATGCTCCGCAACTGGGGCGGCATCGTCGATGTAACGCCTGATCGTTCACCCATCGTGGCGAAGACGCCGGTGCCGGGCTTGTATGTCAATTGTGGCTGGGGCACGGGCGGATTCAAGGCCACGCCGGGCGCGGGCCACCTGCTGGCCTGGACCATGGCGCACGATGCGCCGCATCCGCTCAACGCGGCCTTCACCATCGAGCGCTTCCGCGACGGCCTGTTGATCGACGAGGCCGCCGCTGCCGCGGTGTCCCACTGACATGCTGCTGATCCCCTGCCCCTACTGTGGTGTCCGTCCGGAGCTGGAGTTCAGTTACGGCGGCCAGGCCCACATTGCGCGACCCCAGACCAGCGCGAGCGCCGAAGAATGGGCCGCGTTCCAGTACGAACGCGTCAACACCCGCGGCCCGCACGCCGAACGCTGGCGGCACACGCACGGCTGTGGCCGGTTCTTCAACGTGGTGCGTGATACGACCACCGACCAGATTCTGCGCAGCTACCGGAGCGGTGAGCGATGAGCGGCCCGTGGCGCAGCGCCAGTGGCGGCAGTTCGATTGATCGTTCGCGGCCCGTGCGCTTCGAGTTCGATGGCCGCCCTTACCAGGGGTTCGCCGGCGACACGCTGGCCTCGGCGCTGTTGGCCAACGGCGTTCACCTGGTCGGCCGGTCCTTCAAGTACCACCGCCCGCGTGGCATCATGGCGGCGGGCCCGGAAGATCCGAACGCGCTCGTCACCGTACGGCGCGACGCCGCGCGCTATACGCCGAACCTCAATGCCGCACAGGTTGAGCTCTACGAAGGCCTGATGGCCGAGAGCCAGAACCGCTGGCCCTCGCTCCATTTCGACGTCGGCCGCATCAACGATTACCTGTCGCGCTTCCTGCCGTCCGGTTTCTACTACAAGACCTTTATGTGGCCGCGCAAGGCGTGGCACGGTTTCTACGAGCCGCGCATCCGTGCCGCCGCCGGCCTGGGCCGAGCACCCAGCGAGCCCGATCCAGACACCTACGGGCAACGATTCGCGCATTGCGAAGTGCTGGTAATCGGCGCCGGACCGGCCGGACTCACCGAGGCACTGGCTGCGGCGCGGACCGGCGTGCGGGTCATCGTGTGCGACGAGCAGGTGCCGCCGCCCAGGACCTCGCCCGCGGATTCAGCGGGAGAGTGGCATGACATACGGGCGCAGCTGGCGGTCATGCCCAACGTCACTGTGCTGGCACGCACCACGGCCTTCGGCTACATGCCGCACAACATGGTGGCGCTCACCGAGCGGCTCACCGATCACCTCAGCGCACCTCCAAAGCACGTGCCGCGCGAGCGACTGTGGCAGGTTCGTGCCCGCGAGGTTGTCCTCGCCACCGGCGCCATCGAGCGGCCGCTGGTGTTTCCCGGGAACGACCTGCCCGGCGTCATGCTGGCGGGGGCCGCGCGCACTTATCTCGGCCGCTATGGCGTGCTGCCCGGCGCACGCGTGGCGATCCTCACCGCCAATGACGAAGCCTATCGCGCCGCGGTCGAGCTGCGCGCCGCCGGCGTCGAGGTCGTTGCCCTCGCGGACCTGCGCCCGCAAGTCATGGGCAGGCTTCCGGAAGCCGCGCGCCAGGCAGGGATGACAATCAGGACCGGCACCACGACCGTTGGCACGCGCGGCGATCAACACGTCACGGCGCTGGGCCTCTGCGCCATCGGCGCCGACGGCACGGTCAGCGGCGCGGTCGACTGGATCGGCTGCGACACCGTGTTGATGTCGGGCGGGTTCACGCCGAGCGTACACCTGTTCTCGCAGTCGCGCGGCAAGTTGACATGGGATGCGTCCTTGCAGGTCTTCGTGCCGGGCGCGGCAGCCGAGAACTGCCGTTGCGTGGGCGCCTGCGCCGGCGAGATGGGTGCCGACAGCGGGGGCAGCTGGCTCGGCGCCCTGCCCCGGCCCGAAGGTCCGGCCACCGGGAAGTCCTTCGTCGACTGGCAAAACGACGTCACGGCCGCCGACCTGGACCTCGCGGTGCGCGAGGGATTCCGCTCGATTGAACACATCAAGCGTTACACGACCACCGGCATGGCGACCGACCAGGGCAAGACCTCGAATTTGAATGCGCTGGCGATCGCCGCGCAGCGGCTCAGACGAGCGATTCCGGAAGTAGGCCTGACCACCTTCCGCATGCCCTACCTGCCCGTGGGCTTCGGCGGACTCGCCGGCTACGCGCGCGGCGAGCTGTTCGCGCCGGTCCGCAAGACGCCGATGTACGACTGGGCCGCCGAACGCGGCGCGGTGTTCGAGCCCGTCTCGCTTTGGCAGCGCGCGCGCTATTTTCCGCAACCCGGCGAGGACATGCACCAGGCCGTGGCGCGTGAGTGTTGCAACGTGCGCCGCGCCTGCGGGATGTTCGACGCGTCGACGCTGGGCAAGATTGAGGTAGTCGGACCCGACGCGGTCGAGTTCATGAACCGGATGTACGTGAACAACTGGAGCACGCTCGCTGTCGGCCGCTGCCGCTACGGCATCCTGCTGCGCGATGACGGCTTCGTCTACGACGATGGCGTGGTCGCGCGCACGGCTGCCGATCGTTTCCACGTCACCACCACCACCGGCGGCGCACCGCGCGTGCTGGCGATGATGGAAGACTACCTGCAGACCGAATGGCCCGACCTCAAGGTCTGGCTGACCTCGACCACCGAGCAGTGGGCAGTCATCGCCGTGCAGGGTCCGAAGGCGCGCGCCGTGATCGAATTGCTCGTCGAGGATGTCGACCTCGCGAACGCGGCCCTGCCGCACATGAGCGTGGCGCGCGGCCGGGTCTGCGGCGTGCCCGCGCTCGTGTTCCGCGTGAGTTTCACGGGTGAGCTGGGATATGAAATCAACGTGCCGGCCGACTACGGTGCGGATGTCTGGCGGGCCGTGTGGCAGGCGGGCCAGGCGCACGGCATCTGCGCCTACGGTACCGAAGCGATGCACGTGCTGCGTGCGGAAAAGGGTTACGTCATCGTCGGACAGGACACTGACGGCACCGTCACGGCCGACGACGCCGGCCTGTCCTGGGCCGTGGGCAAGAGTAAACCTGATTTCCTCGGGCTGGCTTCGCTGAGACGAGCGGCGCTCGTGGATCCGAATCGCAAGCAACTCGTGGGCCTCCTGACCAGCGATCCGAACGTTGTCCTGGAGGAAGGCAGCCAGATTACCGCGACTGCGTCATTGCGGCCGCCGATGAAGGTGATCGGCCACGTGACTTCCTCGTATTACAGCGCCGTGCTCGGCCGCTCCATCGCGCTGGCGCTGGTGAGCGCCGGCCGTTCACGTATGGGCCAGACGCTCTACGTGCCCACGCGCACCGGCGAGTCGTCGGTCACCGTGACCAACCCGGTCTCCTACGACCCGAAGGGAGAGCGCCTCAATGGCTGAGATCGCCCTCCGCCGCCCGCCCTCGCCCGGCGCAGGTTCATACTGGCGCCCCTTGCCGCCATGTGCGCGCTACGCCCTGCGCGTGAATCTGGTTGACGCGGCCGCCGCAGCCGGTAGCGCGCTGCCTGTCGCCACCGCCGCCTGCAGGGCGAGCGTCCAGGGCGATTGGGCCGCATTGTGGCTCGGACCGGATGAACAGCTGTTGATCGGGCCCGAGCCGGCTGGAGCAGCATTCGCGGATGCGGTTGCCAGTGCCCTGCAGGGCGTGTCTCATTCGGTGGTGGACGTCAGTCACCGCCAGGGCGCCATTGAGATCACGGGCCCGCACGCTGCGGCCCTGGTCAATGCCGGATGCCCCCTCGATCTGGACCTGGCCGCCACGCCGGCCGGCTTCTGCAGCCGCACGGTGTTTGCCAAGGCAGAGATCGTGCTGTGGCGACGTGGCAACGAACACTTCCACCTGGAAATCTGGCGCTCGTTCATGCCTTATCTGGCGGCGTTTCTGTCGGAAGTAGAACGGGAGCTTCCGGGCCAAGGCGGCTCGCGCGGCGCGTAGTGGTTCATGCCATGGCCCGGGAGAGGCTGGTTACTTGCAACACGCGTTCCGTTCGGGGAAGATGATTCAAACACTGCTGCGCGCCAGGTTGGGGCGCATTGCACACCAGGGGAGGTTTACATGTCGTCACTTCACACCATTCGCGAGGGAAGCCTGCGCGCTGCGATTGCACTGTGCGCAAGCGTCGCGCTGCTGACCGGCGCGCCGTTCGCCGTCCGCGCGCAACCGGCGCCTGAGCCGACGAAGGCTGCGGCTCCCGAAGCCTCGGGTATCGAGGAAGTTGTCGTGACGGCGCAACGGCGCGAACAGAAGCTGCAGGACATCGGCATTTCGGTCACGGCGCTCAACTCCGAGGCGCTCACGAACCTGAACATCACCACCGCTACAGACATCGTGCGCGCGGTTCCAGGCCTCAAGATGAACGCGTATTCCTCCTCACAGGTGGTATTCAACATCCGCGGTGTTTCACAAAACAGCTACGGCGACGAACAGGAGCCGCCGGTTGCGGTCTACCAGGATGACAGCTACTCGAGCTCAATCAACCTCGCCAGCTTTCCGGTTTTTGACCTGGCCCGCGTCGAAACGCTGCGTGGACCGCAGGGCACGCTGTTCGGCCGCAATGCCACGGGCGGCGCGATCCAGTTCATCTCGCACAAGCCGACCAAGGAATTCGAGGGCTATGCAACCGCGACCTATGGCCGCTTCAGCCAATTGATCGAAGAGGCTGCCATATCCGGGCCGCTGGGCAATTCTTTGCAGGGCCGTGTCGCGTTCATCCACAACGAAGATGACGGTTACATCAAGGAGGTCGTTCCGAATGAAAAAGATCGGGGCGCAAACAATCACTTCGCGGTACGCGGACAACTGGCCTGGCAGCCTGCTGATGGCACGAATGTCAATCTGATCCTGCGTTACCTGCGCGCCGACAAGGAGCGTCAGGCCGGCCTCTATTCGCATGAACCTGCCTGCCCCAATGCACAGTCGCAGGGCGAATTCACTCCGGCCAACCTGACCTGCCCATACTGGTCGGCGTTTATCAATGCGGGCTTCCCGCCCGCGCCGGGCACTGCGACCGGATTTCCCGGTCCGGGCACCACGGGCACCGGATACGTGAACCCCGGCATCATACCCAGCCGCGGCGGCGATCCCTGGGCGACAGCGGAAACCTCGCCATCCTATGTTGACCGCACGATCAAGGCCGGCACGCTGCGCATCGATTCCAGGCTTGGCGCCCTCGACCTGGTGTCGATCACCGATTTCCAGAAAGCCAACAAGTTCTATATCGAGGGTGGCGACGCTTCGCCTGACCAGGGCGTGGTCTTTTACCAGGGAAGCGACATCAAGCAGGTATCAGAGGAACTGCGCCTGTCCGGGACAGCCGGTGCGAACCAGATAGTAGGTGGTCTGTTTGGCATGAAGGTGGACGGCGACTACACCGGGAAGTTCGCGGACCCGTTCTATTACTACGACCCGACTATCGTGGCCTCGCAACACACCAAGTCGTTTGCGATCTTTGCGCAGGATGAGTGGAAGGCGACGAGCCAGCTGAGCCTCATAGCCGGCCTGCGCTACTGGCGCGACCAGCGCTCCGGGGCCTATCTGGGCACCGAACCCAGCACCGGAGTGCGGATCCAGTTCGATTCGAGCAAAGTGGAGGGCACGGTGAATGGTGGTCCCTCGACGGACACGAATCCGTCGACTCCAGTCACCGTGACCACGGCGGATGCCGACAAGACGTTTACTGGTGTCACGGCGCGCCTCGAAGCCGACTACCACCTCAACCCGGACTTGCTGCTGTTTGCCAGCTACAACCGTGGCAGCAAGAGCGGCGGATTCAATTTTTCCACGGGCACGCCGTTTGACTATCCGGGTACGCTCAATCTGTTCCTGAATGGCATACCGTTCAAGCCGGAGGTGCTCAATTCCCTCGAGGCGGGTTTCAAATCGACGATCAACCGGACGACGGTGTTCAACGCCAGCGCCTTCTACTACGATTACAAGGACTATCAGGCCTTCGTGCAGCTGGGCGTCAACCAGACGATTATCAACCTGCCCGCCAAGGCGATGGGGCTTGAAGCCGAAGTCACTTCGCATCCCACGAGCGGGCTTACGCTGCAATTGGGATTGTCGGCGCTGAGTTCGAACGTCAAGAATATTGTCCTGCCCGATACGGTCACGGTCGTCGAGCATGACTTGCCACAATCTCCCAAACTCTCCGGCAACGCGCTGGCTCGTTACGAGTACGCCATGGGAAACGGCTACGCTTCGGTGCAGGGTGACGTCCAGTACTCCGGCCAGTTCTGCTTTACGGTGCTGTGTGCGCCGGTGGAACGTGAAAGCTCCTACGCGCTGGGCAACGTGCGCCTGGGCTATGAACCCGCCAGCAAGGCATGGGAAGTGGCGGCGTTCATCGATAACGTGACCAATAAGGCCTACCGTGTGTACGCTTTCGACAGTTCGCTGTTCGCGGGTGTGGTCGCGGGCGTCTATGGCAAGCCGCGCACCTGGGGCATCACGGGCACCGTGCGGTTCGGGGCGTCGCATCACTGAGGGCGCGGGCATCCAGGCCCCGGATCGTGCCGCCCGCGGGGTGCCCGCTCAGCGCTGCTGGCTCTGCCAGTTCTCTGCTGCGTAGTACGGCGCGGCAGAGGGTGCCAGCGGCGGCCGGCCGAGGATCGCATCGGCCAGCTTTTCCGCCAGCATGATGGTCGGCGCGTTCAAATTGCCCGTGGTGATCGACGGCATGATGGACGCATCCACCACGCGGAGCCGCTCGACGCCGATGACGCGCCCCTGCGGGTCCACTACAGAACGAGGATCATCGGGCGCGCCCATGCGGCAACTGCAGGACGGATGGTATGCCGTTTCGCATTTCTGGCGGACGAACGCGTCGATCTGTTCGTCGGTCTGCACTTGCGCGCCCGGTTGCATTTCCCGGCCCCGGTAGCGATCAAAAGCTGGCTGTGCGAACAGCTCACGCGTCAGACGCGTGCAGGCGCGCATTTCCTCCCAATCTTCCGGCTGGCTCATGTAGTTGAAGAAGATACGCGGGTGATCCTCGATTCGCGGCGAACGCAGCCGCACCCAGCCGCGGCTCTGCGAGCGCATCGGGCCGATATGCGCCTGGAAACCATGCTCCTTCGCCAGCGTTGAGCCGTCGTAAGTCACTGCCATGGGCAGGAAGTGGTACTGCAGGTTCGGGTAGCGAATGCCGGCACGGCTGCGGATGAAGCCGCCGCTCTCGAAGTGATTGCTCGCGCCCAGCCCGTCGTGGCGCAGGAGCCAGCGCATGCCGATGAACAGGCGGCTCAGCGGACTGAGGGCCGAGTACAGTGTGATGGGTTCCTTGCAGGCCACCTGGAAATAGAACTCCAGGTGATCCTGCAGGTTCTCACCGACTCCCATGAGCGGTTGTACGACGCCGATGCCCTGCTCCCGCAGTTCTTCCGGGGGGCCGACGCCCGAGAGCTTGAGCAACTGGGGCGAGCCGATGCTGCCGGCGGACAGGATCACTTCACGCCTCGCCCGGACGCTGTGCTCACGTCCACCGAGACGATAGCGGACGCCGCTCGCCAGCCGGCCCTCGAACTCGATCCGGGTCACCAGTGCGTTTGCTCGTACTGCAAGGTTGGGGCGGCGCATGGCCGGGCGCAGGTAGGCATTGGCGGTGCTCGAGCGGCGGCCATTGCCAACCGTCATATCGAACCGCCCGAAGCCTTCCTGCTGGCCGCCGTTCAGGTCGTCCGAACGCGGGTAACCGGCCTGCTGCGCGGCCTGCAGGAAGACCGCGTGCAAAGGGTTGCGCAGCGTGCCGTAGGAAGTCTGGAGCTTGCCGGAATCGCCGCGGTACTCGCTGCCGCCTTCGGCGCGATGCTCGGCACGTTTGAAGTACGGCAGCACTTCACCGTAGCTCCAGCCCGCCGCACCCTCACTCGTCCAGCGCTCGAAATCCATCGGGTTACCGCGCACGTAGACCATGCCGTTGATGGACGAGGAGCCGCCGAGCACCTTGCCGCGCGGAGTCACCATGCGCCGCCCGCCCAGGTGCGGCTCGGGTTCGCTCTGGTAGCCCCAGTTGTAGCGCGGCATGTTCATCGGAATGGACAGCGCCGTGGGCATCTGTATGAAAATTGAGCGATCGGAGCCCCCGTACTCGAGCACCAGCGCAGTATGCTGCCCGTCTTCTGTCAGCCGGTCAGCGAGCACGCAGCCGGCCGAACCGGCGCCAATGATGACGTAGTCAAATTCTTCCACGGTGTACTCGCTGCGGTTCGCCTTGGTGCTAGTAGGGCGCGTCGATGTCGCGCATGGCGACATAGACGCTCTTGAGCTGGGTGTAATGCTCGATGGCCGCACGGCCATTCTCGCGCCCGAAGCCCGAGTATTTCACGCCGCCGAACGGCAACTCGATGGGCGTGATGTTGTAGTGGTTGATCCAGCAGGTGCCGGCCTGGAGCTGCGCGATCACGCGGTGTGCGCGGGTCAGATCGCGGGTGAACACGGCGGCCGACAGGCCGAATTCGGTGGCATTGGCCCGTTGCACAGCCTCGGCCTCTGCGTCGAACTGCAGCACGGTCATGACCGGGCCGAAAATCTCCTCGCGCACGATGCCCATTTCGTCATCGCAACGATCGAACACGGTAGGCGCCACGAACCAGCCTTTGGCGAGCGCGCCGTCAGTGACACGATGACCTCCGGTGAGCACACGGGCGCCGCCATTGCGCCCCTGCTCGATGTAACCGAGGACCTTGTGCATGTGCGCTTCGGAAATCAGTGCGCCGACCTGGGTCGCCGGGTCGAGCGGATCGCCAATGCGCATGGAGCGCACACGCGGCAGGAGCCGCGCCAGAAAAGCCTTCATCACTGAGCGGTGCACGAACACGCGCGTCCCGTTCGAACACACTTCGCCCGCCGAGTAGAAATTTCCGAGCAGCGCGCCTGACACGGCGTTGTCGAGATCGGCGTCGCCGAATACCAGGATCGGCGATTTGCCGCCCAGCTCCAGCGTCACCATCTTGAGCGTCGAGGCGGCATCGCTCATCACCGCCTGGCCGGTGGTCACAGAGCCGGTGAGCGAGACCTTGCGCACCTGCGGATGGCGGCCGAGAAGCCGTCCCGTCTCCGCCGGCCCCTGCAGCACCTGGAACAGACCCTTGGGGAGCCCTGCCGCGGCGTAGACCTCCGAGAGCTTGCGCGCGGTCAACGGCGTGAGGTCGGCGGGCTTGAACAGCATCGCGTTGCCGCAGGCGAGCGCTGGTGCGGATTTCCAGCAGGCGATCTGCAGCGGGTAATTCCAGGCGCCGATTCCGGCCACGACGCCAAGGGGCTCACGGCGGGTATAGCCAAAGGCGGCCGCACCGAGGTCAATGTGTTCGCCGGCGATGGTCGGCGCCACGCCGGCGAAATATTCCAGGCAATCGGCACCCGAGACGACATCGACCACGCGCGTTTCCTGGATGGGCTTGCCGGTATCCCGGGTTTCGAGTTCGGCCAGCTCGTCATTGCGCGCACGCAGCAGGTCGGCCGCACGCCGCAGCACACGGCCACGTTCAGTGCCGCTCAGCGCCGCCCAGGCAGGCTGCGCCGCCCGCGCCGCGCGTACCGCCGCGTCTACCTCGGCGGCGCCATCGATGCGCAGCGTGGCCAGCACCTCGCCGGTGGCCGGATTGCGTGTGCTGAAACGGTCGGCGGTGGCCCCGGCGACCGGGCGCTGTCGGGCGGCTGCGCGCTGCCGAGTGGGTATTGGAGTCTTTTTCAAGGCCGTGTTCCTGGCGAGGTTCAGCGCGGACCAGCGCGGCACAGGATCAACTCGCGTTCAATCTGTGTCAGAATCCCATCATGCCGACCTGAAGAAGCGGCGGTCAAGAGCGGAGCGCCCATGGAGCCCAATTTGATCGATCCCGGTCGAACCCGTTGCAGACGCCGGCCCCGTGCCGGCCTGTGCAGCCTGATCGTCGGCTGCGCACTTACGGTGCTGGCGCTGCCGGCTGCGGCGCAGACGGTGGACAACGCCACGACCACAGAGCCAGGGAGCTGCCAGACAGTACGTCTCTCGGACATCGGCTGGACCGATGTCACCTCGACGACAGCCGTGTTCGCGAGCCTGCTGCAGCAGCTCGGCTATCAGCCGAAGATCACGGTGCTGTCCGTGCCCGTGACCTTTGCCGCGATGAAGAACAGGGACATCGACGTGTTTCTCGGCAACTGGATGCCCTCGCAGGAGGGCGATCGCAAGCCGTACACAGCCGACGGCTCAGTCGATGTGGTGCGCGCCAATCTGGTCAACGCCAAGTACACGCTCGCGGTGCCCGCCTACGCCCACGCCGCGGGCCTGCACGATTTCGCCGACATTGGTCGCTTCGGCTCGCAGCTCAACCACACGATCTACGGCATCGAACCCGGGAACGACGGCAACACGCACATTCTGCAGATCATCAAGCAGAACGCCTTCGGCCTTGGAAATTTCAAGCTGGTGGAATCGAGCGAGCAGGGCATGCTCGCCGAGGTCGAACGCGCTTATCGAGAACAGAAGCCGATCGTGTTCCTGGGGTGGGAACCGCACCCCATGAACATGCGTTTCGAAATGCGTTATCTGACTGGCGGAGACGCATTCTTCGGCCCCGACTTTGGCGCCGCCACGATTTACACCACCTCGCGCGTCGGATACAGCGCCCAGTGCCCCAACCTGGGCCGCCTGCTGAAGAATCTCCAGTTCACGCTGAGCGGCGAGAGCGAGATGATGAACGCCATCCTGAATCTCCATCAACAGCCGGACGTGGCAGCCCGCGCGTGGCTCAAGAGCCACGCCACGCTGGTCGCTAACTGGCTCGATGGCGTGCGCAGTTTCGACGGCCAGCCGGCGCTGCTCACGCTGCAGGGCACGCCCGGTGTGGCCGCCGGACATTCCTTTGAGCGCTGGGTCACCGCGCACAAGATCCCGCTGGGCGACTCGGTCGCCGTGGGCATCGAGTACATCAAGGCCCACGGCATGGGCTTCTTCAACGCCGTGGCCAGCGGGATCCGCGGCAGCGTCAGCGGCGTGCTGGCGTTGTTGGTGGCCATCCCCGCAGCGGTGCTGATCGCCGGGCTCGCGGGCCTGGCCTGGTTTCTGCGCCGCTCCTTCAAGCTGGCACTGTTCGTCGCTGCGGCGCTGCTGTTCATCATGAACCAGGGCTACTGGCTCGCGACGCTCGAGACGCTCTCGCTGGTGCTGGTCGCCGCGATACTTTCCACGTTCATTGGCGTGCCCATTGGCATCGCCGCCGCGCACCGCCCGCGCCTGTTCCAGGCGCTGCGACCGGTGCTCGACCTGATGCAGACGCTCCCGACCTTCGTGTACCTGATTCCAACCCTGGTGCTATTTGGCCTCGGCGTCGTGCCGGGGCTGATCTCGACGATCATCTTCGCGCTGCCTGCGCCGATCCGCCTGACACACCTGGGCATTTCTTCGGTTCCGCAATCGCTCCGTGAAGCTGGGGAAGCTTTTGGCGCCACGCCCATGCAACTGCTATGGAAAGTTGAACTGCCGAGCGCCGCGCCCACGATCATCGCGGGCATCACCCAGTGCATCATGCTCAGCCTGTCCATGGTCGTCATCGCCGCACTGGTCGGCGCGGGCGGTCTTGGCGTTCCCGTGGTCCGGGCACTCAACACGGTGCAGGTCGGCATGGGGTTCGAGGCCGGGTTCGCGATCGTGCTGCTGGCGATCATTCTCGATCGCATGAGCCGGCCGGCGGACAAGGAGCGCACATGAGTCCCAGCGCCCTGGAGTTCCAGCACGTCGACATCCTTTTCACCCGCGAAGAGGGCCGCAAGGGCCGCAACGCGCTGCGCCTCGCCACGGAGGCTCTCGATGCCGGCGGCGCGCGCGCGCAGATCGCCGAGCAGTTCGGAGTCGTGGTGGGCGTGGCCGACGCGACGCTGCGTGTCGAGAGTGGCCATATTTCCGTGCTCATGGGCCTGTCGGGCTCCGGGAAATCCACGTTGCTGCGCGCGGCGAACGGACTAAACAAGGTGACGCGTGGGCGCGTGCTGGTGCGCGATGGTGAGTCCCAGGCGGACGTGGCCACCTGCACTCCAGCCGATCTGCGTCGCCTGCGTCGCGAGCGCATCGCCATGGTTTTCCAGCAGTTTGGTCTCCTGCCGTGGCGCACGGTGCGCGACAACGTGGGCCTGGGCCTGGAACTGCGCGGCGAGCCGGCAGCACGCCGTAAACAGATCGTCGATGAAAAGCTCGAACTGGTCGGACTGTCGCAGTGGGCGGGGCGCTACGTCAGCGAATTGTCAGGCGGCATGCAGCAGCGCGTCGGGCTGGCGCGCGCCTTCGCCACCGACGCCGATATTCTGCTCATGGACGAACCCTTCTCGGCGCTCGATCCGTTGATCCGCACGAAACTTCAGGATGAGCTGCTGGCGCTCCAGGCGCGCGTCAAGAAGACCATCCTGTTCGTCAGTCATGACCTCGACGAGGCCTTGCGGCTTGGCAACCAGATCTCGGTGCTGGAAGGCGGGCGCATCCTGCAGACCGGCAGCGTGCAGGACATCGTGCTCCATCCGGCCCATGCCCGCGTGGCGGAATTCGTGCAACACATGAATCCGCTGCAGGTACTGACCGGCGACATGATCATGCGGCACCGCGATGAAATGGCGCCGACGGGCGTCGGCAGCAACCATGGCCTGCAGGTCGACGCCGCGGGCCGCTACCTGGTGTCGCTGGACACGTCTGGCCGGGCGGTCAGTGCCCGTCTCGACGGCCAGCCACTCGCACTTTGCGCCGTGAACGATGCGGAACCGCGGCCCGGATTGGCCGGGATCCGCCTCGCTCCGGCCGCCATGGCGCTGCAGCAGATCATCGAGCTGTGTTCGGGCAGCGGTCATCCGGTGCTGTTGCAGCAGGACGGGCAATTATGCGGCGCCTGTGGCGAGGCGGAAATCCTGCGTGCCCTGGCCGGGTCGCTCGGCGCCAGCGTGGTCTCCGGCGACGGGGAGTCCAGCGCGGCCTAGAGATGCCGCGCCTGCACAAGTCAGTGCCGCAATCGGATCAGTCCGGGATGCGCACGGCTACCATACTCATCATCGTTTCGGGCCGGAGTAGACCCTATGGACGAACAACCTGCCGGGGCCGCCAAGGGTCGCCGTCCCAGCGGCCGCGACGCCAAGCGCGCCGCCCGCACCGCCCGCGCCCATAACTTCGTGCCTTACATTACCCGCAGGATCCCCTACTACGAAGTGGTGGGGAGCGACGGGTTGGAACTGCTGGAATACAACGCCGACACGATCCTTGAGGAGATCGGCATTGATTTTCGCGACGACCCCGAGGCGTTGTCGCTGTTCAAGGCCGCCGGCGCCGATGTGCAGGGCGAGCGCGTGCACTTTCCGCGGGGCATGTGCCGCAAGCTCGTGCAGGCCACTGCACCCCGGGAATTTACCCAGTACGCTCGCAATAGCGCGCACAACGTCGTCATCGGCGGTGGCAACACGGTGTTCGCCCCTGCCTACGGGTCGCCTTTTATCCGCAGCCTCGATGAAGGCCGCCGCTACGCGCGCATCGAGGATTTCCGCAACTTCGTCAAGCTCGCCTACATGTCCACCGCGTTGCATCACTCAGGCGGCACGATCTGCGAGCCGGTCGACCTGCCGGTCAACAAGCGGCACTTCGACATGGTCTACAGCCACATGAAGTACAGCGACAAGCCGTTCATGGGCTCGGTCACTGCTCCGGAGCGCGCGCGCGACACGATCGAGATGGCGAAGATCCTGTTCGGCGCCGATGCCACGGATCCGGCCACCGGCCGCATGCGCACCGTCACCATCAGCCTGATCAACGCCAACTCACCGCTGACCTTTGATGCCACCATGTTGGGCGCGCTCAAGGAATACGCGCGCGCCAATCAGGCGACTATCGTCACGCCATTCATTCTGGCCGGCGCCATGTCGCCGGTAACGGTCGCGGGCACCGTGGCGCAGACGCTGGCGGAAGCGCTCGCGGGCATGACGCTCACGCAGCTCGTCAATCCGGGCGCGCCGGTGGTGTTGGGGAGCTTTGCCTCCTCGCTCTCGATGCAGTCGGGTGCGCCGACTTTCGGCACACCCGAGCCCGCGCTGGTGCTGTACACGATGGCGGCGCTTGCACGACGCCTCGGGGTGCCGTTCCGTTCCGGTGGGGGCCTGTGCGGCTCCAAGATCGCCGACGCCCAGGCGGCGTTCGAATCAGCCCAGACGCTGCTGCCCACCTGCCTGGCTGGCGTGAACTTCGTGCTGCACACCGCCGGTTGGCTCGAGGGCGGCCTCGCGATGGGTTACGAGAAATTCGTCATGGACGCGGACCAGGCCGGCATGATGCACACGCTGCTCGCGGGCGTCGATCTGTCAGAGAACGGTCAGGCACTCGATGCGGTGCGCGAAGTGGGCCCGGGCAAGCACTTTCTCGGCTGCGCTCACACGCAGGCCAATTTCGAGACGGCGTTTTACCGCTCCCCGCTCGCCGACAACAACAGCTACGAGCAGTGGGAGGCCGAGGGCGCAAGCGACATGAACACGCGCGCCAACGCGCTGTGGAAGAAGCAGCTGGCGGAATACGAGGCCCCGCCGCTTGATCCGGCAGTCGACGAGGCGCTCATCGATTACATGAACCGCCGCAAGGGCTCGTTTCCTGATTCAAACATTTGAGCGACGCGATAGACGCGCTTGCTGTCAGCATGCCTTGCTCCCGGGACGGGTACATATGGATCTACGCTGCGTATGGGCGGCACAAACCTCGCGTCCGGTTCCGCCGCCGTGAGCGGCACCACAAACAAGAGTGAGACAGCCAGCGCTGGCATGACGAGGGCGGCCGGCGTGCGAATCTGATTCATCTTCGCTGCTTCCCGGAATCTATGTTTTAGGCAATCCTGGCGCGCACGATACGCCCTGGCCGCTGCAGTTCCCAATGATTTGCCACTGTTCGGCGCAGCAGTGCGTATGAAAGTCCGCGAGGGAAAGACCGCTGTCGCGGCTAGCGCGTTGAATCCAGCGTAAAATCGGCGAGGTCGTAGTAATCGGACCTGTCCCCGACGAAACTGTGCGCCGTAATCCGCAGGCCGGTAGGCACCTCGAGCGTGCCTGCCATGATACTGATCACCTCCGTCCCGGGCGCAGTTTCCCGCCAGAAGAGGTTCCCGCCGCAGCGCGAGCAGAAGCCGCGCTCCGCCGTTGCCGATGAGCGATACCAGCGCAGCGTTGCCGACTCGAGCAGCTGCAGGTCGGTGGCTGAGGCCTGGGTCGCCGCCACGAAGTGGCCGCTGGTCTTGCGGCACTGGGAACAGTGGCAGGCAATGATATCGCGCAGCGGGCCGCGGACTTCGTAGCGCACTCCCCCGCAGAGGCACCCGCCTCGTATGCCGGCCTGCGTGCTCACGGGCGCGGCGCGGCAGGAGGCCGCCGTCCCCTGGGACGGGAACTGTCGCCCTGCTCCGCCGCAATGGGCGCCGGAATGGCGACGACTTCACGCAGCTTCGTAAACGGCGCCGTCTTGTGCGGAATCGCCATCGCTTCCACGAAGTGCTGCTGGAAGCGTGGCTCGATCGCTGTCTCGATCTTCTCCACGCGCCGCACCAGGTTCTCGATTTCCGTGCGCGCCTGGTCGTCCAGCAGCGCGATGCGCGCGCCCGCTCCGGCGGCGTTGCCTGCCGAGGTGACGTGCGCGAGGTCGCAATCGGGGATCATGCCGAGCACCATGGCGTACTTGACGTCGATGTGCGCGCCGAAGGCGCCGGCCAGGCGGATCCGGTCCACCTGCTCGACGCCGAGGTGTTCCATCAGCAGCTTGATGCCGGCGTACAGCGCGGCCTTGGCCAGCTGGATGGCGCGCACGTCGTTCTGCGAGATCTGGATCGCGGTCGCGCCCCGCTGCAGCACGTAGGAGAAGGTGCGCCCGCTGGCGATGACCCGATCGCTCTTCGAGGCGAGCGAGCCGATCACCACGCCATCCTGGCTGATGATGCCGGCAAGATACATTTCGGCGACCACTTCGATGATGCCCGAGCCACAAATGCCGGTGACGCCAGTGTGCGCGGTGGCTTCCTCGAAACCCGGTTCGTTGGACCAGAGGTCGGAGCCGATGATCTTGAAGCGCGGTTCGAGCGTCACCGGGTCGATGCGTACGCGCTCTATTGCGCCGGGTGCGGCGCGCTGCCCACCACTGATCTGCGCGCCCTCGAAGGCGGGGCCTGTCGGACTGGAGCAGGCCAGCAGTCGTTGGCTGTTGCCGAGCACGATCTCGGCGTTGGTGCCCACATCGACCAGCAGCGTGAGCTCGGAGCGCAGGTCCGGGCGTTCGGCCAGGATCACGCCGGCCGTGTCAGCGCCCACATGCCCGGCAATGCACGGCAGCACGTAGATGCGCGCGTTTGGATGCATCTTCAGCTCGAGCTGTGAGGCTTTGACCGTCACCGACCCGTCGGTACACAGCGCGAACGGCGCCCCGCCGAGTTCGACCGGATCGATCCCCAGCAACAGGTGGTGCATGATCGGGTTGCCGACGATCGCGGCCTCGAGAATTTCCTCGCCCGAAACGCCTGCTTCCTTCGCCACTTGCGCAATGAGCTCGTTCAAGGCCACGCGCACCGCGGCGGTCATCAGCTGCGCGCCTCCGGGGTTCATCATGGAATAGGACACACGGCTCATCAGGTCTTCGCCGAAGCGGATCTGCGGATTCATGGCGCCGCTGGTCGCCAGCACGTTGCCCGTCAGCAGGTCGCACAGGTGCATGGCGATGGTGGTGGAGCCGATGTCGACGGCGAGCCCGAAGGCGCGCTCATGGAGGCCCGGCCAGATGGCGATGATGCTCCTGCGGTCGTGCACCGCCACCGTGACAGCCCACTTGCCCTGTCGGAGCCGCGGCTGGAGCGTCTGCAGCAGCGTGAGGTCGCACTCCAGGTCCTTCAGTTGCCACTCGCGCTCCAGCGCGATGCACAGCCGCTGCAGGTCGCTGGCGGGGTTGTGCATGTCCGGTTCGACCACCTCGACGTAGTGCAGGCTTACGACCGGATTGAGCGTGATCTCGCGTTCGTCGGCCGCCTTGCGGATCACCTGCCGGTGCACCTGGCTGCTCGCCGGCACGTCGATCACGACGTCACCCTGGATGGTCGCCTGGCACGACAGGCGCCGGTCGACGGCCAGAGTGCGGCGCTTCCCGTAGTTGGTCTCGGTGACGCTCACGGGGGAGAGGTGATCGCTCTGTGATCTCACGCCATGCTTGGAAAAGTCTCCTTCCATGACCGTGACCTGGCAGCGCCCGCACATAGCCCGGCCGCCACACACGGAATCGACATCCACGCCAAGCGCGCGCGCCGCCGAGAGCACCGGCGTGCCTAGCGGGAACCGCCCGCGGCGGCCCGAAGGCGTGAACACGATCAGTGCGTCGGCGTTGGACATGCTGGTGCAGGCGGCTGCGGTGGCGGCTGTGCGCTAGACGCGGCGGCGGTGACCGCCCTCGCGCCGGCCGCGCCCCGCCCCTTCAGGCCCGGCGGCGGCCGCAGCGGCGGCCGTGGGCACTTCCCGGTACTTGCGGATCCAGCGCGCGCAGTTCGGATCGTTCCCCATCATCACGTCGGCCCCGAGACAAGCCTGCATGATTTCGGCGTGCAGCGGATTGGTGATCGCGGAGGTCAGTCCCGCACCGATCGCCATGGTGAGGAATGCGGCATTGAAGCCATTGCGGTTCGGCAGGCCGAAGCTGACGTTCGAGGCGCCGCAGGTCGAGTTGACTTTCAGTTCCGTGCGCAGGCGCTGCAGCAGGTGCATGACCTGCCGCCCAGCCGAATTAATGGCGCCGATCGGCATCACCAGCGGATCGACGATGACGTCGCAGGCCGGAATGCCGTAGTCGGCCGCACGTTCGACGATCTTCTTTGCGATCGAGAAGCGAACGTCCGGATCCTCGGAGATACCGGTCTCGTCATTGGAGATCGCCACCACCGCCGCGCCGTACTTCTTTACCAGCGGCAGGACCGATTCCAGGCGCTCTTCTTCGCCGGTCACCGAATTTACCAGTGCCTTGCCCTTGTAGACGGCGAGCCCGGCTTCCAGCGCTGCCACGATCGACGAGTCGATCGACAGCGGCACGTCGGTGATGCTCTGCACCAGCTGGATCGCGCGCGCGAGGATCGCGGGCTCATCGGCCAGGGGGATGCCGGCGTTGACGTCGAGCATCTGCGCGCCCGCCTCGACCTGCGCGCGCGCGTCGGCTTCGACGCGGCTGAAATCGCCTACCGCCATCTCGGCGGCCAGGATCTTGCGGCCCGTGGGATTGATGCGCTCGCCGATCATCACGAAGGGATGATCGAAGCCGATGATCACCTCGCGGCTGGCCGAACTAATCACCGTTTCAGTCATGGAGCGACCCTCGTTACAAAAGTTTCTGGAGTTGGGTTGTCACGCCCTGGGTACCAGGGCTTACGATCGCCGAGCACGCCCGAGCGTTCGACGATCTCACGAACCGATTGTTCCTGGCGATAGGCCATGATGTGCACGCCGCTGACGCCGCGGATTCCGCGCAGTTCCTGGATGAGTTCCACGCACAGCGTCCGACCTTCCTGCGCGGCATTGGCGCCCGCGCCTGCCAGGCGCTTGATGACTGCGTCCGGGATGTGGAGCCCGGGCACGTTCTTGCGCATCCACTCGGCGGTCGAGGCCGCGCGCAACGGCCCCACGCCCACCAGTATGAACACCTTGTCGAGCAGTCCGAGGTCCTCGATGCGGCGCATGAACTCGCGCAGCAGCGGCACGTCGTAGCAATACTGCGTCTGGATGAATTGCGCACCCGCCGCCACCTTCTTCGCCACGCGTTGCGCGCGAAACTCCACGGGCGCCGCAAACGGGTTGGCCGCTGCGCCCAGGAACACCCGCGGCGCAAAGCTGATTTTCCGGCCGCTGAGGAAGCGGTGCTCGTCGCGGAGCGTGCGCGCGGTCGCCAGCAACGTGACCGCGTCCAGATCGAACACCGGCTTCGCCTGCGGGTGGTCGCCGGCCTGCACGCCGTCGCCGCTCAGGCACAGCACGTTGCACACGCCCATGGCCGCACCGCCGAGGATGTCGCCCTGGATCGCGATGCGATTGCGGTCGCGGCAGGAGATCTGCATTACCGGGGCGTAGCCGACGCGCGTGAGCAGCGCGCACACGGCGAGACTTCCCATGTGGCAGTTGGCGCCGCTCCCGTCCGTGGCATTGATGGCATCGACACAGCCATCGAAAGTCTTCGCGCGATCGTAGACTTCCTGCGGGTCGGCGGAATCAGGCGGCGCCAGTTCCGTGGTCACGGCAAACTGGCCGGCCCGCAGCACGCGCTCGAGCCGTCCCGGCGAAGTGTGGCCGGGCAGGATCGGCAGCGGATAACCCGGGACCGGTTCGTCGTCGAATTTCATGGCGGCAGCGCCGTCTTTTCCTGGACCACGCGCAGCCAGGAAGAGCGCCCCTGCAGCCGGCGGTCCACGGCGTGCTGCACGCTGGCGAGCGACTGCGCGCCGCCTGGAATTTTCTGGGCGCCGATGTAGGCCTCCACCCAGACGCAGCGCATCTCCGGCTTCACTTCGCAGTGGCCATTGTCGCGCACGCCGCCACAGGGGCCGTTACGCAGCTGCTTGGGACAATTCATCGGGCAGGACATGCCCGTGGAACTCAGCACGCACTGGCCGCACATCTTGCAGTCGAACAGCGCTCCCTTGAACACGCGTTCGACGACGGCCATGGGGCGATCCACACGTTGGTAGCCGATGGCACGCCACACGGGGTTGGCGGCCACGAGGAGCGCCTCCAGCCCACGATAGAAGGCATTGAGGCCCCGTGCATGACGCACGGACCAGCGCCGCAGCGCGTACATCAGGGCTGTTCCTCGGCGGCGGCCGGGCTGCCGGGCTCGAGTCCGTGCGCGCGGATCAGGCGTTCCAGGTCGTCATCGCTATAGCGGGCCTCGAGCCGATCGGCTTCCGCCTGCGCTACGGCGCCCAGATCACCCGACACCGGCCGGGGGTCGCTGCGCTTCCAGTCGGCCAGATACGCCTCTGAGCTGCCCTTGCCGGCGCGCATGGCCGCCCGGTCCACGGCTTCCTGGAAACGGTGCGTCAGCTGCACCTTGGCGGTCTCGCGGCCCTGCTTGACGATGACCTGGGCCGGGATGTCACGCCAGGAGATGATGATCAACGAGGCCATGCGGCCCACTCGATGCGTTGCTCGGCCGGCCGCGCCGCCACCTGCCTGAGGCTCGTCTCCAGTTCGCCGTAGCCGGTCAACTCTACGCTGAACTCCAGCCCCAGGCGCTGCGCGATGGCCGCGGCGCATGCGATGTCACTCTGGGCCTCATCCTGCACCAGGTAAATCACCCGCCGGTAATTGCGGAAATATTCGGCAATCAGCTGCGGGTGCCGATCGATCCCCAGGGTCTGAGCTACCAGGCGTTCAAAATGCCGCACCAGGAAATCGGTCAGATAGAACGTGCCCGGCTCCTGCCCGGAAAGTTCGCTGAAACGCTGCGCCGTGGCGTAGAACTCGTAGCAATGCGCGCCGGGGAGCCGCTCGATGCCTTCGGCCTGCAACAGCGCATCGAGGCGCCCGCCCGTACCGCAATCGGCGTAGGCGACGAAGATCTTCGCGTATCGATCGCGCGCAGCCTCGATGACTTCGCGCACGCGAGCGGGGATCTGCTCGGGATGGTTGTGCAGTTCCGGCGGCAGGCAGTGGATATCGAGCGCCTCCCAGCCGTTGATGCGGCGCAGGGCCGCGATCTCATGCGCCAGGGCCCCGCAAGCGATGACCAGCGCGCCGGAGCGCAAGGCGTCCACGTAGCGGGCTCCTTAGGTTCTAGTGCGCCCGCGCGGCGTTGCGGCGTGCCAGCAGGAGCGCCTTGGCGGTCTCGACGGCGATGGCCGCATCGCGGCAATACGCATCGGCGCCGACCGCCTTGCCGAACTCCTCGTTGAGCGGCGCGCCACCGACCAGCACGATGAAATCGTTGCGGATGCCCTTCTCTTTCAGCGTGTCGATGACCACTTTCATGTAGGGCATGGTGGTTGTCAGGAGCGCGGACATTCCCAGGATATCTGGCTTGTGTTCTTCCAGCGCCGCCAGGAATTTTTCCACGCCGTTGTTGATGCCGAGGTTGATGACTTCAAAGCCCGCGCCCTCGAGCATCATCGACACGAGGTTCTTGCCGATGTCGTGGATGTCGCCCTTGACGGTGCCGATGACCACCTTGCCGATCGGCTCCACGCCGGTTTCGGCCAGCAGCGGGCGCAGAATCTCCATGCCACCCTTCATGGCATTGGCCGCCAGCAGCACTTCGGGCACGAACAGGATGCCGTCACGGAAATCGATGCCGACGATGCGCATCCCCTCGACCAGCGCATCGTTGAGCACCTTCTCCGGGCTCCAACCGCGCTTGAGGTAAATGTGCGTGGCCTGTTCGACTTCGACCTTCAGGCCGTTGTACAGATCGTCGTGAACCTGCTCGGCAAGTTCCTCGTCGTTCAAGGAGTTAAGGTCGAACTCGCCTTCCGCTGCATCGCTCATCATCTGTCTCCCGCAAGCTATCGGAATGGTATGTGGAGGGTGCCCTGGGGACTAGTCGCTTAGCGACCGGCGCGTGTCTGCAGGCGACACGCCTGCCCGCCCCGCGGTATGCGTATGGCGAATCTGCCGCTCAGCGCTGGGCGGACACCCGAACTGCCGCCGGTAGCACTTCGAAAAGTGCGGCGGCGACTGGAAGCCGCAGGCGGTGGTGATGTCCATAATCGGCATCGCCGTCTGCAACAGGAGTTCCCGCGCGCGCCGCAGCCGCATCTGCAGGTAATACTTTTTCGGCACGCAATCGAGGTGCCGCTTGAAAAGGCGTTCGATCTGCCGGCGCGACAGGCCAGTCGCGCGCGCGATCGCATCGAGCGCCATGGGCTTCTCGATGTGTTCTTCCATCAGCTGCGCCACCTTGATCAGGCCTTCGTGGCTCGCGCCCAGCTGCGCCCGCAGCGGGACGAACTGCTGGTCCCGATCGTTCCGGGCGCGATCGACGATGAACTGCTCGGCGATCAGCTGCGCCACGCGGTTACCCAGCTTCCCCTTGACGAGGTGCAGCATCAGGTCGAGCGGTGCGATGCCGCCCGAGGCCGTGAAGCGGTCCCGGTCAATCGTGAACACCTGGTTGCTGAGCATGACGCGCGGAAATTCTTCGCGCAGCGCCGAGAGGTTTTCCCAGTGGATCGTCGCACGGTAGGTGTCGAGCAGCCCTGCCCGCGCCAGCGCATAGCCGCCCGTGCACAGTGCACCGATGCCGACGCGCCGGTCGGCAAAGCGGCGCAGTGCCCGCAGGAGCGGTAGGGTAACGCCATCGCGTACGTCAACGCCCCCGCAGACGAACAGTATTTCAACGCGGCCGAGGCTTTCAAGCGAGCAGGTGGGTGACAGCGACAGGCCATTGCTGGCCGTTACCGGTCCGCCGTCGAGGCTGACGATGGACCATTCGTAGGCGAGCTGCCCACTGAGGGTGTTGGCCATGCGCAGTGGCTCGACCGCGTTCGACAACGCGATCATCGAGTACTGCGGCAGCGTGAGGAACGCGAAATGGCTCTTGCGAAGGATCGGACCCGATTCCACTGTGTCCACCTGCGGTTTGAACGCCTCAGCCTGTCGGATTACGACGGTATTCTTGTCTAAATGCGACTAGGATGCAATCATGATTTTGTTGCCAGCCGGCTTTGCACAGGCCTACGGTGTAGTCCATGGGAAACTCCTGCCCCCTTCTGATCCACAACGCCAATGTATTTGCTCCGCGCGCGCTCGGCGTGCAGAGCCTGTTGCTCGGCGGCGGCCAGATCCTGTGGATGGGCCCAAAAAGCGACCTGCCGGAGCTGCCTGTCGCGCTGCGCGCCACTGGAGAGACGCTCGACCTGCAGGGCGCGCGGCTGATCCCCGGACTCGTCGACGGTCACGTGCACGTGACCGGGGGCGGTGGCGAAGCGGGCTTCAGCACCCGTGTCCCGCCCGTCCCGCTCTCGCGCTTCACGACCGCCGGCGTGACCAGCGTGGTGGGCCTGCTGGGAACCGATGACGTGGCGCGCGGCCCGCGCGAACTGCTGGCCACGGTTTACGCGCTGCGCGAAGAGGGACTCAACGCCTGGGGCTATGCCGGCGGTTACCACCTGCCGCCGGCAACGCTGACGGGGAATGTCCGCGGCGACCTGGTGCTGATCGAGGCCCTGATCGGGATCGGCGAGGTGGCGATCAGCGACCATCGCTCGAGCCAGCCGACCACGGACGAACTGCTGCGGCTCGCCTCCGACGCCCACGTCGCCGGCCTCATGACCGGCAAGGCGGGGATATTGCATCTGCACCTGGGCGATGGGGCGCGGGGCCTGGAATTCGTGCGCCAGGCGCTCGCCACCAGTGAAATTCCGCCGCGCGTATTCAACCCGACGCACGTCAATCGCCGGCGCGCGCTGTTCGATGAAGCGCTGGCGCTCGCCCGGGTCGGCTGCACCATCGATGTGACGGCCTTCCCGGTCAGCGAGGGCGAGGACGCCTGGTCCGCTGCCACAGCGGTCGAGCGCTACCTGGCGAGCGGCGCGCCTATGGAACGGATTACCGTGAGTTCGGACGCCGGTGGGTGCCTGCCCTGCTTCGATGCCGAAGGCCGGGTCGCCAGCATGGACGTCGGCTCGGCAGGCGCACTGCTGGCGGCGCTCAGGGAACTGCTGGTCCGCGGGATGCCTCTGGAACAGGCCCTGCCCGCTTTTACGAGCAACCCGGCACGGCTCCTGCGCCTGGCGGGCAAGGGGGGCATCGCAGTCGGGGCCGATGCCGACCTGGTCGCGCTGGACGCGACAGGAGGCGCGCAAACCGTCATTATTCGCGGCACCGTACACGTGCGCGACGGCGCCGTGGTCCGGCGCGGTACGTTCGAAACCTAGGGCTCCGGAGGAGCAACACGGGATGCCGAGCAAGATTCCCGAAGGCGCCACGCGCGGCTGGATCGTGCCGATCGGCGGCGCCGAGAACAAGGAAAACGACCGTCACATCCTCGAGCGCTTCGTGCGCGTCTCGGGTGGCCGGGACGCGAACATCGTCGTGATCCCCACCGCGAGCCGCATGCACGAGACCGGTCCGCGTTACGAGAAGCTGTTCGCCGAGCTCGGCGCGGCGGAAGTTGCCACGATGGATTTCGACACACGGCGCGATTGCATGGAGCCCGGGCGCTTGAGCCGCCTCGGGCAAGCCACCGGCATCTTCTTTACCGGCGGCAACCAGCTGCGGCTCACGACGCTCCTCGGCGGCACGCCGGTGGCCAAGCTCATCCGCGTGCGCAACGCCAGCGGCGTCGCGGTGGGCGGCACCAGCGCCGGCGCGAGCATCCTGAGCGAACACATGATCGCCTTTGGCGATGAGGGTTCGGCGGTAATTTCCGGCAGCGTGCGGCTCGCCCCCGGCCTCGGACTCACCAATCGCTTCATCATCGACCAGCATTTCCGCCAGCGCGACCGCCTCGGGCGCCTGATCACCGCCCTGGCCTACAACCCCTTCGCGGTTGGCATCGGGCTTGACGAGGACACCGGCGCCTTCATCGGGCCGGACGAGACCATCGAGGTCGAGGGGAGCGGTGGCGTGACCGTCGTGGACGGGTCGGAAGTGACCTATTCCTCGATCAGCGAAGTCGCCGAAGGACAGCCCGTGTGTATGCTTGGGCTGCGCGTGCACATCCTGACCGCGGGCGCCACGTTCAACCTGCACACGCGCCTGGCGGAGGCCGCCGGTCTGGGACAGAAGAAGGAATAACCAGCGGCCATGCGCATCCTCGATCGATCCATCTACGTCGGCCCTTCGCTGTACGCACACTTCCCCGTCATCCGCATCGATCTCGACCTGGGCGAACTCGAAGCCTGGCCGACGGGGCGCCTGGGCGATGGCTACATCAACGCGCTGGCCGAGGCGCTGCCGGGCCTGGCCGAGCACGGCTGCTCGTACAACGAGCCGGGTGGATTCTTCCGCCGCATGCGCGAAGACGGCGGCACCTGGCTGGGCCACGTGCTCGAACATGTGGCGATCGAGCTGCAGAACATGGCCGGCGAGGAAGTCACCTTCGGCAAGACGCGCGGCGCCGGGCCGCCCGGTGTCTATACCGTGGTGTATGAATACGAGCAGCGCGACGAGGGCATCGCCGCGGGCGACCTGGGGCTGCGGCTCCTGTGCTCGCTCCTGCCCGAGGCGATCCGCCCGGCTGGCTCGGTGCCCGATAGCTGGAGCTGGCCCGCGGCGCGCGACGAGTTCATCCGCTTTGCGCAGCGGCGTGCGCTCGGTCCCTCTACGGCCTCACTGGTGCGCGCCGCCAAGGAGCGGCGCATTCCCTGGCTGCGGCTCAACGATCAGTCGCTGGTGCAGCTGGGCCACGGCAAGTACCAGCAGCGGATCCAGGCGACGATCACTGGCCGCACGCCGCACATTGCGGTGGAACTGGCCAGCGACAAGGAAGAGACCAACAAGATCCTCGCGACGCTGGGCCTGCCGGTGCCGAAGCAGGAGCTGGTGCAGACCGAGGGCCAGGCGGTACGGGCCGCGCAGCGCATCGGCTTTCCGGTCGTGACCAAGCCCTATAACGGCAATCACGGGCGCGGCATCTCGATTCGCCTCATGACGGACGCGGAAGTCGCGCATGGCTTCCAGGTCGCGCGCGAGCATGCGCGTTCGGTCATCGTCGAGACCTTCCTTGAAGGCGACGACCACCGCCTGCTGGTAGTAAACGGCGAACTGGTCGCGGCCACGCGGCGCACGCCCGGCCATGTCGAGGGCGACGGCGAGCACACGATCACGCAGCTTATCGATATCGTCAATCAGGATCCGCGCCGCGGCGTCGGACACGAGAAGGTGCTCACGCGTCTCGAGCTCGACGCGCAGGCGCATATGATGCTCGAGCGCGCCGGCCTGACGGCCGGCTCAGTACCGGCACCGGGCCAGTTCGTATTCCTGCGCTCGACGGCCAACCTGTCCACGGGCGGCACTGCGACCGACGTCACCGATGTCATCCATCCCGACAATCGCGAGATGGCCGAGCGGGCCGTGCGCGCCATCGGCCTGGACATCGGCGGCGTGGATTTCCTCTCAAAGAACATTGCCGAGAGCTATCGCAAGATCGGCGGTGGCATCTGCGAAGTGAATGCCGCACCCGGCTTCCGCATGCACGTGGCGCCGAGCGAGGGCACGCCGCGCGACGTCGCTGCCCCGGTGATCGACATGCTGTTCCCGGCGGGCGCGGCCTCGCGCGTGCCGATTGCAGCGATCACCGGCACGAATGGCAAGACCA
>JANYLH010000026.1 GCA_025357915.1 Gammaproteobacteria bacterium
GGAAAATTGACGCGCCCGTCGCGACTGACGATCAGCTGCAGGCTGTAGTTCTGGCTGCCGTAGAGCTGCACGTCCAGCTCATCGCCTGGGCCCACGACGTAGTCTGCCGGCACGGGAATCGAGGTCACGGGCCCCAGGCCCGGCCCGGAGTTGTCGAACAGGTCGTATCCATACGGGCGCAACGCCGCCGCGCCGGTCTTCGCGAGCGGCAGGCGTATCACCCGCACTTCGAAGTTCCGCAACGCAGGCTCAGCCGCGAGTCGACGAGTCGCCTCCGCCTCAGAGAGGCCATTCAATTCAATGGGCCTGAATCCGGGGAGTTGCAGGACGCCACTGCGATCCAGTTGATACGGATTGTTGGATTCCAGGACCTTGACCAGCCGGGTCGCGGCGTCGCGCTGATCTGACGACGCCGCTGGACTCGCGGTCTTGTCGCCGGTTGTATCGGCGGGCGGGGCCGAATTGCCCGCGGCTTCACGTACAAAGGCGTCCGCGGCCAGCTGCGCCACGGATCTTTGGCCCGGCAAATTAACAACCAGCAATAACGAATCTTCTGGCCTGAATACAGGGACGATTGGTGCCAGAGGCCCGCCAGCCACCGTCGACTGACCTGGATTCTGGCCAGTGCCGGAGGTCGCGGACCCTTGGCCTGGTAGACCGGTGCCCTGACCCTGGCCGGCGGGGTTGGTCGTTGATTGGCCTCCCAACTTCTGCAGGATCGCCTGCTGTTGATCGGGCGACATGTTGCCGAAAGCCTGCACCGCGCCGGCAACGCCCGCTTGCTGTGCCTGCAATACCGCACTGGCACACAACAGGGTCACCCCCAGGGCCACGCGTAAACAGGAGAATACTGGCCCGAGTCCAGCAGCCAATGGCTTGTACGGCACTACCTTGTACGGCACTACTGATCGACCTTATGTGGGCGCCCCGGCAGAGGCACCCGATTGTACCGAAGTTGCCGCAGTTGCGGCAGGCCGAAGGTAGCGCTCGCCTAGGGCCTCGCCTCCAGCACCATGCTCAGCGGCGTCTCGCACACGCGCCGTAGCCGCGTGAAGCCGCCCTCTTCCACCAGCACTTCCTCGAGCGCCCGCCCGCCCGCCTGGGCGCCGAGTTTGATGCCATCCATCGCCATGGCGTTGGGGACGCAGACCATGGCTGAGCAGGCGTAGTACACGCGGCCGATGGGGTTAAGGTTGTCTTCGACGCGATCGCCGGCGCGGGGCTCGACAATCAGCGCGTAGCCGTCCTGGCGCAGCTGGTGGTAGCTGTGCCGGGCGCAGGCGGCCGGGTCGGACATCGCGTGCAGGCTGTTGAGGAAAGCGACGAAGTCGAGTGCGCCCTCTTCATATGACTCGGCGTCGCCGACCACGAAGCGCACGTTGCGCAGCCCGCTGTCGGCGGCGCGGCCGCGGGCCGCTGCGATCGCGGCCGCACTGGAGTCGATGCCGACGAATTCACTGCCCGGGAAGGCCTGCGCCATCATCAGGGTACTGGTGCCGTGCCCGCAGCCGACGTCAGCAGCGAGGGCTCCGGATTTGAGCTTGTCGACCAGTCCATCGAGCGCCGGCAGCCAGGTGGACAGCAGGTGGGTGCGGTAGCTGGCGCTCAGGAAGCGCTCGGCACCGTCAAAGAGACTGGCCTGGTGATCGTCCCAGGGCAGGCGGTCTCCGGAGCGGTAGGCGGCGACAGCGCGTTCCTTCATACGGAAAAAGTCCTCGACCATGCGGTAGGCGCCCGGCAGGTCATGGGGGCCGCCGCGACTGGCCAGACAAGCGCTCTGCGCTTCGCTGAGAGCGTAGCGGCCAAATGCGGGCTCGAATTCGACGTAGCCGCCGGCCGCCTGGTTGGCGAGCCATTCGCGGACGCAGCGTTCCGCCGTGTTGGTGCGGACCGCCAGTTCGAGGGGGGTGAGCGGGCCCTTGGCGAGCTCCCTGTAGAAACCGAGCTCGTCGCCGATACAGACCAGTACGGCGCTCATTGCGGCGCCGAGGTCGCCGACGGCGCGGTTGAGGAAGGAATTGAGGTCCATATCACGATCGGTCATGGCATAGTCCCCCAGACCATGAGGCCGTGAGCGAATCTACCTACTAGTAGGTATGGCAACAAGGGGGGAATCGCTGTAGTTCCCAGGTGTTCCATGCTCGCCAGGAAGAAGTCCCAAAAGACCAAACGCGCGATCACGACCCCGGATCGCATCCTCGATGTGGCCGAGCGCCTGGTGCAGACGCGGGGCTTCAACTCTTTCAGCTACGCCGACATCGCTGCAGAGATCGGCATCAGCAAGGCGAGCCTCCACCACCACTTCAGCACCAAGGCCAGGCTCGGACTTGCCGTTGTCGAGCGCTACGCGGCCCGCGTCTACGCCGCGCTGGCGGCCATCGACGCCGCCAGGCTGGACGCGCCGCAGGGTCTGGAGCGTTACACGCAAATCTACGCCGGCGTGGTGGCCCAGGATCGGTTGTGCCTGGTCGGCATGCTGGCGGCCGAGTACAACACGCTGCCCGAGCCGATGCAGCAGGCGATCCGGCAGTACATCGCAGACAGTGAACGCTGGTTGGCGGGCCTCATCGGCAAGGGCCGCGCGGCGGGCAATCTGCACCCGGCGGGCACTGATCGTGAAACGGCGCTGCTGTTGATCGGTGCGCTGGAAGGCGCGATGCTGATCGCGGGACCCATGAAGAACAAGGCGGGATTTGCCGCTTCAGTGCGGCAGCTCCTGGCGAACCTGCAGCGACCCGACTGAGCCGGTCGTGCGCGCGGTTCAGCCGCGCTCGCGAGCCACGAAATCGAGCGCGCCGCGCAGTGAGCTGGTGACGTTCCCCGCCGTCTCCGGCTTTTGCACCAACGGCACGATCGTGTCGCACAGTTTCTTGCCCAGCTCTACGCCCCATTGGTCGAAGGCGTTGATGCCCCACACCACGCTTTGCACGAACACCTTGTGCTCATAGAGCGCGATGAGGCGCCCCAGGGTCGCCGGGTCAAGGCGCGGAAACATGAGCAGTGTCGAGGGGCGATTGCCCGGATGCACCTTGTGCGGCAGCAACTCGGCAATGCGTGCCGCGGGCACACCCTGGCGGCTCAGATCCGCGCTCACCTGCTCGGGCGTCTGGCCGAAGGCAAAGGCCTCGGCCTGCGCGAGGCAGTTGGCGATGGCGAGATCCTGCTGCGGCTGGCTGTCGCAGGATGAATTGACCGGCAGCAGGAAATCGATCGCCGCGCGCTCGCTCCCCTGGTGCAGCAGCTGGAAGAAGGAATGCTGCGCGTTGTTACCCGGTTCGCCCCAGATCACCGGACAGGTGGCCGTGCTGGCGGGGCTCCCATCGAGCCGCACCGACTTGCCGTTGCTCTCCATCTCGAGCTGCTGCAGGTAGGCGCTGAAGCGCGCCAGCCGCTGGTCGTAGGGCAGCACGGCGAGCGTCGGCAGGCCCAGGAAATTGACGTTCCAGACGCCCAGCATCGCGGCCAGCACCGGCAGGTTGGCCGCCCAGGGCGCGCCCTGGAAGTGCTGGTCCATCTCGGCGGCGCCGGCCAGGAAGGCCTCGAAGTTCGCGCGCCCAATGGCGATCGCGAGCGACACGCCGATCGATGACCAGATGGAATAGCGCCCGCCAACCCAGTCCCACAGGGCGAAGCGGTACTCCGGGTGCACACCGAACTCGTCCATCGCCTTGCTGTTCACCGACACCGCGGCGAAGTGCGCCGGCACGGCTGCGGCCCCTAGTTGCGCCTGCAGCCAGCTGCGCGCCGCGAGCGCGTTGCTGCGGGTCTCGAGCGTGGTGAAGGTCTTCGAGCAGATGACGAACAGCGTGCGCCGGGGGTCGGCGCCGGCCACGATGTCGGTGAGCTGACAACCGTCGACGTTCGAGACGAAGGCGACGCGCGGCGCGCCCGCGGTGTACTGCCGGAGCGCCTCGACCGCCATCGCGGGGCCCAGATCCGAGCCGCCGATGCCGATGTTCACGACCAGCGAGAACGGCTCCCCGGCACTCGAGCGGATGCCACCGGCGCGCACGGCCTCGGCAAAAGCCAGCATGTGCTGGCGCTCGGAATGCACCAGTGCGTCGATATTCTCCCCACCCACGATCAGCGGCGTGCCCGCCGCGCCGCGGCGCAATGCCGTGTGCAGCACGGCGCGGCCTTCGGTGCTGTTGATAGCGTCGCCCCGGAACATCGCCGCGATGCGCTCGCGCAGGCCGAGCTGGTCGGCGAGCGCGGCAAAAGTTGGCATCATTTTCGGCGTGACACGCTGGCGCGAATAATCAAACAGCAGTCCGGCAGCCTGCAGCGAGCAGTGCGCGAAGCGCGCGCTGTCGGCCGCGAACAGCTCGCGGGTTGAGCGCGCCTGGGCTGCTGGCGCGGCGGCGGCGAGCTGGGCCCAGGCGGGGCAATCGGGTCCGGCGGGCAGTTTGTTGGTCACGCGCGTTCCGTCAGAAATTTGGCTGCTGGGCATTGTACCCAATAACCGCACCCGCGACGTGCGAGCGAAGCGAGAGGCTTCGAATTACGCTTGACGTCACGCGTATTTCTGGATGCCGACTAGAAGCGCTCAAGGGAGATCGCAAGGGTCACTACAGCGTTCGCATCAGCGATCAATGGCGAGTGTGTTTTGAGTGGCCGACGGGAGAGCCCGGACCGATGAACGTAGAGATTGTGGACTACCACCGAGGTTGACTAGGGCACGCACTGCAATTCATCCGGGTGAGCACCTTGCCGAGCAGCTTCGGGCGCTGAATATGAGTGCTGCGGAACTGGCAAGGTCTTTGCGGGTTGCCACCAATCGGATTACGCAGATTCTGCGCGGCACGCGCGCCGTCACTGGCGACACGGCACTTCGCCTTGGGCATTTTTTCGATACCAGTCCGGACTTCTGGCTCAATCTGCAAAAAATTTATGAATTGCGGCTTGCCGAGCGAGAATCCGGTAGGGTAATCAAGGCGCTGCCGAGATTGTCGGATCAGCGTCGCGGTCGCACGCCCGGGCCTGCGTCGTTCGCGGATTGAGAATCAACTTCTTCATCGCGACCTTTTAGCTGGCGTTATCAATTCTCTCCGAAATCGATAGCAACGCACTCGACAAACTCCACTACCCGGGCCGGTAGTAATCGCGATACCAGTCGACGAAATTGCGCACGCCCACCTCGATCGGGGTAGCGGGCTGGTAAGCCACCGCTGCCACCAGCTCCGACACGTCGGCCCAAGTGTCGGGCACGTCGCCGGGCTGCAGCGGCTTCATGATGCGTATGGCTTTACGCCCGAGGCATTCCTCGAGCACTTCGATGTAACGCAACAACTCGATGGGCCGGTTGCTGCCGATGTTGTAGAGACGGTAGGGCGCGCGGCTGGTGGCGGGGTCGGGCTCGGCGCTGTTCCAGGCCGGGTCGGCGGTCGCCACGTGGTCAGTGGCCCGCACCACGCCCTCGACGATGTCGTCCACGTAGGTAAAGTCGCGCTTGTGGTGGCCGTTGTTGAATACCTCGATCGACTGCCCGGCGAGGATCGCGCGCGTAAAGCTGAACAGCGCCATGTCAGGCCGGCCCCAGGGGCCATAGACCGTGAAGAACCGGAGCCCGGTGGTCGGCACGCCAAACAGCGACGAATAGGTGTGGGCCATGAGCTCGGTCGAACGCTTGCTCGCGGCATAGAGCGAGAGCGGGTGCGAGGCCGGTTCGTGCACCGAGAACGGCAACTTCGTGCTGGCCCCGTACACCGAACTGGTGGAGGCGTAGACCAGATGCTCCACCCCATGGTGCCGGCAGCCTTCGAGCACGTTGAGCGTGCCCACCACGTTGCTGGCGATGTAGCTGTGCGGATCCGTGAGCGAGTAGCGCACGCCCGCCTGCGCTCCCAGGTGCACGACGCGCGTGAATGTCTCGCGCGCGAAGAATGTCGCCATGCCCGGTTGGTCGGCGAGATCGAGCTTCACGAAGCGAAACCCCGGCTGCGACTCGAGTCGCGCCAGGCGCGCGCGCTTCAGGCTCACATCGTAGTAGTCGTTGAGGTTGTCGAGCCCGACCACTTCGTCGCCGCGCGCCAGGAATCGCTGCGCCACGAATGAGCCGATGAACCCGGCCGCGCCGGTGACCAGCAGCTTCATGGGCCGCGCCAGAGGCACCGGCCCTTGCTTTCCTTGTGCAGCAGTTCCTGCAGCTGCTCATGGGCCGCGCGCTCCTCCGCGCTCGCGGCCACGACGGTGAGCCCCAGGTCGGGGGCAGCCGTATCGGCGACGGCTGCGGCGGCGCGGCGCGCGGCCTCGCGCCGCGGCGCGTCGTCGAGGGCCAGCGCGCTCTGGCCGCCGGTCATGGCCAGGTACACGTCGGCGAGGATGCGTGCGTCGAGCAGCGCACCGTGCAACTCGCGGTGCGAGTTGTCGATGCCGTAGCGCTTGCACAGCGCGTCGAGGCTGTTGCGCTGCCCGGGGTGCATCCCGCGCGCCATCCCGAGCGTATCGAGCACGGTGCAGAGCGTGTCGATGCGCACGGACGAACCGGCCTCCAGGCGCGCGAACTCGGCGTCGAGAAAGCCGACGTCGAAGCTGGCGTTGTGGATGATCAGCTCGGCGCCGCTGATGAACTGCGTGAGCTCCACGGCGATCGCGGCGAAGCGCGGCTTGTCCGCGAGATCGGCAAGCGAGAGGCCGTGCACGGCGCGCGCGCCTTCGTCGACCTCGCGCTCGGGATTCAGGTAGTGATGAAAATGCCGGCCGCTGGCGCGCCGGTTGACGAGTTCGACGCAGCCGATCTCGATGATGCGGTGGCCGCGCGCAGCCTCCAGGCCGGTGGTCTCGGTATCGAGGACGACTTGTCGCATGAGCGCTAGTCTAAACCAAGCAGCGCGTCGATCGCCTCGTTGGCAAGCTGGTCGCAGCGCTCGTTGCCGGGCACGCCGGAGTGGCCCTTGACCCAGTGCCACTCGAGATCATGGCCGGCGGCCAGCTCATCGAGCTGTTCCCACAGGTCCTGGTTCTTGACGGGCTTGCGATCAGCGGTGCGCCAGCCGCGCTTCTTCCAGTTCTCCAGCCATTCGGTGATCCCCAGCCGCACGTATTGCGAATCGGTGTAGATCCGCGCGCTGACGCGGCGCTTGAGCGCGCGCAGTGCGTTGATCACGGCGAGCAGCTCCATGCGGTTGTTGGTGGTGGCGGAATCGGCGCCCGACAGTTCGCGCTCGCGCCCACCGCTGATGAGCAGCGCGCCCCAGCCGCCGGGGCCCGGGTTCCCGCGGCAGGCGCCGTCGGTGTAGATGTCGACCACGTCCTGCGGCGCGCTCATGTGGTGGGGTTGACCAGTCCGCCAAGGAGCCGCGCGCGTTCGCGCCGCCGCAACCGCAGCGGTGTGGGCGCGTAGACGCGCTTGCGCGCCTTGAGCAGGTAGGCGCCGGCAGGCAGCGGGTTGAACAGGCCCCGGCGCAGCATCCCGAGCGCCGAATGCCGCGGGTCGCCAGCCGGTTCGCTTGGCGCCACGTAGAGGTAGCGGCGCGCCGCAGTCACTTCGTAGCCCAGGAGCGTGAGCCAATCGCGCAGCCGCCGTTCCGAGATCAGCCGGCTGAAGCCGGGCGGATAGCCGCTGCGATTCGCGGCCGCCTTCAGGCCCCACAGGCTCGCCGGGCGGAACCCCAGCACGATGAGCTGCCCCTCGCCCAGCAGCACGCGGTCGGCCTCGCGCAGGATGGCGGCCGGGTCTGGCTCGATCTCGAGGCAGTGTGGCAGGAGCACCGCATCGATCGAACCGCTGGCAATCGGGAGTCCGGCGGGACTGGCGACGATGTCGGGCGCTTCCACACCGGTCAACGACCCCGAGACCAGCGTCTGGCGGCGGATGCGGCTGGATTTGAGCAGTTCGCGCCCTGCACCCCAGGAGCCGAGCTGGAGGAGTTCGAGGCCGAATACATCGTCACAAACCTCGGCGAGCAGTTGTGTCTCGGCAGCCACAACGGCCCGCCCAAGGGCGCCTGCCTGCCACGCTGTCAGTGCCGGGGAGTATCTGGCCATGAAATCTCGAGACTGTGATTCGCCGCCCAAAAAGGTAGCAATTATGTGAACTTACAGGTTAAATAGCACTGCCGGGTCACGTTAGGATCTGGCACCCATACCGTAACATGTTATCGGCCCGGCACTGGGATGGAGCAAATTTGGCAACGCCGATTCGACCCTCAAACACGGCCTCTACCCTTTGCCTGACGCTGCTCGCGCTCGGGGGCTGTGCCCATCAGCCGCCAGCCGGCCAGAGCGCCTCACCGGTGGCCGTGCTCGCACCAGCGGCGCCGTCCGTATCGGGCAACCCCGTCCCTGCCGCGGGTCCGGGGATGTCGGCCGCGCCAGCGGGGACGGAGGACGTCGTCCAATCGATCGACCCGCCGCAGATCGCCGACCATTCCTACGTCTCACCCATGCCGCCCGACCTGTTCGTGCGCCTGCGCAACGGCTTCCAGCTCGAGGACGTGGACGAGGCGCAGATCGATCGGGAACTCAACTGGTATGCCAACCACCCGGACTACCTGGAACGCGTCTGGGGTCGCGCCGAACACACCATGCATTACATCGTCGGGCAGCTCAAGGCGCGCTCGATGCCCCTGGAACTGGCGCTGCTCCCGGTGGTCGAGAGCGCCTTTGAACCCTACGCCTACTCGCGCGCACGCGCCGCGGGGCTCTGGCAGTTCATCCCCGGCACCGGCACCAACTACGGCTTGAAACAGGATTGGTGGTACGACGGCCGACGCGACATCGTCGCCTCGACCCGCGCCGCACTCGATTACCTGCAGTCGCTCCACGACGAGTTCAACGGCGACTGGCTGCTGGCGATCGCCGCCTACAATTGCGGCGAAGGCAACGTCGAGCGCGCGGTGAGCCGCAACCAGCGTCTGGGCAAGCCGATCGACTTCTGGCACCTGAAGCTCCCGACCGAGACCCGCGCCTACGTGCCCAAGCTCCTGGCCATGCGCCGCATCGTCGCCGACCCTGCCTCGTACGGACTGGAATTCAGCCAGATTGATGACGCGCCGTACTTCACTCAGGTGAACACGGGCGGCCAGATCGACCTGCAGGTAGTGGCCGAGATTGCCGGGCTCAGCAAGGACGAACTGTACGAACTCAACCCGGCCTTCCATCGCTGGGCCACCGACCCGACCGGACCCTATAGCCTGCTGGTGCCCATCGAAACCGCCGAAGGCCTGGAGCAGACGCTCCTCAGCCTCACGCCCGAGCAGCGCATGCGCGTGGCCAGCTACGAAGTCCGCAAGCAGGACACGATTGCCGGCATTGCCAGGCAATACGCGACCACGCCGGAATTACTGCGTCACCTGAACAACCTGGCCACCAACGAGAAGCCGGTGGTTGGCAGCACGCTGATGGTGCCCTCGACCGAGATCCAGCTGCCCGAGAAGGCCATGCGTGCCGCCGCGCTGTTTGATCGCCCGGGGCGCCTCCGTGGCCGGCGCCTGGCGCACCGCGGACTGCATGTGGTGCACCGGGGTGACACGCTGTTCGCCATTGCCCACCGCCTGGGCACCGACGTGCACACGCTCGCCCGTCTGAACAACATGGACGTCAACGACAAGATCCGCGCCGGCCAGCGCCTGGTCGTCTCGAGCCGCGCCCCGCGCGCGAGCGCCGCGGGCCTGCACGGCAACGCCAGCGCGGCCGGGTCAGGCCGCCAGATCACCTACACCGTGCGCCGCGGCGACACGCTCTACGGCATCGCCCGGCTGCTGCAAGTGACGGTGCGCGAGTTGCTGGGCTGGAACGGCATCGAGACCGGCAGCGCGATCCGCCCTGGCCAGAAACTGGTGGCCTTCGTCAGCGCACGCGGTTGATCCAATCTTAAGCACTGGGGAGTTGCAGCATGGGGATGCTCGCAGGCAAGCGCGCCCTGATCGTGGGCGTGGCCACGGACCGTTCGATCGCCTGGGGTATCGCCCAGGCCATGCATGCGCAGGGCGCTGAACTCGCCTTCAGCTACGCCAACGACCGCTTCCGCGAACGCGTCGAGCCGCTCGCCGCGAGCATCGGCTCGAAGATCATCATGCCCCTCGACGTCACCATCGACGAGCAGATCGACGCGGTCGCCGCGCGTCTGAAAAAGGACTGGGGGCAGCTGGACATCCTCGTGCACGCCGTGGCCTTCGCACCGCGCGAGGCGATCGAGGGAAGCTTTACCGCCAACACCTCGCGCGAGGCCTTCCGCATCGCCCACGATGTCTCGAGCTACAGTTTCACCGCGCTGGCGCGCGCCACCGCACCGCTGATGGCGGGCCGGAACGGCGCGATGCTGACGCTCTCGTACCTCGGCGCCGTGCGCTCGATACCGAACTACAACGTGATGGGTCTCGCCAAGGCCAGCCTCGAGGCCAACGTGCGCTTCCTCGCCTATGACCTCGGTCCCTCCGGCATCCGCGTCAACGGCATCTCCGCAGGTCCCATCAAGACGCTCTCCGGCGCCGGCGTCGGCGGTTTTCGCAAGATGCTGAACTATGTCGCCCGGGTGGCCCCGCTGCGCCGTAACGTCACCACCGAGGATGTCGGCAACACCGCCGCGTTCCTGTGCTCCGACATGGCCGCGGGCATTACCGGCGAGATCACCTACGTCGACAGCGGGTTCAGCACGGTGGGGATGAGCTTCGCGGACGAGGCGGGTGAATAGCCGGGCGAATAAGCGGACGATTTAGCGAGCGCGGCATTTGCGGTTCTAGCGTCTGACATCACCCGCCGTCGTTCCACGATATTCGCTTGGGGCGGGCGACGTCAGACGCTCTCCCACAAACACCACGCTCGATTGATCGTGCGCTCGTTCGACCGCGTGGCGGGGTAGGCAACAACTCGCGCGATCGCCAGGTCCCCGGTACAGTGGGCGTGCCCCAGACGATCCGCACAAGGACGCCTCTCGATGGAAAGTGCCGCACCGCCACGCTCCAAACTGCCGGATGTCGGCACCACGATCTTCACGGTCATCGGCCAGCTGGCGGCCGAGCATCAGGCGCTGAACCTTTCCCAGGGCGCGCCGAACTTCGAGTGTGACCCGCGCCTGGTAGACGCGGCCGCCGCCGCGATGCGGGCCGGGCACAACCAGTACGCGTCCATGCCGGGACTGGCCTCCCTGCGTGAGGCCATCGCCGACAAGTTCGCCCGGCTTACCGGTGCCCGCTACAGCGCCGAGGACGAAGTAACGGTCGTCGGCAGCGCCAGCCAGGGTCTTTATGCCGCAATCAGCGCGCTGGTGCATCCGGGCGATGAGGTGATCTACTTCGAGCCCGCCTTCGACAGTTACGCACCGATCGTACGGCTCCAGGGCGCAGTACCGGTCGCGATCAAGCTCGCGCCCGATGGCTTCCGGGTGGACTGGGCACAGGTGGCGGCGGCCGTGACGGCGCGCACGCGGATGATCATCGTCAATACGCCGCATAATCCGACCGCCACGATCTTCAGCGCCGATGATCTGCAGCGGCTCGCCGCGCTAACGCGCGGCACCGATGTGGTAATTCTGTCCGACGAAGTCTACGAGCACGTGGTCTTCGACGGCGCCGTGCACCAGAGCATGGCGCGCAGCCCGGAGCTCGCCGCGCGCAGCGTCATCGTCTCCTCCTTCGGCAAGTCCTATCACGTCACCGGGTGGCGCGTCGGCTACTGCCTGGCGCCGGCGGCGCTGATGGAGGAAATCCGCAAGGTGCACCAGTTCATGATGTTCTCGGCCGATACGCCGATGCAGTACGCATTCACGCAGATGCTCGCGGACCCGCAATCGTACCTGGGCCTGTCGCAGTTCTACCAGAAGAAGCGCGACGTGCTGGCCAATGCCCTGGCGAGCTCGCGCTTCGAGTTGCTGCCCAGCGCCGGGGCCTTCTTCATGCTCGCCCGGTTCCGCGCTTTCTCGGCCGAGAGCGACAGCGAATTCGCGCTGCGGCTGATCCGGGATTTCAAGGTGGCGACGATCCCGCTATCCGCCTTCTACAGCGACGGCACCGACCACGGGGTCATTCGCCTGAGTTTCGCCAAGGACGAGGCCACGCTGCTCGAGGGCGCCCGGCGGCTCTGTTCGGTCTGACGAGCGGAGCCGCAGCGGCACATGCGCCGCTCAGTCGTTCTTGGCCCCCGCCGCCACCCATGAACGCACTTCGGCAATCTGCGCCGCACTCAGATACGGCGGGCCGTTGGCCGGCATGCGCACCGTCCCGGCCGCAATGCCCACACCCTCGATCTTGCGCACCAGGTAGCTGTTGTCCGGATCAAAGCGATTGATGCGCTTGAGCGTGGGGTCTTCAATGCTGGTGACATCGACGACGCTGGCATAGGTATGCCCGTTGGTCAGGTTCTGGCTTCCGGGCAGCCCCGCGCCGACGCCCGTGTGGCAGACCGAGCAGATGGGCGTGAAGATGTCAGTCTGGAGTTTCGTCAGCGTCACCGGATCGGCCAGCTGGCCGCGCAGTTCACCCGCGACGTGAGCGGCCGAAGTCACGTTGCCGTACCAAAGGCCGCCGTTGAAATTCGTCACGTCGGTAGCGGTGAGGGCGACAGCCTCATTGAGATAATGGTTGGCGTCGCTGGCGTCCACGGTGAGCGCCGCCAGCGTCGTACCGGCCACGCCCAATGCGCCGGTCGCGAGCTCGGCGCCGGTGGCGCCCGTGCCGGAAACACCGGCCACATGGATGTGTACGGCGGCGTGAAGCCCGGCCGCGTCGACCGTCGCGGCGATCTGGCCGGTCCCCGGGGTCGACACCGGCGGCACCTCCTGATCGCCCGTCAGCGCCGCGAACCTGACGACGATCCCCGCCGGCAAGAGCTGTGCGCGCAGCTCGCCGTTGGGCCAGGCCGCAGAGCGCACCAGCACGTAGAACTTGCCGGCGGCCAGGTCGGTGAGCTGCTGTGCGCTGAGCGTGGTGGACGCGGGCACGTTCCACATGTTTGCGTTGACGGCGTCCTGGGTCAGCATGACCACAGCGGCGCTCCGCGCGCCGGCATAGGCATCGCCGAGCTCGACGCCGGTCGGAGTGATGCCGACGAGCGTGACGCTGCCACTGGCAACACCGCTGATCTTGTTCACCGTAATGGTGCCGCTGCCCGTGGCGCTGGTCACGGGCACTGGGAACAACTGGTTGGCCGCGAGCGTCACGGCAAAGGTGCCGTTGTTGCTCACCGTGAGAGCGACGGCGGCGGAAGTGGCCGTCTGGGCGCCCGAGTCGGTCACCACGGCCGTAATCTGGTGTGCACCGTCGGCGACGGCAGTGGAATCCCAGTCGTAACGATATGGAGAGGTGGTGTCGGCAGCGCCAACCGCTGTGCCATCCACCTTGAATTGCACGCTGCTGACAGTGTAGGTGCCTGCGGCGGTCGCAGCCGCCGTCAGTGTCACCACGCCGCTCACGGTACCGGCGGCCGTGGAGATGCTCACCGTCGGCGTGCAGCTGGTGTAGGCACCACAGGCTCCAGTACCGCCGCCCCCGCCGCCGTAACCGCCGCCCCCGCAGGCGGCCAGCAGTGCCGCGCAGGACGAAGTGATGATCGATACCAGGCGGCGAAGCGGTGTGGCGTTCATGCGCATCATCCCCTCACGTGAATATTTTCGTACGCGTATAGGTACCCCGGGGTGACGCGCAGGTTCACTGAACTATTTTGCGTGTGCGCAGCACTCAGGCTGCATGAGCGCAAATCATCGCCGGGCGCTGCGGGTCTTCGCATACGCGCTCACGCTGCTGTTCTTTAGCCTGCGTGTGCAGGCGGAACCCTATATCGCCGTACAACAGGGCATGGCCTGCGGCCAGTGCCACTTCAATCCGACCGGCAGCGGCCTGCGCACGGCCGTCGGCAACGCCATCGCGCAGGGCGTGTTGCCGGCGCATCACGTCGACACCGGGATCAGCGCCTGGACCGGCGCCATCAACTCGTTCGTTGCCGCCGGCGGCGATCTGCGGGCGGACGCAAACTGGAGCAACGCCACCGCCGCGCGCAGCGCCTTCAGTCTCGAACAGCTCCGGGCCTATCTGGGTGTCACCGTGGTGCCCGATCGCGTGCTGCTCTACATCGACGAGCAGGTGGCGCCGGATACGCCGGTCAATCACGAGGCCTGGGCGATGTACCGGTTTGGTGCCGGGCAGTGGTATGTGCGTGCCGGACGCATGGTCCTGCCCTTCGGGCTGCGGCTGCAGGACCAGCAGGCCTATATCCGTCAGGTATCGGGTATCAACATGGATACGCCCGACAGCGCCATGGAACTGGGGTATCGCCGCGGCTCGTGGGATGCACAGTTCGCGGTGAGCAACGGCGCCGCCGGCGGGAGCGAAGGCGACAGCGGCAAGCAGTTTACGGCGCAGCTGGTGCGGCTGATGGAACGCTGGCGCGTCGGCGTCGGCCTGAACCGCAACGACAGCGCCGGGCAGGAAAGCCGCGCGACCAGTGTGTTCGCGGGATTGCGCACCGGTCCGCTGGCCTGGCTCGCCGAGGCCGACCTCGTGGAGGTGCTGCCCGGGACCGCGAACGAGCAGCGTGTCGGGGCGGCGCTGCTCGAGGCCAACTGGCGCGTGGTGCCCGGCGGCAATCTGAAATTCACGGCCGAATGGCTCGACCCCGACCGGCGGCGCAGCGCAGACCTGCGCACGCGCTACAGCGTGGTGGGTGAATACACGCCGATCCAGTCCCTGCAGCTGCGTCTGGGCCTGCGCTCACAAAGTGACGCGGGCCCCCGGCAAGGAGATCTCCACCAGGGCTTCTTCCAGCTGCACGCGTACTTCTAGATCCTGTTGAGGCGGGCAGGTTGTATACAATCGCCCCGTCATGTTTCGTTTCAACCGACGGGTGTCCACGATATGGCTGGCCGCCATCATGGCGGTCGGCGCAAGCACTGCGACCCGCGCGGGCCCGGGCGGTTCGCTCAGTTTCACCAGCGACTACGTGCAGCGTGGCGTCTCGCAAAGCAACGGAGAGTCTGCCATCCAGGGCGACGCGCACTGGAACTTCCCGGCCCGCTGGTCCGCCGGCGTCTGGGCCTCGCAGGTGCGCTACGCGCCGGGCAGAGAGACGGCCGAATACGCGCTCTACCTGCAGTGGCGGCGTGCGCTCAGCGGCGATCTGGACCTGAGCGCGGAACTGGCGCACTACCGCTATCCGAACGATCCGCGCCCGATTGCCTACGATTACGACGAGGCAAGCCTGTCAATCGCCTGGCGCGACCAGATCTACGTGGCGGCCACCTGGACGCCCCGGCTGAACCTCTATTCGCTGGCCGACGGGCTGGCGAGTGACCGGCAGGTGCTTACGGTCGAGGCCAGCTGGCACCGCACGCTGCCCGCGCGGTTCGACGTGACGGCCGGGCTGGGTTTCTTTGGCCCCCAAGGGCTCGATTACGCTTCCTACGCCTACGGCAACCTGACCCTCGGCTGGCATTATGGTCATTGGCGCACGAACCTGAGTGCCATTTGGGTGCAGGATGCCGCTCATCGGCAGTATTCGCCCGGCCCGGCCGGCGGACCGCTGGCCGCCACGGTAGCCTGGATTTTTTAGCGCAGCATTGAACCGGTGGTCCCCAACGGGTCACCCACCGGTAACTATCGGAATTTCGAGTGCACTCATGCCGGTACCGCTCAGTCATCAGCAACAGGCTCGCGACGAGGGCGACCGTCGGCTGCTTGAGCGCGTAGCCACCGGCGATCGGGAAGCCTTCCGTGAACTGTACATCGCCTATCACCGGCGCCTGGCGCGCTTCCTGACGCGCCTCACGCGCCACTACGAGATTGCGGAAGAAATCATCAATGACACCCTGTGGGTGGTGTGGCGCAAGGCGGGCGATTTTCGCGGCGACTCACGGGTGTCGACCTGGATCATGGGCATTGCCTACCGGCGCGCACTCAAGACGCTGCGCAGCCGCGGCCACCCGCTGGTCGACACCGCACCGCTCGAGAATGATGCGCTGGTCGCTCCCGACGAACTGGAGGCGGCGGAGACCAGCGAATGGATATTGCTCGCCATGCAGCAGATCCCGGCCGAACAGCGGCTGGCGCTGGAGTTCGCCTATGGGTATGGCCATTCCTGCGAGGAGATCGCTTTGATCATGGACTGTCCCGTAAACACCGTTAAGACGCGCCTGTTCCACGCCCGCGCCAAGCTGCGCGCCCTGTTGCCGGGCCTCGCCGGCGTGCAGAGCAGATCATGAGCCACCCGATGAATGCACACGCACGCGCCCAGGAACTGCTGCCCTGGATGATCAATGGCCGCATCGACGGCGACGATGCCGCCTGGCTGGGCGAGCACCTGAACGGCTGCGCCGCCTGTCGTGCCGAACTGGCCGCGGAACGGTGCGTCCGCGACGCGATCGCACGCGAACCCACGGTGGAATTCGCGCCGCAGGCTTCGTTCAACCGACTGTGGAAGCGCATCGAGGCCGACGTGCATGAACATCCGGCAGGCGTGCCGGCCGCGGCCGAAACAGCGCCCGTAGTGAAGCGCCCCTGGATGCGCGCATTGCTGGCGGCGCAGGCGGCGGCAATCCTCGTGCTCTGCGGCATATTGTGGCAGCGACCCTTCTCGAGCGCGTACCGCACCGTAACCGACCCGCCACCGGCCCCGCTCGCCGCCGGGCCCGTGGTCAAGGCGATCTTCGATGATCAGGTACGGCTAGTCGACGTCAAGGAAATCCTGGCGGGCAATGGGCTCGTGATCGCCTCGGGCCCGAGCGAGGCCGGCGTCTACGTGCTGATGGCGCGCGACGCGCACGCCCGGGCTATATCACCTGCGACACTGGAGCGCCTGCGCGCCGATCCACGGGTGCGCTTTGCGGAGCCGGGCGCCCAGTAATCCGCCCGGCCCACCCAACGCATGTACCGCAATCACCTCGCCACGGCCTTCACCCTGCTCCTGCTCGCCGGTTGCGCCGCCACGGCGGGACGCCGCCCGGCCGGCTCCGAGGCGTTGACGCTGGCCTCGCGCGCCGACCCTTCCGGTTTCATCGTGGTTGCCGTGAGCAATGATCCGGGTGCGCCGGCCATCCATCCGGGCAGCACCGCACGCGGCTATGGCGGCGGCGATGGCTACGCGGTAAGCGACGGCGCGCGGCGCGCCATGCGCGCCCTGCAGAGCGATTACCGCCTGCGGCCCGTCGCGGCCTGGCCCATCGGCTTGCTGCACCTGCAGTGCGCGGTGTTTGCCGTGCCGGCCGGAGCCACGCGCGCGGAGGTACTGGCGCGACTGCAGGGCGACGCACGCGTGGCGCTCGCCGAGCCGCTCCGTGATTACAACGTGCGCACCACGTCGTCCGATCCCTACGCGGCGGTGCAGGCGGGCAACGAGCGCATGGACATCGGCCAGGCCCACCGCATGTCGCGCGGCCGCGGCGTACGCATTGCGCTCATCGACACGGGCCTTGCCAGCGAGCACCCGGACCTGCGCGGTCGCGTCGACGCGCAACGCAACTTTGTCGACACGGATGAGCGGCGCTTCCAGCAGGACCGGCACGGCACCGCGATCGCAGGTGTCATCGCCGCCAACGCCGACAATGGCGTCGGCATTGCCGGCATCGCCCCGGAAGCGCGGCTCCTGGCGCTCAAGGCCTGCTGGCAACTGCAGGACGGGCGCGACGAAGCGCGCTGCAATTCATTCACGCTGGCGCAGGCGCTGGCGAGCGCGGTCGAACTCAAGGCCAGGATCATCAACCTGAGCCTCACCGGCCCGCCCGACCCGCTGCTGGCCGCGCTTGCCGAGCAGGCGATGCGCGCGGGCATCATCATCGTCGGTCCGGAGGGCGACGGGCCCTCGTTCCCCGGAAGCCTGCACAACGTGCTGGGCGTGGCGCGTTCGGAAGACCAGGCCGTCGGCGCCGACGTGCTGCAGGCACCGGGCCGCGAAGTGCTGACGCTCGCGCCCGGCGGCCGTTATGATTTTTCCTCGGGCAGTTCCATTGCCACCGGCGAAATCACCGGCGTCACCGCGCTCCTGCTCGCCCGCGAGTCCGGGCTCGACGCCCGCCGCGTCCATGCCCTGCTCAGCGGCGCCACCGACACAATCACCACGGCAGCCGGGCCGACCCGCGCCGTCAACGCCTGCAGGGCGCTGGCGGCGTTGACCGGCAAGAACGACTGCGGGAAATAGGACCAGGAAAGCGAGCGCCGCGGTCGCGGATCTAGCGCGCTGCCTCGCCCGCCGTCGCTCCACGATATTCGCTTTGGGCGGGCGCGGCAGCACGCTCCCCCACGACCACTGCGCTCGCTTGCTCGCTTGCTTGCTTGCTCGCTCGCTCGCGGTCGGGTTGTTGGTCACCGCCTTGGGGCTGGAGGCGGAGTCCGCGTCACGAAGGCACGAGTTCACCGCTCAAGCGCCACCCGCTACGTGCAGGTCGCGGCAACGAGTCGGGTGTACACAGTCCAGGGGGTCGCCCGCCCAAAGCGAATATCGTGGAGCGACGGCGGGCGACCCCATGGGATGGGTGCGCCCGATTCGTTGCCTCAGTTGAGAATGGCCGGGTTGCGCCGCACCGTCGCGCGCCGCTGCATCTCGGCCAGATAGGCCCGCAGGTCGGCCTCGCTGTGCCGCTGGTTGAACCCGAGCATCAACTGCTGGTCGTTGGCCGCGTTGGCCCCAGGCGTTCCCGGTTTGACGGATAGCACTTGCAGCAGCGCAGCCCCACCCTCTTCCATGGCGATCGCCTGGTAGACGGGTTTGCCAGGCGCCATGCCGGTGGCCGCGAATGCCGCGTCACGGATTTGCGCCGGCAGCTGCGGATCGCCGCGGCCTACGAAGGCGGCGGCAGTCGCCGTCGCTTTCAGATCCTTCGCAACGACATCAAGGCTGGCGCCGGCGATGAGGCGCTTGCGCGCTGACTCGGCGGCCGCGCGCGCCGCCCTGGTGCCCTCTTCCCTGGCCACCGCGGCGTTGATATCCGCACGCACCTCGGCCAGCGGCCGCGCCTTGGGCATACGGTGCTCGAGCATCTTGACGATGACGAGGCGATCGTCCGCCAGCGCCACCGGTCCGCCGATGCGGTGGTCCTTGAGCACCGTGTCGCTGAAGACGATGCCGCTGAGGTCGGCGTTGACGCCCAGCGGCCCGCCGCCGCCGCGCGTGTATTCGGGCACCTCGCCCAGGGTCAGGCCGAATTCCTGCGCCAATGCATTGAGATCAGCGCCACCGGTGGTCTCGACTTTTTGCTGCAGCCGCTCCTGCCGGTCGCCGAATACATCCGCGGCCTTCTCGCGGCGATAGTCGCCTTCGATCTGGGCACGGGCATCGGCCAGCGTCTTGGCGCGCTCGGGCTGCACTTCGTCGAGCCGGATGATGTGATAGCCAAACTGGGTCTTGACCGGCTCGCTGGTCTCGCCGGCCTTCATGCTGAAGAGCTTGTCGGCGAAGGCCTGCACATACGCGCCGCGCAGCGCCCAGCCCAGATCGCCACCCTGGCGGGCAGAACCTGGATCCTGCGAATATTTCTTCGCCAGCGCCGAAAAATCGCCGCCCGCGCGCGCCTCTTTCAGGACCGACTGCGCCTTGACCAGCGCGGCGGCATCGGCGGCGGCATCCTTGCTGCCCCCGGTGGTGAAGAGGATGTGGCGGGCGCGGCGTTTTTCCGGCTCGACATAGCGGCTCTGGTTCTGTTTGTACCAGGCTTCAAGGTCCGCCGGGTTCACCGCGATACCGGCGGCAACCGTATCGAGGCGCAGCTCGGCGTACTGCAGCCGCACCGATTCCTTGCTGAGGTAATCGTCCGGATGCGCGTCGTACCAGGCCTTGGCCTGCGCGTCGCTTACCTTGACCGCCGCCAGATAGGGCGCCAGCGGCAGCAGCGCGTAGCGCACTTCGCGCTGCTCGTTCTCCAGCGCGAAGGCGCGCTGCAGTTCCGTCGGGGTCATGAAATCGCCGATTCGCAGGCTTTGCTCCAGCTGGCTGATCCGCAGCGACTCGCGCAAGCGCTTCTCGTAGGACAGAGGTGTGAGGCCGATCTGTGCCAGCATGCCCTTGGCGGCCATCTCATTGAACTTGCCGTCGACCTGGAACGCGCTCTCGCTCTTGTAGGCGTTGATCACCGCATCATCGCCAACGCGGAAGCCGCGCTCGGTGGCGCGCTGGCGCATGAGCGTCTCGCGGGTGAACTGGTCGAGCAGCTGGTCCTGCAGCTGTGTGCGCATGGCCGGCGGTATGTCGCCCTTGAGCTGCTGCTGGTACTGCGACTGGCGGTCCTGCCAGGCACGCTGCAGCTCGGCCGCCGGCACTTCCTCGCCGTTGACCTTGAGGCCGTATTTGGGCGTGCCAAAGGTCAGGTCGACGACCCCGTAGGTGCCCCACAGGGCAAAGACCAGGATCAGCAATCCCAGGATCAGGAAAGCCAGCCAGCGCTGGCCCTTGAGTACGTCACCGATGTTTTGCAGCATAATTTAAAAGTGGCGGAGCGGACGGGACTCGAACCCGCGACCCCCGGCGTGACAGGCCGGTATTCTAACCAACTGAACTACCGCTCCACTGTGGTTGGTGGGTGCTGAGGGGGATCGAAATCCACCGCCAACACCCTGATAACTAACACATATCTGGAGCAGTCATTCTCCAGATACCCCGAAAAAACGCCCAGACCAGCTGCGGATCACCGACCCATAGCGGCCGCGCAGTTTAGCGCAACTTGCAGGGAAGTCTATCCACAAGGGTCCCGCGATGCTGATGTCCAATTGCGGTTCACCATCGGACCAATGCCGTAGCGCAATCGGAAATTCGTAGCCTTGTAACTTAGATTCCCCGATTCTATTATGCACGGCATGATTCCCCGTAAGTCCAGCTCTCCCCTGCTGCGTCTGGCCAGGCAATTTCCGGCCGTGCTACTCCTGGGACCGCGCCAATGCGGCAAGACCACCCTGGCCAGGTCCCTGGTAAAAGGGCGCTACTTCGACTTTGAAAGATCGTCCGACTTGCAGGTGTTTGCGAATGACATCGAGTTCGCATTGCAGAGTTTCTCGTCAGGCGCGCTGATTCTGGATGAAGCCCAGTCCCTGCCGGCGCTGTTCCCGGCCTTGCGCGCCGCAATTGATGGGCATCGCCGCCGCTATGGGCGGTACTTTCTGCTGGGTTCAGTGAGCCCCGACTTGCTCAAACACATTTCCGAAAGCCTCGCCGGCCGTGTCGGGATTCTGGAACTCACGCCATTCCTCTATCGCGAAGTAGCGAGACGCAAGCGCATGCGACTGGAGACGCTTTGGCACCGAGGCGGGTTCCCGGATGCGCTGCTCGCTCGCAACGCCCGACAGTGGCAGGCGTGGCAGGAAAACTATATCCGTACCTTTATCGAGCGTGACATTGCGCGCCATCGCTTGCGCTTTTCAGCGATTGAAATGCGCCGGCTGATGACCATGATCGCTCACGTTCATGGCGGGGTACTGAACGCCTCGGAGCTGGGCCGGTCGCTGGGGTACTCCTATCACACGATTCAGAATGTGCTCGACCTGCTGGAGGGCTATTTCCTGGCCAGACGGCTCCTTCCTTACCACGCGAACCTCGGCAAGCGACTCGTTAAATCTGCCAAGCTCTACGTGCGTGACAGTGGCATCTTGCACCACCTGCTTGGAATCGCCAGCCCTGAGCAACTCCTGACCTCACCAGCGCGGGGCGGCAGTTTCGAAGGATTCATGATTGAGCAGTTAATTGCCCTTGAAAAACTCCGCCATCCCGGAAGTGCGTTTTATTATTTTCGCACGCAAACTGGCGCTGAAATTGATCTGATCATCGATCGAGGTCAAGAGCGGGTTGGCATCGAGATCAAGTCCGCCGTAGCGGTCGAGCCTGCCGACTGGCGACACCTCAAGACGGGCCTTGCCGACGACGTCATTCATCGCGGCCTGGTGATTTACAACGGCACGCGAGCGTTTCAGGCGAGCGACAAAGTATCGGTAATGCCGGCAGTACAAGCACTGGCCACTGACCGGGAATTGTGAAGGCTGCGTCCGGCGTCTGGACGTGCACCGTCATCAGTCAGGACGTATCAATCGCAGCTTACCTCCGCTGGACTGATCACGCGGCCCGAGCGGTCTTGAGTCCACACTCGATAATGCGCTCACCTGCACTGCACGATTTGGACTCGATACCGATCAAGAGCTCGCCATCGCTGAAGATGTTCTTCGCTCCGCGTATGGCGACCTGAACGGCTCCGCTCAAGCACGCGGCGAACCGGCCACGCTGCATTGCACCACACCACTTCGCAGGTTAGCATCGGAACGTAACGTCCACGGCCATTGGAGTCTGACATGAATTTCGACGTGGGGCCGGGTTCACCAGGCGCGCGTCAGCTCGCCGCCCTGCTGCTCCTGACTTGCCTAATAACCGGCTCCGCTCAAGCGCGCTCCCACCCACTGCCCGCATCGCCGGCGACCTTCGACATCACGATGCAGGAAGTGATGATCCCCATGCCCGACGGCGTGCGGCTCGCGGCCGATGTATGGCGGCCGAAGGGCAAAGGGGATCGCGGGCCCTTCCCGGTGCTGCTCGAGTACCTGCCCTACCGCAAGGACGAGGCGCGCGGCGATCGCTATCCGCTGTACGCCTATTTCGTGCGTCGCGGCTATGTGGTAGCCCGGGTCGACATCCGCGGCACCGGCAACAGCGAAGGCACGCTCATTCCCTACGAATACAGCGACATCGAGAACCAGGACGGCGATGCCGTGATCGCCTGGCTGGCGAAGCAGCCGTACTCCAATGGCAGGATCGGCATGTTCGGAATTTCCTGGGGCGGCTTCAATTCCATACACATGGCCATGCGCCGGCCGCCAGCGCTGAAGGCGATCCTGGCGGTGGATGCCACCGACGATCTTTACCAGGACGACGTGCACTTCATGGACGGCATCATGCATGTCGACTCCTGGGAGATGAGCCAGGATCTGGCGAATGCGATGCCGGGCGCGCCCGAGTACCGTATCGACGAACGCTATTTCGCCGAGCGCTTTGACCGCCCACCGTGGGGGCTTACCTACAAGCGCCAGCAGCGCGACGGCCCGTTCTGGGACCGCACTGCGCTCAAGGCTCGCTACGATGCCATCCAGATACCCACATTCGTGATCGGCGGCTGGTATGACGGCTACCGCGACAGTGTGCCGCGCATGCTCGAACACATGCAGGCACCGGTGAAGGCCATCGTCGGGGCGTGGAATCACACCTTTCCGCACCAACCTTACCCGAAGCCCGGCTTTGAAATCCGCCACGAAGCGCTGCGCTGGTTCGACCGCTGGCTCAAGGATCGCGATACCGGCATCATGGACGAACCGCGCCTGGCGGTGTACGTGCGCAACTGGCACCCGCCGGGTCCGTACCTCGAGACCGCGCCTGGCGCGTGGCGCTACGAAGACGGTTGGCCGATCGCGCGAGCCCAACAGCGCGTACTGTATCCGCGGGCGGACCGGACGCTTGGCGACGTTGCGGCCGACGCCTCACATCTTGCGCTGCGCTATGTGCCCACCAGCGGCGTCGAAGCGGGCGGACCGGTGATGTGGTTCGGCGATGTCGCGCCCGATCAACGCCCCAGCGATGCGTACAGCCTGAGCTTTGATTCCGCGCCGCTCGCGGCCGACCTCGAGATCCTCGGTCTGCCGCTGGCGCGGCTGGTGGTGTCGGCCGATGCCCCGCAGGCCGACTGGATGGCGCGCCTCGAAGACGTCGCGCCTGATGGCACTACGACGCTGGTGGCCTCGGCCGCCCAGAACGGTGCCCATCGCGAATCAGCGCGCTCCCCCAAGACCCTCGTGCCTGGCGAGCGCTTTCCGCTCGACATCGAGATGCACTTCAGTTCATGGATATTCCCGGCCGGCCATCGGCTGCGCCTGGCAGTGAGCAACGCGCAGTGGCCCATGCTCTGGCCAACGCCCTACCCCATGACGACGGAGCTGTACCTTGGAGCGGATGCCACCCACCTCGTACTGCCGGTCATTCCTGCGGCGCAGCGCCCCGTGCCCCAATACCAACCCATCGACGAGCGCGATGATCGGCTACCCGGATTCGCATCGATCGATACCGGCACGCCTTCCGGCTATGGCGAGATTTCTTCCGTGGAGCGCAATCCACGCACCGGCGCCGCCAAAGTCGTCGCCACCAACGACAGCGCCTCTCGCTACCCCTGGGGCCAGGAGCTCAACACGGAAATCATCACACATGAGTCCAACGACAATCACCCGGAGGCGACTTCGGTTCGCGGCGAGTACAGCACGACCGTAAAACTCAAGGATCGTACGCTGCGCTGGGAGAGCACCGTCGTGTGGCGGAGCGACCGCGAGAACTTCTATTGCACAGACAGCCGGCGCCTGTTGCAAAATGGTGTGCTGCTACGGGAGAAGTCCTGGGAGGAGACCATTCCGCGGGATCATCAGTAGGATTGCCGAGCGGCCGACCCTGTGTCGTCAGGTCTTCGCCTCAACTGCTTCTGACAGATACATGTACCGCGAGAGAGCGCGTCGGGCGGCAAGATCGGCCACGGTCCTCACGTAATCGATTTGCTTCTCGTAGGCCGCGGCACCGTCGATGGTTATCAGCTCTTCGCGGTGGTTGGCGAGCGCCCGAAGCCTGCCGCCTGCATTTCGAACCACGCTTTCGGTTCTATCCTCTGTCTCCAGCACATGAAACCCGCTGTCCTTGAGCCGCTGCTCATTCCATCCCATCGGCACGAACTGAGTGTACCCGTGCGCACTTCGAAGCCGAATCTCTTCGTTAGTGATTACCCCGGTGATGATCCCCGCATCGGTGAAGAGGAACCGCCCGCCGGGACGAAGGACCCTTTTGACCTCACTCAGAAGCGCACTTCGATCCAGAACGTGCAGCACGACATCGATCGCCAGAACGGCGTCAACCGTTCCTGTCTCGACCGGCAACGGATTGTTGAGGTCCGCAACCTGAGCCGAGAAGCGCTCCTGTATCTGCATCGCTTCCGCACGCGCCTGCCCAACCCGGATGGCCGATGGGCTGAGCTCAAGCCCCATCCCCCGACACCCGGTTTGCGCGATCAGAAAGGTCAGTGGCCCACAGGGTCCGCTTCCCAAATCCAAAAGCCCACTCGCCTGCCCGAGGCGTAACCGTACCGCATCACTCTGCAGCTCCGCGGCCGACACCCACGAATGTTGGCCAATGTCTTCTCCATAGGCCTCCATCCGGATCCGTCGCATGAGTAAGGAGTCGAAAACTTGGTAGAAAGACTCGTAGTCGTCTGCTCGCATGACCATTGTTGCCCTATGCCTCTTCCTGCGGACCAACGCTTCGCATGAGCGCCGCAGGCGCTCGTGCGCTTGTTCTTCAGTCTGCGCTGTTCGACCCGCCACGCTTCGGCATCGCTCCTCGCTGCGGGCCAGCCCGGCCATCGTGGCCGGGCGTTCACCGCCGTGCGGTTCACCCTTGGTTTCACGCAGCCACGTTACTCGCACCTTCCTGGCGCTTCGCCCTGCGGGTGCGCCAGCGCGCCAATCGCGTCTGAGTTGATTCGGCCATGATCCATTTACGAACCGTCAACGGCTACAATGTTGGAATCTGCCGATCGCTTCCGGATGTCACACAACTCCTGATACTCCCGAGAATCCCACCATTCTTTGAGATTCGCCATGCTGGGAAATTCAAGAATGACGGTCCGCCGCGGCCGCCAGCTCCCCTCCAGGACCTCGGTGGGTCCTCCACGCGTCAGGTAGCGGCCTCCATGGGCCGCAATGGTCGCCGGTACCCGGCGCTTGTATTCATCGAAGACCGCCGGATCCGTCACTTGAATATCAACAATCAGATACGCCGCCATAGTGTCTATCCCCCGTGAGTGCGCGAGCCCACTTTGTCTGCATGGATTCAGCCACGAGCCATCCCAGGCCGCTTCCCCTATGGAAAGATCTCGGAAGGATCGTGGCCCGCATGACCAATCTCCTGTCTGACCCTGCGCAGCAGCGCCTCTTTATCGGGCTAAGCCCATAGATGGAGTGAACTGATCGACCGCTCGTCCGCCATACGCAAGTACCGACCGTTGGGAGCCAACGCCACCGCGATGACGTCCACCCACTTCATGTGAATGTGCCGATAACCATTGAATTGATACACCCCTTCACCATCAACGCCGTCGCATGAGCCAGGATGGCACCACCTGGATAGAGCGCCAATCGCCTGAAGCTTGGTCGGAGGACTTGCATTCCTGGACGTCGATCAGGCGAGAGAATGGTGGGTGCTGAGGGGATCGAACCCCCGACATTCGCCGTGTAAAGGCGACGCTCTACCAGCTGAGCTAAGCACCCGTCAGGGGAAGTATAGGCCTCGGGAGGCGCCAGCGCGCGGACAGGCCCGCCCCCGGGGCTGCTC
>JANYLH010000046.1 GCA_025357915.1 Gammaproteobacteria bacterium
CGCTGGAACGACGCCGTCGTCCTGACTATGGCCGGATACATCACCGCCGCCACCGGGTACTTGACCAACGACTGCGCCAGCACGCGGGCGAGCGAGGCATCCCGCCGCGCCTGGTCGAACTCACCAGTGTACGGATCATAAAAGCCGCCACTCGCGGTCCGCTCAGCGGTGAGGTGGGCCGCATACTCCGGATCGACCTGCACGTGAAAGCCCAGGGCTATCAGTCGAGTGCGCAGCAGCTCGCCGAAACTCTGGCGCGCATCCTCACGCTGCGTCGCCATTTCCAGTTCTACGGGCACAAGCAGCACCTCGGTGTAACGGTTGATGAAGGCACTGAGAGACTGCGGCGCCGCCGCCTGGGCATCGGCTGTGGCCGGCGCATGCGGATACTTCGCATCCCGGGGCATGGTGTCCGCAGCCAGCAATGGATCGAGGGCAATAGACCAGGCGCGCAGGTCCCGCGCCGGATCCGTCAGCAGAAATTCCGGATCAACCCGGCTTTGCTTGAAGGCGCCGAATTGACCACCCGTCACGTACCGCAGCACCTGCAGTCCGCCGGCCTTCGCGTACAGTAACTTGTCGGCCTTGTCGAACAGCCGCACGACGAACGACAGTGCCGGCGTCGAGCCCTTCACCTGAGTGTTGGTCATCAATGCAGTGAAGCCCGAGCCGCCGATGTCCTCGCGGACGCCATCCCAGTCGGCACGGCTGGACTCGGTGTCCGCAGTGCGCTCGCGAATGTCGATCCGCAGGGTCCCGTCCACCACATTCCGGGTCTGGTACTCGCTGCGCGAGTACTCCTGAAAGGCCTTCACCTTCTCTTCGATCGGCTTGCCGTCCAGCGGGTTGTAAAGCCCGCCCAGCGACTGTCGCAGACGATCGCGAATAACGCGCATGACATCCGGTTTGACCACAGCAAAGCCTGCGCGCTCCAGGCGTGTCACGACCTCGGCTTCGTAGCGTCGCTCGACGTCAGCCCGATTGGGCAGGTCGCTCGGCGTGATCATTGGCATTACGCCGATGGTCTTGATACGCGCGACGATCTCCTCGCGCGGCACCTCGAATGCCGGGTCCTTATTGCCGGCCCAGGCCACCGGGACCAGCGCGACAGTCAGCAGCCCGACGCTTGCGCAGCGAACAATGCGGTGAAGGCTTCGATTCATAATGGTTTCTCAGTGCGCGTTGGCCGGCGCCGCGGTTGGTACCACTGGCGCGGATTCAAGTTGCTGTAGATAGCCTCGCACGCTCGGAGTATCGGCCGCGGACGGTGCGAGTTCCAGGTAGCGACGGTAAGCGTGCGCGGCCTCTGCGCCGGCATGCTTTGGCTGGTAGAGCATTGCCTGCTGGCACAGGGCATCGGGCTGGCACAGCTGCCAGCGGCGCTGTTGCCGTGAGACTAGGCCGGTTCAACGCGCAATTTCGAATGGCGCCGGCCATAACCAAAGTAGATGATGAACCCGATGGCGAGCCAAACGGCCAGGCGTATCCAGGTGCTGATCGGCAGGAACACCATCAGCACGACGCAGCTGATCACACCCAGCACCGGGATCAACGGCACCCAGGGCGTGCGGAACGGTCGGTGCATATCGGGCATGCGCCGGCGCAGCATGATGATGCCGGCGCAGACGATCGCGAAGGCCATGAGCGTGCCGATGGAAATCAGTTCGCCCAGGAGATCGAGCGGAAAGAATCCGGCGATCGCCGCTGCCGTGACGCCCGTCACCAGCGTGCCGATGTGCGGCGTGTGGAAGCGCTCACTGCAGCGTGAGAGTGCCTCGGGCAGCAGGCCGTCGCGCCCCATCGCGTAGAAGATGCGGATCTGCCCGAGCAGGCTCAGCAGGATCACCGGGATCAGGCCGAAGCCGGCGACGATGGCCACCAGCACCTTGAGCCACGTGAGGTTCGCGTGGGCCAGACTCAGCGCCTGGTACAGCGGGTCGGGCACGTTGAGCAGGTGATAGTCGGCGATGCCGGTGACCGCCAGGCTCACGGCAACGTACAACGCCGTGCAGATCAGGAGTGACAGGCCGAGGCTCAGCGGCATGGTCCGCTGCGGGTTCTTCGCTTCCTCGGCCAGCGTCGAGACGCCATCAAAGCCGATATAGGCGAAGAACACGATGCCGGCGCCCCGCAGCACACCCGACCAGCCGAAGTCGCCCAGCTTGCCGGTATTGGGCGGTATGAACGGGTGCCAGAGGCGCGTTTCGATGTGGGGCAGGCAGGCGGCGACCAGCACCAGGATCGCCAGCACCTTGGCCACGACGATGACCGAATTGACCATGGCTGATTTCTGCGTGCCGGCGATCAGGAGCGCGGTGCAGGCGAGCGTCACGAGCACCGCCGGCAGGTTGATCCACGCGCCGGTCAGGACGATGTGCCCGGCCGCGTCCGCCTGCAGCGGCGCGTTGGCCAGGAGCGCCGGGAGGTGGATCCCTAAGTCGCCGATCGAGGCGGTGACGTAGCCCGACCAGCTGATCGCGACCAGCGAGGCCGAGAACAGGTACTCGAACATGATGCACCAGCCGATGATCCAGGCGATGAGCTCGCCAAAGGTCGCATACGCGTAGGAGTAGGCGCTGCCTGCCACGGGCACCATCGAGGCGTATTCGGCGTAGCACAGCCCCGCGAAGAAGCAGGCGACGCTCGCCAGGACAAAGCAGAGGGTTACCGCGGGGCCGGCGCGCAAGGCCGCGACGGTACCGGTGAGTACGAAGATGCCCGCGCCGACTGTGTTGCCGACGCCAAAGGCGGTGAGGTTCAGTACCCCGAGGGAGCGGACCAGCGCCGGCCGGTCGCCCCCGTGCGCTTCGCGTTTCAGCGTCTCGATCGACTTGCGCGACCATACCCCCATGGGCGCAGCCTAACAGGTGTAGGCGTCGTCGTGCACGCCGGGCTAGGCGGGGTGGTGGCGCACCAGGGACGCCGCGTCGCGCGCCAGTGCCTCGACCTGTGCCCAGTCGCCGGCCTGAACGGCCGCGGCGGGTGTGACCCATGAACCGCCGACGCAGGCGACGTTCTTCAACTGCAGGTAACGCGGTGCGCTCTCGCGGGTGATGCCGCCGGTCGGGCAGAAAACCACGTCAGGAAACACCGGCGCGAACGCGGCCAGCATCGCCGTGCCGCCCGCGGGCTCGGCCGGGAAGAATTTCAACGCGGTATAGCCTGCGGCGCGGGCGGCGAGCAGCTCGGAGGCCGTGGCCACGCCAGGCAGCAACGGAAGGCCTGCATGGCGGCCAGCGACCGCCAGCTCTTCGGTAAGCCCCGGGGTCACGGCAAACTGCGCGCCCGCCGCGGCAACGCGCGCGAAATCCTCCGGTACGGTGAGTGTGCCCGCGCCGACGATGGCTTCAGGCACGGCCTTGCGCATCGCTGCGATCGCGGCCAGCGCGGCCGGGGTGCGCAGCGTGACTTCCAGCACCGTAAGGCCGCCGGCGCACAGCGCACGGGCCAGCCCTACGGCGTCCGCTTCGCGCTCGATGGTGAGCACCGGGATGACTGGCGCGCGCGTCATGATGGCTCTCATCTGCATCGTAACCTCACTGCAAGCAAATGGCCGCTCATGCGGCGGGGGAGACGACACCGCCACCGTGTTCGGCCGTCGCGGCATGGGCGCGGAACAGGCTGAACAGCTCGCGGCCCGAGCCGTGGTGTGCGCTCGGGGTCGGCAGGGCAAGTTCGCGCCGCGCCCAGGTATCGGCGTCGACGAGGGCCTCGAGTCTGCCGGCATTGCTGTCGAGCAGTACCACATCACCGTCGCGGAGCTTGCCGAGCGGGCCACCGCAGTGTACTTCCGGAGACACGTGGATGGCCGCGGGCACGGATCCGGAAGCACCCGACATGCGCCCGTCGGTGACCAGCGCGACCTTGTGGCCCTTCGCCTGCAGGGCTGCGAGGGCTGGGGTGAGTTTGTGGAGCTCCGGCATGCCATTGGCGCGCGGACCCTGGCCGCGCACCACCACGACGACATCGCGATGCAGTTCACCGGCCTTGAAGGCCGCGGTCACGGCCTCTTGCGTTTCGAAGATACGCGCCGGCGCTTCCACGCAGCGGCGCTCGGGCTTTACCGCGGAGACCTTGATCACCGAGCGACCGAGGTTTCCCTGCAGGAGCTTCAGGCCACCGTCGGCGCTGAAGGGGTCGCTCACCGGACGCAGCACTTCAGAATCGCCGCTGCGTTCGGCGCCATCGCGCCAGGCCAGGGTGCCGCCGTCCAGGCACGGCTCCTGCGTGTATGCGTACAGGTCGGTGCCGCAGATGGTCTTCACTTCGGCGTGCAGGAGTCCCGCGCCCAGCAGTTCGCGGATCACGAAGGCCATGCCGCCGGCGGCGTGAAAGTGGTTCACGTCGGCGGCGCCGTTCGGGTAGACGCGCGCGATCAGCGGTACGACGGCCGAGAGCGCGCTGAAATCATCCCAGTCGATGATCACGCCGGCGGCGCGCGCCATCGCGACCAGATGAATCGTGTGATTGGTCGAGCCGCCGGTGGCCAGGAGCCCGACGATCGCATTGACGATCGCGCGCTCATCGACGATCTGCGCGAGCGGCCGGTAGTCGTTCCCGTGGGCCCAGACCTGCGCAGCGCGCTGCGCGGCGGCGCGCGTCAGGGCCTCGCGGAGCGGCGTGTTCGGATGGACGAAGGCGCTGCCGGGCAGGTGCAGGCCCATGATCTCCATGAGCATCTGGTTGCTGTTGGCGGTACCGTAAAATGTGCAGGTGCCAACGCCGTGATAGCTCTGCGCCTCCGATTCCAGGAGCGCCGCGCGATCGAGTTTGCCTTCGGCATGGGCCTGGCGGATGCGGGCCTTCTCCTGGTTGGGTAGTCCGGAGGTCATGGGGCCCGCGGGCACGAAGATCGTCGGCAGCGAGCCAAAGCTCAGCGCGCCGATCACGAGCCCGGGCACGATCTTGTCGCAGACGCCAAGGCACAGCGTCGCATCGAACATGCCATGCGAAAGTGCCACCGCGGTTGACATGGCGATCACGTCGCGGCTGAACAGCGAGAGCTCCATGCCGGCCTGCCCCTGCGTGACCCCATCGCACATGGCCGGCACACCGCCCGCGACCTGCGCGGTGGCACCGGCTTCGCGCGCGGCAGCGCGGATCACGGCTGGATAGCGCTCGAATGGCTGGTGCGCGGAGAGCATGTCGTTGAACGCGGTGACGATGCCGATATTCGGCCAATGGAGCTGTCGCAGGGCGTCCTTGTCGGTGGTGGGGGCGGCGGCGAATCCGTGCGCGAGATTCGTGCAGCTGAGTCGCCCGCGCGCGCTGCCATCGCGCCCGGCCTCGCCCATGCGCCGCAGGTAGTCGGCACGGGTGTCGCGGCTGCGTTCGCGGATGCGCTCCGTGACCTGTCGCACGGCGGCCTGGAGGGGAGGGGGTTTGTTCACGGAACGTAGTAAAACTCCATATTTGGACTTTGGCAAGTGCTGTTTGCCATAATCATGGCTCAAGCATAACGGGCTAAATAGACAACCAAAAATCCCTTTGCATGGCAGGGCTACGGGATATATAGTAGTTTAACTACATTGCTCGCGACGGCTATTGCCTGGAGGTGACCCGTGCAGGTGCTCGACCCATTTGAGATCGTACTGTTCGGCGGTACCGGCGACCTGGCCATGCGCAAGCTGATTCCTGCGCTCTACCAGCGTTTCACCGCCGGCCAGTTCGATGCGCGCGCCCACATCCTGGCTGCGGCCAGCAGCGCCCTGACTCGCGAGGCGTACATACAGCGCGCCCTCGAGCATTGCCGTGAACATGTGGCGGCGCCCGAATTCAGTGAGGCAAAGTGGACCGAGTTTGCGACCTGCCTCGACTACCAGCAAGTCGATGCCACACGGGTGGAGGATTTCAAGGCGCTCAAGGCGCGAATCGCCGATCGCGACGCGCAGACGCGGGTGTGGTTCCTGTCCACTTCGCCGAGCCTGTACATCGCCACCGCCGCCAACATGGCCGCCGCCAATGTGGTCACGCCGAATGCGCGCGTGGTGCTCGAGAAGCCGCTTGGCACCGATCGCGCCTCCGCCGCGCGCATCAACGAGCAGGTGGCGCAGAGTTTTTCTGAACAACAGATTTACCGCATCGATCATTATCTCGGCAAGGAGCCGGTGCAGAACCTGCTGGCGTTGCGCTTCGGCAATGCCTTCTTCGAGCCGCTGTGGCGGCGCGGCCGCATCCGTCACGTGCAGATTACAGTCGCCGAGCAGTTGGGCGTCGAGGGCCGCGCGAAGTTCTACGACGAGACTGGCGCCATGCGCGATATGGTACAGAACCACATGCTGCAGCTGTTGTGCATCCTGGCGATGGAGCCGCCTGCGAGCTCCGATGCTGATACGGTGCGCGATGAAAAACTCAAGGTGCTGCGTGCGCTCCGTCCGATCGACGACGAGACCGTCGACCAGAAGACGGTGCGCGGCCAGTACAAGGCCGGCAATATCGACGGCGAGAGCGTGCCCGGCTATGCCGACGAGCCCGGCGTGCCTGCGGGCAGCCAGACCGAAACCTTCGTGGCGATCAAGGCCGAGATCGACAACTGGCGCTGGGCCGGCGTGCCCTTTTACCTGCGCACGGGCAAGCGGCTGCAGCATTCGCTGGCCGAGATCGCCATCACCTTCGACGACGTACCGCTGTCCATATTCCAGAACCGCGCGCAGGACGCGCCCAACCAGCTGGTCATCCGCCTGCAGCCCGACGAGAGCATCACGCTGACGATCCTCGCCAAGGCGCCGGGCGATGCCATGCGACTGCGCCCCGTGAACCTGGCGCTCGATCTGGGCGAGAGCTTCAAGGAGCGGCCGCTGTCGGCCTACGAGCGGTTGCTCATGGACGTGGTCAAGGGCAACCTGACGCTGTTCATGCGCCGCGACGAGCTCGACACGGCCTGGAGCTGGATCGATCCGATCCGCGCCGGCTGGGCGCACACCGGCAACCAACCCAAGACCTACGCAGCAGGCAGCTGGGGACCGGCTGCCTCCACCGCGCTGATCGGTCGCGACGGCTATGCCTGGCGCGACGAAACCTGAACTGCGCGAGCTGCGCGCCGCCGACGGCGAAGCGCAGGCCGTGATGCTGGCGGCGGCGATTGCCGCCGACCTCGCCGCCGCGCTGGCGCTTCGCCCGGGCGCCAGCCTGGTGGTCTCGGGTGGCCGGACGCCCACACGGATGTTTGCCCACCTGGCGCGACAGGCGATCGACTGGTCGCGCGTGCAGATCACCCTGGCCGACGAACGCTGGGTGCCGCTCGGCGATCCGGCCAGCAACGAGTCGCTGGTGCGCGCCGCGCTGCTGCGTGAGCGCGCCGCCGTGGCGCGGCTTATCGGCATGAAGAACGATGCGCTCACGCCGGCTGCCGGCGCCGTGCGCTCCTGGGGTGCCATCGGCGCCATGCCGCAGCCATTCGACGTGGTCGTGCTCGGCATGGGCGACGACGGGCACACGGCGTCGCTGTTCCCCGGCAGCGCCGGACTGGGCGCGGCGCTTGACCCGCAGGCGCGGCCCGGTTGCGTCGCCATGGAGCCGCAGGCTGCACCGCACCACCGCCTGTCGCTGAATCTCGCTGCGCTCCTGCATTCACGCCGCATCTGCCTGCAGATCAGCGGCGCACAAAAATGGCGGGTGTACCAGCGCGCGCGAGCGGCGGGGCCGGCGGCGGACATGCCGGTGCGCGCAGTCCTGCGCCAGGGTGCCGTCCCGATCGACGTGTATTGGTGCGAGGATGCGCCATTGGCTGGGGTGCCGTGAACAGCCCGGAGCGCAGCGTGACGCCGGCGGTGAACGAGGGCGGGTGGCTCAAGTTCCTGTTGGGGGCGCGCGAACGGCTCCCGGCCGCGGAGCGCCGCGTCGCCGACCTGGTGCTCGAGCGCCCGCACGAACTGCTCAAGCTCTCGCTGGCGGCAGTCGCGAACCAGGCGCAGGTGAGCGAGCCCACCGTGATCCGCTGCTGCCGCTCGCTGGGCTGCCATGGCTTTGCCGATTTCAAGATGCGCATGGCGCAGAGCCTCGCCAGCGGACAGCTGTTCATGCACTCGGACGTGAGTCCCGGTGATTCCGTGGCCGAGATGGCGGCCAAGGTCTTCGGCAAGGCGGCGCGCACGCTCCTGCAGGTGCGCAGCCAGCTCGATCCCTCGCGCCTCGAGACGGCGATCGCGCTGCTGTGCGCCGCGCGCCGGGTGGAATGCTATGGCCTCGGCAGTTCCGGCATCGTCGCCGCCGACGCGCAGCACAAGCTGTTCAGGCTTGGCCTCCCCTCGGTGGCCTATTCCGACGCCCACGTGCACGGCATGGCGGCGACCATGCTGCGGCCGGGCGACGTGGTCATGGCCTTTTCGGCGAGCGGGCGCACCGTCGATCTGCTGTCGAGCGTCGATCTGGCGCGCGAGTCGGGGGCAGACGTGATCGGCATCACCGCGCTCGGCGCGCCGCTCGCCGCGCGCTGCACCGTGGCGCTGGAGTTGCTGATCGACGAGGATACGGATATCTATACGCCCATGACCACGCGCCTCGCCCAGCTCACGGTAGTGGATACGCTGGCCGTAGGCGTCGCACTCCGCCAGGGTCCGGAACTGCTGACGCGGCTGCAGCGTGCCAAGGAAAGCCTGCGCAGCAAGCGCGTGCGCGGATTCGAGTAGTCACAGGCGAGCGGATCTCGCAGGAGCAAACCATGTCCAGGGCAATCCGTCTCTACGAACACGGCGGCGCCGACCGGTTGCAGTGGGAGGAATACCCGCTCGCACCCCCGGGGCCAGGCGAGGTGCTGATCCGCCAGAGTGCGGTGGGGCTGAACTACATCGACATCTACGTGCGCACCGGGCTTTATCCGAGCGCATTGCCTACCGGGCTCGGCAACGAAGCGGCCGGCGTGGTCGCGGCCGTGGGCAGGAAGGTCAGGGGGTTCAAGGTCGGCGATCGCGTGGCCTATTACCTCGCCTCGGCAGGCGCCTACGCCGAGCAACGCGTGCTGAGCGCGGACGAGCTGATCAAGCTGCCGCGGGATATTTCCGACGAGCAGGCGGCGGCGATCATGCTCAAGGGCCTGACGGCCTGGTTCCTGGTGCGCCAGACCTACCGCGTGAAGCGGGGCGATGTGGTGTTGCTGCCGGCCGCCGCGGGTGGCGTGGGCCTGATACTCAGCCAGTGGGCACGAGCGCTGGGTGCCCGCGTGATCGGTGTGGTGGGGAGAGCGGATAAAGTGGCGCTGGCGAAGCAGCACGGTTGCAACCAGGTGTTGGTCGGCTACGAGGACATGGCCGCGAAGGTGCGTTCCTACACCAAAGGCAAGGGCGTCGATGTCGTCTACGACGGCGTCGGCAAGGACACGTTCATGGCCGCGCTCGATTGCCTCAAGCCGCGGCATCTCATGGTGAGCTTCGGCAACGCCTCGGGCGCTGTGCCGCCGGTGGCGCCGCTGGAGCTCACGCGCCGCGGCTCGCTGTTCCTGACCCGGCCAACCGCCGGGCACTATCTCGCTGATGCGAAATCGCGTCGCCAGGGGGCACGTGAACTGTTTGCGCTGATCAGGCGCGGCAAGATCCGCGTGCGCATCGGCCAGCGCTTTGCGCTGCGCGAGGCGGCGCGCGCACACGTCGAGCTCGAGTCCCGCCGCACCACCGGCTCTACGGTGCTGCTGCCCTGAAAATGCTGCGCGCGCTTCAGCGCCGCAGTCGCGACTCGTTGGCGCAGAACCACTCGTAGGTCGTGCGCAGGCCCGCTTCCAGCGAAGTAGTCGCGCGCCAGCCGAGCGCGTGAAGCCGGCCGACGTCAAGAAGCTTGCGCGGCGTGCCGTCTGGCTTGGTCGCATCGAAGTGCAGCTCGCCGGCAAACCCTACCGTCTGGCCCACCAGCCCGGCGAGCTCGCGGATCGTGACATCCGTCCCGGTGCCGACGTTGATGGGGCCCGCATCCGAGTAATTGCGCGTCAGGAACACCACGGCGTCGGCGAGGTCGTCGACGTACAGGAATTCGCGGCGCGGCGTGCCCGTTCCCCAGACGGTGACGGTCTTCACTGCGCCGCGCTTTGCCTCGTGGAACCTGGCGATCAGCGCCGGCAGCACGTGTGAATTTTCCAGGCTGAAATTGTCGCCCGGCCCGTACAGATTGGTCGGCATCACCGAAATGGCGTCGAATCCGTACTGCCGCCGGTAGGCCTGGCACATCTTGATGCCGGCGATCTTGGCGATCGCGTACCACTCGTTGGTGGGCTCCAGCGGCCCCGTGAGCAGGCAGTCCTCGTTCATTGGCTGCGGCGCGTGCTTCGGATAGATGCAGCTTGAACCAAGGAAGGTGAGTTTGCGCACGCCATGCCGCCAGGCCGCGTCGATGACGTTGTTCTGCACTTCGAGGTTGTCGCGGATGAATTCGGCGGGGTAGCTGTTGTTGGCGTGTATGCCCCCGACCTTTGCAGCCGCCATGATCACGACTTCCGGCCGGTGGGCGGCGAACCACTGCTCGACGTCGCTCTGGCGCGTCAGCTCGAGTTCACTTCGCTCGGCCAGCAGGAGCCTGGCGAAACCGAGCGCACGCAGCCGGCGCACGACGGCCGAGCCTACCAGGCCCTGGTGGCCGGCGACATAGATGCGCGCGTCGCTATTCATGGTGCCGGTAGGTCTTGAATCCTTCACGGGCGATGAGCGCGTCGCGCCGGGCGTTCTCCAGGTCGCCGTTCACCATGTCTTTCACCAGCTGTTCGAACGTGATGGTCGCGCTCCAGCCAAGCTGCCGCCGTGCCTTGCCCGGGTCGCCGAGCAGGGTTTCGACTTCCGCCGGACGGAAGTAGCGCGGGTCGATCTTGACGATGGTCTTGCCGGTGTTCGCATCGACGCCCTGTTCGTCCACGCCCTTGCCGCGCCACTCGATCTTTATGCCGAGGTGCGCGCCGGCCAGGACCACGAACTCGCGCACCGAATGCTGCTCGCCGGTGGCGATGACGTAGTCCTCGGCCTTGTCCTGCTGCAGCATCAGCCACTGGGCGACGACGAAGTCTTGCGCGTGACCCCAGTCGCGGAGCGAATCCACGTTGCCCAGGTACAGGCATTCCTGGAGCCCGAGCGAAATGCGCGCCAGCGCGCGCGTGATCTTGCGCGTCACGAAGGTCTCGCCGCGGACCGGCGACTCGTGGTTAAAGAGTATGCCGTTGCAGGCGTAGAGCCCGTAGGCCTCGCGGTAGTTCACCGTGATCCAGTAGGCGTAGACCTTGGCGGCGCCATAGGGCGAGCGCGGGTAGAAAGGCGTGGTCTCGCGTTGCGGTGTCTCCTGCACCTTGCCGAACATCTCGGAGGTCGAGGCCTGGTAGAAGCGGGTCTTGCGCTCCAGGCCCAGGATGCGGATCGCCTCCAGCAGCCGGAGCGAGCCGAGCGCGTCGGCATTGGCCGTGTACTCGGGGGTCTCGAACGATACCCCGACGTGGCTCTGGGCCGCCAGGTTGTAGATCTCGTCGGGCTGCACCAGTTGGACAATGCGGATCAGGTTGGTCGCGTCGGTCAGGTCTCCGTAGTGGAGCCGCAGGCGGACGTTCTGCTCGTGTGGATCCTGGTACAGGTGATCGATGCGGTCGGTATTGAAACTCGAGGCACGGCGCTTGATGCCGTGCACTTCATAGCCTTTCCCGAGCAGGAACTCGGCCAGGTACGCACCGTCCTGTCCGGTAATTCCGGTTATCAGCGCAGTCTTGCTCAAGGTCGCTCCTCGCGTCGGGTCGGTAAGCCGGGATTTTACTGCCAGATTCCACCCGGCGGCCGGATTTGGTTGCACAATATGCCCATTGTGCGCATGCCCCGGGCGGATCCCGATGAGAATTACCTGTCAGGTCGTGGCGATATGCGGTTGTGCGCTGCTGGCCGCGCTGTCGTCCGGGGCAATTGCCGGACCGGCGGATGCGGCCGCCGTGGTGCGCCTGGGAGCCCAGGAAACCTCACTCCGCACCGCGCTCGCTGCGACCGCGGCCGTCATTGAGCGTGCGCCAGGAGCTCTGGACCTGCAATTTCCGGCGCGGCTGGCCTTTGCCGCGGATCGCGCCGAGCTGTTGCCGAGCGGAACCGCATTCCTCGATGTGCTGGCCCACTCGCTCCGCACATACAAGCGTACGCAGCTCGTGGTCGCCGTCTACACGGACCCGATCGGCGGGAACGACTTCAACAAACAGCAGGCGCAGGCCCGGGCCGCAGTTGTGGTTGCCTACCTGCAGCTCAAGGGTGTTGCGCCCGAACGGCTCATCGCCCGCGGCGTCGGCGAGGACGCGCAGCTCGCCGCGCCGAATTCGCCCGAGGGGCGGGACCTGAACCGCCGCCTGGTGCTGACCATCACGCCTTTGTCTTCATGATGCCCTTCACTTAGGCTTGCGCACCTTGCCAGCAGACCCACAGACTCCACGCCCATGAAAGTGACGATTTTCGGCTCCGGTTATGTCGGCCTGGTCACCGGCGCGTGTCTGGCCGAGGCCGGCAACCATGTTGTCTGCGTCGACATCGATGCAGCCAAGGTCGCCAGGCTCAACCAGGGAGAGGTGCCCATCCACGAACCGGGGCTGGACGCCCTGATTGCTCGCAATCGGGCCAGCGGCCGCCTTGAATTCACGACTGACGCCGGCAGGGCGATAGAGCATGGGCTGTTCCAGCTGATCGCCGTGGGCACGCCCCCGGGCGAGGATGGCTCGGCCGATCTGCGCCACGTGCTCAGCGTGGCGCGCACCATCGGCGAGCGCCTGCAGCGGCACGCGGTGGTGATCACGAAGTCCACGGTGCCGGTGGGCACCGCCGACCAGGTGCGCGCGGCAGTGGCTGCGGCGCTGGCCGCGCGCGGTGCCAGCGTCGATTTCGACGTCGTGGCGAATCCGGAATTCCTCAAGGAAGGCGCCGCCATCCAGGATTTCATGAAGCCCGACCGGGTCGTGATCGGCACCGACAACGCGCGCTCGACCGAACTGATGCGTGCCCTGTACGAGCCCTTCACCCGCAATCACGACCGGCTCATCGTCATGGATATCCGCTCGGCGGAACTGACCAAGTTCGCGGCCAATGCCATGCTTGCGACCAAGATCAGCTTCATGAACGAGCTGGCCAACATCGCCGAGCGTGTGGGCGCCGATATCGAGCGCGTGCGGATCGGCATTGGTTCCGACCCGCGCATCGGCTACGGTTTCATCTATCCGGGCACCGGTTACGGCGGCTCGTGTTTTCCCAAGGACGTCAAGGCCCTGATCCGCTCGGCGCACGAGGTCGGTTTCGAGGCCGAGGTCCTGCGCGCGGTCGAGGCGGTGAACGAGCGGCAGAAGTCGATCCTGGTGCGCAAGCTCCGCCGTGTGCTGGGCGGTTCGCTCAAAGGCGCGAAGCTCGCGCTCTGGGGGCTGGCCTTCAAGCCCAACACCGATGACATGCGTGAAGCTCCCAGCCGCGTCATCATCGAGGAATTGCTGGCCGCCGGCGCGAGCGTAAGCGCCTACGACCCGATTGCCATGGACGAGGCGCAGCGGCTGTACCCGGGTCGCGCGCAGTTCACGCTGACGCGCGACGCCTACGAAGCCGTCAACGGCGCTGATGCGCTGCTGATCGCGACCGAGTGGCCGGAATTCCGCAGTCCCGATTTCGACCGGCTCCGCCAGCTGCTGCTCAAGCCACGCATCTTCGATGGGCGCAATCTTTATGATCCGGCGCTCCTCACCCGGTTCGGCTTCGAGTACTACGCCATCGGCCGCGGCCGCCGCGCGGTTGGAGACTGAGCCAGTGCCCGGGGACGGCATGCAGCTCACGCCGGTGGTGCTCTCGGGAGGCGCCGGCACGCGCCTGTGGCCGTTGTCGCGGGAACTTTACCCCAAGCAGCTCCTGCCGCTGGTCGGCGCACACACCATGTTGCAGGACACGGTGCGGCGCTTGTCAGGCCTGGATGTCACGGCGCCGATCGTCGTGTGCAATGAAGCGCACCGTTTCATGGTGGCCGAGCAGCTCCGGTCAATTGACGCGCCGGCACGCTCGATCGTGCTGGAACCCGTGGGCCGCAACACCGCGCCGGCGATCGCCATGGCAGCGCTCGCCGCCATCAGCAGTGGGTCGGGCGATGAGCTGTTGCTGGTACTGCCGGCCGACCATGTCATTCGCGACCTCAGCGCGTTCCACACGGCGGTACGCGTGGCCGCAGTAGCGGCGCGGGCGGGACAGCTGGTCACGTTTGGCGTAGTGCCGCACGCGCCCGAAACCGGCTATGGATATATCCAGCGCGGTGCCGCGCTTGCCGCCGGCTGGCGAATCGCCGGTTTCGTGGAGAAACCGGAGCGCGCCGTGGCGGAGCAGTTCCTGGCCGCAGGCGGCTACTACTGGAACAGCGGCATGTTCATGTTCAGCGCGCGCCGCTATCTCGATGAACTGCGTCGCCAGGCGCCCGATATCGCCACGGCCTGCGAGCTGGCTTTTGCCACGGCCAGGCGCGATCTCGATTTCACGCGGGTCGATGCGGCGGCGTTTTCAGCCTGCCGCAGCGAATCGATCGACTACGCTGTGATGGAGAAGACCAGCGACGCCGTGGTGGTGCCGCTCGATGCGGGCTGGAGTGACGTCGGTTCCTGGTCCTCGCTCCAGGCTGCGAGTGCGGCTGATGCCGACGGCAACGTGGTGCGCGGCGATGTGCTCGCCGAAGACACCCGTAACAGTTTCCTTTACGCCGAGAGTCGCCTGGTCGCGGTCGTGGGCCTGCGCGATCATGTAGTGGTCGAGACCAAGGATGCCGTGCTGGTCGCGCCACGCGATCGTGTCCAGGACGTCAAGTCGCTCGTGGCGCGCATCAAGGAGAGCGGTCGCAGCGAACACCTGCTGCACCGTGAAGTATTCCGGCCCTGGGGCAGCTACGACAGCCTCGACAGCGGCGAGCGTTTCCAGGTCAAGCGGCTGACGGTCCGCCCCGGCGGCGTGCTTTCGCTCCAGCTCCATCACCATCGTGCGGAGCACTGGGTGGTGGTGTCCGGAACCGCGCGCATCACGCGTGGGGAGGAAGTTTTCCTGCTGGAGGAAAACCAGTCCACCTACATACCCATTGGCGTGCGCCACCGCATCGAGAATCCGGGCAAGGTGCCATTGCACATCATCGAAGTGCAATCGGGCGGCTATCTGGGCGAGGACGACATCGTGCGGTTTGAAGATCAATATGGACGTGAGGGAAGCAGCAAATGACAGCACTGACGTGTTTCAAGGCCTACGATATTCGCGGCCGCATACCGACCGAGCTCAACGAGGCGCTGGCCTACCAGATCGGGCAGGCCTACGCGGCCTTCGTCAAGCCGAAGAACGTGGCGGTTGGCCGCGATATACGCGCGACCAGCCAGACGCTCTCGCAGGCCCTGATTCGCGGCCTCAACGACAGTGGTGTGAACGTGACCGACATCGGGCTGTGCGGCACTGAGGGCGTGTACTTCGCCACTTTCTCCGAGCAACTCGACGGCGGCATCATGGTGACCGCGAGCCACAATCCGCCCGACTACAACGGCATGAAGTTCGTGCGCGAGGGGAGCCGTCCGATCAGTGCCGATACGGGTCTCATGGACATGCGCGCGCTGATCGAGGGAGCGCGCCTGCCGCCGCGCGCACCGCAGCCGGGAAGTACCAGCGCGCTGGACATCAACGCCAGTTATCTCAAACACCTGCTCGGTTACGTCACTGGGTCGAAGCTCCGGCGTCTCAAGGTGGTGGTGAACGCGGGCAACGGCGGGGCCGGGCTGGTCGTCGACCAGCTCGAGCCGCACCTGCCCTTCGAGTTCGTCAAGGTGCATCACAATCCCGACAGCTCGTTCCCGAACGGGGTGCCCAACCCGATGATCGAGGCGAATCGCAACAGCACCATCGAGGCGATGCGCCGCACTGGTGCCGACATCGGTCTCGCCTGGGACGGCGATTTCGACCGCTGCTTCTTCTTCGATGAGCACGGCGGCTTCGTCGAAGGTTATTACCTCGTCGGCCTGCTGGCCGAGGCCTTCCTCAAGCGCTACCCGGGTTCGCGCATCGTCCACGATCCGCGCCTGACCTGGAACACGATAGACATCGTGCGGCAGTTCGGCGGTGAGGCGGTTATGTGCCGCTCCGGCCACGCGTTCATCAAGCAGCGCATGCGCGAAGTCGACGCCGTGTACGGCGGCGAGATGAGCGCGCACCACTATTTCCGTGAGTTCTCCTACTGTGACAGCGGCATGATCCCCTGGTTGCTGGTGCTGGCGGTGATGTGTGACACGGGCAAGACGCTCGGCGAACTGGTGGGCGCGCGCCAGAAATTGTTTCCCGCCAGCGGCGAGATCAATCGTGAGATTGCCGATGCCAGGGCCGTCACGGCCCGCGTACAGAACCACTATGCCCGCAGCGCAGTGGCGGTCGATTTCACCGACGGGTTGTCGATGGAATTCGATCAATGGCGCCTCAACCTGCGCGGCTCGAACACCGAGCCGCTGGTGCGCCTGAATGTGGAGTCACGCGGTAGCGAGGTGCTGATGCGCGAGAAGACCGCGGAAGTGCTGCAGCTGATGGCCGGCGAGTGACGCCGATCGAGACTTTGCTGAGCCGCCGCTCGGTACCGGCGCAATGCCTGACCGGGCCGGGCCCGGACGCAGCGCAGCTGGCGAGCGCGCTCGACGCGGCCCTGCGCGCGCCGGACCACGGGCACATGCAGCCGTGGCGGTTCAAGCTGATCCGCGCGGACGCGCGGGCAAAGTTCGCCCAACTGCTGGTCGGTGCGGCCAGCGCCCGCGATCCGGCCACGCCGCCGGCGCAACTCGAGAAGCTCCGCAGTCGCCCGCTGCAGGTACCGCTGATTATCGCCGTGAGCGCACGACTCCGCGACAATCCCAAGGTTCCGGGCATCGAGCAACTGCTCAGCGCAGGTGCCGGCGTCATGAACCTGCTCAATGCGTTCCACGCCCAGGGGTTCGGTGCCATCGTGCTTACCGGGCCGAGTGCCTACGATGCCGCGGTTGCCGCCGGCCTGGGGCTGGCGGGCGACGAGCAGCTGCTGGGTTTTGTCTACGTCGGCAATATCGGCGCGGTAGTGCCGGCGGCGCCAGCGCGGCCCGCGCACGCTGCTTTTGTCAGCGAATTCCAGTAGTCTGCATCCGCATGTGGGGAATCACGCGTTACCAGTGGCTGGTGCTGTTCGCGGCCTGGCTGGGCTGGGGGTTCGACGTCTTTGACGGCATGCTGTTCAACTACGTGGCGCCCAACTGCATCCCGACCCTGCTGCATCTGCCGCTGGGCTCGGCGGCGGCGCGTTCGGCAACGTTGTTCTGGACCGGGGCGCTGACCTCGCTCCTGCTGGTCGGCTGGGCGGCCGGCGGGATTCTCTTCGGGTTCATCTGCGATCGCTTCGGGCGCATGCGTACGCTGATGCTGACCATGGTGCTATACGCCGTGGGCACGGCTGCCTGCGCCGCGGCCACCAATTTGTGGATGCTGGCGGCCTTTCGCCTGGTGGCAAGCCTGGGGATCGGCGGCGAATGGGCGGCCGGCGCATCGATGGTGGCCGAAGTCATGCCCGAGAAGCGACGCGTCGAGGGTGGCGCGCTGCTGTATACGGCCGCGCCCTTCGGCCTGTTCCTGGCAACTTTCCTCAACTACCAGGTCGCGGGCGTCTGGTTCGCCAACGACAGTGCCATGTCCTGGCGCTATGTGTTCCTGTTTGGCCTGCTGCCTGCGGCGGCCGCGTTTGCGGTGCGCTGGTTCATGCACGAGCCGGAGCGCTGGCAGTCCGTGAAAGTGCGCAGCCAGGCGCGCCTGCGCCAGATCTTTACGCCCGAGCTGCGGCGCCAGACGCTGCTCGGCACGCTGACAACGATCGTCGCGCTGGCGGCCTGGTGGAGCTGCAATGCCTTCATCCCGGTCATCGCTACGGGCCTGGCGCGTACCGAAGCGGTGCTGCGCGGCTATCAGCAGAGCGCGACCTTCAACCTGATCGAACACTGGAAACTCACGGCCACGGTCGCCTTCAATCTCGGCGGCCTGATCGGCACGCTGCTGACAATCCCGCTGGCCAAGCGCCTGGGCCGGCGGCCGATGTTTGGCTGGTATTTCGCGGCTTCGGCGGCGGCAATTTTCGCGACTTTCGGCATCGACATGCCATCATCGACGCGGTTGTACATGTTCTTCCTGGTTGGAGTGCCGGTGTTCGGCGTCTTTGGCGCGTTCCCGTTCTATCTGACCGAGCTGTTTCCCACGCGGCTGCGCGCCACCGGATCGGGCTTCTGCTACAACATCGGCCGGGTACTGGCCGCGGTCGGGCCGTTCGTGGTGGGCGCCGCTGCAGCCCGCGGCACCGCCATGCAGACTGTCTTCTATGTTGGCTTCGCGCCGCTGCTGGGATTGTTGCTGGTGCCATTCATCATAGAAACGCGCGGCGGCGCGCTCGCCGACTAACCCAGGACACCCATGGATTTCATCGATCTGAAGACCCAATACCGGGCGCTGCGCGGCGATATCAACGCCCGTATCCAGGCGGTGCTGGATCACGGCCAGTACATCCTCGGCCCCGAAGTGCGCGAGTTCGAGCAGCGGCTCGCCGCTTACGTGAACAGCAGCCATTGCATTTCGGTGGCAAGCGGCACCGAGGCGCTGCTGATCGCGCTGATGGCGCTCGAGATCGGCCCGGGCGACGAAGTCATCACTTCGCCGTTTACCTTCGTCGCCACTGCCGAAGTCATCGCGCTGGTGGGTGCCAAACCGGTGTTCGTTGACGTCGAACCTGATACCGCCAACATGGACGCGGCGCTGCTCGACGCGGCCATCACGCCACAGACCAGGGCAATCATGCCGGTGAGCCTCTACGGGCAGCCCGCCGACATGGACGAGATCAGCGCCATCGCCGCGCGGCGCGGCGCTATCGCGGTGATCGAGGACGCGGCGCAGAGCTTTGGAGCGACCTACCAGGGGCGCAAGAGCGGGGCGCTGTCGGGCGTAGGCTGCACCAGTTTCTTCCCCAGCAAGCCGCTCGGTTGCTACGGTGACGGCGGGGCGATCTTCACCGACGATGCTGCGCTGGCGCAGGCCTGCATGGAGATCCGGGTGCACGGCCAGAGCGCACGCTACTACCACACGCGCATTGGTGTCGGTGGGCGCATGGACACGCTGCAGTGCGCCATCCTGCTGGCCAAGCTCACGCGCTTCGACTGGGAAGTCGCGCGCCGCATCGAACTGGGCCGGTGTTACGCGGAGGCAATCCGCGCCAGCGGCGCCAGGGCGGAACTCCTGAGCGTGCGTCCCGACCGCACCAGCGTCTGGGCGCAGTACACTGTTCTGGTCGAGGACCGCGACAGTGTGCAGGAGAAACTCAAGCAGGACGGGATCCCGACCTCCGTGCACTATCCGCGCCCGCTGCACCAGCAGCCCGCGTACCAGAAACTGTGCGACCCGAAACCCATGCCGGTCAGCGAGATGCTGGCGAGGCGGGTGATCAGCCTGCCGATGAGCGCCGATCTGAGCCAGGCCCAGCTTGAGGCCGTGGTCGCCGCACTCGCGCGCGCCACCGGCTGAGGGTTGGAACAGCGCCCGCAATAGCCTGCGGCACTGAGTGGAATCCCGGGACTTCCGGGTGCCGGTGCTCTAGCGGTCGCGTTCCTTGAAGTCGTCAGGCATGAGTTGGTGGCGCCCGAGCAGCTTGTAGAAGTCTGTGCGGTTGCGCTTCGCCAGACGCGCGGCCTGGCTGACGTTGCCGCCGGTAATCTGCAGGATTTGCGACAGATAACTGCGCGTAAATTCGTCGCGCGCCTCGTCGAATGAAGGCAGCTTCGATTGCGTGCCGCCGAGGGACTGCTGCGCCAGCTCTATCGGGATAATCGGCGTCTGCGCCAGCGCGCAGTTCTGCCGCACCACATTGGCGAGCTGACGCACGTTGCCGGGCCAGTCGCTGGTGGCGAGCAGTTCGACCGCCTCGGGCGCATAGATCTTGCGCTGGCCCGTTTCCTTGGCGAGTTCGGCCAGGAAGTGTGCCACCAGCAACGGGATATCCTCGCGGCGCCGGCTGAGCGGTGGCAGGTCGATGTGCACGACATTGAGACGGTAGTAGAGATCCTCGCGAAACTGGCCGCTTGCGACCAGCGCCAGCAGGTCGCGGTTGCTCTCGGAAATGATGCGGACGTTGACCGGGCTGGCATCGGCGCCGCCTGCGGGACGGTCAGCCTTGTCCTGCAGGGCCTGCAGCAGCTGGAGCTGCGCCCGCATCGGCAACGCACCGATTTCATCGAGCAGCAGTGTCCCGCCCTCGGCGGAACGGAACAGGTCACCGTCGAATATCTCCTCGTTGGCGGCGCTGCAGTTGGCCAGGACGAATGGCCGCGCCTTGCGCGGGCTGGCCTTATGGATGGCGCGCGCCAGCAGTTCCTTGCCGGTGCCACTCTCGCCCGTGATCAGCACGCGCGCATCGGTTCCGGCGACCATGTGGGCCTGTCCGAGCTTTTCCTCCATCGCAGCGCTGCGGGTAATGATGCCGGCGCGCCAATCCTCCGCGGTGTCCACGAAGCCCGAGATCTTCAGTGCCTTGTGCACCTGCGCCAGCAGCTCCTGCTTCTCCACCGGCTTGGTCAGGAAGCCGAAGGCACCCATCTGCGTGGCCTGCACCGCGTCGGGAATGGTGCCGTGCGCGGTGAGCAGGATCACCTTGAGTCCGGGCCAGCGGATCTGCAGTTCCTTGAGCAGGCCGATGCCGTCGAGCTGGTCCATGCGCAAGTCGGAGATGACCAGATCGGGGCGGAACCGGCTGGCGGCGGCGAGCGCCTGCGCGCCGTTCTCCATCGGTTCGACTTCGTAATTTTCCGCGCGCAGACGGATGGTCAGTAGCCGCAGCAGGCCTGGGTCGTCGTCGACGACGAGAATGCGCGCCTTGCGCTTGACAGTCTGATTCACTTCTTGCGTACCTCGGAGTTGCTCTTGTGATCGGGGAGATTGCGCTCGATGCTGGCCAGGGCTTCGAGCTTGGCCTGTGTTTCCTCGAGCTGCCGGCGCAATCGCGCGTTGTCATCGAGCTCCGCCTGCAGGCGCCGGCTGGCGGCGGCGTAGCGATCCTGGTCGACGCTGCGGCTGGCATTGGCCCGGAGCCGTTCGTTGTCGCCCAGGAGCCCCAGCTCGCGATCGAGCTGCGCCAGCTCGAACAACGAGAGCGCGCGCTCCACGGGCGCGAGGGTTTCCGGCTGCGCCGCCAGCTCGCGCAACAGCTGCCGCGCACGCACCGCATCGCGCCCGGCGTGCCCGGGTGTCCCGAGGATCAGGGCGTAACGAAGCTGGGCGCTGCCGCCGCCACCGCGCTCATAGGACTGCTGTGCGTTGGTGACGATTTCTGCCTGCTCCGCGGGGCTCCCGGCGCCCAGCCGCTGCAGCGTCTGGATGGTGTCCGCCAGGAGCACGGCGACCTGGGTGTCGCGATCGTAGACCGGTCCGGCCGCACCCGCGGAGTCGCGCGCAGCGCGCAGGCCCGTCGCGCCTCCGCAGCCGGACTCGCACAACAGGCATGCGGCCAGGATTCCAGCCAGTCGCAGAGCGCTAGGCCGCATTGGCCTTCCTGCGGGGAACACTTGCGGGAGCCGCCGCCGCCAGCTCGGGCGCTATTTCAGCTCGCAAGGGCATGCGGATGCGGAAATGCGCGCCCCTGAACTCGCCATCGACGATCTCGATGGTTCCGCGATGCACCTGCACAAATTCGTTGACTACCGACAGGCCGATGCCCGTGCCGCGCACGTGGCCGCCGGGCGCGCGGCCGGTATGAAAGGGTTCGAACAGGCGGGGGCGCTCGGCGACCGGGATGCCCGCGCCGCTGTCGGCGACCTCCACGACCAGTTCCAGGCCGTCAGCACGGCCGCGTATGAAAATGGTGCCACCGCGCGGCGAGTACTTGATGGCATTGGAGAGCAGGTTTTCCAGGATCAGGCGCAGCTTGCCGCGATCGGCGAACAGCGTGACGTCTTCAATTTTCACGTCGAGGCGCACCCGCTGGGAAACCAGTGTCAGCTGCTGATTTTCCAGCACCTGTTTCACCACCGGGCGGAGGCGGAATTCGGACGGATCAAGACCCACGCTGTTGCTCTGCCAGGCGCTGTAGGACAGCAGGTTTTCGATCATGCGCTGCAGCTTGATGCTGTTTTCCTGCAAGATGGCGGTGACTTCGCGTTGCCCGGGCCGCAGTTCGCCGACCGCGCCGTCCATGAGCAGCTCGGTGCCCTCGCGGATATTTGCGAGCGGCGTCTTCAATTCATGCGACATGTGCCGCAGGAACCGGTTGCGCTCCTGCGCCAGGTCCACGAGGCGTCCACGGAGCCATTCGAGCTGCTGGCCGAGGCGTTGCAGGTCCACTGGGCCGCTGACCGAGATCTCGCCGGAAAAATTCCCTTTGCCCAGCTCGGTGATGGCGCGATCCACCTGGCGGATCGGGCGGCCGATGCCCAGGGCAAAACTGAGGGTGGCGGCCAGAGCCAGTGGAATCAACAGGCTTGATTCCCAGAACAGCTCACGCCTGGCGGCGGTGGTCTGATCGCCGAGCGACGCCAGTTCCATGTCCTTCTGCGCGTTGGCGTGGCGGGAGACGCGCGAGGCCTGGTCGTCGAGGGGGCCGAAATCCGGGCCGGCCCGCCGCTCGCCGTGGCCCGCCGCCGCGCGCACAACGCCGACGATATCCTGCTGCAGGATGCTGAACGCATCCACCGCGTCGCGCGCCGCGGGATCCCGCAGCAAGCTACGCAATTCCTTCATGGTGGCACGCAGCGCGGCATCACTCTTGTCGAAACTGGCCAGGTCCTGGTTGCCGCCCAGCACCGCGTACACCTGGGCCTTCTGCCCAAGGGTGTTGCGTTCCTCAAACATGTCCTGGATCAACTCCGTGGTCCGCACGCTCTCATTGACCAGTTGCTGGCTGAATACGGTCAGCCTGCGCATCTCGATCGTGGCGTGCAGTATTGCCGCCAGCAGCGGCACCGTGATCACCCCGATGCCGAGCAGCAGGTAGCCGTTTAGCGATCTTGGTAGAGCCACGCGCATCCGGCCATTCTAAGGCAGATAGCCGGGCCGGGCCCACGAAGTACGCGTCGCCGCTTGGCGACCAGTTCCAGGCGCTACCAGGGCTCGTGCTGCAGCCGCTCTTCCCAGCGCAGGGCGGTGCCTACGATGACGTCCAGGTCATCGAGCCGGGGCTTCCAGCCCAGGACCGCGCGGACCCGCTCGGCAGCGGCCACCAGGGTCGCGGGGTCGCCCTCGCGGCGCGGTGCTTCCCGGATTTCAAGGCGCTTGCCGGCCACACGCTGCACACTGTCGAGCACCTCTCGCACGCTGTAACCGTGGCCGTAACCACAATTGAGAACGGTGGTGCCGCCGCCCGCGCGCAGGTAGTCCAACGCGTCGAGATGGGCGCGGGCCAGGTCATCGACATGGATGTAATCGCGTATGCCGGTGCCGTCGGGCGTAGGGAAATCGGTGCCGTAGATGGACACGTGCGTGCGCTTGCCCACGATGGCCTCGCAGGCGACCTTAATCAGCAGTGTCGCCTTGGCGGTCCCCTGCCCAATGCGGCATTCCGGGTCCGATCCGGCGACGTTGAAATACCTCAGGGCCACGGCACGGAAATCGGTCACTGCGGCCAGGTCGCGCAACATCCATTCCGACATCAGCTTGGAGGTACCGTAGGCATTGATCGGCGCCGCCGGCCCGTCCTCGCGCGCTACACCCCCTGCGGGCATGCCATATACGGCAGCGGTCGATGAAAACACAAACTGTCGGACGCCCCCGTCCCGGCATGCGGCCAATAGGCTGCGCGTGGCGCAGGTATTGTTGCCGTAGTACTTGAGCGGCTCGCGCACCGATTCCGGCACGATCGTATGTGCCGCGAAGTGCATGACCGCGGTGACCCCGTGGTCGGCCAGCGTATGGTCCAGAAGGGCGCGATCGCCTACATCGCCAACGATCAGCGGTGCATCCAGGATCGATTGGCGGAAGCCGGTGCTAAGATTGTCCAGCACCACGACCCGCTCGCCGCGCTCGCGCAGCTGCAGCACCACGTGGCTGCCGATATAACCCGCACCGCCCGTGACCAGCACGGTATCCTTGGCCGCCATCATGACTCCTGCACAGCATTTCCGGTGGAAGCGGCCATGATACTCACTGCCCGTCCCCGGGTCACAGGCCACACGCCGCGGTGCGCGACTTGAGCCAGCGCCCGGACCCCACCCCGTTCTCCGGGCTCACGCCCGATGCGGTGCTGGATGCCGCCGAGGCGGCGGGCCTGGAGCCGGACGGGCACGTATTTGCGCTCAACAGCTACGAAAACCGCGTGTACCGGCTCGGCCGCCACGCAGGAGCGCCCGTCGTCGTCAAATTTTACCGGGCCGGGCGCTGGAGCGACGCCCAGATCCTGGAAGAACACGCCTTTGCCACCGAATTGGCGGCCGCCGAAATAGCGGTCGTGGCGCCGCTCCGGCTCGGTGACTCCACACTGTTCCAGAGCACCGGGTTCAGGATGGCGGCCTTCCCGTTGCAACCGGGCGGGGCGCCGGATCTGGACCAGCCCGAAGCACGCGAGCTGCTGGGGCGCACGCTGGGGCGCATTCACGCGATCGGCGCTTTGCGTCCCTTCACGCACCGGCCCTCGATGAGCGCTGAGCGGCTGGGCTCGCGGGGGCGCGCTTCGGTGCTGGCCTCGGGGCAGCTCCCGCCGCACATGCGCGAAGCGTATGCGCGCATCAGCATCGAACTGCTCACGCAGATCGATGCCGCGGATGTCGCTTCCTGCAGGAAGATCAGGCTGCACGGCGACTGCCATCTGGGCAACATACTCTGGCAGCCGTCCGGCCCGGTGTTCGTCGACCTGGACGATTGTGTGAACGGGCCGGCGATCCAGGATTTGTGGATGTTCCTCGCCGGCAATCCGGACGAGCGGCGACGGCAGTGGAGCGAGCTGCTCGCGGGCTACGAGCGTTTCGCGATCTTTGATCATGCCCAGATACGCCTGGTCGAAGTGCTGCGCGCGGTGCGCATGCTCAATCACGCGGCCTGGATCGCCGAACGCTGGGCGGATCCGGCCTTCCCGCGCGCTTTTCCCTGGTTCGGCGAAGCGCGGTTCTGGGAGCAACATGTCAACGATCTGGCCGAGCAGGCGGCGGTCCTGAACGAGTCTTAGCGACCCGCGTTCTGGGCGCCGCCGGTTCGTGCTAAATTGCCGGCCGCATGAAGCGGATAAATATGGCTCGCTGGTTGATGGCGCTGGCCGGCGCGGCGCTGATGAGCGGCTGCGGGGGTGGGGCCGAGCAGGCGCGCGCCGCGCACGCGGCACATTCGCAGGCGAAAGCCGGTGCCGAGCGTTCGGCCGACGAGGTGGCGTCGGCAGCGGCCGCCGAGGCCGACCTGGTCAACGCCGTCAGTTCGGCTCCCGCCACGACGCCCGTGGCATTGAAATTCCGCATGCAGGAACCACCGCGGGTCGGTCATCCGCTCCGGCTCGAACTTGTGCTGTCGCAGGAGCCCGAACTCGACATCACTTCGATAGTGGTGTCGCTGCTGCCCGGAGACGGTCTGGTCCTGCAGTCGGATCGCACCTTTGAATTTCGCGCGCCGGCGGTGGGCGCCACGCATCGCATGGCGGTGACGGTGCGGGCTGACCAACCGGGCTTGCTGAGCCTGGGCGCGACGATTCTGGTCGATTCGGGCAATACATCCACAGCCCGGATTTTCATGATTCCATTGATCGCGATGGCGGCCACACCCTAGCCTTTAGACCCAATCCGCGATGCGCCTCACGCGCTTGCGGCAAGGCGCTCCGTATCATCACTCTGGTCGCAGTTTCAGCCAGGGTTATGTCAAGGGAAAGCAACGCCACGCTCCCGGTGCCGACGCTCCAGCCTGCCGTGCCGTCGGGCGCGAGCGGCCTGTTGCGCTCGGGCGCCGATCTGCATCCGCGCCTGCGGGCGCAACTTGACGCCCTGGGGCTGGGTCGCGCGCCGGATCCCGTCGCGGCGATGAGCGCGCTGTTGCCGCTGATCAGTACCCAGTATGAACAGATTGACGAGGAACGGCGCGGCGTGGTGCGTTCCATGCAGATGCTGGCCGAGGAGGCGCGCTGTTTCGCCCAGGGCCTGGCCAGCGCCGACGCCGGGCAGCTGCGCGCCATTTTGGATCACATCAAGGATGTCGTGATCACGGTTACCGGTGAGGGCGCAATCTGCGTGTTCAATCCGACCGGCGAGCAACTGTTTGGCTATTCGCAAGCCGAGCTCATCGGCGTGTCGATACTGCGGCTGCTGCCCGACCTGCCGGTGCAAGGATCGCTGGCGCGCGGCCTGCAGGCGTTCACCGTCGAACTCAGTGCGCAGGGTCGCAACTCCGAGCCGCGCGCAACCCAGGCGCGCCGCAAGGACGGCACAATGTTCCCGGTAGAGGTCGTGGCCAGTCCGGTCAGCATCGACCGGCGCGAGGTCTTCGTGATCTGCCTGCGCGACATGAGCGAGCGGCTCGCCGCCGAGCAGGCCCTGCGTGACAGCGAAAGCCGTTACCGTACCCTGGTGGAGACGGCGCCCGAGGTGATCGTCGTCATCGACACCCGGACCGGTGCCTGCACCGACGCCAACGAGAACGCGCTGCGGTTCTTTGGCGTGAGCCGCGAGCGGATTGTGGCGCTGGAGCTGCGCGACCTGCTGCAAGCCGCGCTGGCGGCGCCAGCCAACGCGCCGGCCAACGCACCAGGCGCAGCCGGTGGCGCCGGGTTTGACAAGCCGCGCGTCTTCGAATGGCTCTGTCACCGTGGGGCGGAAGTCGCGGTGCCAACTGAGGTGCGGCTCATGCCGCTGACCGGCGCCGAGGGGCTGGTGCGCGCCAGCATCACCGATATCACCGAACGCAAGCGCGCGCAGACCATCATGGCCGGCGAACGCAACGTGTTCGAGCGCATCGCCGCGGACGCGCCGCTCCGGGAGGTGCTGGCGGCCACGGCGACGCTGGCCGAATCGATCTGCGCAGACTACTTCGTAAGCATCAGCCGGCTTGGACCCGACGGCCGGAGTTTCACCGAAGTCATCGGTGCGCGCGTCCCGCAGGCGCTGCGTGCGGCCGACGAAAACACCGTTATCGATGTGCGCAACGGTTCCAGCGCCGCCGCGGTCTATCTGGGGCGCGCGGTGCTGGTGGGGAATGTGCGCACCGATCCCTACTGGCAGCGGCGGCGCATGCTCGCGGTCAATGCCGGTTTCGCCGCCGCCTGGGCGGTGCCCATCAAGGCGGCGGGCGGCAAGATTCTCGGGGCCCTGACTGTGTATCGCGCCGCCGCGGGTAAGCCCGCCGAGCGCGACCTCGAACTCATCGCGCATGCCGCGCGCCTGGCAGCGGTCGCCATCGAGCGTTGTAACGCGGCCGAGGCGCTGCGCACGAGCGAGGCGAAATTTCGTGGCCTCTACGAGAGCGTGCTCGAGGGCGTCTACCAGTTTTCGCCCGGCGGCAAGGTGCTGGCTGTGAATCCCGCGTTTGTCCGGCTGCTTGGATTCACAAACGCCGAGGAGATCTACGCGCTGCCGACCGTGACCGCGCTGTACTGGGACCCGGTAGCGCGCGCGCAATTCGTGCAGGAGCTGGAGCGCGCGGGCGAGGTGCATACGGCCGAGACGCTGCTGCGGCGGCACGACGGCGCGCAGGTGGTGGTGCTCGAGAGCGCACGCGTGGTGCGCAACGAGCTGCATCAGGTAGTGGCCTACGAGGGCACGATAGCCGACATCACCGAGCGCAAGCGCGTCGAGCAGGCGATCTTCGAGGAAAAGGAGCGCGCCCAGGTCACGCTGCAGTCGATTGGCGATGGCGTCATCACCACTAATCGCGAGGGACGCATCGAATATCTCAATCCGGTGGCCGAGCAGCTCTCCGGCTGGCGCGGTGCCGATGCCCGCGGGGCCACCATCATGGAGGTATTGCGCCTGCGCGATGAGCAGACCCACGAGGAGATCGAGAACCCGCTGCTGCGGTGCCTGCGCGAAGACAAAGTCGTGAATTTCGGCGAACACAGCGTGCTGATCAACCGGCTTGGCCAGGAAATTGCCATCCAGGACTCGGCCGCGCCGATCCGCGACCGCAACGGCCGCACGGTCGGCGCCGTAGTGGTGTTCCGCGACGTCACCAAGGAGCGGCGCCTCAAACGCGCGCTCTCGTTCCAGGCGAGCCACGATGCACTGACCGGGCTGATCAACCGCCGGGAGTTCGATGGCCGCCTCCAGGCCGCGCTGCAGGGCGCCCGCGATGGCGACGGCACGCATGCGCTGCTGTACGTCGATCTCGACCAGTTCAAGGTGGTCAATGACACCTGCGGCCACAGTGCCGGGGACCGGCTGCTGCGCGACGTGACTGCGCTGCTGCAACAGCAGGTGCGTTCGGCGGACCTGATCGCGCGACTTGGCGGCGATGAATTCGGCATTCTGGTCCAGCACTGCTCGCTCGAGCAGGCCACGCGCATCGCCGACCAGGTTCGCCAGGCGGTGCGCGACTACCGTTTCAGCTGGGAGCAGCACACCGCGAGCATTGGCGCCAGCATCGGGGTGGTCGCCATCACACGCGACAGTGAGAGCGTGGCCAGCCTCCTGAGCGCGGCCGACATCGCCTGCTACGCCGCCAAGGACGCCGGACGCAACCGCGTCCACGTCTATGACTCGGGCGCCGCGTCGGGACGGCACCGGGAAATGTACTGGGTGAGCCGCGTTACCCGCGCTGTCGACGAGGGACGGCTCGAGCTCTACAGCCAGCCGATCATCGCCACTCGCGCTGATTCACCGCGCCTGCCGCCGTTCCATGAAATGCTGGTACGGCTCCGTGATGACGACGGCGAGCTGGTGCTGCCGGGCGAGTTCATCCCGGCGGCGGAACGCTACAACATCATCGGCGCCATCGATCGCTGGGTGCTCGAGAACACGGTGGCGCGCCTGCGCCAGTATCTGGCCGCCGGACTCGAGGTGCCGCTGCTGTCGGTCAACCTGTCCGGCGCCTCGATCTGCGAGCGCAACTTCCTCGATTTCGTCCTGACCCTGGTCGAGGATCCGGACATCGGCGGACACCTGTGTTTCGAGATTACCGAGACCGCCATCATCACCGGCATGACCCAGATCGTGTACTTCATGCAGGAAGTCAGGAAGCGCGGCTGCCGCTTTGCGCTCGATGATTTTGGCACCGGACTGTCTTCGTTCCACTACCTGAAGAAACTCAAAGTCGACTTCCTCAAGATCGACGGCCAGTTTGTCGGCAGTCTCACCAACGATCCGGTTGATCGCAGCATGGTCGAGGCCATCAGCAAGGTGGCGGGGGCACTGGGCATTGCCACCATAGCCGAGCGGGTCGAAAGCGCCGAGGCGCTCGAGCGCCTCACGCAGCTGGGCATCGATTTCGCCCAGGGCTTCCATCTGGCGCGGCCCGAACAGCTGGCGGAACTGAGCGCCGCTCAATAGGCCTGGTCGTCGCGGAAAATCTTGATCACCGTGAGCAGCAGGATCTTGAGATCCAGCATCGGAGTCCAGTGCCGCAGGTAGTCCAGGTCGTAGCGAACCCGGGCCTCCATGTCCTCGAGTTTCGCTGTTTCACCGCGGCAGCCGCTGACCTGCGCTAGCCCGGTGATACCCGGCAGTACCTTGTGCCGGATCATGTAGCCCTTGATCAGCTTGCGGTACAGCTCATTGTGGGCGACGGCGTGCGGGCGCGGCCCGACCAGGCTCATCCTGCCCTGCAGGACATTGAAAAGCTGCGGCAACTCGTCCAGTGACAGCCTGCGCAGGAATTTTCCAATGGGCGTGATGCGGGCATCGGCTCGCGATGCCTGCTTGAGGTCGCCGCCGTCCTCGGTAACGGTCATAGAGCGGAACTTGTAGACGGAGATCTCCCGCCCGTCGAGCCCGTAGCGGCGCTGCTTGAAGATGGCCGGACCAGGCGATGAAACCCTGACGAGCAGCGCGATGCCCAACAGCAGCGGCAGCAAGACCACCACCATGCACGATGCCAGGAGCACGTCGGTGATGCGCTTGCTGACGCCACGGTAGCCGTAGAAGGGGGTTTCGCACAGCGCCACCACCGGCACGCCCTTGATGTCGCTCGCGCGTGCCTGGATCAGGTCGAAGACGAATATATCCGGGGCGTAGTAGATCGATGCCGTGGTATCGCCCAGTTCCTCGAGCAAAGTCATGACCCGCCGCACATGCCTGATAGGCAGCGAGATGAAAATAACATCGACGTTACGGGACTTGACGTAGGCTACCAGATCGTCGAGCGATCCCTTGAGTTCCGCTTCCGCAGCGAGTTGCAAGCGGTCGGCACTGCGGTCGTCAAAGAAGCCGTCGACAGCCAGGCACAGCGCGGGATTATCGCGGATGCGGCGTGCCAGCATCAGGCTGCTGTCATTGTAGCCCGCGAAAACCGCGACCCGGCGACCAGAGGCACGCATCAGGAGTCGCCGCATGACTGCCTGCATGAGCAAGGTGGTGCCGATCAGCGCCAACGGCGTACCCAGCAGCCAGGCCCAGAGGAGTCCGGCCGGAAATGCATCGAGAATGCCGCCGAAGAAATTTACGATCGCCAGGCCCGTTACCAGCAGCATCAGCCAGCGCGCGATCACTCCGGTAGCGGCCGGCAGACTCGCGGACGCGAGCTGCATCGTCACGTCCCTGGGCGATTCGATGAGCACCAGGCAAAGAACGCCGATCACAATGCTTTCGATGGAGGTGGGTCGGATCGGCAACTGAAAGAGCCACGCCAACCCGTTCCATGCAGACATTGCGACCAGCCAGGGTATGACTGACTGGATGGCCGTCGTCGTGGCGATCAGGAAACTCTGTCTGAGGAGTACGGGCTGGGTCATAGCGGCGTCGCGGCGTGCACTCAGGTGCGGGCCATTTTGTTGGGTGGGGTGCGCCATCTGCGCTGCCGGATTATAGTGCTGCGCTCGAGAGTAATCCCGCATATTTCCCGCGCCGTGGCCCGCTTCCGGAAGTTGGCTGCGGCTGCACTCGGCGATGCGGGCCACAATTTGGGGCACTGGCTTTGGCGTAAGGGAAAATCGGCCGGCTAAAGTCGCGGCGATGTCCGTACAATCGGCGGGAAAGCCAATCTGAGACTGCGAGTTCCATGAGCCTGCAAATCGAACAGCTGGCGTCCGTCGATGCGTTCGCTTCGCTGCGGGACGAATGGGAGCAGATCGAAGCGGATATCTCGCCGCGCACGCCGTTCCGTACGCCCCTATGGAACGAATTGTGGTGGCGGCACCTGAGCCGCAATGGCGTGGCGCAGCGTGACGACTTCTACGCGCATACGGTTCGTGATGCCGGGCGGCTGATTGCCGTGGCGCCGTTGATGATTACCGCCGCCCCGGCTGTCGGGCCCTGCCGCAGCAGACGGCTGAACTATTTCGGCGCGGACCCGAATATCACCGAGATGCACGGACTGGTGTGCCGGCTGGTGGACGAGGAGCGCGTTGTCACCGCCCTGAGTTCGTACCTGGCCCGCCACGCTGGCAGTTGCGACTGGCTCAGGTGGTCGGGCGTTCGCAGCGGCGGCAGTGCCCATCGCTGGCTCGAGAGCCAGGGCCGCACCGTCTGGGAAGAACCAATCCTTGACTACTGGCTGCGGCTGCCTGAGAGCCGGGAGCAATTCTTCTCCAGTCGTTCCCGCAATATCAAGGAATCGATCCGCAAGTGCTATAACTCCTTGCGGCGCGCCGGATACGAATTGCGTTTCAAAGTGGTCGCCGACCGCAGCGCCACCCGTGCCGCGGTAGAGCGGTTTTTTGAACTGCATGCCGCGCGCGCTGAAGCGCCGCTGTTGGTGCGGCATCCGAATTGCTTCAAGATGGAATCGGCCCGGGAGTTCCTGCACGAGTACTGCGCAGCGATGGCGGAGCGCAATGAGCTGCGGATTTTCCAGCTCGAAATCGGCGACGTCGTGGTCGCCACGCGCGTGGGCTTTCAGCTCGGCCGCGAGCTTTACCTCTACTTTTCCGGATACCTGCCGGAGTTCGGCCGGTTCAGCGTCATGACGACGCTGCTAACCGAGGCGCTAAAGTGGGCGATCGGGCAGGAGTTGTCGATCGTCAACCTCTCAGTGGGCAAGGATAACTCCAAGTTGCGTTGGGGGCCGGAGGAAACCGTGCTGTGCCAGGGCGTGCAGCAGAGTGAGCGGTGGCGGAGTCGTCTGGCATTTCGCCTGTACACCTGGGTCAAGGGTATCTAGACCCCGCCACCGCCCGGTGTCGGCCGGGAGGCCAGATCGTCATAGCCACAGCAGAGTGCCGCTGCTGCAAAGTGTCGAGGTTCACACCATGCGCGTCTGGCCTGCGCGAACTCCCCGCGGCCCGGGGTCAGGGTTAACGGCTGGCCGCGAACCATGCGGCCGTGCTCTTCAGTCCCTGTTCGAGCGGCGTCCAGCGCAGCTCCAGAATTCGCGTTGCCTTTTGCGAATCCAGAATGATCGCGTGGCGACACAGCTTGATCAGCGAGGGGCGGAGCACTGGGATCGCGTTGACCTGGCTTAGGCGTAGCATGCGGGCGCTCAATTCCACGATTCTGAGCGCCGGTGCAACTGCCGCCAATTCGAGTCCGAGACGGAGCTGCGACATGGAACGCACCGGCGCGGCACCCAACGCGGCAGCGTAGCGCGCAAAATATTCATTCCACGTAGGCGGCTGCGGCGCGGCAAGGTTGAAGGCTTGCCCGGCAGTTCCCGGAAGGCGCAGGGCACTGATGATGGCTGCGACGACGTCGTCGACATGCACGAGATTGCAGTAACCGCCGCCATTGTTCCCCAGATCGCCGATGCGACGAGCCACCAGCAGGCGGGCAAGCTCGTCGCTCCACCTCGTGCTGTGCGGGCCGTAGATGATTCCTGGACGGAACACCACGGTATTCTGGGCTTGCGCGGCAAGGCTTTCGGCCTCGGCCTTTGCGGCCGAATAGGGACCCAGGTCCCCCAGCAGTGGCGCCGACTCATCGACTACGCCGGACACGGAGCCGTAGGCTGCGATGCTGCTCATGTGTACCACGCGCGGCGCGGCCGCCGTGGCTGCAGCCGCTCCCAGCACGGCGCGGGAACTTTCCACAATTGTGCGCGCGTCTCCCGAGACGCAGTTTACCACCCCTGCCGCACCGGCGAACGCGCGGCGCAGCGCCGCCTCATCCGTGGCATCCACCTGGATGTATTCTCCGCCCGCGACCGGCGCCGCCGCCCGATGACCGGCGGCAATGGGAATCGCCCAGTCGGCAGCGGCCAGCGCGGCCAGGACCCGCCTGCCGACAAAACCGTTCGCTCCGAGCACAACCACTCGCTGGCGCAGGTTCATCAGTAAGCCTCAGGGATATTCATGGCCAAGCCGACCCTGGCGGAATCTGGTGGGCGGTACAGGGATTGAACCTGTGACCCCTGCCGTGTGAAAGCAGTGCTCTACCGCTGAGCTAACCGCCCGTGTTCGCGAAGGGCCGCTAGTGTAGGGAACCCCCGGCGGCGAAGCAATCGTGCGTGGCGCGCCGGCGCCGGGCCGGATACGATTCGGGTCCGCGTCCGTGCGCAACACCACCAGCGAGTTCACCAGGCCTCATGACCGTCGTCACCCGTTTTGCTCCCAGCCCGACCGGCCTGCTGCATATCGGCGGGGTGCGCACCGCGCTCTTTTCGTGGCTCTATGCCCGACATAACGGCGGCAGGTTCATCCTGCGGGTCGAGGACACCGATCGCGAGCGCTCCACGGATGAAGCTGTAAAGGTGATCCTCGAAGGCATGCATTGGCTGGGCCTGGATGCGGACGAGGGCCCGTATTACCAGACCCGGCGATTCGATCGCTATCGCGAAGTGCTCGCCGGAATGCTGGGCGCCGGCCACGCCTACCATTGTTACTGCTCCAAAGCCGAGCTCGAGGCCATGCGCGAGCGGCAGCTGGCGGCAAAGGAAAAGCCGCGCTATGACGGGCGCTGTCGCGAACTCAAGGAGCCGCGCGCCGGCGTTGACCCGGTGATCCGCTTCAAGAACCCGCAGCACGGCGAGGTCGTGGTCGAGGACCAGGTGCACGGCCGGGTGGTGTTCCAGAACAGCGAACTCGACGACCTGATCATTGCCCGCTCCGACGGCACGCCAACCTACAATTTCTGCGTAGTGGTCGACGATATGGACATGGGCATCACGCATGTCATCCGCGGCGATGATCACCTGAACAATACGCCGCGCCAGATGAACATGCTGCACGCGCTGCAGGCCGCTATTCCGGTGTATGCGCACGTACCCATGATTCTCGGGGCCGACGGCGCAAAACTCTCGAAGCGCCATGGTGCCGTCAGCGTGCTGCAGTATCAGGAGGAGGGCTACCTGCCCGATGCGCTGCTCAATTACCTGGTGCGGCTGGGCTGGTCGCACGGCGACCAGGAAGTCTTCAGCCGCGAGGAAATGATCGCGGCCTTCGACATCAAAGACGTCAATAAGGCGGCCTCGGCTTTCAACGCCGAGAAACTCCAGTGGCTCAACCAACAACACATGATGCGTGCCCCGGTCACGCAGCTTGCGGTGGCACTGCGCGACAGCCTCGCAGGTCTGGGCGTCGCCACCGACGACATGGCGCTGCTCGAGGGTGTGGTCAATGCACAGCGCGAGCGCGCGAAGACGCTTAGGGAAATGGCGCAACAGAGCCTGTTTTTCTTCAGGGATTTCGAGCACTACGACCCCAAGGCGGCCCGCAAGCATCTCACCGCCGGGGCGGTGCCCCTGCTGGAAGCCGTCGGTGGCGGGCTCGAGGCGTTGACGGAATGGAACGCCGGTGCCATACATTCGGTACTGGACACCGTGGCCAGGCGCAATGCGCTGGGGCTGGGGAGCGTGGCGCAGCCGCTGCGGGTCGCGATCTGCGGGACCGCCGTGTCGCCCCCCATAGACCTGACGGTGGCCCTGATCGGCAAGACCACGACCCTCGTGCGCCTGCAGCGTGCGATCGGCCAGGCGGGCACATCCGAGCCTTGACAGCATCCTGAGCGGTGCGTACCTTCGCGCCCTCTCGTGGGGCCATAGCTCAGCTGGGAGAGCGCTTGCATGGCATGCAAGAGGTCGGCGGTTCGATCCCGCCTGGCTCCACCATTTTTGCGGTTTTCGGTCCCCATCGTCTAGAGGCCTAGGACACTGCCCTTTCACGGCGGCGACAGGGGTTCGAATCCCCTTGGGGACGCCATCCGCGCCCGCAGGCTGGCAAGCGCTAAGCGGGTAAAACTTGCCGCTCATGGCTAATTTGTTATTTGTCAGCCAAGTGAACGCCTGACCCGCTATACTTTTCCGACCACGATTCTTAAAGTGAACCCATGCGGTCGGCCCTGAACCCGAATCCGGTCATCCTCGCCTGTGTCCTCGCTCTTGGGCTGTGTTCCTTGCCGGCGCGAGCCCAACTGAGCGTGCAGCCGTTTGCGACCGGAGACTATCAGTACAACTCCAATATTGCGGCCGTCGCGCCTGGCGATCCCGCGAACGTCCTGCAGGGCGATACGCGCCGCGATGATCAGATCAAGCTCGCCACAGCCGGAGTCACCCTGAAGTATCAGTGGCGCCAGCAGGTCCTGTCGGCTGCCGCCGAGGGGCGGCGCTACAAATACAATCATTTTTCCCAACTTGACCACGATGGGTACCGGTTGAACGCCAACCTGGACTGGAAGCTGGCGGACGCCGTGGACGGCAAGCTCGGCGTCGGTCGCGAGCAACGCATGGCGGATCTCAAGGCGCGGCTGAGTTCGGCGCTGGTGCTGGAAACCGAACGCGACGCCGATGCCAGCGTTGGTTTCCACATCGGACCCGACTGGCGGCTGGAGGCGGGTGCGAAGCAGCGCGACCTGGATTCGCCCCAGCCCGGCATTCCCTCTTACGGTCTCAAGGAGACAGTTGGCGACGCAGCGCTTAAATACCTGGGTCCTGCAGACTGGACCTTTGGCCTGGCGGCCGAACGGGTCAAGGGCGATTACCGCGGTGGGGTGCTGGTGCCGAGTTACCGGCAAACCAGCCTTGATGGCACCGCGAGCTACGGCACCGGCGAGCCGACGCTCCTGAAGGCAGCCCCCGGTTACACCAAGCGTGAAAATCCGGCGGCCAATGCAGCGGATATTACGGCGACCACGGGCTTGCTGAGCTACGCGCGCAAGCTGACAGGGAAGACCTCGGTGTTCCTCAGTTACGAGCGCGCCGTCAACAGCTATGTAATCAACGCCACATCGGTAGTTGATTCCACAGTGACCATCAGGACAGACTGGGAAGCAACGACGAAGATCTCGGTCCTGCTCGGCTACATGCGCATCGGCAGCTCATTTACGGGCGAGACCGTGCCGGTCACCAACCAGGCGCGCGCCGATCAGTACCAGACGGCGGATCTGAATATCACCTATGCGATGCGGCGCTGGCTGTCCATCAGTCCCTATGCGCTGTACCAGACCCGGACGTCCAACACCACATTCTTCCAATACAACGGCGCGGTGGTCGGCGTGCGGCTGCGCGTCCAGTGGCCCGTGAATTAACCCGCCTGCCCGGCCTTGGTCTTGAGGTGATCGGCCAGCCGCAAGGCCAGCGCTACCACGGCCAGCGTAGGGTTGGCCTGGCTCGAAGTCGGAAATAGGGCGGCGCCGGCAACGTACAGGTTGCTGATTCCGTGCACCCTGCAGCTGGCGTCGACGACGCTGGTGCGCGGATCG
>JANYLH010000081.1 GCA_025357915.1 Gammaproteobacteria bacterium
CGGTCGCTTCGCGGTACTGAGCGCGGCCCCCTTCCAGGTGACCGGCAAGATCGCTAGGCCGCGGCGCTGGCCGGCGTCCACTACCTCGACCTCACCGAGGACGTCGCCAACACGCGCCGCGTGCGCGCGCTCGCCGCAACCGCCAGCACGGCGTTCATCCCGCAATGCGGGCTGGCGCCGGGCTTCATCACCATCGTCGGCTACGACCTGGCGAAGAACTTCGACCAGCTGCAGGATGTGCGCCTCCGGGTCGGCGCCCTGCCCCAGTACCCGTCAAACGCGCTGAATTACAACCTGACGTGGAGCACCGACGGGGTCATCAACGAGTACTGCGAGCCCTGCGAGGAGATCGCCAACGGCGAACTCGTCAACGCCCCGCCCCTCGAGGAGCGCGAGGAGTTCTCGCTCGATGGGGTCACCTACGAGGCCTTCAATACCTCGGGCGGTGTCGGGACACTGTGCGAAACGCTGCGCGGCAAGGTCCGCAACCTCAATTACCGTACAATCCGCTACCCGGGGCATGCGGCCATCATGAAGGCGCTGCTGCAGGACCTGCGTTTGCGAGAACGGCGCGACGTGCTGAAAGATATCCTCGAGCACTCGCTCCCCACGACGCTGCAGGACGTGGTCATCGTGTTTGTCACGGTCACCGGCATGAAGAAGGGCCGCCTGGTGCAGGAAACATACGCCAACAAGATCTACGGCCAGACGATCAACGGCGTGGAGCGCAGCGCGATCCAGCTCACCACCGCCGCGGGCATTTGCGGCGTGCTTGACCTGCTCGCCACCAAGCGCCTCCCGCAGCAGGGCTTCATCCGCCAGGAAGACGTGCCGCTGCAAGACTTTCTGGCCAACCGCTTTGGCCGCATCTACGCCATGCGGCCGCAGCAGGTCTTTGGAATGACCGGATCATGACCTTCCGCGTCATCATGCAGGAGGCCGGGGTTCCGCCGGCCGCGTCGCCGTCCGCCGGCGGGTTGCAGGCCCATACACCCATTGACGGCTCCGCCCTGACCTACGTGCCCATCGACAGCCCGGAAGTGATCGCCGCGCGGATCCAGGCTGCAAAAGAGGCCTTCCTGGTGTGGCGTGCGGTGCCCGCGCCGGTGCGCGGCGAACTCATGCGCCGCTTCGCACGCCGCGTGCGCCGGGACAAGCAGGCGCTCGGCAAGCTGATTTCGCTGGAAACCGGCAAGATCCTCAGCGAAGGTCTGGGCGAGGTCCAGGAAGTCATCGACATCTGCGATTTCGCGGTCGGGATTTCGCGCCAGCTCTACGGCCTGACCATTGCCTCCGAGCGCCCCGGACACCACTTGCTCGAACGCTGGCACCCGCTCGGCCCGGTCGGCGTGATCACGGCATTCAACTTCCCGATGGCAGTATGGGCCTGGAACGCGGCCCTGGCGCTGGTCTGCGGCAATACCGTGATCTGGAAGCCGTCCGAAAAGACGCCGCTGTGCGCGCTGGCGTTGCACCGCATTCTGAGCGAAGTGATCGGCGACTTTGCCCCGGCGCACCCGGCGATTTCGCAGCTGGTGATCGGCCGCCGCGAAACCGGCGAACAGCTTGCCGACCACGAATCGATTCCGCTGATCAGCGCCACGGGCAGCACTGCCATGGGCCGTGTGCTCGGCCCACGTGTCGCCGCGCGCTTCGGACGGACGCTCCTCGAGCTCGGCGGCAACAACGCCGCGATCGTCGCGCCCTCGGCTGATCTGGGCTTGAGCCTGCGCGCAATCGTGTTTGCTGCGGCCGGCACGGCCGGCCAGCGCTGCACCACGCTGCGGCGCCTGATCGTGCACCGCACGCTCGCCGGCCAGCTGACGGGCATGCTGCGCAAGGCCTACGCGAGCCTCCCCATCGGCTCACCGCTCGAACGAGAAACCCTGGTCGGGCCGCTGATCGACGCCGCCGCCTTCGTGCGCATGCAGTCGGCCCTCGCCGCCGCGCGCCAGGCCGGCGCCACTGTCACGGGCGGCGAGCGCATGGTGCCGCCGGGGCTCGAAGGCGGCTACTACGTGCGCCCGGCGCTGGTCGAGACCGAAACGCAGTTCGAGGCGATGCGCGAGGAGACCTTCGCGCCGATCCTCTACATCATTCCCTACGACACCTTCGAGCAGGCCATCGGACTGCAGAACGAGGTCCGTCAGGGCCTGTCCTCGGCCATCTTCACCACCGACATGCGCGAGGCCGAAACTTTCCTCTCGGCAACCGGGAGTGATTGCGGCATCGCCAACGTCAACACCGGCCCGAGCGGCGCCGAGATCGGCGGCGCCTTCGGCGGCGAGAAAGAGACCGGCGGCGGCCGCGAGTCCGGGAG
>JANYLH010000006.1 GCA_025357915.1 Gammaproteobacteria bacterium
GGAGCCGCGCCGCGCGACCGCGGTGCCGATGAACAAGTGGCGCGCATTGGCGGGGTCAACCACGACCGCAGCGATCGAGCGGTAGGCCGCGACACTGAAGCTACCCGGTACGAGACTCCAGCTCGAACCACCGTCGGTGGACTTGTAGAGGCCGAGTCCGGCCTCCGAGTCGCTCGAGCCGTTGGGCTCGCCGGTACCGGCATAGAGCGTTTTACCGCTCGATCGCTGCGGTCGTGGTTGACCCCGCCAATGCGCGCCACTTGTTCATCGGCACCGCGGTCGCGCGGCGCGGCTCCTCGTCTTCCAACGGTGGCCGCTTCACCCCTCCCAACGCGCCGCTGGTCGGCCTGTACGAGTCGGTGGACGGCGGTGCGAGCTTCACGCTCGCATTCAGCCAGCCGTCGGACGCCGTGAATCCAGCCACACCCAACGGCAGCGATTTCTTCCGCGGCGGCGTGACCAGGATTGCGGCCACGCGGCTCGGGCTCGGCTCGAGCGACCCGACGCGGATCTATTTCTCGGTCATGGACTACGGCATGTACCGCTCGGCACAGGGCGGCGGCTACGAACAGGTGTTCGCGAGCGCGGGTGGCGGCCTCCTCGCCAACTCCGCCGGTTCCCGCACCGAGTTCGCACTGGCCCCGCTTCCCAACGGGAAGCTGCGCATTTATCTTGGCGACACGGACGGCGGCCCTGCCTTGCTGTATCGCACCGATGACGCGAACGCCACCGTACCGGCCTGGACGTTGCTGTCGGATCCGATCAAGGGCTCCACCGGGTTCGCTTCCTATAACTACTGTGGTGGCCAGTGCTCGTATGACATGCCGGTGGCTTCGCCCGAGGGCGCGCCCGACGTGGTGTGGATCGGCGGCCAGATGCAATACGGCGAGATCTTTACCGCAACTCCGCCTTCGAACGGCAGGACCGTGCAGCGCTCGACCAACGGCGGCCTGAGCTTCACGGACATGACCAACGACACGCAGCAGCCGCCGATCGGCATGCACCCGGACCAGCACGCGATCGCGTTCGTACCGGGCACTCCTAACATCGCCATCCTCGGCTCCGACGGCGGCGTGGTGCGTACCGACGGCGTATACGTCAACGCTTCGGCCGACTGCGCCAACCGCGGCATTGCGGGCGTTGATCTTACGGATTGCCAGAACTGGCTGGCCGCGATCCCGCGCGAGATCATCAGCACCATGAATGGCGGACTCTCGACGCTGCAGTTCCAGAGCGTGTCGATCAATCCGAAGGATCCGGCCAACGACATCATTGGCGGCACGCAGGACAACGGCACCTGGGCGTACAACGGCCGCACCGGCGCCTGGTTCGAGTCGGTCGGCGGCGACGGCGGCAACTCCGGCATCAATGCCGTGACGCCGAACGCACGCATGCATTCCTACTTCGGCCCGCAGCTCGACGTAAACTACCGCGGCACTGATCCGCTCGGCTGGAACTGGGTCTCCGACCCGCTCGGTTACGAGGCGGCGTCGTTCTATGTGCCGGTACTCGCCGACCCGGTGCTCAACGGAACCTTCTTCGTCGGTCAGCAGCGCGTCTGGCGCACGCTCGACAATGGCGGCGAGCAGGCCTATCTCGAGCAACATTGCAACGAGTTCTTCGGCGACTTCACCGTGCAATGCGGCGACTGGGAACCCCTGGGCGCCGACACGCTCACCGGTGCTGCGTTCGGCGCCGACAAGAGCGGGTCCTACCTGGTGGCAATGGCGCGCGCAACGAAGGCCGGCGCGCCGCTGTGGGCGGGCACGCGCCGTGGCCGCCTGTTCGTGTCCACGAACGCGGACGCGGTCGATTCAACCACGGTGGCGTTTAGCCGCGTGGACACCGCGGCCCAGCCGCGGCGCTTCATCAGCGGCATTGCGGTGGACCCGAAGAATCCGCTGCACGCTTTCGTGTCCTTCTCGGGCTATGACGCGTACACGCCGACCACCCCGGGCCACGTGTTCGAGGTGACGGTCGATGCCGGCACGCTGGTCGCGACCTGGCGGGACCTGAGCGCCAACATCGGTGATCAACCGGTCACGGGCGTCGCCTACGATGCGGCCACCGGCCGCGTCTTTGCGGCGACCGACTTCGGCGTAATAGTGCGGAGCTCGTCGGGTCAGTGGGCCCCGGCCGCCTCGCGCCTGCCGCCCGTCGCGGTGTACGGCATTGCCCTCGATGCGAAATCCGGCCTGCTGTACGCGGCCACCCATGGCCGTGGCGTCTGGCGCCTCGCGCTGCGCGGCGACTGAGTCGATTCGAGCTGGCGCCCGGCGCATGACGCGCCGGGCGCCGGGCGGTTACTGGTCGGCTTTCTCGGGCGCCTGCGCCTGCTCGGTCGGTTTGGACCTTTGCTTCTTGTCTTTCGCGCCCTGCTCGCAGCTGCCCGGGTGCAGACGGCAGCTATTCATTCGCCGCTTCGCGAGCGCCGCCTTCTCGGCATCTGAAAGCTTGTGATCAAAGTAAGGCTTGGCGTGCCGGTCGGCTTCTGCCGCGGACGCCGCCGACGGTCGCGGCTCGTCGCCGGCCATCGCCTGGCCCGCACTCAGCAACAGCAGGCACGCCACCCACTGGGTCAGCGAACCGCGGATCGGATTAATCATCACGTCACTCCTAACGGGGGTCCGGTTCCCGCACCTTATTTTGACAGTTTCTGTCGCGGCGGAGTTCCCGACCCCGGGAGGCCCGCAGCCAGCTGCCGCAGCTCCTCGATCAGGCGGCAGCCGGAAAAGCAACGGTCATCACACGGCACGGTAGGCCGGTTGCGGCAATCGTATCGTTCGACACTTATTTTGCCAGCTTGAGGGACACCTCCAGTACGCCGCACGGTTTCGAGCGGTTTTCGAGGCTCACGCCGCCGGAAAGGTATTGTGCACCACGACCACGATCACGCTTGCGGAAGTACTGACCGGACCATTGCCGGCAGGCAATGAGGCACTCGCCCGAAGCTACCGCGGCCTGCTCCAGTCCTGGCAGCTTATCGATCTGGATACCGACATCGCCGAGACGGCTACGCGGCTAAGGGCAACGCTGCGCCGCAAGCTCCCCGATGCGGTGCAGACGGCAAGCGCGCTGGCTGTCGGAGCGGCCGCGCTTGTCACTCACGATCGGAATTTTTCGAGAATGACGGGGCTGCAGGACTTTTTCTTACAGCGCATCGCCAGCGGTAGCCGGCACGGCAAATATAGGGATATTATTCATATTATTTATATCTTGTAATTTTACTAATTTTGGTAATTTTACTATAATTCTGCCATGAATCCCGTCACCAACCCCTATGCACCGGGAGCCGGCGCGCCACCGCCCGAACTGGCCGGGCGCGATGCGCTGCGCGAGACGGTGCGAATTGCCATCGCGCGCGTGCGGCGGGGCCTCTCCACCAAGAGCCTCCTGATGGTGGGCCTCCGTGGCGTCGGCAAGACGGTCCTCCTCGATCGCATGCGCGACGATGCTGAAGCCTCCGGTATTCACACCGTGCGCATCGAAGCTCCGGAAGGCCGCTCGCTTCCCGCGCTCCTCGCGCCGGAGGTGCGCCTTGCATTGCTCCGCCTGAGTCGCAACGAAAAATCCAAAGACACGGCGCAGCGGGCGCTGCGGGCGCTCGCCGGGTTCGCCAAGGCATTGAAGGTGAAATATCACGATATCGAAGTCGGATTCGATTTTGAGCCAGAACCCGGTCTCGCCGATAACGGTGATCTGGAGCACGATCTGCAATCCCTGTTTGAAGCGGTCGGTGCGGCGGCACAACGCGCGGAGACTGCGCTGGTACTATTCGTCGACGAACTACAGTACGTGCCAGAGCCTGAGCTCGCCGTACTCATCACCGCACTCCATCGCTGTGCCCAGCGGCGCCTCCCCATCACGCTGGTGGGCGCCGGGCTCCCGCAGCTGCGCGGGCAGATGGGTAACGCCAAGTCTTATGCAGAGCGCCTGTTTGAATTCCCTGAAATCGGACCGCTGACGCCCGGGGAAGCGAGCCAGGCGATTCGCAAGCCCGCTGCCGATCTGAATGTGTTGTACGAAGACGCCGCCGTCAGCCACATTCTCGCGGCCACGCACTGCTATCCGTATTTTCTGCAGGAATGGGGCAAGCACAGCTGGGACACGGCGGAGCGATCACCCATCACGCTCATCGACACCCAGGTCGCCTCGCAATCCGCACTGGCCGCACTCGATGAGAGTTTCTTCCGCGTCCGCTTCGATCGCCTCACGCCTACTGAAAAGAAGTACATCCGCGCGATGGCTGAACTGGGTCCCGGACCTCACCGCTCCGGCGACATCGCCGCGGCGCTGGATCGCCCGGTCAGCTCACTCGGCCCGACACGCAGTCAGCTTATTGCTAAAGGCATGATCTGGAGCCCCAACCACGGCGACACCGCCTTCACGGTGCCTCTGTTCGACGAGTTCATGCGCCGCATCTGGCCCGACGACTCCTGGACGAGCTAGTCAGTCAATGGCAACCGCCGTCGTCTTTCCCGCACCCGCACGGCCCCGCTACGCCTTTGACGCCGCCGGCATTCGCGCCGGCGACCGGGCCCGCGGCTTTGCGCCGCCAGCGCCGCGGGCCCAGCACGCGCGCCGCATAAACCGCGGCGCCAATCACGATTGCGGCGACAACGATTTGCTGCCACATGGCTCTAAGCCCCCACTGCAAACGCGCTGGCGATCTGAAATGTAGCGAACGACGCCGCGTAGGCCATGGCAAAGAGATACCCAGCCATGATCAGGGGATAGCGCCAGGAATTGGTCTCGCGGCGCACGGTCGCCAGCGTCGACAGACACTGCGGCGCGAACACGTACCAGGCGAGCAGCGAGAGCGCGGTCGGCAGGCTCCAGCTCGCGGCCAGCATCGGCCGCAGCGCCTGGTCGAGGTGGTCGGCGCTGCCGGAGAGCGCGTAGACCGTGCCCAGCGCGCCGACCGCCACTTCGCGCGCCGCGAGCCCGGGTACCAGGGCCACGCAAATCTGCCAGTTGAAGCCGAGCGGCGCGAATATCGTCTGCAGGGCGTGCCCCAGCATGCCGGCGAAGCTGTACTGGATCGCGGGCCCCGTGGCGCCCGGCGGTGCTCCGGGGAAACTGGCCAGGAACCACAACACAATCATCAGCGAGAGAATGATCGTGCCGACGCGCGTGATGAAGATCATCGTACGCTCGTAAAGACCCAACGCCAGGTTACGCAGATTCGGCCAGTGGTACTCGGGCAACTCGAGCATCAGCGGATGGTAGCCCGCGCGCAGCGTGACGCGCTTCATGTGAAGGCGACGACCACCGCCCCGAGCACGCCAACGATATACAGTCCGAACAGCACCAGCCCGCGCAGCGAAAACCAGCCGATCGAGCGCTCCTTGATGAACGCGCCGATGATCAGCGCGTACACCGGGAGTCGCGCCGAGCAGGTCATGAGCGGCGCGAGCAAAATGGTGGCGATGCGATCGCGCAGGTTCGGAATGGTGCGCGTCGCCATGATGCCCGGGATCGCGCAGGCATATGAAGACAGCAACGGGATGAACGAGCGGCCCGAAAGCCCGATGCTGCCCATCAGGCGATCGAGCAGGAAGGCCGCGCGCGGCAGATAGCCGCTGTCCTCGAGCAGCAGGATGAAGAAGAACAGGATCAGGATCTGCGGCAGGAACACCAGCACGCTTCCTGCGCCCTTGATCACCCCGTCCACGAGCAGGCTCTGCAGCGCGCCGGCCGGCATCACGTGACTCACCCACTGGCCCAGCGCGCTCATCGCGGTGTTGATCCACTCCATCGGTACGGCGGCCCAGGTGAACACCGCCTGGAACACAGCGAACAGCAGCACCGCGAGCAACATCGGGCCCGCGATCGGGTTCATCACCACGGCATCGAGCCGCGCGAGCGCGCGGGCGCGGAGCGGCTCGACGTAGTCGGCGGCACGCAGGATCCGGCGTGCTTCGCGCTGCGTGGCCTCGATCTCGGCCGAAGTCTGGGCCGGAACCACCACGGGCGTAACCACGGGCGGCGGCGGAACAAGCTGGAGCGCCACGGTGAGGTCCGCTTCATGGATGCGCCGCGCGGCGGCGCGCTCTACCTCGAGCGAGGCGCACAGTGCATCGATCGCGGCAATCAGGTCACGCGCACCCGCCGGGTGCACGGCGATCGTCTGCACCACCGGTACGCCCAGTTCTGATTCGAGGCGGGTGCGGTTGAGCTTGTAGCCGCGGTCGCTTGCCAGGTCGCTCATGTTCAGCGCCACGATTACCGGTCGCCCCACGCGCGCGAGCTCGAGCACCAGGCGGAGCGACAGGCGCAGGTTGGTGGCGTCGACAACGCAGACGATGAGGTCGGGCGCGGGCTCGCCGCTGAGCCTGCCGATAATGGCGTCACGCGTGATGGCCTCGTCCAGCGTTGCCGGCACCAGGCTGTAGGTGCCCGGCAGGTCGATCAGCTGGTAGTGTCGCGCCTGCGTTGGACCGGTGAACCGGCCTTCCTTGCGCTCGACGGTTACGCCCGGATAGTTCGCCACCTTCTGGCGGCTACCGGTCAGGCGGTTGAAAAGCGCGGTCTTGCCGCAGTTGGGCACCCCCACGAGCGCTACGCGGAAATTCGCGGCGGGCAGGGCTTGCGCGTTCATGGTGCGTCGACCCGGACCAGCACGGCGCGCGCTTCGCGGCGGCGCAGGGCAAACACGGTCGAGCCCACGCGCACCGCCATCGGATCGCCGCCGGGCCAGACTTCCTCGATGATCTGGATGGGCTCGCCGGGCACGAAGCCGATTTCTATGAGCCGCCGCCCGATGGTGGCACCCGTTTCATCGCCGACTATGCCGGCGTCCCCCTCGAGCACCTGCGCGACGACGCCTCGGGCCCCCTTGCGCAGGGTAGCCAGGGGAACCGTCACAGCGGCGTGCCCGGGGTCCAACGGGGAGTTCATGGGCTCCTAAATGCTAATGAGAATGACTCGCATCTGAAGCATAGTCCATTGACCGTCTGGAAGCTACAGGGGAAAACACGATGAGTTCCCGGATTTCAGAGCTCCCGCGCGGTTCACAGCCGGTTCAGGCCTGAAGGCGTAGATTAGTACCCCTACGGTACCGAACTGCCCCTGGAGCCCCGCCATGACTGCCCGCTTACGCGCCCTGATACCCGCCCTCGCCTTCGTTATGACACTGGCCCTGCAGGCACCCGCCTTCGCCGACCCGCCTTCCTGGGCGGGCGCGAATGGGGCCGGGGAGCAGGACGAGGACCGGCAGGATGGTGGACACGACGAACACGGCGACAGCGACCGAGGCAAGCATCAGCGCAAGGAAGAGCGCCGCGAGGAGCGCCGCGACGACCATCGGGACGACCGCCGCGAGGACCGTCCCTACCAGGGAGGCGACCGCCCCCGCTACGGGGACGATCGGTACTACGAAGGTCGGCATGGCTATCACGGCTATGGCGGCGATGACTGGGATGACGACTACGGCGTGGTGCGCAGCGGCCGTTGTAACACCGACGCCGTGCTGGGTGTAACGGGGGCCGTCACCGGCGCCATCATCGGCAACCGGACGGCCCGGCCCGAGAACCGCGGCATCGCCACGGTCATCGGCGCGATTGCCGGCGGCATCATCGGCAGTGCCGTGGGCGACTCTATCGATGATAACGATCGCGCCTGCATGGGCCAGTCGCTCGAACTGGGCCGCATCGGCCGCCCCGTGGTATGGGTCAATCCGCGCAGCCGAGTCGCCTGGCGCATCGAGCCGCTGCGCGATGTATCGCGAACCTGCCGTGAATTCGCCGTGTACCGCAATTACCGCGGCCACCACAGCCGCGAACATGTAGTCGCCTGCCGGCGCGACCGCGGCTACTGGGAATTCGGCGGGCGTTAGGCGCCGACGCGGACGAACCCCGCGGGCAATATTTCCTGCGCCAGGATTTCCGCCACCGCCGCTACCGTACCTGCTTCGCCTGCGGCGGCGGCGAGCGCTTCCGCGCCACCGGCGCCCGCGTACACGGCCGCGAGGAATCGCGACGAGGGCAGGCGCAGCGGCCTCACACGGACGCCTTCCGGCGTTCGCCATAGCGCGTAGCGATAGTCGCCGGGAGTGAGCTCGAGAGCTCCGAGCGCCACCGCATCCTCGGCCAGGATGGCCTCGCGCAACCGATCGACGGGGTAACGCGCGCCGTGCAAACGCAAGGGCGCGAGGAACTGCAGGCGCACACCACCATCGAGCAGCAGCATGGGGCCACCCGTCTCGAGCGCGGGGCGGTCGCGTGCGAGCTCGGCAAACTGCCAGTCAAACTGCGCCAGCTCGCCGAGGTAAGGCAGGCCTTCCGTGCCGGGGAAGCCGGTGACGAACGCCGCAAACCCCGCGCCGTACTCATCCAGCTGCGGCGCGCGCGGCGGCATCGCGCGCGCGTACTCGACGGCCATGCGATCGAAGAAGGCCTCGCCGACCAGGCGGTCGACGGCCACGAAGCTCAGGCGCAGCGCATTGCTGAGCGCACCGAGCACCGTATTGCGATGCACGCGCAGCCCCGCGGCGCCCGCATGCGCGCCGGCGAACAGCGCTTCGGGGAGTGCCTGCCCGTCCGCATCGCTCGCCAGGAGCGCTGCTGCCATGCGCGCCTGGAGTGACGCGAGCGCAAGCTCAGACGGCGCAGGCATAGGCGCGCTCCTGCACGGCATCGAGGCGCGACTGTGCCAGTGCAGCTTCCGCCTGCAGCACGGCAAAGGCCGGCACCCGCGTATCCCATTCGAGCAGCGTGGGCCGGGGGCCCAGGTGCGCGAGCGCCTGTTCGTAGAGCGCCCAGACTGCCGCGCACACGTGATCGCCATGATCATCGATGCGCAGTTCCGCACCTGCGGCCGTCTGCACGACCGCGTGTCCGGCGAGGTGGATCTCGCCAACCATGGGTCCGTCAAGCACGCGGCACCACGCGGCGAGCTCTGCTGCGGGATCGAGGCGCTGGTTCGTGGCGCTCACGTAGATATTGTTGACATCGAACAGCACACCGCACCCCGTGCGGCGCGCGACGGCGGCGAGGAATTCCGCCTCCGGAATCGCCGACGCGGCAAAGCGCAGATAGGTTGACGGGTTTTCCACCAGTATTTGCCGTCCCAGCGCTTCCTGCACCTGCTCGACGTTGCGGCAGACGACGCGTAGGGCCTCGTCGGTATAGGGGAGCGGCAGCAGATCGGGAAGATACTGCCCGCCAGCCACGCTCCAGGAAAGATGATCGGACACCAGCGCCGGATCGAGCCGCTCAGCGAGCTGGTGGACCCGCCCGATATGCGCCGGGTCGACACCGTGGGCGGAACCCAGCGACAGGCCGACGGCGTGCAGTGAAAGCGGATAGTGGGCGCGGATCAGCTCGAGTTCGCGAAGCGAGTGCCGGTCAGCCATGTAGTTTTCGGGGTGCACCTCGAGCCAGGCAGCTGCGGGGCGCTCGGCCAGCACCTGCGCGTGGTGCGGGAGCCGCAGCCCGATCCCGGCTTGCGCCGGGATCGGGTTTAGCGAAGCGCCTCGGCTCATTACATCTTGGTCGTGCTGCCGCCCGCGAGCTTGGCGCAAACGCCGGCCGGCACGGCTACCCAGGACGCCTTGTCCATGTCCTTGGTCGACTGGCCGGCACAGGCATGGCCCGCCGCCGCGCAATCATTCTTGCCGGCCTTGGCCACGCCGTAGCAATGCTCCATGGCAGGCTTGTCCATCGCCTTGGTGTCGCCGGCGAAAGCTGCGGTGCTGGCCACGGCCATGGCGGCAGCGCCGAACATCGCCGACAGGGTGATCGTCTTGAGGGAAATCGCTGACATGCTGATACTCCGATAGTTAGGTTGGTGATTTTCCGGGGCGCCGTACGATTCTGATGCTCAAGATCGCCGCGGCTACCCCTTAATCGTTGCGCCGGGGCAAAGGTTACAACATCATCGCCGCCATGGCTCCCCTATCCCGGTCCGAGCAGCAGGAAGCCGCCTGGGCGCTGCTGATGCGCGCCGCCCAGGCCGGCGACGCCCGCTGCTATGAACAGCTGCTGCGGGCGGTAACCCCCTTTGTCAGGAACCTGACGCGCCGCTACTGCCGGGACCAGGACCTCGCCGAGGATGTGGTGCAGGACGTGTTGCTCACGGTACACCGCATCCGCCACACCTGGGACCCGCAGCGCCCGTTCAGCCCCTGGCTGGCCTCGATCGCGGCCCGCCGCGGGATTGACCGTATCCGCCGCGCTTCCCGCATCGCCCGGCACGAGGTCAGCGACGAGCTGGCGGTTGAAACCTTTGCCACCCCTGCCACGAACAACGATTCAGGAGCCCTGCAAGCGATCGAGACGATCGAGCCGCTGCTGGCGGCGCTCCCGGAACGCCAGCGCCTGGCGCTCGAGGCCGTCAAGATTCGCGGCCTGTCGGTGGCGCAGGCGGCCGGCGAATCGGGCCAGTCGGTGGCGGCGGTGAAGGTCAACGTGCATCGCGCGGTCAAGGCGTTGCGCAAGTTGGTGGGTGCGGCCGATGGCCAGTGACGATTTGAATTCATGAAGCAGCAAAGCACGGAACAGCTGATCGATTCCCTGGCCCGGGGACTCGCGCCCGTGCGCCCGTTGCGGCCGCCGGCCGTGCGCGCGCTGTGGTGGCTGGCCGCGGCGACCATGCTGATCGGCGCCGTGGTGCTGCGCTGGGCGAATCTGGCGGCCTTTGCGGCGCGTTTTTCGGAGCCGCGGATGGTGCTGGAGGGCGTGGCGACGCTCCTGACCGGCCTGACCGCGATCATTGCCGCTTTCCACCTGAGCCTCCCCGATCGCAGCAGCCTGTGGCGCTATGCGCCGCTACCGCCGCTCGCGCTGTGGATCGCGACCAGCGGGCTGGGTTGCCTGGAGCATGGCGTCGGGCTGGGCCCCGCCGGCGACCGCTTGGGCGAGAGTGGCCGCTGCTTCATGTTCATCGTCGTGGTGAGCGTACCGCTGGCGCTGGTCCTGTACGCCGTGCTGCGGCGTGCGCGCCCGCTCGATCCGCTCGCCGTCGCGCTCACGGCGGCACTTGGCGTCGCGGCGCTCGCAGCCTTCGTTCTGCAGTTCTTTCATCACTTCGAAACCACGGTAATCGATCTGGCGCTGCACCTGGCCGCGGTCGGCGCGGTCATGGGCTTAGCCGGGATGTCGCGCCGGGCATTGGCCTGACTCAGTCGCTTTCGCCCTGTCGCCTGCTGGCGACGTCTCCTGCACGTCATGGCAGCTTGCGGCGCGGTGCCCAATCGCCCACAATCTCGGGCGTTTTCCCCGAGGAGTGAGTCATCATGGGTATGCGTCTGGCAATGGTTCGCGGCATCATTGGGGTCTCGCTGGCGGCGCTGGTCGCGGCCGGCTTTCCCCTCAGCGCACGCGCCGGCATGATCACCACGCAGGCCGCGATCGATGCGCAGGGCTCGCCGCAACGGCTCGCCGATCTCAACCGGGTTGAGGCGACGCTCGCCCGCGCGGATGTGCGCGCGCGGCTGCAGGCCCTGGGCGTAAACCCCACGGACGCCGCGGCCCGCGCCGCCACGCTCCCCGACACCGACCTCGCGCGACTCGCCAAGGGTCTGGACAATGTCCCGGCCGGCGGTGACGCGGGCCTCCTCGAACTGGTGGGCTTCGTGTTCCTGGTATTGCTGCTGCTCGACTATCTCGACGTCGTCCACGTCTTTACGCACCACAAGCATTGATCGGCGCCGCGGCGCGGAACCTCGCCCCGGGCCTGCTGTTGCTGGCCCTGGGCGGCTGCAGCACGGATCGATTGCTCGAAGCCGCCGCCGCGCAACCGCGCGCTGAAATCTCCGGCGCGCCTTATTTCTCGGAGCGCGATCACCAATGCGGACCGGCGGCGCTGGCGACGCTGCTCGGCGCCGCGGGCCAGCCGGTCACACCCGACACCCTGGCGCACGAGGTCTTCATCCCGGGACGCAAGGGTTCCGTACAAGCCGAGATGCTGGTCGCGGTGCGCCGGCACAGCCTCGTCGCGCTCACGCTGGCACCCACGCTCCCGGCACTGCTGAAGGAAATCGAACAGGGACGGCCCGTCCTGGTGCTGCAGAACTTCGGCCTGCCCGCCCTGCCACTGTGGCACTACGCGGTGGTCGTCGGTTATGAGCGCGAGCGTGACACGGTGCTACTGAGCGGCGGTCGCGGGCGGCAACAGCGGCTCGCCGCCAGGCGGTTCCTGGGCACCTGGGGCCGGGCGGGCAACTGGGCGTTCGTCGCGCTACGGCCCGGTGAGCTGCCTGCCGACATGCGCGCAGCGCCGCTGCTCGACGCGGTCGCGGCGCTCGAGGCGCTGGGTCAGCGCGCATCAGCCGCGGCGTCGTACCAGGCTGCAACCAGGCGCTGGCCATCCGAGTCGCTGGCCTGGTTTGCACTGGCCAACAATCAATTGGCACTCGGCGAGACCGCCGCCGCCGAGACCGCGTATCGCGAGGTACTGCGCGTGCAGCCTGATCACCTGCCCGCTCGCAATAACCTGGCGCTGCTGCTCGCGCACCGCGGCTGCATCGCGGCGGCGACCGAGGCACTTGCACCCGCGCGCGTCGCTGCCGATGACGGACCATTTGCTGCTGAGATCGCCGACAGCTGGCGCGAAATCCAGGCGCTCGGTGCCGAGGCGCCCACGTGCCAGGCGCACTGATGGCGGTCCGCGCGCGCTAACGCGGCAACAGCAGTTTTGCCGCGCCAAGGATTGCCCCGGGCCCGCTCTCCTGCACCAGCACTGCCACGAACCGCGCATCAGTGGGGAGCGAGCTGCGCTTGACGCGCCATTGCGCCGCAGTGCCACGCCATGAACCGAGCACCTGGAACGAACGGACGATATTGAATTCACGCAACGCGCGTCCCGAGTTCTCGCCGCGCCCGATCGCGGTGACCGCCTCAGGCAGATAGCTGACCAGCGTCACCTCGGCGTCGGACATGCCAGTCATCGCTGCCACGGTCACAATCAGATCGCCGCCCTGCGCGGCCGTGCTGACCGGCACTCCCGATCGCGGCGCTGCCAGCAACTGCCCGATCCGGTGCCGATCGCTGCCCAGCACGTTGTCCGTCCCGTCGACCAGCATTTGCGGCGTGTACACGGACGCAAGCCCCAGCTGCCGCGCGTATTGTGATTGCCGCTGCGCCGAAAGCGGCAGCTCGAAGCGGTCGCGCCAACCCAGCTCGTCCCAGTAATCGACGTGGAACGCCAGCGCCAGCACGTCGCTCCGCGCTGCGAGCTCGCCCAACAGCGCGTCAGCGGGCGGACAGGAGCTGCAGCCCTGCGAAGTAAAGAGTTCGACGACCGCAGGTCGTGAAGCGCCCTGCGCTGCCACGGCGTGCGCCAGTGCCACGATCGCTGCCCAGCCGGCGACGGAACCAGACTTTTTCACGCGCCTTCGCCCTTAGTAACACCGCACCTGCAGTTCTGGTTAGTTCGTCAGCCCGGCGCCGAAGTTACGCCGTGTGCGAACCAGCCACGCGGATCGTGCCAGTACGCGACGCTGGCAATGAACAGGAACACCAGCAGTGCGGCCACGAACGCCGCGAGTCGTACCCGGCGTGTGCGGGCGCGGCGCAGCGCATAAATGCCGAGGACGATGTACACCACCAGCAGCAGTACCTTGACCGTAAGCCAGGCCTGCACGAACGGGTACTGGTGCAGTATCGTCATCAGCATCAGCGCCGCAGTGAGCAGGCAGGTATCGATCAGGTATGAAAGCCAGCGCAACGCGGGATGATTGGCCCAGGGGACTCCGGCCAGCACCATGAGTCCCCGGGCCGCGAACAGGCTGCCGGAACAGCACACGAAAACGACATGAGCCAACCGGATCTGCAGGTAGAACTCAGCCATTCAACGCGGGCTCATTCCGCGCGGCGCAGCCACAGGCGCAGCACGAACCACGAAAGGATCAGAGCGCCTACAGCGAAGATCGTATCGCCCGGCATGCGCATCCAGACCAGCAGGTGAATGATGCCGCGGCCCATGAAATCCGCCGAGCGCGCGTACCAGTAGCCGTTCTCGAGCGCCGCCTGGAGCTGCAGCACGCCCATCGGCAGCAGCGTCAGCAACGCCATCAGCGACAGACCGATGTTGAGAGCCCAGAAGGAACCGCGCAGCAGGTCCTGGTTCCAGGCTACAGCCGGAAGGAGCCCGCGCAGGCAGAACAGCATCAGGCCGATGCCCAGCATGCCGTAGACACCGAACAACGCGGTATGGCCGTGGAGCGGCGTCAGGTTCAGGCCCTGCATGTAGTACAGCGCCATCGGCGTGTTGATGAGAAAGCCGAACAGTCCGGCGCCCACCAGGTTCCAGAACGACACAGCGAGGAAGAACATCACCGGCCAGCGGTAGCGCGCCATCCAAGGCGTCGCGCGGCTATGGGTCCAGGTTTCATGCGCCTCCATGCCGATCAGCGCCAGAGGAACTACTTCCAGTGCCGAGAACGAGGCGCCCAGCGCAAGCACCGAAGTGGGCGTGCCCGCCCAGTAGAGATGGTGGAATGTGCCCAACACGCCACCGGCCATGAACACGACTGTGGCGAACAGCACGTTTGCGGTAGCGGAGGCCGCGCGCACCAGCCCGAGCTTCACGAAGATGAAACTGATCACGGCGACCGCGAAGACCTCGAAGAAGCCTTCCACCCACAGGTGCACAACCCACCAGCGCCAGTATTCCACCACCGATAGATGGCTGTTTTCTCCCCACATCAGGCCGGCGCCGTAGAGCAGGCCAATGGCGATGGTCGACAGGAACATCAGGCCGACAATGGACGCCATGTCGTCCTTGCGGCGCAGCGCCGGCCACAGCGCGCGGCCGACGAGCGTCAACCAGATGAGGAGTCCAGCAAACAGGAAAATCTGCCAGAAGCGGCCGAGGTCTACGTACTCCCAGCCCTGGTGTCCAAACCAGAAGTTGTACTTGAGGCCGAGCTTCTGCATGACCGCCGCCCACTGTCCGGCGAAGGCGCCGACGACAATGACCAGCAGGCAGACGAACAGCAGGTTGACGCCAAAGCGCTGAAATTTCGGTTCATGACCCGAAATCGCCGGGGCGATGTACAGACCGGTGCCCAACCAGGCGGTGGCAATCCACAGCACCGCGAGTTCGGTGTGCCAGCTGCGCGTCAATGAGTAAGGCAGAAATTGCGATATTGAGAACCCGTAGAAATCGCGCTCCACCTGGTAATGGGCGGTAATCGCCCCCAGCAGGATCTGGGTGAGAAACAACGCGAGCACGATCCAGAAATATTTTGCGGTCGCACGCATTGAGGGCGTGAGCACCAGGGCGGCCAGCGGATCAGTCGCCGGCGGCGTCACCGGTAGTTCCTTGCGGTGATAGGCCGCGTAATGCCAGGCGAGCAAACCGATGCCGGCGATCATGAACAGCACGCTGAACACCGTCCACAGAAAAGTGCTCGCGACGGGCGTGTTGCCCACCAGGGGATCGTACGGCCAGTTACTGGTATAGCTCTTGGTATCGCCTGGCCGGTTGGTGACGGCCGCCCAGGAGGTCCAGAAGAAGAAGCCGGTCATCGCCTGTCGATGCTCGGCCGTGTCCACCGTCCCTTCGCGCATGGCGTATGCCACCCGCAGCGCGGCGGTCGCGGGATCGGTGCCGAACACGCTCTCGTAGTGCGCGGCCACCGTAGCGATGGCCTGCGCCCGGTCGGCCGAGACCAGCAACGTACCGTCCCCGCTGCGGTACTGGTTGCGCCGCAGTTCCTCGCGCAGGCGCACGTTCAGGATCTCGCGCTGTGTCGTTGTGAGTTGCGCATAGCCCGAGCCGTAGTCGCGCTGCGACCAGATTTCCAGCAGCGCCAGCGCCTCGCGATGCAGCCAGTCGGCGCTCCAGTCCGGCGCCACCAGCGCCCCGTGCCCCCAGATCGAGCCGAGCTGCTGACCGCCGATGCTCTGCCAGACGCGCCGGCCCAATTCCATGTCGCCACGTGTGTACAGCACCTGACCGCTTGCACTGACCACTTTCTCCGGCATGGGCGGCGCCTTGAGGTACAGCTCACGGCCCATGGCCAACAGGATCGCAAATGCCACCGCCAGGAGCAGTCCCAGCCCAATCCACAAGCGGCGCGTCGTATGCATCTGGCTTCTCCCCCAATCGTAAAAAAAGGCCTAGCGGCAAAGCGCGCCTAAGCTAGACTCCATGTCGGAGGGGTAATATACGTAACAACCACAGGATCGAGCCCTCACTTGACCCAGATCAATTACGCGAGCGTCGCCGCCGCCGCCCAGACCATCAATGGCGTCGCCTTGCGCACGCCCGTGCTGACTTCGAGGCAGGCCAACGAGCAGACCGGTGCGCAGGTCCATTTCAAGTGCGAGAACTTCCAGCGCGTGGGCGCCTTCAAATTCCGGGGCGCCTATAACGCACTCAGCCGCTTTACTGATCAGCACAAGCGCGCCGGCGCCGTAGCCTTTTCATCCGGCAACCACGCGCAGGCCGTGGCGCTCGCCGCGCAGCTCCTCGGCATGCCCTCAGTCATCGTCATGCCGGCCGATTCCGTCCCGGGCAAGCTCGCCGCCACGCGCGCTTATGGCGCGGAAGTGATTCTCTACGACCGCTTCAACGAGGATCGCGAAGCGATCGCCCGGCGCGCGGTGGCTGAACGCGGCGCGACGCTGGTGCCGCCCTTCGACCACGCCGACGTCATTGCCGGCCAGGGCACGGTCGCCAAGGAGTTGTTCGAGGAGACCGGTGCACTCGATTACCTGTTCGTCTGCGTTGGCGGTGGCGGGCTGATCGCCGGCTGCGCGCTCGCGGCCGCGGAGCTGTCGCCTGCATGCAAGATTATCGGGGTCGAACCGCAGGCAGGAAATGATGCCCAGCTGTCGCTGCGGAGCGGCGCGATCGTGCGCATCCCCGTGCCCCAGACTATCGCCGACGGGGCGCAGACGAGCGCGGTCGGCCAGCTTACCTTTCAGATCATGCAACGTCTGGTCGCCGACATCGTGACCGTCACCGATGACCAGTTGCGTGCGCAAATGCGGTTCTTCGCAGAGCGTATGAAGATCGTGGTCGAGCCCACCGGGTGCCTGGCCGCGGCGGCGGTCATGAACCGGATCATCGACCTGCGGGGCAAGCGCGTGGGCGTAGTGGTCAGCGGCGGTAACGTCGATTTGGCGCAGCTCGGTTCCTGAGCGGCACAGCCCGGGGGCATCAGGCCAGCAGCGGGTCGTCCTTGGGCAACTGATGGGCGTACCAGGTCGCCAGGCGATGGCGGATCGACTTCTCGCTGACCTGCTCCTCGGGCATGGGCTGGATCTTCTTGTCGTGCACCAGCAGGCGGTAGACATACAGCGCCTTCTCGCTCGCTGCATCGGTCGGCTCGAACACCACGGCGCCGCGCTTCTCGGCATAGGCGACGCCGGCAGCCAGCGCCGCCTTGTAGAGTTCGGCTTCGTGCTTGAGTTTTTTCATTGACGCCCCGGGATTCCCGGAAATTTCCAGCAGACAGGTATTGGAGTATAAGTCACCGGCATGATCAAGTTTGCGACGGAGATCGAGGAATTGCGGGTCGCCGGCGTGCTCGATGACGGTACCGCCCAACACGCGCTGGCGCTCGATCGGGGCAGCGTCTTCTCAGTCCACGAGGAACTGCGCGGTGCACTGTACGCCGCCGTGGCGATCATCAGCATTGGCCTCGGCATCTACATCAAGCGCAATCTCGACCGAATCGGGCCGCTCACACTGCTGGCGGCGATCGCCACGGCGGCGGCAGTCTGCTACGCGACGGCTTGGCGCACCCGGCGGCGCGGCGCTGCGCGTTCCGTCGGCGGGGACTACCTGTTGCTGCTCGGCGCGTTGCTGCTGAGCACCTGGCTCGGCTACGCCGAGTCGCAGTTCCACTGGCTGGGGAGTCATTGGGCCCGGCATCTTCTGCTGCTCGCGCTCGTGCACGGCGGCACTGCCTACTGGCTGGATTCCCGGTTGGTACTGGCACTGGCGCTCACTTCGCTTGCTGCCTGGCTGGGCATCGAACCTGGCTTTGACAATCTTTTCATGCTGGGGAACCCGGCGCCGCAACTGGGCTGGCGGGCGCTGCTAGGCGCCGGGCTGATCCTGGGGTGGCGCGCCGGTGTGCACTGGTTGCGCTGGCGGCCGGATTTCCGCGAGCCCTATGATCACTTCGCGCTCAACCTGGCATTTGGCGCTGCCCTGCTATGGTGCCCGGACCAACGGCTGCGGCTCGTCGCAGTGCCACTGCTGTTGGCACTCGGCGCCACTGCGGTGGCGCACGGGCAGCGCACCGGGAGCGAGCTGATGGTGGTCTACGGCGTGGTGTATCCGGCGATCGGGTTCGCCATCGTCGCTGGCCGGCTGCTCGCCGATCCCTTGCAATTCGCGTGCGTGGTACTGGTCATCATGGCGGGCGCGGCGTCCCTGCTCTGGCGGCTGCGCAGCACGCGCGGAGCGCAAGCATGAGATCGTTTCGCCCGACGCCGGCCGAGGAACGCTGGCTCACGGTGGCCGCACGCCTGCGCGTGGCCGAGAGCGTTGCGCCGGTGAACGCGCGCGTCGGGAACTGGCGGCACGCGCGGCTCGCGATGCGCTGCGCACTGTTTCTGCTCGGCGTCATGGCCGCCTTGATGGCGGCGACAGTATGCCGATTGCTGTTCCTGCCTCACGCATGGGGCGTTGCCGGCCTGGCGCTGGTGGTGCTGGCCGAAGTCCTGATAGTCCGCAGGCGCCTGTTTACCTGCGGTATCGAGGAGGCACTGGAGCTGGCTGGCCTGCTGATGCTGTCCTTCGAATTTCTCTTGCCGCGCCTCACCGTGCTACCGCACAGCGGTGATCCACTCGGCATCGCATGGTACATCTGGGCGACATTCGCCGCGTTTGCCGCAGCCGGCCTGCGCCTGCTCAATTCGCTGTTCACGACCATAGCCATCCTGCTGGCAGTGCTCGCGACTGCCTTCACGATCCGGGCGCCGTGGCCGCTGCCCGGCTGGGACCGGCCGGCAAGCCTGCTGTGCTACGGGCTGGCCCTGGCCGCGCTCGCCGGCGGCGCCAGAGTCCTGCGCCGTCCCGCTCACGACCGCATGCTCGACTGGCTGGTGGTGGCGATGCCGGTGGCGGGCTACCTGTGGGCCGCGCGCTGGCCGGATCTGCTGCCGGCGCACGACTACCTGCGCGACCACTCGCTCTACGCGCTCTACACGCCGCTGGCGCCACTGGCGCTGGGCATCGCCGCGCTCGTGACCGGCGTCCGCCGGCGCACCCATGCGCCGCTCATGGCGGCCATGCTGTGCGTCGCCTGCACCGCCTTCGAGCTACGCGGTCTTACCGGCTGGTCGCTTGAGGTTCGCCTCATCATCTGGGGAGTGGCGTTGCTGCTCACAAGCGTCGCGATCGACCGTCTTCTGATGCGCCAACCGCATCGCGGGATCACTTCCCGCAGGATCGGCACCGGCCCGGGCGCGCTGGATTTTCTGCAACTCGCGCTCACGCCCGCGCTGGCGCCGCACGCAGCAGGCGCGCCGGCTGCGGCCGTCCAGGGTGGTGGCGGTGAATTCGGTGGCGGCGGCGCCAGTGGTCACTATTAGGTCGCAATTGGAAGGAGCGTCGATGAGTCGTGCATTCGTCAAGGAATCTGATCAGGACACGGAAACGCTTCCGGAGCGCGCCATCAGTGCGAACGCCAACCTGGTCACGGCGCGCGGACTGGCGCTGCTGGAGGAGCGGGTGCGTGAGCTCGAGGCCGAGCGCAGCGCCGCGCGCGCCGCCGATGATGCGGCCGCGCTGGCCCGCATTGCGCGCGATCTGCGCTATTTTCAGGCCCGCCGCGACAGCGCGCGTCCGGTGAGCGCGGCGGCGCACCCCGAGCAGGTGCGGTTCGGCGTACGCGCCGTACTGCGCCTCCCGGGCGGCGCGGAGCGTGCGTTCCAGCTGGTGGGCGAAGACGAAGCCGACCCCAAGGCCGGTCTCATCAGCTACGTTTCACCTCTCGCCAAGGCCCTGATGGGCAAGGGCGTCGGCGAACAGCTGCCCTTCGGCGCGCTGACCGCGGAAATCATCGCCCTGCAGAGCTAGCTGCGCGACCTACGCTGCGACCGGGATCGTCCGGCCGAGCATCTTCTCGATGGCGCGCAGGCGCTCGCGCTCGTCGCGGCTCACGAGCGAGACGGCCTCGCCCGAGCGTCCGGCGCGACCCGTGCGGCCGATGCGGTGCACGTAGTCTTCGGGCACGTGCGGCAGTTCAAAATTTACCACGTGCGGGAGCTCTTCGATGTCGAGGCCGCGGGCCGCGATATCGGTGGCCACCAGCACCTGGATCTTGCCCTGCTTGAAATCGTCGAGCGCGCGCGTGCGTGCGCCCTGCGACTTGTTGCCGTGGATTGCCGCGCAGCTCAGGCCATCGCGCGCCAAACGCTCGGCGAGGCGGTTGGCGCCGTGCTTGGTGCGCGTGAACACCAGGCTCTGGCGGCCGCCGCCGTCATTGATGATGCGGGCGAGCAGCGGGTGCTTGTTGGCGGTGTCGACGTGATACACGCGATGATCAATCAGTTCCACCGGGGTATTGCGTGGCGCGATGTCGATGCTCTGCGGGTCGCGCAGGATCCCGCGCGCCAGTTCACGGATCTCGCTGGAGAACGTCGCCGAGAACAGCAGGTTCTGCCGCTGCTTCGGCAGCGCGGCGATCAGCTTGCGGATCGGGCGGATGAAGCCCATGTCGAGCATGCGATCGGCCTCGTCGAGCACCAGCACTTCGATGCGCGAGAGATCGACGAGTTTCAGCTGCAGGTGGTCGAGCAGGCGCCCCGGGGTCGCGACGATGATGTCGACGCCTTCGGCTAGTGCCTTGACCTGCGGCTTCGGACCAACGCCGCCGAAGATCAGCACACCCCGCTGGTTGAGATGACGACCCAGATCCTTGAACGACTCGGCGACCTGGGCGGCCAGCTCGCGCGTGGGCACCAGGATCAGCGCACGCGGCGCGCGCGGGCCGCGCGGTTCGCTCTGCGCGGCGTCCAGCCGGTGCAGGATCGGCAGCGCAAACGCCGCCGTCTTGCCGGTGCCCGTCTGGGCGGCGCCCTGCAGGTCGTGGCCGGCCAGCACGATGGGAATGGCGCGCGCCTGGATGGGCGTGGGCACCGTATAGCCGGCTTCGCCGACGGCGCGCAGCAAGGCAGGGTTCAAATTAAACGTTTCAAAAGACAAAGCAATACTCCACGGGTCGCCCGGAGCGCTATTGGTGCGCTGTCGGTTGGGCAACAAATCAATGTTGGAAAGATCCTGCGCCAGTCAGACGGCACACGGGCCGCCTGGCGAAGAAGGTTTGCAGGAGGGGCAGATTGGTCCCGATCGGGACGCAGTAGAACCTCGGCACGCGGGACCGACGCCCACGTATTCGACAAACTCGGCGCGGAGTGTACCGCAATTGGCCGCCGGGAGCGAGCGGCGTTTCACAGAATGCGCCACCGCACGCGATCGTGCGCTATTGAGCGCAGGTGCCCGCTAGGACGGCGGCAGGAACTTCGCCGTGGTTTTGGCGCGGACTTCCTCGAGCGTCACGCCCGGAGCCATCTTCCGCAACTGAAACGGCGAGTGGCGATCGGGCCTGCTGAACACCGCGAGATCCGTGATCAGCTCGTCAACCACGTTGGCGCCGGTCAGCGGCAGCTCGCAGCGCGGTTTGAATTTGGCGGCGCCATCCTTCGAGTTGTGTTCCATGACCACGACCACGCGCTTGACGCCGGCGACCAGGTCCATCGCACCGCCCATGCCCTTGACCATCTTGCCCGGGATCATCCAGTTGGCCAGATCACCGTTCCCGGCGACTTCCATGGCGCCAAGTATCGACAGGTCGATGTGGCCGCCGCGGATCATGGCAAAGCTGTCCGCCGAGGAAAAATACGAAGAGCTCGGCAGCTCGGTGATGGTCTGCTTGCCCGCGTTGATGAGGTCTGGGTCTTCCTCGCCCTCGAATGGAAACGGACCCATGCCGAGCATGCCGTTCTCCGACTGCAGCACGACGCGCATCCCCGCCGGTATGTAATTGGCCACCAGTGTCGGTATGCCGATGCCGAGGTTGACGTAGAAACCGTCGCGCAATTCCTGCGCACCGAGCGCCGCAATTTCATCACGCGTCCAGCCCATCAGGGTGCTCCGGCGGCGGGCCGCTTGCGCACGGTGCGGTTCTCGATGGTCTTGAGATACCCGGTGCCACGGATGATGCGCTGGACGAAAATACCGGGTGTGTGAATCTTGTCGGGGTCAAGAATGCCCGGTTCCACCAGCTCTTCGACCTCGGCGACAGTCACGCGGCCGGCGCTCGCCATCATCGGGTTGAAATTGCGCGCGGTCTTGCGGTAGACGAGATTGCCCTCGGTGTCGCCACGCCAGGCCTTGACCAGCGACAGGTCGGCGACCAACCCGGTCTCGAGCACGTAGGTATCGCCGTTGACCACGCGCTGCTCCTTGCCCTCGGCCACCAGCGTGCCCGCACCCGTGCGCGTATAGAAACCCCAGATGCCGGCGCCGCCAGCGCGGATGCGCTCGGAGAGCGTGCCCTGCGGGTTGAACTCAAGCTCGAGTTCGCCGGCGAGGTACTGGCGCTCGAACTCCTTGTTCTCGCCCACGTAGGAAGAAATCATCTTGCGGATCTGGCGTGTCTTGAGGAGCGAGCCCAGGCCGTAGTTGTCGACGCCCGCGTTGTTCGACACCACCGTCAGGCCCTTTACGCCCGAATCGCGCAAGGCGTCGATCAGTTTTTCGGGAATGCCGCACAGGCCGAACCCCCCGGACATCACCGTGATGCCATCGCGCACCACGCCTTCAAGCGCGGCGCGCGCGTCGGCATAGACCTTGGGTCCGGCGGGCAGGCTCATGTGTTGATTATGGCATCAGGCCTGCTGGCAGGCCAATGTGCCGCTGCGGCCCGGGACAGTTCCGGCGCCCACCGCACAGGCGGGCAGTGCGGTGATATCCAGCGTGCCGCATAGCGTCGCCATCGACACCAACTCATGCCCCTGCGCAAGCCAGCCGCTGATCAACCGGGACAGGACCGGAAGCAGCTTCATACCCTCGAGTTCCGCATGCAGTGTGAATACCTGCGACGGCTGCACCGACGCTTGCGTGAGCTCAAGGATTCTCCCGTGCACATTGCCAGCATCCAGGCCGTCGAGTCCGATCAGCTCATCGAGCGTCGGCAACGTGGTGGGCAGCTGGGGGACGCGGCTGCGGCGGCCGGCGATCAGGGGCACGAACGGCCCGATGCCGCGGGTATCGGACGCATAGACAAACCCGAGCTGTTCTTCGAACGCCAGCGCGGCATCGTTCATCTGCCAGCCAGCGGCGCCATGCACCCGCGGCGCACTCGCGAATACAGCCTCGAAACGCTCAACAGACAGGCGCATGTGTCGCTCGGTCCAGCCAGCGTCACGGCGCGCGACGAAGTCCTGCCAGGCGACGTGATCGTAGCAATGCACGCCGACCTCGAAACCCGCGTCGCGCACCGCGCGCATCTGCCCGCCGGCGCGCCGGCCGATGTCCGGCCCGGGCAGCAACGTCCCGTACATGAGCGTGCGCAGCCCGTAATGCTCGAGCACCGAGGTGCGCGAAACCTTGCCGAGGAAGCCTTTGCGGAAAACCCGGCGAATGGCACGTCCGGTATGGTCCGGGCCAAGGCTGAAAAGGAAGGTGGCGCCCGCGCCGGCCTGGTGCAGCAGGCGCACCAGCGCGGGCACACCCTCGCGTGTGCCGCGAAGCGTATCGACATCGATCTTGAGGGCGATCTGCACGGCCCGCAGACCGCAGCTAGTCGAGCAGGTGCGAAGCCAGCGGCAGCTGCCCGCGATAGGCCTCGAAGATCTGCTGCAGCGCTTCGCGCATGCTGACGCGCGGTTCCCAACCCAATTCCTTGCGCGTGTTATCAATCTTCGGCACGCGGTTCGCGACGTCCTGGTAACCCTTGCCGTAGTACTCGCCCGAGGTCGTGTCGACCAGCTTTACCCTGGTGGCGTTGAGCGCGTATTCGGGATATTCGGCCGACATCTTCAACAGCATCTCGGCCAGTTCGCGCACTGAATAGTTGTTCTTCGGGTTGCCGACGTTGAAGATCTTGCGCGTGGCGCAGCCGTCCTTGTTCTCGATGATCTTCATCAGCGCGTCGATGCCGTCGCTGATCCCGGTAAAGCAGCGTTTCTGGCTGCCGCCGTCGACCAGCTTGATCGGTTCGCCGCGGACAATGTGACCGAGAAACTGCGTGATCACGCGCGAACTGCCCTCTTTGGCCGAATGCAGGTTGTCGAGGCCGGCGCCGATCCAGTTGAAGGGGCGGAACAGCGTGTAGTCGAGCTTGCCCTCGGACCCGTAGGCGTAGATCACGCGGTCCATGAGCTGCTTGGAGCAGGCATAGATCCAGCGCTGCTTCTCGATCGGGCCGTACACGAGCTCGGAATTCGCCGGGTCGAACTCGCCGTCGCGGCACATGCCGTAGACTTCCGAGGTTGACGGGAACAGCACGCGCTTGCCGTAGCGCACGCACTGGCGAATGATCGGCAGGTTGGCCTCAAAATCGAGCTCGAAGACCCGCAGCGGCTCGCGCACGTAGGTCGCGGGCGTGGCGATTGCCACCAGCGGCAGCACCACGTCGCACTTGCGGATGTGGTATTCGATCCACTCCTTGTTGATGGTGATGTCGCCCTCGAAGAATTTCATGCGCGGGTTGGACAGGAGCGGTTCGATGCGCTCGGAATTCATGTCCATGCCGAACACGCTCCAGTCCGTGTCCTTGAGGATGCGTGTCGAGAGGTGATGGCCGATGAAGCCGTTCACGCCGAGGATCAGTACTTTCGTGCTCATAGGGTTCTTCCGCCTGGTTCCGTTGTCTCAGGGCCGGCCGCTCCCGAGCGCCAGCGCCGCAGTGCCAAAGCGCGCGTGGAATGCCGCCGCGTCGCGCACCTGTCCGTCGAGTTCGAACTCCAGCAGGCGCAGCGCGCCATCGTGGCACAGAGCCCGCACTTCACCATCGACCCAGCGCAGCTCGGGCTGCGACGCGCCCGGCCCACCCGCCGGCAGTGACCGCAAGATCAGCAGCGGCATGCCTCCAGCCGCGGAAAAGGCCCCCGGATAGGGCGGCGCCACCGCGCGGACGAGATTGTGCACGGCCACCACCCCCAGGCGCCAGTCTATCGCGCCGTCGGCTTGCGTGCGGCGCCCGAAATAGCTGGCGTCGGCGGCGTTCTGGGGGCGCAGCACGGCGGTGCCCGCCAGCAGCGCCGGCAGCGCACGATTGAGCGTCAGTTCCGCGGCCACGGACACCTTGCGGAACACTTCGACCGCCGTATCGTCCGGCAGGATCGGCACGGCCTGGGCGTCGACGATGCTGCCGGCATCGGCCTTGACGGTCATGGCGTGCAGCGTGGCGCCGGTCTCGCGCTCACCATTCAAAACCGCCCAGTTGACCGGCACCCGGCCGCGGTATCGGGGCAGGAGTGAGCCGTGCATGTTGAAGGCGCCGCGCGGGGCCGTTGCCAGCAGCTCCGCTCCCAGCATGTGCCGGTAATAAAAAGAGAACAGGAAATCGGGCCGCGCGGCCTGTACGCGCGCCAGCAATTCGGGCGTATTGGCATTCGCCGGTGTAATCACCTCAAGGCCATGCCAGCGCGCGTGGCGCGCCACGCTATCGAACCAGATCTGCTCGTCGGCCGAGTCTTCGTGGGTGACGACCAGCGGCACGGCGACGCCCTGCCCCAGCAGCACGCGCAGGCACCGCACGCCCACGTCGTGGTAGGCAAAGACGACCGCGCGGATCACGGCGGATCTTGCGGCCGTTCGAGCACCGCCGCAACGAGGTAGCGCGGCCGGCGGCGCACTTCCTCGTAGATGCGCCCGATGTACTCGCCCAGCAACCCCAGCCCGAACAGCGTGACGCCGATCAGCAGGAAGGCAATGGCGAACAGCGTGAACACGCCCTGCTCCGCCGGGTCGGCGCCGTAGACCAGGCGACGCACCACCAGAGCGGCACCAAACAGCACCGACAGCACCGAGACGGCGAAGCCGAAGGCCGAGAACAGCTGCATCGGCACCGTGGAGAACCCGGTCATCAGGTCGAAGTTCAGCTTGATCAGCTGGTACATGGAGTACTTCGACTCGCCCGCGCTCCGGTCCTCGTGGCGCACCTTGATCTCGGTCGGGCTGCTGGAAAAGGTAAAGGCCAGCGCCGGCACGAAGGTGTTGTTCTCCGTGCACTGGTTGATCGCATCAACAATGGTGCGCGCGTAGCCGCGGAACATGCAGCCATGATCGGTGATGCGGATCTTCGTGGTGCGCTCGCGCAGCGCATTGATGAAGCGCGAGGCCCAGCGGCGCCAGGCGATGTCCTGGCGCTGCAGGCGGATGGTGCCGACATAGTCATGCCCGGCGTCGAGCTCGGCGAGCACGCGCGGAATCTCCTCCGGGGGGTTCTGCAGATCGGCGTCGAGCGTGATGAGATAGCGGCCGCGCGCGTAGGCGAAGCCGGCGAGGATGGCGCGATGCTGGCCAAAATTCGCCGCAAACAACACCACGCGGGTGACGTCGGCGCGGCGCTCGTACTGTTCGCGCAGGATCGCGGTCGAGCGGTCGCGGCTGCCGTCGTTGACGAAGATGATCTCGTAGCTGCGCCCGGTTGCATCCAGCGCCGGATACAAGCGCCTAAACAGCGCTTCAAGCACCGCCTCTTCGTTATAGACCGGAATGACCAGCGAGATTTCCGGCGCGGCGCCGCTCATGAGCGCACACTCGCGGCAGCGTTGCGCGCCGCTACCGGAACGCCCGCCGCCATGGCCGCGCTCAGCGCCGGCCCCAGGGCGGCGATCACGCGGTCCACGTCCGTATCGGCCATGGCCGGGAACATCGGCAGGCTCACGGTACTGCGGCCGATGCGCTCGGCGTGCGGAAAGTTGCCGGGCGCGTAGCCCAGCTTGCGGTACAGCGTGAACAGGTGCATCGCCGGGTAATGCACGCCGATGCCGATGCCCGCCTCGCGCATGCAATTCATGAAAACACTGCGAACCGCACCCTCGGGCAGCAGCACCTGGAACATGTGCCAGTTGCACTGCACGTAGTCCTCGAGCGGCAACTCGCAATCGAGCGCGCGGTCGAAGCGCGCGAAGTAGCGGCGCGCCAGCTCGCGCCGGCGGGCCGTGAACGCGGCCAGATGCGGGAGTTGTCCGAGGCCGATACAGGCCGCGAGGTCCGTGAGGTTGTGCTTGCCGCCGGCCAGCGTGACATCCATGCCATCCCAGCTCTCGCTGCGCTTCTCGGCGCCCTGCAGTCGCCATAATTCGCAGCGCCGCGCTTCATCCTCATTGTTGAGCACCAGGCACCCTCCTTCGGCGCTGGTGATGTTCTTGTTGGCGTGGAAACTGATCGACACCAGGTCGCCGGTGCTGCCAATCATACGCCCCGCCCAGCTGGCGCCCATCGACTGGGCGGCGTCCTCGATCACGCGCAGCCGGTGAGACTTGGCGATTGCATAGAGGCGGTCGCGATCCACCGGCAGGCCCGCGAGGTCGACCGGCAGGATGGCGCGCGTGCGCGGCGTGATCGCGGCCTCGACTTTTTCGAGGTCGATGTTGCGCGTGCGCGGATCACAGTCGACGAACACGGGGCGTGCACCGTGGCGCAGCACCACGTTGGCCGTGGCCACCCAGGACAGCGGCGTCGTGATGACTTCATCGTCCGGCTCCACGCCTGCCAGTGCGAGCGCGATCTCCATGCCGCCGGTGGCGGAGCTCAATGCGCGCACCGGGCGCCCACCAAACAGCGCCGACAGTTGCGCCTCGAATTCGCGCACCTTCGGCCCGCTCGTGATCCAGCCCGAGCGCAGCACGTCGCCGACCGCGGCGATCGTTGCTTCGTCGATCGCGGGTCGGGTGAAAGGCAGGAAGTTGCTGGTCGCCATGGATGCCAGGGTTCCCGCGCCTAGGTGCCGCCGGAGCTGCGCGCCACCAGCCAGACACCGACCAGGATGATGCCGACGCCGGCCAGGCGCGTGCCGCTGAGGTTCTCATCGAACAGCCACCAGGCGGCCAGCGCATTGACCACGTAACCCAGCGACAACATCGGATAGGCGACGCTGACCTCGACGCGCGCCAGCGCGAGGATCCAGAACACGACGCTGAGCGCGTAGCAGCCGAGCCCGGCGATGATGGGCACGTTGAACACCAGCTTGCCGGCGATGGCCATGGCGTTGCTGACGCGCAGTTCGACCTGCGCGAGTGACCCCGCGCCGGCCTTGAGCAGCAGCTGGGCGATGGCGTTGAGCAGGACTCCCGTGAGCACCAGCGCGAGCTGTGGACCCTTCATTGCCGGACTACCGCGACCAGGGAAGGCGCAGTGTATATCACGCGCATCGGCAGTCCCATCCGCTGCAGCAGGGCGTAGCTGGATGGGCGGATCACCGCCAGCGCATCCGTTTCGGTCCGCCAGCGGGATGCGAAGGAGTCCAGGTCGGGCAAGCCCCGGGCGGGCTCCTGATTCAGGCCAAAATCGAGCTCGCCGCGATACCCCACCAGGGTGCAGGTGCGGCGCAGATAGAAAGGAATGGACTGCTCGTAGTCATCGACGCAGTAGAACGCAGTGCCGGGGTGCAGCTGCGTCGCTGCCGCGGCCACCAGGTCGTCCAGCTCTCGCTGCCGCGGCAGCTGGCCGGCGGCCGGCAGCAGGATTACCAGCATGGCGGTAACACCCAGCGCGGCCAGCCCGGTCGCGATCAGCGGGCCGCGGCGCACCGCCAGCCAGGCAGCTGCGCAGGTCAACAGCCCGGCCAGGAGCAGGCCCGCGACGATCAGCGGCACCGCGGGCCCCGGCGGTATTTCAAGCCGCACCACGGAACCGGACGACAGCGCCAACCACAAGGCCACGGCGCCGAGCAGCAGCCAGGTCGCACCCGAGATGGCCAGCGTGCGCCGCAAGAGCGGCCGCTCGAGCGATGCCAGGCACTGGCCGGCGAGCAGGCTCAATGCCGGGAACAGCGGCAGGATGTAGGGAATCAGCTTCGATTGCGAAAGCGAGAAGAACGCGAAAGTGAAAACGATCCAGATGGCGAGCAGGAGTGTCGCACCATCGCCGGCGCGGACATTGCGCCAGCTGCGCCGGACGATGGCCGGAAGCAGCGGCGTCCACGGCATGAAGCCCAGCAGCAGCACCGGGATGAAGAACCAGTCCGGCTGGTAACGCATGTGCACGCGCGTGAGGAAACGCGTGAACTGCTCGTGCACGAAGAAGAATTGCGCAAAGCCCGGGTTGCGCTGCTCGATCAGGTACACCCAGGGTCCCGCGAGCAGGAGGAGCGCCGCCAGGCTCCACCAGGGTCGAGCGCGCCACAGCAAACCCCAGTCGCGCCGCAGCACCAGATAGATCGCAGCGACTGCAGAGGGAATCAGGATGCCGACCAGTCCCTTGGAAAGAAACGCCAGCGCCACGCCCAGCGCCAGCAGCAAGGCGCCGAGGCGCCCACCCGCGCCCGCCGTGCCAGGCCGCGCCAGCAACAAGAGGCCGATCAGTGCCAGTTCCAGGGTTGCCGTCAGCCCCATGTCGAGCGTGGAAATTCTCGCCAGGCCCAGGTAGAGCAATGAGCCGGCCTGCACCATAGCCGCGAGCGCGCCCGCCATCGCGCCGTAGAGGCGCGTGCCAATCCAGGCGGTGAGCAGCACGCCCAGGAATCCGCTCAGCGCAACCCACAGGCGCGCCGTCCACTCATGTTCGCCGAACACGTCGTAGGCGAGGGCGGTAGCCCAGTACTGGAGCGGCGGCTTCTCGAAGTATTTCAGGGCATTGAGGCGCGGTGTCACCCAGTCGCCGCTGGCGACCATTTCCCGCGGAATTTCCGCATAGCGGCCCTCATCCGGATTGAACAGCCGGTAGGACTGCAGCGGCAGGAACCACAGCGCCATTGCGCCCAGGAGCGCCGCTATCCATAGCCTTTGCCTCATCCGCGCCATCTTACCTGCGCGGGCGCCGCACCGCCTTAAGTCCGGCCTACACGGCCGGCTCGAAGTGATCGGCCCGCGCCAGGCTCCAGGACTCGGCATAGAAGCGGTGCGGGCTCACGCCGCCAAGCAGCTCGCCCGGCTGCAGGAAAACGTGAGCCTCGGAAAACAGCTGTACGCGCGTCGGACTGATGCGGCGGACCAGATGATGGGGGCGCAATTGCGCGGGATGCGTGAGCCCGGCGGCGGCCAGGATCTGCGCCAGCGCCTTGAGTGTGTTGCGGTGAAAATACCGCACGCGCTCCGCCTTGTCGGCGACCACCAGCGCGCGCTGGCGCAGGGGATCCTGCGTGGCCACGCCGGTCGGACACTTGTTGGTATTGCAGCTCTGCGACTGGATACAGCCCACCGCGAACATGAAGGCACGCGCCGCATTGCTCCAGTCCGCGCCGACGGCGAGCACGCAGGCGATGTCGAAGGCACTGACGATCTTGCCGCTCGCGGCCAACCGCAGCCGCGGGCGCAACCCGGCGCCTACCAGCGCGTTGTGCGCGAACAGCAGCCCCTCGCGCATCGGCATGCCGATGTGGTTGGTGAATTCCACGGGCGCGGCGCCGGTTCCGCCTTCCTTGCCGTCGATGACGATGAAATCCGGCGTGATGCCGGTGGCGAGCATCGCCTTGACGACACCCATGAATTCCCAGGCGTGGCCGATGCAGAGCTTGAAGCCCACCGGCTTGCCGCCCGACAGCTCGCGCAGGTGTGCCACGAATTCCAGCAGGCCGGTCGGCGAATCAAAGGCGCTGTGCGCGGCCGGCGATACGCAGTCAACGCCGGCGGGGACGCCGCGCGTCGCGGCGATTTCCGGCGTCACTTTGGCGCCGGGCAGGATGCCGCCATGCCCGGGCTTGGCGCCCTGGCTGAGCTTGATCTCGATCATCTTCACCTGGGGTGAGGCGGCCTGCGTGGCAAAGCGCTGCGGATCGAAACGGCCCTGCGCATCGCGGCAGCCAAAGTAACCGCTGCCCAGTTCCCAGATCAGGTCACCGCCGAATTCGCGGTGATAGGCACTGATGCTCCCCTCCCCCGTATCGTGCGCGAAGCCGCCGAGCTGTGCACCACGGTTGAGGGCGCGGATGGCGTTGGCGCTCATGGCACCGAAGCTCAGCGCGGAGATATTCAGTACGGAGGCCGAATACGGCTGGCGGCATTGCTCGCCGCCCACGGTGACACGGAGATCCTCCGGCTTCGCCTCGGGTTGCGGGCGCAGCGAATGACCGATGAACTCGTAGCCATCCTGATAGACATCGATCAAGGTGCCGAACGGCTTTTCGCTCGGCTCGTTCTTGGCGCGCTGGTAGACCAGCGAACGCTGCGCGCGGGAGAAGGGCAGCCGGTCGTCGTCGGCCTCGAGCAGGTACTGGCGGATCTCCGGACGTATGCTCTCGACCAGGTAACGGATGTGCCCGATCACCGGATAGTTGCGCAGCACGGCGCGCCGCGTCTGCAGCAGGTCGAGGATACCAACCAGGCTGAGTCCGCACCCCAGCGCCAGCATCGCCAGCGGCCAGGGAGCGCCGGGCTCCTGCCACAGATCCCAAAAGCTCATGGCCGCCAGCAGCAGGCAGCACAGAAAAGCCGTGTAGCGGCTGAGGAGCGAAGCGGAGATCCACCGGCGTTGCATTGTGACCGGGTTATCGGCCGGATAGCACAGGTCATGAGTGCGCCAGTGCACACTTGGGTGCGCGACCGCGCGCCCCGGGATATATTCCGGAAAGTCCGCCCTTACGGGGGGCGGCCGCGAAACGGAGAGAGGCAAGCCATGGACTACCGAAAACTCACCGGCATGATGTGTGCCGGCATCGTGGGCACGGTGCTCGTTGTCCGCGGGGCGGCCGCGGCTGCGCCCTTAGCGGCGACGCCTGCGCCCGGCTACTACCGGTGGATGCTGGGGGATTTCCAGATCACCGCACTCAGCGATGGCACGTTGCAGATGTCGCATCAGCAGCTGCTCAAGCACGTAACCGCTTCGCAGTTGCAACGGGCGCTGAAGCGATCATTCGTCAGCGACCCGGTGACGACTTCGGTCAACGGCTTCCTGATCAACACCGGCGCGAAGCTGGTGCTGGTCGATACCGGCACCGGCGCTGGCGGCGGCGCCACACTCGGCAAATTGCTCTCGAACCTGCGGGCCTCCGGCTACCAGCCGGAGCAGGTAGACGAGATATACATCACGCACATGCACGGCGACCACATCGGCGGCTTGCTGGCAGGGGATCAAGCCGTATTCCCGAATGCGACCGTGCGCGCCGACGCGCGCGAGGCAGGCTACTGGTTGAGCGAGCGGAGCATGAACGCCGCGACGCCGGACCGGCGCGAGAGTTTCCAGCGGGCCATGGCCGTATTCAAGCCCTACATCGTGGCCGGCCATTTCAAGACCTTTGACGGCGATACTCAGCTCGCCCCCGGCATCAGGGCCGTGGCCACTTACGGGCATACACCCGGCCACGCCAACTACGTGATCGAGAGCCGCGGTGAAAAGCTGGTGCTGTGGGGAGACCTGATGCACTCAGCCGCCGTGCAGTTCGTCGACCCGGCGGTGACCATTCGCTACGACTCCGATGAGGTCGCCGCTGCCGCGCAGCGCCGCAAGGCTTTTGCCGACGCCGCCCGCAACGGCTACTGGGTCGGCGCGGCGCACCTGCCCTTTCCGGGCCTTGGGCACCTGGGCACGGAAGGCAAAGGTTATCGCTGGGTTCCCGCCGGTCCGTAGGTACCGGTCGACAGCGCTAGTTGCCGAACAGTCCCTTGAGTTTTTCCTGCAGCTTGTCCTGCAACTTCTGCTTGAGCTCGTCCTTCTTCTTGTCGATTTCCTTCTGCATGCGCGCCTTCACCAGGGCCGTCACATCCGGCCGGACTTTCGGTGCGCCAAATGTGCCCGTGACCAGCACCGGGATCGTGTAGCCGGTCAGGTCGCTGGCGCTGGCGGAATCAGCGGCGGTGTCCGGAATTTTCAGGACCGTGGCATCGAGGTGGTAATCGAGCGTGCCCGCGGCGATGTCGGCCGTGCCATGGCCCTTGACCTGCAAGTACTGGAGCGCGGCGAGCAGGTCATCGTTGGCAATCACTCCGTTGGTGATGCGGCCAGTGGCGGAGACTGCGGTGAACGGCGTGCGCTCCGGACCGGTGCGCGCCGGCATCGCCTCTTGCTTCAGCAGCGCGCGGGCACGGCGGATCTCGTACCACAGATCGGTGCCCTCGAAGGCCCCGTTGTCGACGCGAAATTCCAGGTTGCCAGTGAGCGTACGCAGGAGCGCGGCCGAGTCGGCCCCGGTGGCCGCGGCCTTGAGTGCACCGTTGCCGCGGCCGGAAACGTGGCTGGTCTCGAACATGTCGTGAAACAAGGGAGCGAAATCCACGCCGTCGACATGTTCGTCGAAACTGACGCGCGGCAGGCGACCCGATACGTCGATGCCGATGTCGCCGTGATACTGCCCGCCGTACATCTGCGCTTCCGAGGGGAATATGCGCACCCGGCCGCCGCCGGCGTTCACGCCGACATGCAGGTTGTGGTACTGGATGCCGGCAAACACCGCCTCGCCCACGCTGAGCGAGCCGCGCATGTTCAGGCTCCGCAGCAGATCCACCGGAATCGGCGTCGGCGCCGTTGTCGTTGCCTGCGCCGCTGCCCCGGCGTGAGCCGCGGCAACCGGCGCAAGATACCGATCCGCGTTGACGCGATCGATCTTGAGATCGAACGCGAGCGCATCGGTGCCCAGGTCGCTGATGCCGGCACGCCCCGTCGCGGTCGAATCGTCCAGGCGCAGGCGCAGACCTGAGAGCATGAGCGACTGGCTGCTCGCCGCGATCGTGCCGCTGAAGGCAAACGCTCCGAAGGCGGCGTGATCGCGCGTCGCCGGCAACTTGACGTCAAACTTCTCGAGGAATGCACGCAAGGGAACGCTGGCCAGCTGCAGCGGGCCGGTAAGGCTCGGGGCATCGAGAATCCTGGTGCCAGCAAGCGCGCCGGTCAGTTCCGCGCCCGCGACGCGCACCACCATGCCCGGGAGCTGGAGCGTCTGCGTCTTCAGATCGGCGTCGGCACTCGCGAACCTGAGCTCGACCGGCAGCCCGCCGTCCGGGAAGCCCGCGCCCTTAAGCTGCAGGCTGAGCGCGGGTGAGGCGAGCTGGTAACGGCTGGCGCCCAGGTCAAGCGTGGCACGGCCGCCCAGCTTCAGCGTCACTTCCAGGGTCTTGCTCTGCTGCACGATTCCCGAGAGTTTCAGGTCAAACGGGCTCCCCGGCGACAGGGCGCCGGTTTCCAGGTCCAGGCCTCGCACCGACACGTCGCTACCGCCGTGGCGATCGACATAGTGCAGTGTGCCGTTGACGATGCGCACGCTGGCGACGGTGAACTCGGGCGCACCGCTCGCCGCTGGTGCCGATGGCGCTTTGTCCTTTGCTCCGAGGTCGTCCCAGTTGTTGCGCCCGGCGGCGTCAACCGCGAGGCGAATCGTCGGCGCCTCCAGCGTAATGGCACCGATCTGCAGCTTGCGGTGCAGGAGCGGCAGCAGTTTCACACCGAGGCGCGCATGCTCAAATTCCACCATCGGTTCGGCGCCGAAACCCGGCGCATTGCCCAGAGTCGCGCGCCCCACTTCGATCGCAACCCAGGGGTAGAGTTTGAGCTTGAGATCGCCCGGCAGACTCAACTCGCGCCCGGTCTGATCACGCACCAGCTTCGCGAGTTCCTGCTTGTGGGCGTTCGGATCGAAGAACACCAGCACGTAGGCGAGCGCCGCCGCCAGCAGCAGCACCAGCCCACCGAGCCCCAGCAGGGCAAAGCGCACGATTCGCATGGTTCATATACCTCAGAATATTTCAGGGGCAATTTTACCCCTAAGTTGCGGCGCCCGGGGGCTTGTCATCGGCACCGCCCGGGGCGATCCTTGCGCACTCGGACGAGTCGCTTGCAGGGGTAATAGTCATGCGTGCATTGCGTATAGTGACTTTGTTGCTGGCGGCATTGCTGGCAGCGTGCGGCACCAATCCGGTGACCGGCAAGAAGGAACTCCAGTTCGTTTCCGAGTCGCAGGAGCTGCGCATTGGTGCCGAGAACTACGCACCCATGCGCCAGAACGAAGGGGGCGATTTCAAGATCGACCCGGAACTCACAGCCTACGTCGGCGAAGTGGGCCTGAAACTGGCGACGGTGAGTGATCGCAAGCTCCCCTACGAGTTCGTGGTGCTAAACAGCTCGGTGCCCAATGCGTGGGCCCTGCCTGGCGGCAAGATCGCCGTGAATCGCGGGCTGCTCACCGAGCTGCGAAACGAATCGGAACTCGCCGCCGTGCTCGGCCACGAGATCACGCACGCGGCGGCGCGTCACGGCGCCAAGGCACAGGAACGTGGAACCCTCATGCAGGTGGGGATGGTCGCGGCGCAGGTCGGCATGGCCGCGAGCGACAGCAACGGCACGCTGGCCAATCTGGCGCTGCAAGGGGCCGGCCTGGGCGCGCAACTGGTGCAGATGAAGTACGGACGTGATCAGGAAAGTGAAGCCGACCACTACGGCATGGTGTACATGAAGCGCGCCGGATATGACCTGCGAGGCGCGGTGACGCTGCAGGAGACCTTTGTGCGCATCGCGGCCGACACCGGCCGGAATCAAGGCTGGCTCGAGGGCCTGTTCGCCTCGCACCCGCCTTCTGCCGAACGCGTGGCGGCGAACCGGCAGACGCTGACGGCACTCGGCGCCACGCCCGGTGAGGTCGGCGCCGAGCGCTTCCTGGCGCGCACCGCAAAGCTGCGCGCCACCAAGCCAGCTTACGACAAGCACGACGCCGCCCTGGCGGCCGCGAAAAAGAAAGACTACGCGGCAGCGCGCAAGCTGGCCGCCGAGGCCACGGCCCTGCTGCCAAGCGAGGGCCGTTTCCCGCAACTGCAGGGCGACATTGCGATGGCTGAAAAGAAACCGAAGGAAGCCCTGCCCTATTACGAACATGCGATCGCGCTCAGCCCCGACTATTTTGGCTCCTATCTGGGCGGTGGCATCGCTCGCTACAAGCTCGGCGACAAGGCCGGTGCCCGCGAGTGGCTGACAAGAAGCGCCGAACTGCTGCCCACGGCCCCAGCCGCCTACTATCTGGGCCATATGGCAAACGAGGGCGGTGATCGGGCGACGGCCCTGCAGTATCTCAAGGCCGCCGCCGGCACCGGCGGGGAGCTCGGCCAGCTTGCCGCCGGCGAATATGCGGCGCTCGATCTGCAGCAGAACCCAGGCAACTACGTCGCCACAGGCACGCAGCTCGACGCCGGCGGCCACGTATATGTCGTGGTACAAAATCGCGCCACCGTGGCTATCGACAGCATCGAAATCACACCGGTGTACGTCGACGGCCTGGGCCAAATCCTGCAACAGGGTCAGCGGCGAGCGTTACCCCTGAAGTTGCCGCCGGGCGAATCCGCCACGTTGGATGCCCTCATCGGCGCCGTAGACGCCGCACAGGCCGCGCAACTGCGCTTCCGGGTCGACGCCGCGCGGGCAGTGCCGGCATCCGTGCCCGGCAACTAGCCGATAAAGTCGCCCTTGGAGAGGCCCAGGCCATTGTGCCGCAGAATCGCGTACGCCGTGGTGTAGTGAAAATAGAAATTCGGCAGCGCGTAGCCGGTGAGATAAGCCTGCCCTTTGAATGACATTTCGCGCTGGCCGGCTTTGATGTTGATCTGCCGGTCCTCGGATCCGTCGATCTGCGCAGCCTTGAGCGTAGCAATGAATTCCCGGGTCCTGGTGATGCGCGCCTGGAAGTCGGCAAAGCTCGCTTCGTTGTCCTCGTACTTCGGCGGCTCGACACCGGCCAGGCGGGCGCAGGTGCCCTTGGCAAAATCGCAGGCGATCTGCAGCTGGCGGGTCAACGTGAACATGTCGGGCGCCAGCCGGGCACCCAGCAGCACCGCCGGATCAATCTTGCGTTCTTCAGCCCAGGTGGCGGCTTTGGTCAGGATCGCGGACAGATTGCCCAGCATCTTGTCGAATACGGGGGCGGAAGCCTGGTACATGGAAATAGTCATGGAAACTCCTCGGGGATATTCGAGCCTGAGGCCATAGAATAGCGCAATGGAGATCTTCAAGGAGTTTCGTATCGAGGCGGCCCACCGCCTGCCCCGGGTGCCGCCCGAACACAAGTGCGCCCGCCTGCACGGCCACTCGTTTGTCATCGGCGTATACGTCGGCGGCGAGGTTCAGGCTACGGCGGGCTGGGTGCAGGATTTCGCCGACCTCAGCGCCGCGATGCGCGACGTACATGAAGAGCTCGACCATCGCTACCTGAACGATATTGCCGGTCTCGAGAACCCGACCAGCGAAATGCTGGCAATCTGGGTGTGGCGACGGCTCCAGCCCCGGCTCCCCGGCTTGTCGCGCATCGTCATCCACGAGACCTGCACCAGTGGCTGCGAATACCGCGGAATCTAGGCCGGCGGCGCGGCGGCTGGCGCCGCTCGCGGCACTCGCGCCGTTCGTACGTCCGCACCGCGGACTGATCTTGCTGGCGTTGCTGGCGCTGGCCGTGGCTGCGGGTGCGTCGCTCCTGCTGCCGGTGGCTGCGCGCCAGGTCATCGACCACGGCTTCAGTGCCGGCCAGTCCGCGCACGTCGGCCGCTATTTCCTCGGACTCCTCGCCGTCACCGTGATCATGGGCCTCGCGTCCGCGAGCCGCTACTACCTGGTGACCTGGATCGGCGAGCGCGTCGTCGCCGACGTGCGCAACCGCGTCTTCAGTCACGTGCTGGCGCTGTCGTCGGAGTTTTTCGAGCGGGTGCGCACCGGCGAACTGCTCTCGCGCCTGACCGCGGACACGACGCTGGTACAGACCGTGGTCGGTTCGTCCGCGTCGTTCGCACTGCGAAGCCTGGTCATGGCAATCGGCGCGCTGGTGATGATGGCCGTCACCAGCCCGAAGCTCACGGCACTGGCGTTCCTCAGCGTACCGCTGGTGCTGGTGGCGATCATTATCATGGGTCGGCGCGTGCGCGGTCTGTCGCGCGCGGCGCAGGATCGCATCGCCGATACTTCGGCGCTGGCGAGCGAAGTGCTCAACGCCATGCCCACCGTGCAGGCTTACACGCACGAACCGGTCGACCGGCAACGCTTCGACAGCGCCACCGAACTGGCCTTTGCGACCGGGATCCGCCGCACGCGCTTTCGCGCCGCAATGACTGCGGCCGTGTTCATGCTGGTCGGCGCCAGCATCGTCGGCGTGCTGTGGATCGGCGCGATCGACGTGCTGGCCGCGCGCATGAGCCCCGGCCAGCTCGGCCAGTTCGTGCTGTACGCGGTAATCCTGGCCAGTTCCGTGGGTGCGCTCAGCGAGCTGTGGGGCGAAGTGCAGCGGGCCGCCGGTGCTACCGAGCGACTCATGGAAATTCTCGCTACGCCGCCGGTCATCCGCGCGCCCGAACTGCCGGTCCGGCTGGCACTGCCGGTGCAGGGCCGCCTGGAGTTTTCCGGCGTGCGCTTTGCCTATCCGACGCGCCCCGAACATGCGGCGCTGGCGGAATTCAACCTGGTGGTCGCACCGGGGGAGGCCGTGGCCCTGGTCGGACCGTCGGGCGCCGGCAAGTCCACCGTGTTCCAGTTGCTGTTGCGGTTTTTCGATCCGGGCGCGGGACGGATCCTGCTCGACGGTTGCGATATCGCGCAGCTCGATCCGGCCGAACTGCGCGCGCAGATCGCGGTGGTATCGCAGGAGCCGGTGATCTTCGCCGGCACCATCGCCGACAACATCCGCTACGGCCGGCCCGCCGCCTGCGACGCCGAAGTGCGCGCCGCGGCGGTGGCCGCGGCGGCGGATGAATTCGTGCGCCTGCTCCCGCAGGGCTATGAGGCCCTGGTAGGCGAGCGCGGCATAACGCTCTCCGGCGGTCAGCGCCAGCGGCTGGCGATCGCGCGCGCCATGCTGCGCGACGCACCGGTGCTGCTGCTCGATGAAGCCACCAGCGCGCTCGATGCCGAGAATGAACGGCTCGTGCAGCAGGGTCTTGCCAACCTCATGGCCGGCCGCGGCGATCGCGCGCGCACCACGCTGGTGATCGCCCACCGGCTGGCGACGATCCAGCGCCTGCGGCGCATCGTGGTGATGGACCAGGGGCGCATCGTCGCCCAGGGGAGCCATGCCGAACTGATACAAGCTGACGGCCTGTATGCGCGCCTCGCTGCCCTGCAGTTCCAGCCGGCAGCTTGACAGCGCCGCACCCGGCGCGGATTCTTCGACATCTATGGCCAGCACCCTGTGGATCGGTACCCGCAAGGGGGTCTTTGCACTGCGCCCCGACGTGCGGCGGCGGGTATGGAAGCTCGCAGGTCCGCAATTCCTCGGTCACATCATTCACCACGTGGTCCAGGATCCGCGCGAGCCGCGCCGGCTGGCGCTGGCTGCGAAAACCGGGCACCTCGGGCCCACCGTCTATACCTCGGGCGATCGTGGGCGCAGCTGGCAGGAAGCGGCGGCGCCACCGGCGTTCCGCAAGGCTGACGAGAGCGAAAAGCCGCGCGCCGTCGAACGCGTGTTCTGGCTCACACCCGGCCACGAATCAGAACCTGGGGTGTGGTACGCGGGCACCTCGCCGGCAGGCCTGTTTCGCTCTGGCGATCACGGCCAGCGCTGGGAACCGGTCACTGGCTTCAACGATCACGCCATGTACAGCAAATGGGCTGCCGGACTTCGAACGCCCGACGGTGAACTGTTGCATTCAATTCGCGTCGATCCGCGCGATGCACGGCACCTGTACCTGGCGATCTCGATCGGCGGAGTGTTCGAATCCACCGACCGGGGCGCAGACTGGGCACCGCTCAACGAAGGCGTCGCGGCCGATTTCCTGCCCGATCCCAACGTTGCGTATGGACACGATCCGCATTGCCTGATCCAGCACCCGCTGCAGCCAGACCGGCTCTACCAGCAGAATCACTGCGGCAGCTATCGACTCGATCGCCCCGCCCGGCGCTGGGTGCGCATCGGCGAGCGCATGCCCAGGCGCATCGGCGACATTGGATTTCCAATCGTTGCTCATCCGCGGGATCCGGATACGGTCTGGGTCTTGCCGATGGATGGCTCGAAAGTGTGGCCGCGCACGGCGCTCGGCGGCAAGCCCGCCGTTTACGTGAGCCGCAATGCCGGCCGCAGCTGGCAGCGGCAGGATCGCGGGCTGCCGCGCGCGCAAGCGTGGTTCACCGTGCTGCGTCAGGCCATGTGCGCGGACCAGGCCGCCCGCCTCGGCCTGTATTTTGGCACGACGCAGGGCGAGGTCTGGGCGAGCAGCGACGAGGGCGGATCGTGGCGTTGCCTTGCGCGACACCTGCCCGAGATCTATTCCGTTTCACATGCTTGCTGAGCATGGCTGCGCGCGTGAACACCGTCAGGATCCCATCGCCGCTACGCGACTACACCGCCGGCGCAACCCAGGTGAGCGCCAGCGGCGCAACCGTCGCCGCGCTCCTCGATGACCTCGAACGCGCACATCCTGGCATGCGCTTCCGCATGATCGACGAGCAGGACCACATCCGCCCGCACATCCGTGTTTTCATCAACCAGCGTGAAGTGAATGCACTGGATGAGGCGGTTGCGGCCGGCGACGAGATACACCTGATCTGCGCGCTCAGCGGCGGATAGGCGGTCTCATGACCCTCAGCGCATCCGAGCGTGAACGCTACAGCCGTCACCTGCTGCTGCCGGAGATCGGCGTTGCCGGTCAGGAGAAACTGCAGGCCGCGCGGGTGGCGGTCGTGGGCGCCGGCGGCCTTGGTTCGCCCTCGAGCCTGTACCTTGCGGCCGCGGGCGTCGGCACGCTTGGCGTCATCGATCACGACCGCATCGACCTGTCCAACCTGCAGCGCCAGCTGCTCTTCGACGCAACGCAGGTCGGCGCCAGCAAGGCGCTGACGGCGCAGGCGCGATTGCGCGCGCTCAACCCGGAGATCAATGTCGTTGCACACGACGTGGAGCTGGTCGCCGGCAACGCCCTCGAACTGCTGCGCCAGTATGACTGCGTGCTCGACGGGAGCGATCGCCTCGCCACGCGCTACCTGGTCAACGACGCGTGCGTGCTGTTGCAGCGTCCGCTGGTGTCGGCAGCAATCCATCGCTTCGAGGGCCAGGCGATGACCTACGTGCCGGGCGGTGGCCCCTGCTACCGCTGCCTGTTCCCGGAATCGGCCGCAGCCGCTGCGCCCAATTGCGCGACTGCGGGCGTGCTCGGTGTCCTGCCCGGCGTGCTCGGCGCGCTGCAGGCGACGGAGGTCATCAAGCTGCTGCTCGGAATCGGCACGCCGCTGGCCGGGCGGCTGCTGACCTTCGACGCACTCGCCATGCAATGGCGCGAATTCCGCTTCACGCGCCGCGTGGACTGCGCCGTGTGCGGCGCTCGGCCGACCATCCGGACGCTGGCCGACAGTGCCGCGACCTGCGGCGGCGCCATCGCGAGCGGCACCGAGCGCGTCAACCCGCAGCAGTTGCGCGCGCTCATCGCACGCGGCGCACTCGGCGCGGACGGCGCGGGCGGCGCACTCGGCGCGGGCGGCGATGCGCTGGTGAGCGTTGTGGACGTGCGCGAGCCGCACGAGTTCGCTGCCGGGCATCTGGCGGGCGCGCTGAACATTCCCCTGGGCGAACTGGCGCGGCGACTGGCGGAAATTCCACGGCGGGCGCCGGTGGTGTTCGTCTGCCGCAGTGGCGTCCGCAGCCAGACCGCTGCCGCCATCGCCTCGGGCGACGGGTTTCAGGATGTCGCCGATCTCGAAGGCGGGCTGATCGCCTGGGCCGCGCAGGTCGATCCGGCGCTCGAGGTCATCGCCAGCAGGTAAGGCTAGACCCCTACGCGCCAGAGCGCGTCGGCGATGCCGCGCAGTCGCGCAGCCAGCTCGGGATGCTCGGCTCCGAAACGCACGGCCAGGGATTCGAGCCGCGAAGCATGCGCGGTATCGCCGCTGCCGCCGCGCACCCGGCCGATGTCGGCGGCGATTTCGGCCAGCAGCTGGCGCGATTCTTCGTCCAGCTGCGGCTTCCCCTGGAGTTCGGCGTGCAGGTGGGCCAGTGCTTCGTGCAAGGTCTGGTTGCTCATGGCCGCCATGATAACCGATCGAAACCGAAGGCGATCAGAACAGCTCCAGAGTCTTGACCTCGGCCGGCAGGCGTACTGCGTCGGCGGTTACGAGCCCCCCGACACGTACGCCGAGCAGGCGCAGCCGGCGCTCGAGCGGCGCGCGCTTCAGGCACTGGCCGGCCGTGCGGCGGATTACCGCGGCGTCGGCAGTGTGGTATTCGAGGGTCTGCGCGCGGGTCACCGAGCGGAAATTGTCATAGCGCAACTTGACGCCGATCGTGCGGCCGGCATACCCATGCCGGGCAAGATCGGCCGCCAGGCGCTCGCACAACGAAGTGAACACTGCGCTCAATTCGGGGCGATCGCTCACCGCGTGCAGATCGCGCTCGAAGGTGGTCTCGCAGCTCATCGACACCGGCTCGCTGTGGGTGGTGAGTTCGCGCGCATCGCGTCCCCAGGACACTTCGTGCAGCCAGTGCCCGTGATGGCGGCCGAACTGCTCGATCAACCAGCCCGGTTCGCAACGCGCCAGCTCACCGATGGTGTGTACGCCCAGCTGCTCGAGGCGCGTGCTCGCCTTCGGCCCGACGCCGTTGATCTTGCGGCAAGGCAAGGGCCAGATTCGCCCGGCGAGATCAGCTGCATGCAGCACGGTGACGCCGGCGGGCTTGTCGAATTCGCTGGCGAGTTTCGCGAGCAGCTTGTTTGGCGCCACACCGATCGAGCAGCTGAGCCCGGTAGCGGCGTGAATCGCCTGCTGGATGCGCAGCGCCAGCGGCCGTCCGCCCTGCTCGGCGCCGCCCGCGACCGCGTCGAAATCGATGTACACCTCGTCGATCCCCCGATCCTCCATGCGCGGCGCGATCGCGGTGATGGTCGCCTTGAACAGGCGCGAATAGCGCCGGTACTCCTCGAAGTCGGCGGGCAGCAGCACTGCTCGTGGGCACAGGCGGGCCGCCTGCATCAGGCCCATGCCCGAATGCACGCCAAATTCGCGCGCTGCGTAGGTGGCGGTGGTGACGACGCCGCGCCCCTGGTAAGCCTCCAGGCGCGCAAACTCAGTGGCGTTCGATTCACCGCCAGAGCGCCGGCGTCCGCCGATCACGACCGGCTGGCCCTTGAGCTGCGGATAACGCAGCAGCTCCACCGAGGCATAGAACGCATCCATGTCCAGATGCGCGATGCGCCGTTCCGGCGCCGCCACGGCATCGTTCATGGATCGGGCTGGCCGTGCCAGAGCCGGCTGTGCAACGGCCGAGCGCCGAGGTTGTAGACGAGCTCCGCGGGCTGAGCCACGTTCCAGATAGCGAGGTCACACCACTGGCCGGGCTCGATCGTGCCGCTGGTCGCCTGCAGGCCGAGCGCGCGTGCCGCGACGCGCGTCACTCCGGCAAGGCATTCCTCCGTACTGAGTCCGAACTCCACGGCGGCCAGGTTCATGGCCATGAGTATCGAAGTGAGCGGCGAAGTGCCCGGGTTGCAGTCGGTCGCCACCGCCATCGGCACGCCAGCGCGGCGCAGCAATGCGACGGGCGGGCGCTGCTGTTCGCGCATGAAGTAGAACGCGCCGGGCAGCAGCACAGCGACGGTGCCCATGATGGCCATCGCCTCCACACCGCCCTCATCGGTGTATTCGAGGTGGTCGGCCGACAGCGCCTGTGCCCGCGCCGCCAGGAACGCGCCATGCATGTTGGACAGTTGGTCCGCATGGAGTTTCACGCGCAGGCCGTGCACGGCTGCAACCTGAAAGATTCGCGTCACAGCCGGCGGCGTGAACGCCACCGTTTCGCAGTAGGCGTCAAAGGCGTCCGCCAGGCCGCTGGCGGCCACTGCGGGAATGAATTCGGTGCACAGTCGCAGGACGTACGTGGCCGGATCGTCAGCGTATTCGGGCGGCACCGCGTGCGCACCCAGGTACGTGGTCGCGACGCTGAGCGGCCGGACAGTGCCGATTGCGCGCGCGGCCTGCAACATGCGCAGCTCGGTATCCAGATCCAGGCCGTAGCCAGACTTGATCTCGAGCGTGGTCACGCCCTCGGCCAGCAGGGCATCGACGCGCGGCAGGGCGCCGTCAATCAGCTCCTGCAGACTCGCCACGCGCGTCGCTTTCACCGTAGAGAGGATCCCGCCACCGGAGTGCGCGATGCTCTGGTAGCTCTCGCCGGCCAGGCGGCGTTCGATTTCCGGGGCGCGGTTCCCGGCGTGCACGATATGGGTGTGGCAGTCGATGAGTCCGGGCGTCACGAGCCGGCCACCGGCGTCAAGGACAATGGCCTGCGGATACCGACTTTGAATATCCTGCAGTGCGCCGACGGCTACGATGCGCCCGTGCTGCTCGGCAATGGCCAGAGCCGCGACAGGGCCGGCGGCGCCAGTCCAGACCCGGCCGTTGGCAATGATCCGGGTGGGTGCTGGCGCGGGCATGAATGCGAGATTACCCGCCCTGCTCCGCCGGCGCCATGCGGGTGCTAACATGTTGCCAATGCAGCAGGAAGCAGGCACGGCGCAGCAGGCGGTCACCTACGCCAACCTGTGGCTGGACGGCCGCTGGCTGCGCAATGCCACGGTCCGCATCGGCGGCGACGGCAACACCGTGGACGTGGCGACCGGTCCCGGCCCCGCCACAGCTCCTGTCCGCGGCCTCACCGTGCCGGGCCTGGTCGACGCGCATTGTCACGCCTTCCAGCGCGCGCTCGGCGCCTGGACGCAGCGTGCCGCCGGAACACGCGACGACTTCTGGAGCTGGCGCGAGACCATGTATGCGCTGGCGGGCCGCCTCAGCCGCGAGGATCTTGAAGCGATCACGGCGCGCTGCTATCTGGAGTTGCTCCGGGGAGGCTACACCTCGGTTGCCGAGTTCCTGTATCTGCACCGCCTGGGCGAGCGGCGTTCGCTCGATGCCGACCAGGCCGTCGCTGCCGCGGCACGGCGCACCGGCATGGGCCTCACGCTCCTGCCCACGTTGTATCAGCACGCTGATTTCGGCGGCGCGCCGCCGTGGCCCGGCCAACTCCCCTTCGTCCGTGACACCACGCTGTTCCTCGAGGACTGGCAGGAACTGCGCCGGCGTTATCCGGCCGGCGGCGATGTGGGGCTGGGCATCGCCTTCCACAGCCTGCGCGCCGTGGACATCGACACCATCGCCCGCGTACACCAGGGACTCCACGCCGACCCGCAGTGCCGTTGCATTCATATTCATGTGGCAGAGCAGCCTGCCGAAGTCGCCGGGTGTCTGCGCCAGCACGGTGCGACGCCCGTAGCGCTGCTGGCCGCGCGCGGCCTGCTCTCCCCGCAATGGGCGCTGGTGCATGCGACGCACGCCACCGAGGCCGAATTGAGCCAGCTGCGCACAGCACAGGCGACGCTGGTGCTGTGTCCCACGACCGAGGCCGACCTGGGCGACGGCTGTCCGCCGCTCGGCGCATTCCTTGACGCCGGCGGCGCCATGGCCATCGGGTCCGACAGCAACATCGGCCGCAACGCGCCCAACGAACTGCGTGCGCTCGAGTGGTCACAACGTCTGGCGCGTGGCCGGCGCAACGTGCTCAGCAGCGCCAACGATCCCGCGGTGGCGGATCGGTTGTTCCGGATCGCATTGCACGGCGGGCGGCGCGCGATCGGCGCAAAGGCGCGTGCCGATTTCGTCACCTACGACGCGGGCGAAGGCGACTGGGATTTGCAGGCGAGCGAAGATTATCTGAGCGCTTTGGTATTCGATACTGCCGCGCCGTGTGCGCGGCAGGTGATGATTGGCGGTCGCTGGGTCATCCGCGACGGCAGGCATCCCGGGGAAGCACAGATCGAGGCGCAGTACCGCGAGACGCTGCAGCGGCTGCGCACGCATATCCAGACTGGAAAGAACCATGACTAAAGAAAAGAATGAAGTCCGTGTGATCCGCGCGCCGCGCGGCAATACCCTGAGCGCGCGCTCCTGGCTGACCGAAGCGCCACTGCGCATGCTGATGAACAACCTCGACCCGGAGGTCGCCGAGCGGCCGGGCGATCTTGTGGTCTACGGCGGCATCGGCAAGGCGGCACGCAACTGGGCGTGCTTCGATGCCATCGTCGCGACGCTGCGCAAGCTCGGCGATGATGAAACGCTGCTGATCCAGTCGGGCAAGCCGGTGGGCGTATTCCGCACGCACGCCGATGCGCCACGCGTGCTCATCGCCAATTCGAACCTGGTGCCCCACTGGGCGACCTGGGAACATTTCAACGAGCTCGATCGCCGTGGGCTGATGATGTACGGGCAGATGACCGCCGGCTCGTGGATCTACATCGGCTCGCAGGGCATCGTCCAGGGCACCTATGAAACCTTCGTGGAGATGGGGCGCAAACATTTTGGCGGCAAGCTCGCGGGACGCTGGGTCCTGACCGCCGGGCTCGGCGGCATGGGCGGCGCGCAACCGCTCGCCGCGACCATGGCCGGAGCTTCGATGCTGGCGATCGAGTGCCGGCAGTCCAGCATCGACATGCGCCTGAACACCCGCTATCTCGACCGGCAGGCCGCCTCGCTCGATGAAGCACTGGCGATGATCGCCGCCGCCACAGCCCGCGGCGAAGCGGTCTCGATCGGCCTGTGCGGCAATGCCGCGGAAGTGCTGCCGGAACTGCTGCGGCGCGGCGTGCGTCCCGACGCCGTCACGGACCAGACTTCGGCACACGATCCCGTGCACGGCTACTTGCCCGCAGGCTGGACGGTGCCGCAATGGGAAGAGTTGCAGCACAGCGACCCGAAGCGCGTGAGCGCGGCGGCCAGCGAATCGATGGCGGTGCACGTGCGGGCGATGCTGGAATTCAAGCACATGGGGATTCCGACTTTCGACTACGGCAACAATATCCGCCAGGTCGCGCTCGGCCAGGGCGTGCAGGACGCTTTCGACATTCCCGGGTTCGTGCCCGAGTACGTGCGGCCACTATTCTGCCGCGGCATCGGTCCGTTCCGCTGGGTGGCGCTCTGCGGCGACCCGGCCGACATCGCGAAGACCGACGCGAAGGTCCGCGAGCTGATCCCTGGTGATCTGCACCTGCACCGCTGGCTCGACATGGCCGCGGAGCGCATTCAGTTCCAGGGTCTGCCCGCTCGGATATGCTGGGTGGGCCTGGGCGACCGGCACAGGCTGGGCCTCGCCTTCAACGAAATGGTCGCTTCGGGCGAACTCGCCGGCCCCATCGTCATCGGCCGCGATCACCTCGACTCAGGCTCGGTCGCCAGCCCGAACCGCGAAACCGAGGCCATGCGCGACGGGTCAGACGCGGTGTCGGACTGGCCGCTGCTCAACGCCTTGCTCAATACCGCGAGCGGCGCGACCTGGGTCTCCATACATCACGGGGGTGGTGTCGGCATGGGTTATTCCCAGCACGCCGGCGTGGTCATCGTCTGCGACGGCACGCCGGCCGCGGCGCGGCGCATCGAGCGGGTGCTGTGGAACGACCCGGGGACCGGCGTCATGCGGCACGCCGACGCCGGGTACGACATCGCACTGCAGTGCGCGCGCGAGCACTCGCTGAACCTGCCGATGCTCACCGGCAAGGCGGCGCCATGAGCGCGCCACGCGGCCGCGTATCCGCGCTGCGCGCCGGCGCACTGACGCTCGAAGCGTTGCGCGCCGCGTATCGCGACACCACCAGCATGAACCTCTCCAGCGCTGACCTTGGCCGCGTACGCCGCTCGCGCGCGGTGATCGAGGGCCTGATCGCGCGCGGCGAAACCGCCTACGGCGTCAACACGGGCTTCGGTTCGCTCGCCAGTGAGCGGATCTCGGCGGCCGACCTCGCGCAGCTGCAACACAATCTGGTGCTCTCACACGCCGCCGGCACCGGCGAACCACTGCCCGATGATGTCGTGCGCTTGATCCTGGTGCTGAAGATCGCCAGCCTTGCGCAGGGCTATTCCGGCGTGCGGCCGCAGACGCTGCGGGCGCTGCAGGCACTGCTGCGTGCACACGTCTATCCGGTGATTCCGGGCCAGGGCTCGGTGGGTGCTTCCGGCGACCTGGCGCCGCTGGCGCATCTGTCGGCGGTACTGCTGGGCGTGGGCGAAGTACGGCACGAGGGTCGCGTGTTGGGCGCGCGCCGCGGACTGGAAATCGCGGGACTCCAGCCCCTCAGGCTCGCGGCCAAGGAAGGCCTGGCGCTGCTCAACGGCACCCAAGTCTCCACGGCGCTCGCGCTCGCGGGGCTGTTCGCCATCGAAAATGTCTTTGCCGGCGCCCTGCTCACCGGCGCCATGTCGGTTGATGCCATGAAAGGGAGCGACGCGCCCTTCGATGCACGCATCCATGCCGTGCGGCGCCAGCCCGGCCAGATCGAGGTGGCCGCGCAACTGCGCTCCCTCCTGCGCGGCAGCCGCATCCGCGCCTCGCACGTGGACTGCTCGCGCGTGCAGGATCCCTATTCGCTCCGCTGCCAGCCGCAGGTCATGGGCGCCTGCCTCGATCTGCTGCGCGCGGCCGGCGCCACGCTGCTACGCGAAGCGAACGCCGTCACGGACAACCCGCTGGTATTTGCGCGCGACGACGAGGTGCTGTCCGGGGGCAACTTTCACGCCGAACCCGTGGCCTTCGCGGCCGACCAGCTCGCCCTGGCGATCGCCGAAGTCGGTTCGATTGCCGAACGCCGCATCGCGCTGCTGGTTGACACCAAGATGAGCGGCCTGCCCGCCTACCTGGTCGCCAACAGCGGCGTGAATTCCGGGTTCATGGTGGCGCAGGTCACCGCCGCGGCGCTGGCTTCGGAAAACAAGTCGCTGGCGCATCCGGCCAGCGTCGACAGCATTCCGACCTCGGCCAACCAGGAGGACCACGTGTCGATGGCCACCTATGCGGCGCGGCGCCTGTTGGCGATGGCCGGCAACGCAGCGGGCATCATCGCCATCGAATTGCTGGCCGCGGCGCAGGGCCTGGATTTCCATCGCCCGCTGCGCAGTTCAGCTGCACTGGAAGCGGTGCACCGGTTGCTGCGCCGGAACGTGCCCGTGCTCAAGCGCGACCGTTACTTTGCGCCGGACATTGCCGCCGCGCGTACCCTCATCACCGGCGGCGCACTGCGCGAACACGTCGCGTCGCGCCTGTTCGCGCGGTGACCCACACGCTCGTAATGGGCACCACGCCGCTGATCATCAGCGTGCCCCATGCCGGCACGGGATTGCCGCCGGAGCTTGTCCCGCAGCTCACGCCGCGCGCGCTCGCGATGCCGGATACCGACTGGCATGTGGCCGAGCTCTACGACTTCGCGCCCGCATTGGGCGCAACCATGATCGTCGCGAGCCACTCGCGCTACCTGATCGACCTGAACCGGCCGCCCGACGACGCGGCGCTCTACAGCGCCGCGCCGCAAACCGGCCTGTGCCCGACGCAAAGCTTTGCCGGCGAGCCACTCTACCTCGATGGCCGCGGGTCGCTCACCGCTGCCGAGATCGCGCGGCGCCGGGCACAGTACTGGGAGCCCTACCACGCCGCGTTGCGCGCCCGGCTAGAGGCGACGCGCGCGCGCTTCGGCTATGCCGTGTTGCTCGACGCACATTCGATCCGCAGTGTCGTGCCGCGGCTGTTCGCCGACCGCTTGCCGGACATCAACGTCGGCACGTACGACGGCCGTTCCTGCTCCGGCCGGGTCAACGAGACGCTGGGGCAGGTGCTTGCCGCCGCACCGCGCTGGTCGCATGTGTTCGACGGCCGTTTCAAGGGCGGGCATATCACGCGCCACTACGGTGAGCCGGCGCGCAGCGTGCACGCCTTGCAGATCGAACTGGCGCAATCCAGCTACATGGACGAGTCGGGCACAGCTTACGACGCGCAACGCGCGGAGCCGCTGCGGGAACTGTTGCGGAACATCGTCGAGTCATTGATCGCGCTGCCGCTCGCGGCAGGTTGAGTGGAGCGCCGGCGCGCTCAGGATCGATCGAAGAAATCCAGGATCAGCTTCCACGACCACGCAAATGCATAGTCGTGGCCCATGTTCGCGCGGCAATCGAGCACCGCGGGCCAGCGCGCGCCTTTCACGGGGCAGTAGCTCCGGCAATCGGCAGGACTCCCGGCGCGCCCGAACGGCACTTCCTTGTTGGCCGCGGCGCAACCCGCGGCGACGGACCAGGATTTCACGATGGCCGTCGCGCCGGTGTAGTAGTAACGCTCGCCGTCATTCGAACTCGTCGTATACGCCGCGTCGTCCCAGGCGCCTGGCGGAACGATCGGGTCACTGGTCCCGGTGATCAGGATCGCCCGCCGGCCGCCCTTCCTGCCCGGACCGGCGAGATAGCCACGGTGCGGCAGTCCGATCAGGGCCGCGATGGCGCGGAAGGTCGGTGCACTTGACGGGTTCTGTCCTAACTCCCAGGTGAACATCCCGCCGGTCGAGCCGCCGGCGGCGTATATATGCGTCGGGTCGATGCACAGCCTGGCCTTGAGGTGGCGCACCAGCGCCAGCGTGAAGGCAACGTCGTCGTCCTGGCATTGCGTCCACGAACACGTGTTGCGCGCGATGCCGGACTTACAGGATGGAAACGTGTAGTCAGGCGTCGTGACGGGATTGCAGGTCGTAGCGGTATCACCGGCGGATGCGGGGTTGACGCCATCGCCGTCGAGACCGGTTGCGGAGCCGGGAAAGGTCCAGGAATTCCGGCTGTAGTCCGGAGCGCCGGAACCCAGGCCGCGCGGCCCCACCAGGACGTAACCGCGCCTCCGGGCCTCGTTGATGACGTTGGGGTCGTCCATGAACTCGCCCTCATCGCCCCCCCAGCCGTGAAATACGACGACCAGGCGCGCTGGCGCATCGCGCTTGTAGCTGGGCGGCACGTAGAGACGGAAGGTCCGCGCGATACTACTAACGGGCAGTGTGTAGGTGCCGCTGTTAAGGCCGGGGCCGCCACATCCTGATTCCTGCGCGCCGACAGCAAGTGAGCACGCAGCAAGGCCGGCAACCACTCCGGCTCGCGCAGCAATTGATGGCCTCAGTACCAGGCTGCTATCCAGAACCCCACGCCAGTGAGCGCACTCAGGCCGGAAATCACCAGCAACCAGCGCTGGCGCGTCAGCACGGTGAGCGCGGCCAGCGCGATGGCCACCTGTACGAGCGCAAGGGCCTGCGCCAGGTGATGGTGTGGTTTGAATGCCCGTGCGCTTGCGGCGTCCGCAGCCCTGGCTTCGTCGTCGAACGTTCTGGCCGCTTTCTGGATGTCGGCCTTCTCATCAGCGTAGCGCCGGGCTTCGGCGGCCAGGGCGGCGCGCTCAGCTCCAGAGGCGCCGGCCGCATGCTCGATGATGACTTGCTTGATACCCTTGGCCTGGTAGTAGGCCCATTGATCCGAGGCTTCGGACTTCTTCAGGATCGCCTCGTTCTTGAGCTCGAGTCCGAGCGATTCGCTGCCGGCGTTCTGGTAGGCGATGATCGCGCCGATGGTGGCGAGCACCGCGGTGAACATGGCCACCCAACGGCCCAGCGAATTTTCGTGCGCAGCGTGCTCCACCGCGTGGTCATGCTGGCCGTGAACTTCAAATTCTTCACTCATGGCGTTGCAGATTATCCTTGTCGCCGCGGGAAGATCAAACCACCGCCACCAGGAAGTCCACGCCTTCCCAGCGCGCCGCGTCGGTCCAATAGGGCGTGAAGGTCACGCGCGCGCCGGCGGGCAGCGCCGCGGTGGGCACATCGAAAAAATGCGTGCCCAGGCCACTCGGGCGGGTGTCGCTGTCCTGGCTGCTATGCCATCCATCGACCGTCCAGCGGATGCGCGCTGGCGCAAGCAGTTCGACGCGCAGCGTACAACCGGCGGGCAGCTCACGCAGCTTCTGGTTGAAGCGCCAGCCGCGCAATTTCGATCCGGTCTGCTGTACGGCGTAGCGCTGCCAGGCCTGCGGCGGCATATCGAACACGCGCCCATCGCCGAGCGAGCGCACCAGCTTGAGATACTCGGCGTGCGCCCAAACCAGTGGCATGGCCGAACCCGCGGGTTGGCCGAAAAACAGTTCGTGTCCGGGAATGTCGGCAGTGTCCCAGCTCTGCTCAGGGAGCAGGCCGCCCGGCCCCGCCATGGCTTCAAAGCTCCGTTGCAGCACCGCCGCCGCAGCGCGGTCGCCGCGCGCCAGTTCGTAGTGGGCGCGCTCGCCGCTCAGCAGTGGCCACAGCCGTCCGATGCCGGTGCCATTGAAGGGTGAACCGTCAGCGTGCTCGCCGTAACCGTCCGCGGTATAGCGATGCCAGGCCGGGCCGCAGGGCAGCTGTACCTTGAGCTCGGCATCGATGACTTTGAGGGTATTGAGGATGCGCGGGTCGGCGGCGGCGCGCAGGCCGAAGCGCACCAGTGCGAGCGCGTCGGTGGCGACGATCTCATCGGCGCGACGCCGCGTCTCGCCTTCCGGGCGATTCCTGATGTCGATGAGCTCATCGGCATCATTACTGTCACCCTCGGCGATACGCACGTAATAGCCATCGACGCCGCACTTGCGGGCCAGCGGGGTATCGGTCACGTACAGCCAGCGTTCGATCTGCGCATTCCAGCTGTCGGCGGTGTCGCGCAAATACGGCGCCAGTTCCGGCTCGCCAGCCTTCTGCGCGTACTCGGCCGCGACCAGCAGCGCAGCGATTTCCGCTGCGAGCGTATAAGGTGTGTAACCACCGTCTTCTTCCCAGCGATCCTGCGGCGTCACCGCGCCGTTGCACACCAGGAACGCCGCGGCCGCGCGCACCATCGGCCAGAAGCGCTGCGTCGCCAGGTCCTCGGGCAGCAGCGCGCCTTCGCGTGCAGCGAGATCCAACAGCAGGATCGGCAATGCCGTCTCGTCCATCTGCAGACCCTGCCAATAGGCCTTGCCGTCGACCCACATGTTCTGCGGCCAATGCCCGTCGGCGTGCTGCGTGGTCGCAAGGTATACCAGCGCCTCGCGCGCATCGGGTTTGGCGCCGGCGGCCAGCAAGCCGCCCGCGGACTGCACCATGTCGCGCGGCCACACCAGGTGGTAGCCGCCGAGGTCGCCGTCGCCCTTGGAAAACCCCCACGGCACGGCCAGGCTCGCGAGCATCGCGCCGGGGATGAGTTTCGACTCATGGGTCTTGATCACGGCCGTGCTGACGGCCGAGAGCGCGCCGCGCGGCGCGGCGGCGCAGCGCGACTGCCAGCGCTCCCAGGGTTGCACGTAGCGCTTGAGCAGCACCGGGAAACCTTCCTCGAGCGAAGCGCGTGCCTGGTACCCGGCCTCTTCTGCGTCGCGCCCGACGGCAATGGCCAGCACGGTTTCCCCGTCGTGGAGCGACAGTTCACCGACCAGCGCGACATTGCCATTCTCGGCCCGCGTGTATGGCCACTGGAGCGAGCCGTGCGCCATCAGGTCCTGCCAGCCGTCCGACACGCCCACGAACCCAACCGAGCGGGCGCCGAATCCGCCAGCGGACATCAGGCACAGCGCGCGATCAGCGCGCGCGGCAAACAATCCCGGATTGCCGCGATAGTCGCCGAGCCAGGCGGTATTGCCGGCGCCGTAATTGCCAAGGTGCGGCGCCAGCAGCACGTACACCCGGTAGTCCTCCGCGTCGCCCTTGAGCGCCGCGAACTTCAGCCGCACCAGCAGCACCGGCCGATCGGCGTCGGTGATGATTTCGGTCTGCAGGCGAAACCGCCCCTGCAGGCACTCGCTCCCGACGGCGTAGTAAGGCACGCCGGGATGTGGGCAGCGGGTCAGGTGCCGGGCGTGGCGCTTGATCTCGGCGACGAAGCCGTCGGGGCCCACGATGAGGAACCCCACGTCGCGCGTAGCCGCCTCGTCGATGCGCGGCGCGTAGATCTCGTTGATGATGCCGTGCGAAAGCGTGAACCAGATGGGGCTCCCGCCCAGCGCGGTGCCCACGCCGCTCTTCGCGGCCGAAGTCCAACGGCCGGGGATCCCCGGTCCTCCGGGTGCCAGATTTTCACTCACGACTGCGGACCTGCGCCATGACTGTCACCCGCCGTGCGCGAACTCGGGGTAGTCGCTCATGGCGCCGTCGCAGTACACCGTACTCCCGCTCATGTACGAGGCCATGCCGGATACCAGGAAGGTCGCGAGCCGCGCTACTTCAACCGGCTCCCCGATGCGGCCGAGCGGAATCTTGGTGAGCAAATCGCGCAGTGATTCCGGGTTGCTCCAGACGCTCTGGTTGATGAGCGTGCGAATTGCGCCCGGCGCCAGGCCCAATACCCTGACACCAAATGGCGCCGCTTCCTGCGCCAGCGTCTGGGTCAGCATCCCCAGGCCCGCCTTGCTGGCCGCATAGGCGCTGAAACCGCTCCAGGCGATGCGCTCGTGGACCGACGACATGTTGAGGATCACGCCGCTCCGCTGCGGCACCATGCGCTGCAGCGCGCCGCGCGCACACAGGAAGCTGCCGTACAGGTTTACGCTCAGCACCCGCTGCCACGCAACGGGATCCGCCTCCCAGGCCGGAGCGCGCGCACCATCAATGCCGGCATTGTTGACGAGCGTATCGATGCCGCCCCAACACCGATCCAGTTCGAGGTACATGGCCGCTACCTGTGCCGCGTCGCTGACATCCGCCTGGAGGCCGATGGCATCCGTGCCGCTCGCACGCAACTCAGCCAGCAGCGCTTCGGTCGCTTCCGGGTGCGCAACGTAATTAACGGCAACGCGGGCGCCGCCGGCGGCCAATTCACGGGCGACTGCCGCACCAATCCCTGAATTGGCGCCGGTCACCAGGATTCGCTGTCCGTCGAGTGTTACCTGCATGGCACCGGTATCCTAGCAGGAGCGCAGGCGAGTCCCGCGCCGCCGTCCAGTATGGGGTTGAATACGTATGCATGCCCGTTGGCGGCCCCCGGCTCCCAGCTAGAATGTCCGCTGACGGCCGATTAACTACCAACTTTAAAGCATTAATCGCCGAGCCGACCTGCTGCCGAGAGTACCCAGGAAAATGACGCGCTTTTCACGTGCCAGCGGGGTTCTCCTGCACATTACATCCCTGCCGGGTCCACACGGCTCGGGCGACTTCGGCGCGGATGCCTACCATTTCGTCGACTGGCTGGTCGCGGCAGGCCAGAGCATGTGGCAGATCCTGCCGCTCGGGGGCATCGGCCCGGGAAACTCCCCGTACATGAGCAGTTCGGCGTTCGCCGGCAATGTGCTGATGATTGACCTGGCGGATCTGGCACAACGCGGATGGCTGAACGATTCCGAGCTGCAGCCGGATGCGCGCTTCGCGGCGCGCCCGGTGGATTTTGACGCCGTGGTGCCGTTCCGCCTGGAGCGATTGGCGCTCGCCGCGCAGCGCTTTGCCGGCACTGCGGACCTGCGGCAGCATGCCGAGTTCAGCGGCTTCTGTGCACGGAATGCAAATTGGCTCGATGACTACGCCCTGTTCATGACGCTGGCCGAGCAGTTCGCGGGACGCGACTGGTGCGACTGGGAGGCGCCGCTGGCACGGCGCGAGCGGCGCGCCATGAAATCCGCCGTCGTCGAACATGGCGAGCGGATCGCATTCTGGAAATTCTGCCAGTGGCGTTTCTTCAGCCAGCTGGCACGATTGCGCCGTTATGCCAACGAGCGCGGCGTCAAGATCGTCGGCGACGCGCCGATCTTCATCGCTCATCACAGCGCCGAGGTCTGGTCGCGGCCGGACCTGTTCTTGCTCGACGCGCACGGCCGGCCCAGTGTCGTCGCCGGCGTGCCACCCGACTATTTCAGCGAGACGGGCCAGCGCTGGGGAAATCCGCTGTACCGCTGGGATGCGCACGCCAGGGAAGGTTTCGCCTGGTGGCTCGAACGCATTCGCCGCAGTTTTGAAATGGTCGATATGCTGCGTATCGACCATTTCCGCGGCTTCGCCGCGCACTGGGAAATCCCGGCCAGCGAGCCCACTGCGATTCACGGCCAGTGGGTCAGCGCTCCTGGCGAAGCGTTGTTTGCCGCCATTTCCGCGGCGCTGGGCCCGCTGCCGATCATCGCCGAGGACCTCGGCGTGATCACGCCGGATGTGATCGCGCTGCGCCGCAAGTACCAGCTGCCGGGCATGTGCATCCTGCAGTTCGCCTGGGGCGAAGGCGGCGAGAAGCGTTTCCTGCCCCACAACCACGAGCGCGACTCGGTGGTCTACACGGGCACGCACGACAACGACACGAGCCTCGGCTGGTGGCAGACGGCACCCGAGGGCGAGCGCCATCATCTGCGCGAATACCTGACCACGGACGGACACGCGGTCAACTGGGACCTGATTCGCGCCGCCTACACCAGCGTGGCCAAGTTCATTGTGCTGCCGATGCAGGATCTGCTCGACCTGGGCAACGAGCACCGCATGAACTTTCCCGGCAAGAGCGAGGGCAACTGGAGCTGGCGTTTCCAGTGGCCGGACGTGGCCCCGGCCCTGGCCGCGCGGCTGCATCGCATGTGCGAGCTTTACCAGCGCGAGCCGCCCGCCAGCGGGCACCAGGAACTTCCGCAGCAGCGTTGATCCGTCAGCCAGCGCACCGGTCGTGCGGCTATTTCCAGACGTCGAGCACCGCCCTGAACTTGGCCGTAGCGGGCAGCTTTTCGTCGGAGACCGCCTCGAGCATGTCTGACAAGCGCCTCGACTTGAGGATGGTATAGAAGGTCACCGCGACCGTGGGGATGAGCACCAGCAGGAAATAGCCGAATTTCTGCGCCAAAGAGGCATCGGCCAGCGACAGCAGTGTGAACCGGCGTGTTGCTTTGACCAGGCACCAGCGTCGAAGGTTGACCAGGCCTAAATTCTCACATGCTGTTGATTGGCTGAGGAAAACTTATTAACGGGCCTGGTCAATAGTCGTCGCCGATTCCGTCCAAAAACTGGTCAAACTTGCGCGCCTGTTTACAGTCTGCTCAATCCGAAGTCAGGAGCTGTCGCGCTTCTCCTCCGGCACCGGCAGCCACACCTTGCGGCAGAAAGCGGCGAAGCGGGGGTCATTCTTGAAGCGGAGAATGAAGGAGTCGAATAGGAGGAGCGTAATGCCTGGATCGCGCACCTTGAACGCCCGATCGAGCCATTCGAAGGTCTTCGTCGGGTCGTTACGTAGAGCGTAGACCTCGGCGACGTGGTACGCGAACCCTGTGCCATGCTTCTCAATCAGAGTCCTGAGCGCCGCGTCGGCCGCACTCCGATCGCTGCCAACTTGCCGCGCTTGGGCCAGCGCGATGTCCTGCCACACTCCAGGCACCTCCTGCTGCGCAGCAGCCAGAGCCGCCTTCGCGTCCCCGCGCAAGATCTCGATGACCGCGAGCCGCCAGTGCTGAATCGCCGCAGCGGGCTGCAATTCAATGGCACGCCGGATTGCCCGCTCAGACTCATCGAGACGATTGAGTGCCGAGAAGTATTGGGAAAGCCATATGTACGAGTTGACATCAAGGGGGTCGGTCGTGAGCGCCTGCTGCGTAAGTTCGATCGCCGCTCGCAGCTCACCGAGAGTGGCTAGCTGGCTCCCTAAAAGCACTTTCGCCTCACTGTCATTCGGCGCCAGTGCGATCGCATGTCTAAATTCCGCCTCTGCCCCGTGCCAATCGAATTCTGCCCGATACGACAACTCACCTCGGGCTAGGTGCCCAGCTGCGAGCTCGGGTGCAAGGGCAAGTGCGTGGTCTGCGGCCTCGCGCGCTTTTACGAATGCTGCGTGCATCGGCGCGCTGTCAAGGAAATTAAATCCCAGTAAAGTCCACGCCCGTGACAATCCACTCCATCCGAGCGCGTACCGCGGATCGAGGCTCGTCGCTCGCGTGTAGTGTTCAATTGCCATGCGAGCATCGG
>JANYLH010000050.1 GCA_025357915.1 Gammaproteobacteria bacterium
CGGCGAACGTTCCCGGAGTCGTGGCACTCTGCAGCAGCACGCCCGGATGGGCAGTGGTCACGCCATTGACCACCGGCGCCGTCGGGCCCGTAGCGACAATGATGTCGAGGTGCCCGTCGCCGTTGACATCGGCCACGGCGACTTCATTGGCGTCTTCCGCCGTGAAATTGCTGGCAGCAAGGAAGGTGCCGGCGGTGACCGGGTCCTGCAGCAGCACGCTCACGGCGTCGGTGCCGCCGATGACGATATCGGGGTGCGTGTCGCCGTCCAGATCGCGGACCACGATCGACTGCGCGAGGCTCAGCGGCGCGACCGGGTAGCTGACCGCCGCGAGGAACTGGCCGTGATTGGCCGGGTCCTGGCGCAGCACATTGACCGTCGGCGCGGCGCCGCCGGTCGGGCCCGGATCGGTGATCACGAGATCATTCAGGTCGTCGCCGTCGACGTCCGCCACGGCGACGAGGTTCCATCCCGAGACGTTCATGTTCGCGGTCTGGGTGAACACGGTCACGGGTGCGGCGAAGGTGGTGGCAGCCGCGGCGCCGGTATGCATCAGCACCTTGACGCCGGTGCCGTCCGTCACCACGACGTCAGCATTGCCGTCGCCGTTGAGATCGCCGACCGCCACCCAATTGGCACCGCCCGGGTACAGGCTGATCGCGTTGGCGAATGTGCCCGGTGAGGACTGCAGGAACATCGACACGGTGAAATCCGCTGCGACGAGATCAGGCAGCCCGTCACCGTTCATGTCGCCGATCGCGAGCTGCGAAGCGCCCGGGGCAGGCAGCACCAGCGGCGTATTCAGCGCGCCTGGCGTCAGGCTGTTGTTGAAGAACACGGCCAGCGCTCCGTCTTCCACACTGGCGGAAACCACGTCAGGCAGATTGTCACCATTGAGATTGGCACTGGCGAGATACAGCGGGTCGTCGCCATCAAAAGTGAGGACGGGTGCCGCAAACACTCCTGCCGCTGTACTCAGGTAGGACTTCAGGTACGCCGGATCCGGTTCCAGGCCGTTCTGGACGCTGCTCATCTGCACGATATCCGTGAAACCGTCACCGTTGAAATCGGCGGCGACCACGCCGGCAGACAGCTCGATCGGCGGGTAACCGTTGCAGTTGAGGCAGTCGTAGCTGTCGCCGCAGCTGGTGAGCAGAGGGAGCAGGGCGAGCGCGGCGCCGGGGCGCCAGGCGGAAAGGAAGTTGAATTTGTGTGACATGGGTCCTCCGGGAGCTCACCGCTGCAGGATCAGGATAATGCGAGGTGCTAAAAATAAGTCACACGCGCGCCGCGCACAATGGAATAGTCCACAAAAAACGCTCCCGGATGCGTCTCTTTAAACCGACAGGCACACCTTCCCGGCTCGCCCCGACGGCCCGGTGACCGTACCGCTTGCCGCGCAATCGAGCGTGCCGCGTGCTAGAGTCCTTCAAATAAGGTGAATACTGAACCCAAACCGCCCGCCCGCAGCACGCGCGCCCTCTCCGCGGAGCTCAAGTCCGTGATCGAGCGCTTCCGGCGGCCCTCGCACCGGCGAGCGATCTGGCAGCTGGCCAATACGCTGTTGCCCTATCTGCTGCTCTGGTTCCTCATGGCGCAGGTCATCAGCGTTTCCTACTGGCTGATATTGCCACTGGCGGTGGTTGCGGCGGGCCTGCGCGTGCGGTTGTTCATCTTCATGCACGACTGCGGGCACGGTTCGTTCATGCGTTCGAAGAGTGCCAATACCGTGGTCGGCTGGGTAACAGGCCTGCTGACCTTCACGCCCTACCACCATTGGACCTGGGAGCACGCGATTCACCACCGCACTTCCGGCAACCTCGAGCGCCGTGGCAAGGGCGACATCTGGACGATGACGGTTGATGAATACCTGGCCGCGTCGCGCTGGCGCCGCTTCAGCTACCGCCTGCTGCGCAACCCCGTGGTGCTGTTTGCGATCGCTCCCACCCTTCTGTTCGTGGTGCTGGAGCGTTTCCCTTCCGCTGAGGCCGGGCGGCTCGAGCGCCTGTCCGTGTGGCTGACCGATCTGGCGCTGCTACTGATTGCGGTCGGGCTGAGTGCGCTGATCGGCTTCAAGGCATGGTTCTTGATCGAATTGACACTGATGCTGATCGCCGGCGGCGCGGGCGTCTGGCTGTTCTACGTGCAGCACCAGTTTCCGGACGCCTACTGGAGCCGGCAACAGGACTGGGACTACACGGCCGCCGCGCTTCGCGGCAGTTCGTTCTACAAGCTGCCCGCCGTGTTGCGCTGGTTTTCGGGCAACATCGGCTTCCATCACATCCATCATCTCAGCCCGCAGATACCCAATTACCATCTGCAGCGTTGCCACAACGCCGAACCGCTGTTCGGCACGGTGCCGACGTTGACGCTCGGCGCCAGCCTTCGCTCCGCGACGTTGCGGCTGTGGGACGAGCAACGGCAACGCCTGATCGGTTTTCGCCGGCTCAAGTCGCTCCGTTCAGGCTAGGGCACCGGCGGCGGATGCGCGTGCGCTACCCTGGTCTCTGACGCGGGCATGGGCGTGGCACCCATCATTGCCGGACTCCTGGTTATCGCGGCAGCGGTCTTTGCAGCGGTTGCGTGGCTGCGCCGTCGACGGCACGCTTCGTCCAGTGACCGTGCGGACCACGCGCCGGAGCCGGGCGTCGCAACATCGCCTGCAGCGCCGGCCGCGACCGCCGCAACTGCGGCGCCCGACAGTGCCACGGACATGCTCGCCGCCGGGCTCGCGAGTGCCACGACCCGGTTATGGGCCAGCGCACTCAGCACGACCCGGTTCGAGTACGAAGTTCCTCCGGATCACGACTCCGTCATGCTCGCCGCGCGCAAGGCGCTCGCCGCCGACCCACTCTCTGATCGTTATTTTCCGCGGCGCCCGCTGCTCATGCCGCAACTGCTGGCGGCGGTGAACGATCCGGATGCGCCGCCGCTCAAGCTGGCCGGGATCATCGCCCAGGATCCGGTACTGACCGGCAACATCCTGCGGCTGGCCAACAGCGTCTACTTCCGGCTCAGTTCGGTGCCGGTCGAGAGTATCCAGCGCGCCGTGGTCGTTTGTGGCACGGACGGCCTGCAGTCACTCGCAGCCACCGCATTGGTGCAACCGGTGTTCCGCGCCGGATCGGAACAGCACAGCCGTTTTCCGGCCGTGCTGTGGGAGCGCTGCACGCAGGCGTCGATCGCCGCGGAGATGTGCGCGCGGCAGTGGTGCCCGCCGGACCGCCAGGCCGCGCAGCTGTTGGCGCTGCTGTCGGCGCTGGGTCCACTGGTGGCTTACCGCGTGGTGCAGGACCAGTATCGCGCGCAGCCCGGGCTCCCGCCCGCCCCGGCGGTCTTCCTGCAGGTGATCGACCGTTTCTCGCAGGTGATGGCCACGCGCATCGCGACACTGTGGCAGAGTCCGCCGCGCATCGTCGCCGCGCTGCAGGGCGAGGAGCCGCGCGAGCCGCTGGTGCGCGCCTTGCGTGCGGGCGAACTGCTGGCGACGCTCTCGCTGCTGGCGACCGAAGGCCGCCTGTCGGAGGAGGAGTGCGGCACGCGAGCCGCGGCAGCGGGGATTTCCGCGACCCTGTTCGCCGCTGTCTGGGTACGACTCCATCCTCCAGCCGAACAGTAGATGCGGGGTGCGGCGCCAGAAGTCCGCCACCGGCCACGCGTTATACTGTGCCCCCGCTTTCCGCCCCAGGACGCGCACGAGCATGAAATCCACCGCCGTTTTGCTGTTTGCGGCCTTGAGCTGCGCAGCCGGCACGGCCGCCGCATCAGCGGCTGAACCTGCGTCCGCGACAGCCGCCTTGCGCGAGGACTGGATGGACAAGAGCGCGGACCCGCTGCGCGATTTTTACCAGTACGCCAACGGCGGGTTCATACGCCTCAATCCCGTGCCCGCCGCGTACGCACGGTGGGGCCAGTTCGATATTCTTAACCTGAAGAACCAGGAGTTCATCCACGAGCTGCTGCAGGCAGCCGCTGCCGATACCGCTGCGACGCCCGGGAGCGACGCGCAGAAGATCGGGGATTTCTTTGCCAGCGGCATGGATGAAGCTGCCGTGGAAAAGGCGGGCATCAGGCCGCTCAAGGATGAACTCGCGCGGATTGCGGCACTCCGGCATGCGTCCGAACTCACCGACGTACTGGCTCATCTGCAGATAATTGGCGTGAACGCCGCCTTTGGCATGGGCCAGATGCAGGATTTCAAGGACAGCACCCGGGTCATCGGATTCGTCCAGCAGGGCGGGCTGGGACTTCCCGACCGCGACTACTACCTGAAGGATGACGCCAGGTACGCGGCCATTCGCAAGACGTACGTGGCGCACATCGAGCGCATGTTCGTGCTGACGGGCGACCCGGCCGCCAGGGCGCGCCGCGCCGCCGTCGCGGTCATGGCGCTGGAGACCCGGCTCGCCACCGCTTCGATGCCAGTCGAACAGCAACGCGATCCGCACGCCATTTACAACATGCGCGACCTGGTCGCGCTGGCCAGGGAGGCTCCGGCCATCGACTGGCCTCGCTATCTGGCGACAAACGGGGTTCCGCATGTCACCGAGCTGAACCTGGCGATGCCCGGGTTCTTCGCGGGGCTCTCACACGAGATCATCGCGACGCCGATGCCGGTCTGGCGCGCCTACCTGCGCTGGCAGCTCGTGCATCGTTTTGCGCCCTGCCTGTCGGCCGCCTTCGTCGACGAGAACTTCAAGCTCGCGCAGGCCGTCAGTGGTACCAAAGAACTGCTGCCTCGCTGGCGCCGCGTGCTCGGTGCCGAAAACGGTGCGCTCGGGTTCGCAGTCGGCCACGAATACGTGAAACGCCGCTTCCCGCCCGAAGCGCGGGTGCAGGTGCTCGAAATCCTGCACGGCGTGCGTGCCGCGCTCCGCGAGGATATCGTGGGCCTGGCATGGATGAGCGAGGCGACGCGTGCCAGGGCGCTCGACAAGCTGGCGCTGATCGAGGAGCGAATCGGCTACCCGGATGTCTGGCGCGACTACAGCAGGCTGCAGATCGAGCGTGGTTCCTACGTGTCCAATGTGATGCGTGCCAACGCGTTCGACAACGAGCGCGAGTTGGCCAAGATCGGCAAACCGGTGGACCGGAGCGAATGGGGGATGGTGCCGCAGATCATCAACGCCTATTACAATCTGTCTATGAACAACATTAATTTCCCGGCGGGCATCCTGCAGCCGCCATTCTTTGATGCTGCCGCACCCGCGGCATTCAACTATGGGGCCATCGGCGCCGTGATCGGTCACGAGATCACGCACGGCTTCGACGATAAGGGCAGCCAATTCGATGGTCACGGAAACCTGGCCAATTGGTGGAGCAAGGAAGACCAGGAAAAATTCCAGGCTGGCGTCAGCTGCGTCGCCGAGCAGTATTCAGGCTACACCGTCGATGGCGACATGCATCTGAAGGGCAAGCTGGTGACCGGTGAGGCGATCGCCGACCTGGGTGGCCTGCTGCTGGCATACCGGGCGTACCGGGCTTCGCCTGCCTACGCCGCGGCGCCGAGCATCGGCGGCTACACGCCGGACCAGCAGTTCTTTCTCAGTTTCGCGCGGTTCTGGGGCGAATCAGTGCGCCCGGAACAGGCGCGCATGTGGGCAGCCACGGATCCGCATCCACCGGGGCGTTACCGCACCAACGGCACGCTGGCCAATGTGCCGCAGTTCGCCGCAGCGTTTGGCGCCGCGGCGGGCAGTGCCGCCGGCAAGCGCTGCGTCATCTGGTAAGCCCGGCTCTGGTATCCGCGACTCTGGTATCCCAAGTGAGGTAAGACGACATGGTCACACTAATAGTCCTGCTCGCCATCGGCGTGGTGCTGGTCGTCTATTTCGTCGGCATCTACAACAGCCTGGTGGCGGTGCGCGAACGCGTCAAGCAGTCCTGGGCCAACATCGACGTGCTGCTCAAGCAGCGGCACGACGAGTTGCCCAAGCTCATCGAGACCTGCAGGCAGTACATGCAGTACGAACAGGAGACGCTGGAGAAGGTCATGCACGCCCGCGCGGCGGTGTTTGCGGCCAGTGCCGGCGGCAACGTGACTGCGGTCGGCACTGCGGAGCAGCAGCTGCGCGGCGACATCGGCCGCCTGTTCGCGGTCGCGGAGAATTACCCGCAGCTCAAGACCGACGAGTCCTTTAAGCAACTGCAGACGCGTATCACCGGACTCGAGGATGCGATCGCCGACCGACGCGAGCTCTATAACGACCAGGCCAACATCAACAACACGCGTGTCGACCAGTTCCCCGACGTGCTGATCGCGCGCCGCTACGGCTTTACCGCAAAACCCCTGCTCGAATTCGCGGCGGCCGAGAAGACCGACGTGGACGTGGGCGCTCTGTTCAAGCGTTAGGGTCACGCGAACCGCAACACGATGGACGACCCTGCGTTCTGGAAGTTGGCGCTCGCGGTCGCGGCGCCGCTGTGTTTCATCTTCGGGTTCCGCAACTGGCGCCTGGCGCGGCTGATCGAGGACACGCCGGTATCGCGCATCCGCTCAGCCGCACAGGGCTACGTGGAGCTCAGTGGTATCGCGCGCTTCGCCGACGGCCCGCCCAATGTCGCGCCACTCACGCAGCTCCCCTGTGCGTGGTGGCTGTATCGCATCGAGCACCAGACCGGCAGCGGCAAGAACCGGCACTGGGAAACCATCAATCGCGGCGTCAGCGTGGCGCCGTTCCGCCTGGAAGATGACACCGGCGCCTGCCTGGTGGGCCCGACTGGCGCCGACGTGCGCCCCGGAAGCAAGACCAGCTGGCGTGGCTCGCTCCCCTGGCCCACAGTGCCGGGAGAGGGCAGGCGGTTGTTCGGCATTGACAGTGGCGATTACCGCTATACGGAACATCGCATCAACGAGCGCGAGCAGGTCAGCGTGATCGGCGAATTCCGTACCATGGGCGGCATCAGCGCCGCGGACACGACCGGTGAGGTGATGCGGCTCCTGGCGGACTGGAAACGCGACCAGCCCGCGCTCATGGGGCGGTTCGACACGAACCACGACGGCCTGCTGAGCCAGGCCGAGTGGGAGCGGGCGCGTGAAGCCGCCAGAGCGCAGATCGAACAGCAGGCACCGCGCGAGGCCGCACCGACCGACAGCATCGTGGTCAAGCCGGTCGACGAGCGCCCCTTCCTGATCGCTGCCAGCGATCTCGACTCCCTGGCACGCCGCAGCCGCCTGGCCGCCGCTGTCCTGCTGCTGGCATTCCTCGGGGCGGTGACCGCCCTGGCGGTCATGTTTTTCGGGCAAACCTGAGGCTTATTTGCTGCCCGGGAGCCACTACTCTAGAATCGCGCGCCTTGTGTGGGGCGGTAGCTCAGTTGGGAGAGCGCTGCGTTCGCAATGCAGAGGTCGAGGGTTCGATTCCCTTCCGCTCCACCACTATAACTACTTGATTAACAAGGATATTTGCTCCTCTTCGCTCTGGCAATTCCGGCGCCGCTCAAGTGCCGAGCCACTTCGGGCATGAACATGCGCTACCTCGTGATAATCGCGGCGACCCTCGCCCTGATGAAGCCAGCTTGTGCATTGACCCCGCTACTCGACGAATCTTTGGGTTTCTTCGCCGGTGAATGGGCCGGTGGCGGAGAGCAGGGCGCCTACTGCTACCTCAACCTGGACGGTCGCGGCCGAGGGTGGGTACTTATCGATGCCGGAGCGGGGGACTGGCTGGGCGCCCGAATCCTCTGGAGAAACAAGCACCAGGCGCTGCTGATCGAGAAGATCACACCGCTCCGGGCGTCCGCGGAGTTGCGCGTCATGTCTTTGCCCAGTTTTTCGCTTGCCAGCGGGTTCAATCAGTCGCTGCGACTGGCTTGGGGCCAGAAGTCCAGCGCTTGCCAGCTGCAAAAGACCGCGGTCAGCGCGGATCACCTGGCGCAGGCGCGCAGTACGCTCGAGCGATTGCGGCGCTCCAGCGACGCACGATGAAGCGCGGCGCGGCATGGCTGTGGGTCGCGCGCGCCTCCTGGCTCCTGCTCGGTGGCGTTTGGGGTGCCTGGCTCGGATTCGGAGGTTATCTGCGCCTTCCGCACAACGCCGACAGCTTTGCCACGCTGATCGCAGGAGGCTTCTTCAGTGTCTTTGCGCTCGTCGGCCTCGGTGCAGGCATTGCAGTCGCTGCGTTGTCCGGCGGATTGACGGAGCGACTGGCGCGACTCTCTGGTGCGGGAAGTGCGGCCGCCGTGTGTATCGCATCGATCGCAACTTTATTGGCTCTCTGGCAGGTCGCCGCTTGGGTTCAGTCCAGGTACCCGGGAACAGGCGCCCCCGCGGCGAGCCCGGCCGCCTCGCAGGAAATAACCCTGCCCGCAGCGCGCCCTTGTGAGCACCCGCCAGCGCAGAATTCCCCGGATCGGGCGAGCTGGGATTCCGAATGCCGGTGACGACATGATGAATAGGGATGTTTCTGTCATTGACATCGATACACCGTACCCGCTGAGCGCGCAGCAAGTCGCGTACTTCCGCGACCACGGTTTCATCAGGCTCAAGGGTGTGCTGTCGGCGGCCACGATCGCGCATTACGGGCCGGAGATCACGCGGCAGACCATTGCACTCAACACGGAAAGCCGGCCGCTCGAGGAACGCAGCACTTATGACCGTGCATTCCTGCAGGTGATGAACCTGTGGGAGCACAGCACCCTGGTGCGCGAGTTCGTGCTCGGCAAACGGCTCGGCCGGATCGCCGCGGATCTGCTCGAAGTCGGCGGCGTGCGCCTGTATCACGACCAATCGCTTTACAAGGAGCCGCGCGGGGGCATCACGCCCACGCATGCCGATCAGTATTACTGGCCGCTCTCAAGCGACCGCACGATCACGGCCTGGGTGCCGCTGCAGGCGGTGCCGTCCGACATGGGCCCACTCGCGTTTTACGCGCGCAGCCAGACCATGGAATACGGGCGCGATCTGGGCATCTCCGACGAGAGTGAACGCACGATCAGCGCGCACATGGAATCGCGCAGCTTCAGCATCGTCGATGAGCCCTTCGAGCTGGGTGGAGTGAGCTTTCACCTGGGATGGACGTTCCACCGCGCCGGCGCGAATCGCTCGGCCATGCCGCACTCGGTGATGACCGTGATCTACATGGATCAGGACATGCGGCTCAAGGAGCCCGGCAACGACATGCAGCGCCGCGACTGGGCGCAGTGGTGTCCGGGGGCGGTGCCCGGGGAGATCATCCGCACGGCGCGCAACCCGCTGGTCTATTCGCGCTGATCGCTCCTGACGATGATGCGCGCACCGCGCTGATAGGTCGGGTACGCGGCCGCCCAGTCGATCAGCACCACCAGGCCACGAGCCCGCGCAAGCGGATCCAGCCCAGATCGACCACGGCGGCCATGCGGCCCACGGTGGCCAGCAATCCAAAATGGCGGTAGTGGAAGGCGCACGCCGCCGTTCCGGCGAGCCGCGCCCGTAGCATCCGCGCGACGTGCCGCCCCATCTGCTTGGCCGCGGGCGCGATGCCCGGAACCGGACCCGCCGGGCCGGCCACGATGGCAAG
>JANYLH010000058.1 GCA_025357915.1 Gammaproteobacteria bacterium
CTCGTTCAAGCCGCGTGATATCCGCGAGCTGCTGTACCTTGGCGGGCATTTCGACCGCCTTGGCGAAGAGCGCATGTACGACACGCTGCGCTTCTGGACCATGAGCGCGGCCGATTTCCTTGATGAGTATTTCGAGAGCGAAATCGTCAAGGCGCACATGGCGGGCAGCGCGATCATCGGCACTGCGCTTGGACCCCGCTCGCCCGGCACTGCCTACGTGCTGCTGCACCACTACATGGGCGATATCGACGACACGGTCGGCGCCTGGGGTTTTGCCCGCGGCGGCATGGGCGCCGTGACCAGGGCGCTGGCGGCCTCGCTCGAGGCCAGTGGCGGGACTATCCGCACCAGCGCCGGGGTCGAGCGCATCCTGGTGCGCAACGGGCGCAGCGTTGGCGTCGCCCTGGCCGACGGCGAGGAAATCCACGCCGGGCTGGTGCTCTCCAACATGGATGTCAAGCGGACCTTCCTCGAAACGCTCGACAGCGCCGAGCTGCCCGAGGACTTCGTGCGCCAGGTGCGCAATTTCAAGATCCGCGGCTCGTCCGGCAAACTCAACATTGCACTCGACGGGCTGCCGGAGTTTCCGGCCATACCGACCGGGTCGCCCTCCACCCGCGGCGATATGCACGTCACCGACACGATCGAGATGATGGAGCGCGCCTACGACGACTGGAAGGACGGCACCTGGTCACGGGCCCCGTACATCGACATGCTGATTCCCTCGCAGATCGACCCGACCATGGCGCCCGATGGCAAGCACTATATGTCGGTGTTCGTGCAGTACTGTCCGTACCAGCTCGCCAGCGGCCCCTGGGATGAAGGGAAGCGCCAGGCCTTCGGCGACACCGTCATCGACACCATCGCGCGGCACAGCCCGAATTTCAAGAGCCTGATCCTGCACGCCGAGGTGCGCACACCCTTTGATCTCGAAAGCGAAGTAGGACTCACCGAAGGCAACATTTTTCAGGGTGAACTGACTTTCGATCAATTGCTGTTCAACCGGCCCATCCCCGGGTTTGCGCAATACCGCACTCCGCTCCGTGGCCTGTACCTGTGCGGCTCGAGCACGCACCCCGGAGGCGGGGTGATGGGCGCGCCGGGCGCGAACGCTGCGCGCGCGGTGTTGCGCGACCTGCGCATGGCGGTCACCCAATGAGCGCGGTTTCGCCAGCACGCACCCGCTACGACTGCGTCGTTATCGGCGGCGGACACAACGGCCTGAGCTGTGCCGCCTTCCTCGCGCGCGCGGGACGCTCGGTGCTGGTACTGGAAGCATCGACGCGGCTCGGCGGGGCCGCCGTGACACGCGAGTTTGCGCCGGGATTTCGCGTCTCGGCTGGCGCGCACCTGCTGCACCAGATGTCGGCACAGCTGATCGGCGAGCTGGAGCTCGAGCATCACGGGCTCCAGTGGGCCGCACAGGGTATGTCGACGGTATCGCTTGCGCACGGTGCGGCGCCGCTGACGTTGGGCCCTGAAGGGCAGATCGAGGGGCAGGGGATCGCCCAGGATCTGCGTGCCTATCCCGCGTTCGCAACACAGATGCGCCGCTTCGCCGCGGCGCTCAACCCGGTGCTGGAGAAGACGCCGCCACGACTGGGCACCGATCGCTGGTCCGATCGCTTGAACCTGCTGGGGCTCGGCTGGCGCATCCGGCGCCTCGGCCGACGCGACATGCGCGAGCTGCTGCGCATCGGCGGCATGAACGCCTACGACCTGCTGACCGAACATTTCAGCTCGCCGCTGCTGCAGGGTGCACTCGGCTTCGATGCCGTGCTCGGAACGAATTTCGGCCCGCGCTCACCCGGCACGGTCATGACGCTCCTCTACCGCCTGGCGGCGCAATTTGGCAGCAGCACGCGCGGCGTGGCGTTGCCAAAGGGCGGTCTCGGTGCGGTAAGCGATGCGCTGGCGGGGGCGGCCCGCAAGGCAGGCGCTGAAATACGCCTTGAAACGCCGGTCGAACGCGTGCTCGTGGCGGACGACCGGGCCTGCGGCGTGCGCCTGCATTCGGGTCAGTCGATCAGCGCCGGGGCCGTGATTTCGAGCGCCGATCCGAAGGCATCGCTGCTGGGGCTGGTGGGCGCCGAGCACCTGGACGCGGGATTCGTGCGCCGCCTCACTCATCTGCGCACGCGCGGCCTCGCGGCGAAACTCCATCTGGCGCTCGAGGACCTGCCGATGTTCGCAGAACTTCCGCCGGCCGCGCACGGTGCACGGCTCGTGGTCGCACCGTCGCTCAACTACCTCGAGCACGCCTACAACCACAGCAAGTACGACGAGTACTCGCAGGCCCCTGCGCTCGAGATCACGCTGCCTACCGTCTGTGACCCGACGCTGGCGCCGCGCGGCAAGCACGTGCTCTCGGCCGTCGTTCAATACGCTCCGTACCAGGTCAGGGGCGGTTGGGCGCAGGAGCGGACCGCGTTCACCAGACGGATCATCGATACCATCGCACAGTTCGCACCGGGGATCCGCGCGCTGATCCGCGCCAGCGAATTGCTTACGCCGCAGGATCTGGAGCAGGAATTCCGCACCACCGGCGGTCACTGGCACCACGCCGACCTGGCGCTCGACCAGTTCTTCATGGTGCGTCCGGTGCCCGGGGCGACGCAGTACGGCACGCCGCTGGCGGGCTTCTACCTGTGCGGCGCCGGCTGCCACCCCGGCGGCGGCGTCATGGGCATCGCCGGCCGCAACGCAGCCCGGCAGGTACTCGCTCAAGCGGCACGAACATGAACGAATCCAACAACCCGACTTCGCATTTCCGCCAGCCGCTGCTGCTGACCCCGTTCCATGATCGCGCCCGCGCGCTCAGCCAGGTTGACAGTTTCGTCCCCTGGGCCGGGTACACCACCGTCGACGTGTTCACGACAATGGAGCAGGAATACTTCGCGATCCGCAACGCCACCACGCTCTACGACCTGACGCCGATGGTCAAGTACCGCATCGCTGGCCCCGACGCCAACCGCTTTCTCAACCGGCTGGTGACGCGCGACCTGCGCAAGCTCAAGGTCAGCCGCGTGAGCTACTGCGTCTGGTGCAACGACGCCGGGAACATCATCGATGACGGGACGGTGTTCAGGCTGGCCGAGAACGAATACCGGCTGTGCACGGCCGAGCGCCAGCTCGACTGGCTGCTCGATTCTGCGATCGGCTTCGATGTGCAGATCAGCGAGGTGACCGCCGAGATTGCCGCGCTGGCGATGCAGGGCCCGACCTCGTGCGCGGTGCTGAAGCAGGTAGGACTCGCCGGGGTCGAGCGCCTCAAGCCCTTCGAATTCGGCAACTTCGAGGTGGCCGGCCTGCCCATCATGGTGTCGCGGACCGGTTTTACCGGCGACCTGGGCTACGAACTGTGGGTCGATCCGCAGCAGGCGAACGCGCTGTGGGACGCGTTGATGAGCGCGGGCCGGAGCCGCGGCATACGCGCCATCGGCTCGCGGGCGCTGAACATCGCGCGGATCGAGGCGGGGTTCCTCCTGCCGAACGTCGATTTCATGTCGGCTGAGGGCAGCATCCGCATCGGCACAGGCCGCTCGCCGCTCGAGCTGGGCCTGGGCTGGCTGGTGGACTTCGGGAAAGGACATTTTACCGGACGCCGCGCCCTGCTGGAGCAGCAGCGGCGCGGCCTGCGGCGGCAGCTGGTCGGCCTGGACATCGCAGGCAGCAAGCCCGCGTTGAACGCGCTGCTGTATACGGACCGAACCGGCCGCAAGGAGGTGGGCAGCATCAGCTCGGCGGTCTGGTCGCCAACTTGCAAACGCAATATCGCGCTTGCTATGGTCGAAGCACCGCACTTTGAGGTGGGCGCGATGGTGTGGGCGGAGGTCTATCTGAATCGTGAACTGGTCTGGGAGCGCCGCATGTGCCGGGCGCAGGTGGTCGAGAAGCCCTTCTTTGCCCCGGAGCGGCGGCGCTTGACTCCGCCAGCGGATTTCTAGATGGGCCTGCCGGATCCCAAGCAGCTCGCCGACCGGCCCTGGCTCGATCCGCACGCCCAGCCGCAGGTCGTGATCGAAGGCGTCAGCAAGACTTTCCCGGGCGTCACCGCGGTCGATGAGGTGAGCCTGCGGATATTCAAGGGCGAGATGTTCGCGCTCGTCGGTGCGTCCGGCTGCGGCAAGACGACACTGCTGCGGATGCTGGCCGGTTTCGCGCAACCCAGCGCCGGCCAGATCAGCATCGATGGGGCCCTCATGAATGACGTGCCGCCGCACCAGCGGCCGGTCAACATGATGTTCCAGTCCTACGCACTGTTCCCGCACATGACCGTCGAGAGCAATGTCGGGTATGGACTGCGGCGACTCCCGCTGGAGCCGGAAGTGCGCAAGCAGCGCATTCAGGCTGCGCTCGACATGGTGCAGCTCGGCACCCTGGCGAAGCGCCGCCCGCACCAGCTGTCGGGCGGCCAGCGGCAACGCGTGGCGCTGGCGCGCGCGCTCATCCGGCGACCCAAGGTGCTGCTGCTCGATGAACCGCTCAGCGCGCTGGACAAGAAGCTGCGCGAGCAGACACAGTTCGAGCTGATGAACATCCAGTACCAGGTCGGCACGACCTTCATCTTCGTGACCCACGACCAGGACGAAGCAATGGCGCTGGCGACGCGCATCGCGGTCATGGACCGCGGCAAGGTCATCCAGGTCGGCACGCCGGCCGAGATCTACGAATTCCCGAAGACACGCTTCATTGCCGATTTCATCGGTACGACGAACTTCTTCGAAGGCACAGTGACCGAAGTCGCGGCCGGGCAAGTTCGCGTGCAAAGCGCGGAGGCGGGCGGCGAGTTGCTGGTGGACGAGCTCGGCAAGGACAAGGTCACGGCCGGCCAGCGTGTCTGGGTTGCCCTGCGACCGGAGAAGATCCGCATCAGCAAGGAGCCGCCAGTGGGCGAGCGGCTCAACCGGGTCAAGGGCGTGGTCGCGGAACTGGGTTATCTGGGCAACCGCTCGACCTATCACATCAGGACGCCGTCGGGTAAGGTCCTCACGGTACTCGGCAAGAACGAGCAGCGCACGGCGGAGTGGTCGATCGACTGGAGCGACGAGGTTTACGTGAGCTGGAATGCCAACGCAGCCATCGTGCTGCAATCGTAAGGGGGTTGATCGTGAATAAGAAGCATTGCCGTTCGGTCGGCCGCAGCCTTTTGCTGCGCGCCACGCTCGCGGGGCTTACTGTGGGGTCAGGCTTCAGTGTTCCAGCCCAGTCGCAGACCGCGGCCAGGCCGGGGGCCGGCGAGCTGGAGGAAATCACGGTCACGGCAACCCGCCGCTCCGAGGCGCTCAGCAAGGTGCCGATCAGCGTGACGGCGATCACCCAGGAGTCCCTGGACGCGCGCGGCATGAAGGACTTCCAGGATATCGCCCGTTTCACCCCTGGCGTGGCCATCGACTACTCAATCACCAACGCGATCTCGATCCGCGGCATTTCCTCCTCCGGAGGCGCGGGCACCACGGGTATCTATACCGATGACACGCCGATCCAGATGCGCAGCGTCGGCTTCAATCCGGACGACACCCTGCCGAAAACCTTTGACCTGGATCGCGTCGAGGTACTGCGCGGCCCGCAGGGCACGCTGTTCGGCGCGGGCTCCGAGGGCGGCACGGTGCGCTACATCATGGCGCAGCCGAGCC
>JANYLH010000007.1 GCA_025357915.1 Gammaproteobacteria bacterium
GGACGCTGCAAGGTTTACGACCGTGTTGATCTCGATGCGCACATGCAGGACGATAGGCAGCGAGGGCGGGCCTGGAAGGAGATTCTATGGCCCGTGAACGCGGAATCTACCGCCGCAAGGACTCGCGGTACTGGTGGATCAATCTCGTTCTGCCCGACGGACGACGAATATGCCAAAGCACTCGGTGTGCCTACCGTGCCGACGCTGAGGCCTTCGTCCTCCGCCTGAAGAACGAGCTGCTCGAAGACCGAAGACAGGGCTTTCAGCAAGGTCATGCATGGCAGCAGGCTCTGGTGCGTTACCTGAAGGAGTTCGAGGGCAAGGCCAGCCTCCCGGATGATCGCGATCATTTGAGAAAGCTGGATCCTTACCTTCGCAACCGCACGCTGGAGGCGATCGACATGACGGTGTTGCAGCCGTTCATCGTCGAGCGCACGACGAGAGATGGAGTGGCGAACGCGACGGTCAACCGCGCGCTTGAGGTGGTGCGACGGATACTGAACGTCGCCCACCAGGAGTGGCGCTGGCTCCGTGGAGTTCCGAAGGTCCGCATGCTGAAGGAGCCGCGCCGCAGGGTGCGGTTCCTGCGGCGCGAGGAGGCCGACCGATTGATCGAGGCTTTACCCGTGCACGTGAAACCCGTGGTGCGCTTCGCGCTCGCCACCGGTTGTCGCGAGGGCGAGATCCTGGGGCTGGAATGGGTCCGGGTCGATCTCGAACGGGGCGTGGCATGGCTCGATCACGGCACCACCAAGAACGGCGAAGGCCGCGGCATTCCCCTGAATGCCGATGCCCACGCCGCACTGGAGGCCTGCCTCGGCAAGCACGAGCGCTGGGTGTTCACCTACGCCGGGCGGCGGTTCTTCAAAAACTCCTCGGCCTGGGACACCGCGAAGCGCAAGGCAGGCATCTGCGACTTTCGCTTTCACGACTTGCGGCACACCTGGGCAAGCTGGCACGTGCAGAACGGCACGAGTCTGCAGGAGCTGATGGAGCTGGGAGGATGGAAGTCGTTCGAGATGGTGCTGCGCTACGCCCACCTCGCACCGGAGAAACTACTCTCCGTGGCGAGGCGGATCGAGCGCACACCCTCGACGGTACCTGAACCTCAGCAGAGCGGCGCGGTGGTCAAGAACGTAGCGCACAACGCTACGTTTTCGCTACGTTCCGTGCATTGAGATCGTCGCAGGGCTCGTCAAGCTTTTGATTTGATGGCGCGCCCGGACGGATTCGAACCGCCGACCACCTGGTTCGAAGCCAGGTGCTCTATCCAGCTGAGCTACGGGCGCTTTTTCAGGCCGCGTATGGTGTCACGAAGCGCCTGCCGGCACCATCGGCGGCCGGGCCGTTGTACTATCCCTTTCCCTCTTTAGATAGGTGCGGGCCTGATTCGTGGCTGAGCTTGATCCCACTGCGGCCGGACGCCTGATCGGCGAGCACCTCGTGTGCCTGCCGATCGAATCGCTCCCCGTGGCGCAATGCGCTGGCGCGGTGCTGCGCGAGAACGTCTACGCCGAGCGCGACCAACCGCCGTTCGATCGCGTCAGCATGGACGGCATGGCGCTCGCCTCGGGCGGAGCGGCCGCCAACAGGAAGCGCTTCCGAATCCAGGGAACACAGGCGGCGGGCGAACCGCCGCTGACACTCAGCGATCCGCAGCACTGCATCGAGATCATGACCGGGGCAATGCTCCCGGTCGGGTGCGATTGCGTGGTGCCGGTCGAGCGCATCAAGGTCGACGACGGCACGGCCGAGATCGAATCGCTGGCATTGGCAACGCCGTGGAAAAACGTGCACCGGCGGGCGAGCGATCAACGCCAGGGCGCGCTGCTCCTGGCCACCGGTACGGTGCTGCATGCGCCTGAAATTGCCGTGGCGGCCTCGGCCGGCATGGCGCGGCTCCGTGTCAGCGGCCAGCCGTCGATCATCGTGATCTCGACGGGCAGCGAGCTGGTCGAGCCCGGCGAGCCGATCGCGCCGCACCAGATCCGCCGCTCGAACGCCTACGCTGTCGCGGCGGCGCTGCGTGAACGTGGGTTTCAGCGGGTCGCAGAGGATCACGTCGACGACGACCTCGATGCGCTCCGCGAGCGCCTCGGCCGGCATCTGCGTACGCACGAGGTGCTGGTGCTCTCCGGCGGCGTCTCGATGGGCAAGTTCGACCTGGTGCCGCAGGCGCTCGCGTCGCTCGGCGTGCAGTGCGTCCTGCACGGCGTGGCGCAGCGGCCCGGCCGGCCGATGTGGTTCGGCACCACGCCCGAAGGCCGCGCCGTGTTCGCGCTGCCGGGCAACCCGGTTTCGACGCTGGTGTGCCTGTCGCGTTATGTATTGCCCGCGCTGTTTGCGGCGATGGGCGTGCGCCGCGAGAACTTCGAGCGCATTGCACTGGCCGCGGCGCTCGAATGGACGCCGGCGCTGACCGGGTTCATGCCGGTGAAGGTGAGCCACGACGAGTGGGGCCGGCCCTGGGCCACGCCCTGCCCCACCAACGGTTCCGGGGACTTCACCGCGCTGGCGCTGACCGACGGTTTCGTCGAATTGCCGCCCGGCCCGGCCAGTCTGAGCAAGGGTTTCCTCACGCGGCTCTATCGCTGGTAGCCTAGCGCAATGAGTTCCAGGCACACAGCGGCACTGGCCGCCTTCCAGCCCCGGCGCCCGCACGACACCCTCAGCCGCCCGCTGCGCGACCTGCGCATCTCGGTGACCGATCGCTGCAACTTCCGTTGCCCCTATTGCATGCCGCGCGAGCGCTACCACGAACACTACAAGTTCCTGAAGTCCTCCGAACGGCTGAGCTTCGAGGAAATCGTCCGGCTCACGCGCCTGTTCCTGCAACTGGGCGCCCGGAAACTGCGCATCACTGGGGGCGAGCCGCTGCTGCGCGCCGGCCTCGCCGAGCTGATCGGCGACCTGACCACGCTCCCGGGCGTGGACGACGTGGCGCTGACCACCAATGGCGTACTGCTACCACAGCATGCCGCAGAATTGCGGGCGGCGGGCCTGCAACGCGTCACCGTCAGTCTCGATAGCCTCGACCCCGAAGTGTTCGCGCGCATGGCTGGCGACCTGGGCAGTCCGGAAGAAGTGCTGGCCGGCATTGCCGCCGCGCAGCGCGCCGGCCTCGCGCCCATCAAGGTCAACGCCGTCGTGCAGCGCGGCGTCAACGATCACACCGTACTCCCGCTGCTCGAACATTTTCGCGGCACCGGCATCACGGTGCGCCTGATCGAATACATGGACGTGGGCAACCGCAACGAGTGGCAGCGCGCACAGGTGGTGCCGTCGCGCGAACTGCTCGAGCTCATCAGCACACGCTGGCCGCTCGTGCCTCTCGAGCGCGAGCATGTCGCCGAAGTGGCCGAGCGGCACGCCTACGCGGACGGCGCGGGCGAGGTCGGCTTCATCTCCTCCGTGTCGCAACCTTTCTGCGGCGATTGCTCGCGCGCACGCCTGTCATCCGACGGCGTGCTCTACACCTGCCTGTTTGCGACCCACGGACTCGGCCTGCGCGCCCCGCTCCGCGCCGGCGCCAGCGACGAGGAACTGCTCGCGGCGATCAGTGACCGCTGGCGCTCGCGCGCGGACCGCTACAGCGAGCTGCGCGGCCGCACCGCTGCCCCAGAGGCACCGCGGGTCGAAATGAACCACGTCGGCGGCTAGACCCGGATGCCCGCGATGAAGAAGCGACCTGGCAACGCCGGCCTCAGCCACCTCGACGCGGCGCGCCGCCCGACCATGGTCGGCGTCGGCAACAAGGCCGTCACACACCGGATCGCGGCGGCCGAGGCGCGCATGGTATTGCCGGCAGCTGTGGCACGCGCACTGCAGGCCAGTGGCCATCGCACTGCCAAGGGCCCGGTGTTCGACACCGCGATCATCGCCGGCGTCATGGCGGTCAAGCGCACCGCCGAGATCATTCCATTCTGCCACCCGCTGCCGATCGAGCATTGCCACATCGACATCGCGCGCGGCGCGCGCAACCAGCTGCGAATCCGCTGCCGCGTCGAAACGCACCATAAGACCGGTGTGGAAATGGAGGCACTCACCGGCGCCAGCGTGGCGGCGCTCACCATTTACGACATGTGCAAGGCGCTGTCGCACGAGATCCGCATCGTCGAAGTGCGCCTGCTCCACAAGTCGGGCGGGCGCCGCGCCGTGGGCAAGGCACGATGAGCGCACCGCTGTACGGATTGCTGCTGACCGGCGGACGGAGCCGGCGCATGCAACGCGACAAGGCGAACCTCGAGTACGCCGGCCGGTCGCAGCTGGCGCGCGCGATGGCCCTGCTCGAGCCGCTCGTGGCGCGCACCTTCGTGTCAGTGCGCGCCGACCAGCTCGGCGACCCGCAGCGCGTAGCGTACGAATGCATTGTCGACGCCTGGCCCGATCTCGGGCCCATCGGCGGTATCCACGCCGCGCTCCACGCGCATCCGGCCACCGCCTGGCTGGTGCTCGCCTGCGACCTGCCGTTCCTCGACGCCGCGACGCTCCAGCAGCTGATCGCCGCGCGCGAACCGCGCCGCCTCGCCACCGCGTTTCGCAGCAGCCACGACGGCAAGCCCGAACCGCTGTGCGCGATCTACGAACCGGCGAGCACTGCCGCGATCGATGCCTGGATCGCCGCCGACCGGCGTTGTCCACGCGACTTCCTGGCCAACGCGGATGCCGCGCTGCTCACGCTCCGCTCGCCCCGCGCGCTCGACAACATCAACACCGCGGAGGAATACCGCGCGGCGCAGGACCGGCTCGACGGCGCGCAGGATGGCGCCGCGCACGCTGCCGCCAGCGCGCCGTCCGTGCCACGCACACTGCAAATTCAGTACTTTGCCCTGCTGCGCGAACAGGCGGGGCGCAATGCCGAGACCGTGACCAGCCGCGCGCGCGATGCGCGCGAACTCTATGAGGAACTGCGCGCGCGCCATGGCCTGCAGCTGCGCCCGGAGCAATTGCGCGTCGCGGTCAACGAAGAGTTTGCCGACTGGTCGCGGGCCCTGGCCGAGGGCGATACCGTGGTGTTCCTGCCGCCGGTGGCGGGCGGATGAGCGCGTTCCGGCTGAGCGCCGCACCGCTCGATACGCGCTCGCTACAGGGTGAACTCGCCGACCCCGCTTGCGGCGGCTTTGCCGCGTTCGAAGGCTGGGTGCGCGACCACAGCGCGGGGCTGCGCGTCACGCGGCTCGAATACGAGGCGTTCGCGCCGCTCGCGCTGCGCGAGGGCGAGCGCATCGTTGCCGAGGCGCGCGAGCGCTTCGGGCTGCACGGCGCACTGTGCGTGCACCGGGTGGGTGCGCTGGCATTGGGCGAAGTGGCGGTCTGGGTCGGCGTCGCCGCCCCGCACCGCGACGAGGCGTTTCGCGGCTGCCGCTTCATCATCGATGAAATCAAACACCGGTTGCCGATCTGGAAGAAAGAACACTACGAAAACGGCGACTCCGGCTGGGTCAACTGCGAGCGTTGCGCCTCCGTCCCGGCGCATGATGAGCACCCTGGTGCTGCGCACCACGACCATCACGGGGAGCATCACGCTCACGGGAAGCCGCGCTAGCACGACGCCCGTGCGCCAGCACCGGCAGGAGTAGTGCCGCGCCCAGCACTTCGTGCACCACTGCGACGTTGGCTTGCCAGGTGGCGCTGGTCAGGAACAGCTGCGCACAGCCGGCCACGACCAGCGCCGCCGTCAGCACCGTGAGCAGCCAGCCGCTGCCGACGCGCCGCCCGCTGCTCGCCGCGGCGGTGTGGCGGCCGGCAAACCAGCCAAGCAGGAACAGCGCCAGCATGGCGATCACGCCGTGCACCAGCAGCACCGGCGCCTCGAGCGGGTGGCGGATGACGCCGAACTCGCCGGGCTGCGCGAACAGATAGTGCAGCAGCAGCCAGAGCACGCCCGACACCCACAGCACGGCCAGCGCCGCCAGCAACGCGCCGCTGATGCGGCGCGAGAGAAGCGAGCCGTACTCACCGGCCATCGCGGCCGAACGACGTCCGGCGCGCCGGATCACCGCGCCGTCTCCGCCGCGCCCTGCAAGGCAACCTGCCAGATTGAGACGAGGTAGCGCACGCCCGCGGTCACGTGGGCGCAGGACAGCGTGGCGCCGGCGATGTTGCGGATGTCGAGCGCGGGGCGCAGCGTCGCCCCGTCATGCCGGTGTGCGAACTGGCCGCGCCAGGCGCCATTGCGTATTTCACCGCCATGGCTTTCCCGGTAGCTCATGATTTCCGGCGTCCGCAGCGTCCCGTCGGTATTGATGCCCAGCGCATAGTCGATGAAATCCTGCCGGCCGACCACCTCGTCGGTGAAGAAAAAGCCCAGTGCGCCGGCGGGGCCCAGCACGCGCCACACCGCAAGGCGCCCGCGCGGCGGCTGCGGGCCGGCGAGCATCGTCAGCTCCTGACGCTGTGCCGGCGTCAGCTGCAGCGCCACGGGTTCGAAGCCCGTGGCTTCGGGAAACACCGCCCGCTGCGCCGCGGCCACTGACAGGTACTCCGCGGCTACGACCGCCGGCGCGGGCGCGATCAGTGCGAGCGTGCAACCGCCAACCCAGCGCCACGGCAGCGGCTCAGAATTCATAGCCCAGCCCCAGATCGAACCGATCGAGCGAATTGCCGTCCGTGAAATCCACGTAGTCGGCCTTGAATATCACGCCTGGCGCAAATTCCAGCTGCAGGCCGCCCGTGTAGGCCGTCTGGTCTGGGCGCGCGGCCGGCGTCAGGCCGGGGCCGAGGTACGCATATGCGGCGCCCGTGTTGAAGCGCTCGACGCGCAGGAAGGGAACGAACGGCCAGGCCCGGCCCACGCGCGCGCGCCATGCGGCTTCGAGGTAGCCGCCGAAGAACGTTTCCGGCACCAGCGTCGCGTTGCCCGCCAGCGCGAGGTTGAACGGCGCCGTGTTCGAAATGCGTCCGCGTGCGTACAGCGCGGAGAAATCCCAGGCGCCCGGCTGCCACCGCGCGTGCCCTTCCCACAGCGTCACGCGGCAATCGGGCAGGCCCGGCTGCCGTTGCGATGCGCCGCCCGTGAACACCGAGGCGCCGATGCGCAGGCCGTTGACGCCCGTGTAGTTGGCGGCCAAATATACGGAAAGCTGCGCCGCGCGCGCGAGCGCCAGCTCCTGGTGGATCGAACCGAGCGGCGAATCGGCGCCATCGCCCGAGGCGGCGTCCCACCGGGAGAGATCAAAGCCGGTCGTGACACCGGCGTCCCAGCGCAAGCCGCTGCGGGTCAGTCCCTGCAGACCGATGCCACCCTCGCGCCAGGTGGTGGGAATGATCGCGGTCTCGATGCTATTGCGGAACACGCCGTAGTAGCGCGTCGGCTCGTGATTCTCATTGAGCAGGCCGCTCGGGATCAGGAACAGGCCGGCTCGCGCGCGCACGTCGCGACCGAGCTCGTGCTCGATGTAGGCCTGCTCGATCTCGACTTCACCCGGGTCGCTTGCCGAAGACACGGCGTGCTCGATCTCGATCTCGCTTTGCAGGCGCGTGCGCTCGTCGAACCGGTAACCCGCGCCGATCACGAAGCGTCCGAGATCGGCGCGTGCCTGACCGGGGTCGCCCGTGGGCCTGGTGTAACTGAGCTCGCCGTAACCGAACCAGGTGAGCGGGGGTCGGCCCGCGCCAGCCTCGCCGCCGGCTGCCGATTCCAGCGCCACGGCCGCGGGCGTCGGAGGCGCCGCCGGCGTCGCGACATTCTGCGGCGCCGGAGTCGCCGCGCGCAGCGCGGCCAGCTGCGCCTTCAGTTCGCGCAGTTCCGCTTCCAGCGCAGACACCCGCGTCTCGAGCTCGGGCGCGGAGGGTGAGCTCATGGCGGGCATCGCCAGGAGGGCCACCATCGCCGCCAGGCTGGCCGCCACGCGGGCCGTGCCGTTGCGCTCCGTATCTGCCATCGGGGTTGGCCTCATCACCTTAAGGGCTTATTGCGAATGCGAATGATTCTTACTAAGATTAACGAATGTGTCAAGACAAGGCCGTCGCAAGGCTGCGTCCCGCCATGGGGACCCTGGTGGCCGTCGAAGCCCGGTCAGCGGATGCCGCGCTGGCCGAAAAGGCCGTCAACGCCGCGTTTGCCGTTATACATAAGATGGAAGGCCTGCTGCATCCGACGCGTGCGGGGAGTGACCTCGCCCGCCTGAACCGGGCGGCGGCGGGTTGCCGGCTGCCCGTACATCCCTGGACGGTGACCCTGCTGCGGCTCAGCCGGGAGTTGTGCGCCCGCTCTGGCGGGCTCTTCGAACCCGCGTTGCCGGCGGCCGGCTCGATCATGCATTGGGTTCCCGCAGGGTCTTGCGCGGTGGTGGTGCGGCAGCGTGCCCGCGTGGATTTCGGCGGCATCGCCAAGGGCTACGCGGTGGACCTCGCCGCCGCCGCCGTGCAACGCGCCGGGATTCGCCACGGCCTGATCAATGCAGGCGGTGACCTGAGAGTCTTTGGCGACCTGCCCTGGCCGGTGACCATCAGGACCGGCGACAGCGCCGTGGCGCTGGAGTTGCGCAACTGCGCGCTGGCCACGAGCGATCCGGGTTGCATTCAGCAGCCGGCCGGGCACCGCGGGTACTACCGGGGCGGCATAGGCCCAGTGCGGCGCCCGCCGCGGCCCGCGTCCGTGGTGGCGGCTACGGCGGCGATCGCCGATGCGCTCACGAAGATCGTGATGTTCGCGGCTCCGGCGAATTCAGCGCGGCTGCTCGCGCACTATGGCGCGCGGAACGGTCGCTGGTACAGCTGATCCCAGGCGGCGAGCGCCGGCTTGGCGGAGAAATCGCTGCGCGTCAGGCCGATCTGGGTGAACAGCGGCAAATTGGCTGGCACCGGCGGCGGCACCGCTGTCAGATCAATGTCGGCAAATTCCAGCTGCAGCAGGCCCCGCGCGCTGACGCCATCGAGCAGCTGCGCGTGGCGCGCAACATAGCGCGCCTGCGCTTCGGGTGAGGAAACGATTGCGCCGACGCTGGCGCTGGTCCAGCCGCCCTCGACCACACAAACCGGCCGCGCTTGGCCGGCAGCGAGCCGCGAGTAGTAATCCACCGGTATGTCTTCGGGCTGCGCGTAGCGGAAATACGGATAAGAGGAATAGCCCAGCAGTTCGCTGAATGCGAAATCGAGCAGGTCCGGCGCAATGCCGGCGAACCATCCGCCCGGGGCAAGACCGCCCCATGCCGTCTCGACCTGCACGCTGGTGAACAGCGTAGCGGGCGAACCGGCCGCCTTCAGCGCCGACGCGGCGGCGTTGGCGGACTGCACCACGGCGGCATAGACGGCCGGGCCGGCGGCGACGCGAATCAGGTTGGTTTCCGCGGCCAGGCCCAGGTAGCGCGGCGTGAGCTTGCTGCTGACCGCGAGCATGTAGTCGCGGTACAGCGCCTGCACAACCGGCTCGGTGATGCTGCGCCCGAGCGCACGCAGCTGCGGAGCTTCCTGCTCGCGCGCCAGGCCGTCGGTCAGGTCGCCCATGAAGACCAGCTCCAGACCCTTGCCGCGCAGGTAGTTCACGAGCGCGACCTTGTCGCGATCAAGAATCGCGTCGGGACTCATGCCGGCAAGCAGGTCGGTCCACGGCAATTCTTCGTGAATGATGGCGAGTTCGGCGCGCTGGCTCCACAGCTCGATCCCCGCGAGAACCGCCGCGACCGTCGGCACCGGGGGATTGGGGGAAAACCCGAGTTGCCAGCTGCGTGTCGCCGGCGCCGGTTGCACACTGCCACCACTCCCGCCGCCACAGGCCGCAAGCGCCGCGCCCAGGGGCAGCATGGCCAGGGCCTGCAGCGCGACGCGCCGATCAGGATCGGGACCGCTCATCCTGGCCGGATCTGCCCGGAGCCGCGCACCACGTACTTGTAGCTGGTGAGCTGTTCGACCCCGACGGGGCCGCGCGCGTGGAAGCGATCGGTCGAGATGCCGATTTCGGCGCCCATGCCGAACTCGCCGCCATCGGCGAACTGCGTCGAGGCGTTGTGCAGCACGATTGCGCTGTCGACCTGCGCGAGGAAACGCTCGGCGGTGGCGGCGTTGGCGGTCACGATCGACTCGGTGTGCGAGGAGCCGTAGGCGGCGATGTGCGCGATGGCCCCGTCGACCCCGTCGACCAGGCGCACGGCGATGATCGCGTCGAGAAATTCGGTGCGCCAGTCCTCTTCGGTGGCGCTGCGAATCCGCGCGTCGCTGCAAAGCGCACGCACACCTTCATCCGCGCGCACTTCGCAGCCGGCGTCGAGGAGCGCCGCGATCAGCGATTGCGCCAACGCCGGCGCGGCCGCGCGATCGATCAGCAGGGTTTCCGCGGCGCCGCACACGCCGGTACGGCGGAGCTTTGAATTGAGCAGGATGGTACGGGCCATCTGCGCATCAGCGTCACGATCGACATAGACGTGGCAGTTGCCCTCCAGGTGGCCGATGACCGGCACGCGCGCCTCCGCCTGGACGCGCGCCACCAGGCTCTTGCCGCCACGCGGCACCAGCACGTCGATGAAATCGCGCATGCCGCCCAGCATTTCGCCGACCGCGGCACGATCGGCGGTCGGCACCAGCTGGATGCACCCGGCAGGCAACATCGCCGCATCCAGTCCGGTCAGCAAACAGGCATGGATCGCGGCGCTGGAGCGGCCGCTCTCGGAACCGCCGCGCAGGATCGCAGCATTGCCCGACTTCAGGCACAGCGCCCCAGCGTCCGCCGTGACGTTGGGGCGGCTCTCATAGATGATGCCGATCACACCGAGCGGCACGCGCACGCGCTGGATGCGCAGCCCGTTGGGCCGCGACCACTCCGCGCTGACGCCGCCGATCGGGTCGGCGAGCACGGCGATTTCCTCGAGCCCCTTCGCCATCGCCTCGACGCGCTGCTCATCGAGCTGCAGGCGATCGAGGAGCGCGCCGCTCAATTGCGCCGCGCGCGCGCTGTCCATATCGGCGGCGTTGGCCGCGAGGATCTGCGCGCGCCGCGCGCGGAGCGCCGCGGCCGCAGCGAGCAACGCCCGGTTCTTGACCGCAGTATCGGCCAGGGCCAGCTGCGCTGCCGCGGCCACGGCGGCCCGGCCGATGTCCTGCATCAGCTGGTGCACGTCACTCATGGCGCAGGATCACCAGGTCATCGCGGTGGATCAGCTCCTCGCGGCCGCGATACCCCAGGAGCGCTTCGATCTCGCCGCTCCGGCGGCCGAGGATCCGGGCCGTTTCGACGTCGGAGTAGCCGGCGATGCCGCGCGCCACTTCACGGCCGTCGAGTCCCATGACACTCACCGTGTCGCCCGACTCGAAGCGGCCGAGCGTGCCGGTCACGCCGGCGGGCAGCAGGCTTTTGCCCGCAGCCAGCGCACGCAGCGCGCCCGCATCGATATGCACGGCGCCAGCCGGGCGGAGCGTGCCGGCGATCCATTGCTTGCGGGCCGCGACCGGGGTCGACGCCGGCAGGAACCAGGTGCAGCGGGCGCCGGACTCGATGCGCTTGAGCGGATGGCGGTGCTCGCCGGCCGCGATGCACATGTGGCAGCCCGCCCCCACCGCGATGCGCGCGGCGGCGATCTTGGTCGCCATGCCCCCCGAGCCGAGGTTCGAGGCCGAGCCGCCCGCCATGGCCTCGATCTCCGGTGTGATCTGCGGCACTTCGGCGATGAACCGGGCATCACCGGCGCGATTCGGATCGGCCGTATAGAGGCCGTCAACGTCGGAGAGCAGCACCAGGCAATCGGCGCTGATCATCTGCGCCACGCGCGCGGCCAGGCGGTCGTTGTCGCCGTAGCGGATCTCGGCGGTTGCGACCGTATCGTTCTCGTTGATCACCGGGATCGCGCCCAGCCCGAGGAGCGATTCGAGCGTGGCGCGGGCATTGAGGTAACGGGTGCGCTGCTCGCTGTCCTCGAGCGTAAGCAGCACCTGCGCCACGGTGACCTCGTGCGCTTCCAGCAACTCCTTGTAGGCGTGCGCCAGGCGGATCTGGCCGACCGCCGCCGCCGCCTGGCTCTCCTCCAGCCGCAGCGTTCCCGCAGCCAGCCCCAGATGACGGCGCCCGAGGGCGATCGCACCGGAGGACACGAGGATGACCTGCTGGCCCCGGCGGCGCAGCCGCAGCAGGTCCTCGACCAGCGTTTCGAGCCAGGCACGGTTCAGCCGGCCGGTGCGCGCGTCGACCAGCAGGGCCGAGCCGACCTTGACGACCACGCGCCGCGCCGCCGCCAGGGGGCCGCGCGATCTGCTGTTGACTGGCGTGCCGGAACTCATTGCAATAGTGGCTAGTACGTAGGATCGGTGTCGGGACTTAAGTGTACCTACGGATTCGCGCGCGCACAGCTTTCACCGAACATTTGCGGGCGCATGAGACCCGCGCCCACCCTATCGGCGGAGAACAGCACAATGGCCCAGGGAACCGAAGGCACGCTGGCCGGAGCGACCTATAACGATCGCGTGGTGCGCCAGTTTGCCCTGATGACGATCGTCTGGGGCGTGGTCGGCATGAGCGTGGGGGTGCTGCTCGCGGCGCAGCTGATCTGGCCGGCACTCAATTTCGACGTCCCCTGGCTGACCTACAGCCGGCTGCGGCCGCTCCATACCAATGCCGTGATCTTCGCCTTCGGCGGTTCGGCGCTGTTCGCCTCCTCGTACTACATCGTGCAGCGCACCTGCCATGTGCGGCTGATCTCCGACAAGCTGGCCGGCTTTACCTTCTGGGGCTGGCAGCTGGTCATCCTGCTGGCGGCGATCACGCTTCCGCTCGGGATCACCAGCGGCAAGGAATACGCCGAGCTCGAGTGGCCGATCGACATCCTGATCGCGATCGTGTGGGTGGTGTACGCGATCGTGTTCCTCGGCACGCTGGCGATCCGCCGCGTCAAGCACATCTATGTCGCCAACTGGTTCTTCGCCGCGTTCATCATCACGGTTGCGATACTGCATATCGTCAACAGTGCCGAGATTCCGGTGACGCTGACCAAGTCGTACTCCGTGTACGCGGGTACGGTCGATGCCATGGTGCAATGGTGGTACGGCCACAACGCCGTCGGGTTCTTTCTCACCGCCGGGTTCCTCGGCATGATGTACTACTTCGTGCCCAAGCAGGCCGGGCGCCCGGTGTATTCCTACCGCCTCTCGGTGGTGCACTTCTGGTCGCTGATCTCCATATATATGTGGGCCGGCCCGCACCACCTGCACTACACCACGCTACCCGACTGGGCGCAGTCGCTGGGCATGGTGTTTTCGCTCATGCTGCTGGCGCCTTCCTGGGGCGGCATGATCAACGGCATCATGACCCTGTCGGGCGCCTGGCATAAGCTGCGTACCGACCCGATCCTCAAGTTCCTGATCGTCTCGTTGTCGTTCTACGGCATGTCGACCTTCGAAGGGCCGATGATGTCGATCAAGACCGTCAACGCGCTCTCCCACTACACCGACTGGACGATAGGACACGTCCATTCGGGCGCCCTGGGCTGGGTGGCGATGGTTACAGTAGGGTCGCTGTACGTGCTGATACCGCGGCTGTATGGGCGCACCAGCATGTGGAGCACGCGGCTCATCGACTGGCATTTCTGGACCACCACCATCGGCATCGTGCTGTACATCACCGCGATGTGGATCGCCGGTGTCATGCAGGGCCTGATGTGGCGGGCGACGAACGCGGACGGCACGCTGACCTACACCTTCGTCGAGGCGCTGCAGGCCACGCATCCCTTCTACATCGTGCGCCTGTGCGGCGGCGCGCTGGTGCTCGCAGGCATGTTCCTCATGATCTACAACGTGCGCCGAACGCTCCAGGAGCGCGGCCCGGTGATCGACCAGCCCGTCATGGCCCCGGCATAGGGAGAGCGTCGCACGTGAAACACGACATCATCGAAAAACGCGTCGGGCTGCTGGCGGTGCTGATCGCCCTGGTCATCAGTGTCGGGGGCCTGGTGGAGATCGTGCCGCTGTACCTGTCCGGACAGGTAACGAAGCCCGCACCCGGCGTCATGCCGCTCAGTGCGCTGGCGCTCGAGGGGCGCGACATCTACGTCCGCGAGGGCTGCTACAACTGCCACTCGCAGATGATCCGCCCGCTCCGCGGCGAGACCGAACGCTACGGGCACTACTCGCTGGCCGGCGAATCGGTCTATGACCATCCGTTCCAGTTCGGCTCCAAGCGCACCGGGCCCGATCTGGCGCGCGTCGGCGGCCGCTACTCGGACGACTGGCAGCGCATCCACCTGCTGAACCCGCGTGATGTCGTGCCCGAATCCAACATGCCCGGTTTCCCCTGGCTGGCGCGCAACAAGATCGACGCGCGCGTCACGCCGAAGAAGCTGCGTGCACTGCGCTCGGTGGGCGTGCCCTATACGGACCAGCAGATCGCCGGGGCGAGCGCCGAAGTCGCGGGCCAGACGGAACTGACGGCGCTGATCACATACCTGCAGGGCCTGGGGCTGGCCTCGCAGGGCTGGAAATAACGGAGCGGAGCCATGGAGCACATGCAGGGCCTGTTCGGAACACTCAGCGGCATCTTCACCGCCGTGCTGATCGTGCTGTTCACGGGGCTGGCTGCCTGGGCCTGGAGCGGCAAGCGGCGCAAGGCCTTCGACGCCGCCGCACGGATCCCCCTGGAAGAAGACAGTGTGGTAGCCGAGCCTGGCCACAGGGAGCAAGCGCCGTGACACCGGGATTAAGCGCCTTCATCATCATCCTGACCACCCTCAACGTGGTCGGCGCCGTGTGGCTGATGCTCTCGATGCGCCGCCGCCGCGGCGACGAGCCCGGGCCCGGCGCCGAGACCACCGGTCACGTCTGGGACGGCGACCTGGGCGAATACAACAATCCGCTGCCGCGCTGGTGGTTGTGGTTGTTCTTCATCAGCGTGGCCTTCGCGATTGGTTACCTGGTGCTCTACCCTGGCATGGGCAACTATGCCGGGCGCCTGGGCTGGACCTCCATCAACCAGCATGAGGCACAGCAGCGCGCCAGCGAAGCACAGGCGCAGCAGATCATGGCGCGCTTTACCGGCAAGTCGGTGGCGCAACTGCGCGACGACCCGGCCGCGCGCGTCGTCGGCCGGAACCTGTTCGCAAACAACTGCGCTGTCTGCCACGGTTCCGATGCGCACGGCAACCCGGGCTTTCCGAATCTCACCGACCAGGACTGGCTCTATGGCGGCGCGCCCGAACAGCTCGAGGCCACGATCGCCGGCGGCCGCGCGGGCGTCATGATTCCCTGGCAGGATGCGCTGGGCGCGAGCGGCGTCGAGAACGTGCTCGCCTACGTGCTCACATTGTCGGGTCGCTCCGTGCCGGCCGGCGACGTTGCAACCGGCAAGCAGCTGTTCGCGGCCAACTGCGCCGCCTGCCATGGCGAGGACGCGCACGGCAACCAGGCGCTCGGCGCGCCGAACCTGACCGATCACACCTGGCTCTACGGCGGCTCGGTGGATGCGGTGCGCGCCTCCATTGCCGGCGGCCGGCAGGGACAGATGCCCGCCCAGCTCGAACGCCTCGGGCCGCAACGCGTAAAACTCCTGGCCGCCTATGTCCTGTCGCTCGGCGCGGGCGGAGGGAGCGGTGCAGCCGCACCCTGAAACGCAGCCCCCTACGGCCCGGCGCCGGCGCGCGCTCGCCGTCGGCGCGGTGCTGTGGGCGTCATTCCTGGCGGCCAGCGCGGGCACCATGTTCTTCTTCGCGTTCGTGGCGCCCGAATCGCTGCTCGGCGATTTTCCCGAAAGCGACCGCATCGATCGCCTCGGTGTCTACACGCTCGGTTTCTTCGGCCTGTGGTGCCTGAGCGCGCTCGCCAGCGCGCTGGCGCTCTACGTGCATCGCCAGATCAGCGGCAGCGACGGGCGCGCCCGCACGCCCAGGGCGCCCTCATGAACACCACGCCTGGCGCATCGGCCGATGCCGCCAGCGCTTCCTACTACCAGGCCCACGAGAAGATCTATCCGCGCGAAGTACACGGCCGCTTCGCGCGCCTGCGCGTGCTGGCGGTGTGGGTGTTGCTCGGGCTCTACTACCTGCTGCCCTGGCTCGAGCTGCACGGCCGCCAGGCGGTGCTGTTCGATCTGGCGGAACGCAAGTTCTACGTCTTCTCGCTGGTCATGTGGCCGCAGGACTTCATCTTCCTGACCTGGCTGCTGGTGCTGGCCGCATTGTCGCTGTTCTTCTTCACCGCGCTGGCCGGGCGCCTCTGGTGCTCCTACGCCTGCCCGCAGACGGTGTGGACCGAGGCCTTCTTGTGGCTGGAGCGGCTGACCGAGGGCACGCGCCAGGCCCGCATCAAGCTCGATGCCGCACCCTGGGGGCCGCGCAAATGGCTGCGGAAAGGCTCGAAGCAGATCCTCTGGGTCGGTTTCGCGCTCTGGACCGGCTTCAGCTTCGTCGGTTTCTTCACGCCGATCCGCACACTGTTCGCCGACGTGCTGGCGCTCACAGCGAGCCCGTGGGAAACCTTCTGGATCCTGTTCTACGGTTTCGCGACCTACGGCAATGCCGGGTACCTGCGCGAACAGGTGTGCCTGTACATGTGCCCCTACGCGCGCTTCCAGAGCGCCATGTTCGACCAGGACACGCTGATCATCACCTATGACGCAGAGCGCGGCGAGCCGCGCGGTTCGCGCCGGCGTGAAGCGCCGCGCGGCGCCACCGGCCTGGGTGACTGCATCGACTGCACCTGGTGCGTGCAGGTGTGCCCCACCGGAATCGACATCCGCAAGGGGCTGCAGTACGAGTGCATCGCCTGTGCCGCCTGCATCGACGCCTGCGACAACGTGATGGACCGCATCGGCTATCCGCGCGGCCTGATCCGCTACACGACCCAGCATGCGCTGGATCACCGCACCACGCATGTCATGCGTCCCCGGGTGCTGGTGTACGGCGCCATTCTCGCCCTCCTCGCGGTGGGCTTCGCCGTGGCACTGTACCTGCGCACGCCGCTCGGGCTGGACGTGATCCGCGACCGCAACAGCCTGTTCCGGCTGCTCGATGACGGCCGCATCGAGAACGTCTACACGCTGAAGATCCTCAACAAGTCGGAGCTCAACCGCACTTTCGACCTCACGGTCACCGGAGCCGGTGCGCTGACGCTCGACCCGCCGCGACCGGCCTATAGCGTCGCTCCCGGCGAGGTCTACCCGGCGGTGGTGCGCGTGGTACGCGACGCTTACCAGCCGGCCGGATCCGAAACCATTCACTTCCGGATCGTGGCGCGCGATGATCCGCGCGTCACGGCAACACACGACGCGCGGCTGCTCGCGCCATCGCGGTAATCTTCATGCGCAGCCCTGCCAACCCGGTATTGGTCCTGGTCATCGCCCTGCCACTGCTCGCCGTTGCGGGCAGCTTCGCCTCGCTCGCGCTCGCCCTGGCGCGCGGCGACAGCGAGCTGCCGAAAAATTACCACTGGGAGGGCGGCGCTCTGGATCGCGAACAGGAACGGATGGCGCGCGCGGCGCAACTGGGCATCGGCGCCACCATTGCGATCGATCCGCTCGCACAGCGCTGCACGGTGGCGCTCCATGGCGCCGCGCCCGCGGCACTGCGCCTTACGCTGACGCATCCGACCAGCACTGGCGCCGATCGCGCCGTTACGCTGGCGCGGAACGGCACCAGCTACTCCGCGCCCTGCCCCGCCCTGGCGGCCGCCCACTGGTGGCTGGAGCTCGCCGACGACCAGGAGCAGTGGCTCCTGCGTGGCCGCCTGCACGGCGACCTGCAGGAGCCCTCGGCGCTGGGTGCCGCGGCGGCACCGGCCGTGGCCTCGCCTTGAACGCAGCGGGCGCACACCTGCATTGGCAACGCGAGGGCGGGCTCGAGCAGGTCGAATTTTTCGCCGAGGGCATGCATTGCGCAAACTGCGCGCGCTCGATCCGCACCCGGGTCGGCGCGCTCCCCGGCGTGCAGCAGGTCGAGGTCAACCTCACCACCGCGCGCGTCAGCGTCGCCTGGGATCCGCAGCGTTCGCGCCTGGGCACGGTGCTCGATGCGGTCGAACGCCTCGGCTTCCACGCCGTGCCGCTCAACGGCACGGCCGGGAGCGCCGCACAGCACGCCGAGCGGCGCCGCTCGCTCAAGCGCATCGGCCTCGCCGGGCTCGCCGCGATGCAGATGTCGATGTACACGGTCGGGCTCTATGCCGGGGCGTTGAGCGGGATCGATCCGTGGATCGAGCAGCTGCTGCGCGTAACGGCGATGCTGATCGCCGTGCCGGTGATGTTCTACTCCGGCGCACCCTTCCTGCGCGGCGCCTGGCACGACCTGCGCCGCCGCTCCCTGGGGATGGATGTGCCGGTGGCCGCGGCGCTCCTGCTGGCCTTCTTCGCCAGCGTCCTCAACACCTGGCGCGGAAGCGGCGCGATCTATTTTGATTCGGTGGCCATGTTCATTTTCTTCCTGCTGGTCGGCCGCCACGTGGAAATGAACGTGCGGCGCGGGAGCCTCAATGCCGGCGAGGCGCTGGTCCGGAGCCTGCCTGCCACCGTGACACGGCTCCGTGCCGACGGCGGGAGCGAGCGGGTGGAGCTTGCGGCCGTGGCCGCGGGTGACCGGCTGGTCGTGCCGCTCGGCGCGGTGATCCCCGTCGACTGCGTGCTCGAGAGCGGGTCCACGCTGGTGGATGAATCGCTCATCAGCGGCGAAGCGGTGGCCGTGACCCGGGATACGGGCGCACGGCTCCCCGGAGGCGCCATCAACCTGGGGGCGGCGTGTACGGTGCGGGCCGATGCGGACGCGCTGCACTCCACGCTGGCTTCGATGGCCGCGCTGATCGAGCGCGCGCAGTCCGCGCGGCCGCCCCAGGCCCTGGCCGCCGACCGGGCCGCGAGTCACTTCGTGTTCTGGATCGTGCTGGTGGCCGCCGCGGTGGCAGGACTGTGGCTCTGGCTCGATCCGGCGCGCGCCTTCGGCGCCACGCTGGCGGTGCTGGTCGTCACCTGCCCCTGTGCGCTGTCGCTGGCGACGCCCGTGGCCCTGGCTGCCGCCACCACCCGCCTCGCGCGGCGCGGGGTGCTGGTGACGCGCGCCGACGCGCTCGAGCGCCTGGCCAGCATCGATACAGTCGTGCTCGACAAAACCGGCACGCTGACCAGCGCGCGCATGCGCCTGGGCGAAGTCCGCTGCCTGGGCGGCCTGGAGCGCGAGCGCGCCCTGGCGCTCGCGGCCAGCCTGGAGCAACTCTCGGCCCATCCCCTGGCCGCGGCGTTCACGGCGGCCACCACTGCGCGCGTCGCGGTCACGGACGCGCGCGAGTCCGCCGGCCGGGGCGTCGAGGGCTCGGCCGCAGGCGCCACCTGGCGCATCGGGCGCCGCGACTACGTGGCGGAACTCACCGCCACCGGGCTGAGCGCGGACGCGCCACGCGACGACGACGACGAATTCGTCTGGCTCGGCTCGGCCCGCGGCTTCGCGGCGGCCTTCGCGCTCACCGATACGCTGCGCGCGGACGCGGTGGCGGCGGTCAATTCGCTCCGCGCGCTGGGGCTGTCGGTACGCATCGCCAGCGGCGACCGACGCTCAACCGTGGCGCGCGTCGCCGCCGAGCTCGGCATCACCGATGCGGCCGGCCGTATGAATCCAGAGGAAAAGCTGATGCTGATGCGCGGCCTCCAGCAACAGGGGCACCGGGTCCTGATGGTCGGCGACGGCATCAACGACGGCCCGGTGCTGGCCTCGGCCCACGTTTCCTGTGCCATGGGCGGCGGCGCGGCGCTGGCTCATGCGGCTTCCGACCTGCTGCTCATGAACGAGTCGCTCGGCTCGGTGGCCGCTGCGATCCAAATCGCCCGCGGCACCAGGGGGCTGGTGCGCTCGAACCTGCGCTGGGCCCTGGGGTACAACCTGTGCGCGGTGCCACTCGCCGCGGCGGGCCTGGTCTCGCCCTGGCTGGCGGCGCTGGGGATGTCGGCCAGCTCGCTGTACGTGGTCGAGCGCGCGCGCCGTTTCGCGCGGAGCGCGGCATGAGCGTTTCGCTGCTGCTGATTCCGCTCGGGCTCCTGCTGCTCGCGGCAGCGGTCGGCGCCTTCTTCTGGGCCGTCAACAACGACCAGTTCGAGGACCTGGACCATGTCGCCGACGGCGCCGCGGAAGACGACCCGGCACCGCCCGCGTTGCCTAAGGAGCCGCCCTGACCCTAATATCTGTCCTGGAGCCGCGGTGCGGCGGCGAGCACGAGGATCAGACCGGTGGCCAGAGAATTCGAGCCCGTGGTGGGCCAGTGGTACGAGAACATCGACGAGAACGACAGCTTTCGCGTGCTGTCGGTGGACGAGGACGCCGAACTGATCGAGATTGAATACCTCGATGGCGACATCGAGGAAATCGATGTCGACACCTGGGCGGAATTCGACCTCGACAAGATCGAGCAGCCCGAGGGCTGGTCGGGTGCGGATATCGCCAAGCCGAAAGAAGAAGAAGACGAGGACGAAGACGAGGATGACGACTGGGATGACGATGACGACGACGACGACGACGACGATGACGATCTCGACGAGGAGACCGACGAGAACTATTGAGCGTTGTCGGCCGTGAACCGCGAGCTGCAGGCACTGCTTGACGCCTGCGTAGACGCAGTGATCATCATCGATCACCGCGGCATCATCGACACCTTCAACCTGACCGCCTGCCGCATGTTCGACTACACCGCCGAAGCAGCCCTTGGGCGCAATATCAGCATGCTGATGCCCCCTCCCGACCAGGGCCAGCACGACCAGTACCTCAAACGCTACCTGGACACCGGCGAGGCGCACGTCATCGGCATCGGCCGCGAGGTCGTCGCGCTGCGGCGCGACGGCAGCCAGTTCCCGGCCTCGCTGACCCTGGGCCGGATCGACGGCGGCGAACAACCTCGTTTTGTAGGCTTCCTGCACGACCTGAGCGCGCGGCGGGCGCAGGAGGAGCAGCGGCGCACCGCCGAGGAAGCGACGCGCGAGGCGCGCGAGCGGCTCATGCATGTAGCACGGCTCTCCACATTGGGCGAGTTGACGACGGGCCTGGCGCATGAGATCAACCAGCCGTTGACCGCCATCACCATGTACGCACAGGCGGCCGAGCGAATCGCGGCGCAGCAGGCGCCCGACCTGGGCGAGATCGCCAGCGCGCTCCGCCAGATCAGCGCGCAGTCGCTCCGTGCCGGCGGCATCATCGAGCGGCTGCGCTCGCTGGTGCGCAACCGCGAGACACGCGAAGATTTGCTCAATTTCAATGCCGTGGTGCGCGAGCTGGCGGTGCTGGTCGAAGCCGACGCCCGGATCAACGGCGTGCAGATGGTCATCGACCTGAGCCCGGACCTGCCGCGCGTGCTGGGCGACAGCATCCAGCTGCAGCAGGTGATGCTCAATCTGGTGCGCAACGCGATCGAAGCGGTCCAGGGCGAAGGCTGGGATCGCCAGGTGCTGCTGCGCACGGCGCGCGCCGGGGGGGGCATTGAAATGAGCGTCAGCGACCTGGGACCGGGACTCGACCCGGCGATCCGGGGCCGGCTGTTCGAAGCCTTCGCCACCACCAAGCCGGATGGGACGGGCCTCGGACTGGCAATCAGCCGCTCCATCGTCGACAGTCACGGTGGGCAACTTGCCTGGCGCCCCAACGAGCCACGCGGCAGCTGTTTCTACTTCTTCCTGCCAGCAGCAAGTGGAGTGACGTTATGAAGAACCTCCCGGCCAGCGTGTACATCGTGGACGATGACGAGGCGGTGCGCAGCTCGGTGCGGTTCCTGATCCGCTCGGTGGGCCTGCAGGCGCAGGTGTTTGCCTCGGCGCAGGAGTTCCTGGCTGCCTACGACCCGCGGCAGCCTGGCTGCCTGCTGCTCGACGTGCGCATGCCGGGCATGAGCGGGCTCGATCTGCAGCAGGAACTCAACCGGCGCGGCGCCACGATCCCGGTGGTCTTCATCACCGGCCATGGCGACGTGCCGATGGCCGTCGAGGCCATGCAGCAGGGCGCCTTTGATTTCCTGCAGAAGCCGTTCCGCGACCAGGACCTGCTGGACCGGGTCCAGCGGGCGCTGGCGCGTGACGCCGACTCGCGCTCACGCCTTGCCGCCCGCGCCGAGATCCTGGCGCAGCTGGCGACGCTGACGCCGCGCGAAACCGAAGTCATGCGGCTGGTCACCCATGGCAAGGCCAACAAGGTGGTGGGCGCCGAGCTGGGCGTGAGCCAGCGCACCGTGGAGATACACCGCGCCCACGTCATGGAAAAGATGCACGCCAGCTCGCTCGCCGAGCTGGTGCGGATGGTGCTGGATGCGGAGGATTCTACGCACAATCCCTGATTTCCGTGCCCGGCGCTCCCGGGCACACTCGCCCGGTGCGCAACGTCCAACCCAGTGCAGCATCGGCCGCGGAGCCAACTGGGGGCGCAACGGCGGGCCGCCCCGCCGTGCTGTGCGTGCGGCAGCCCGACAGCGAGGAGATCCGGCGCGTCCTGGAAGCGCTCCATGCGCCGATTCGTGATTGTGCCGACGGCCGCACCGCGATCGCGGCGGCGCGCGCCGGGCCGCTCAGCTGCGCCATCATTCCGCTGCAGGCGCCCGATATGGTCGCCAGCGCGCTGATCGACGCCCTGCACGGTGTCGCCCCCGGACTGGCCGTATTCGTGGTCGTGGACAACCCGGCGGTCAGCGAAGCGGTGGCGGTCATGCGCTCCGGCGCCCATGCCGTGATCGACAGCCGCATTCTCAGCACCGGCCTGATGGTTCACCTCGCGCCACTCCTGCGCAGCCGCTAGGCTCCGCCGCAAGCATCGCGCGGCATTGTTTGCTAGCCTTGACCCATGAGCAACCCCTACGACAGCTGGTACCACGAATGCGAATCCGCCTGGCTCTATCGCGTGGTGGCCGACAAGGAATCCGACCCGCGCCACCAGCAGCTGTTCCGCGCGCTGGCCAACGCGGCGGAAGAGCAGGCCACGCATTGGGCCCGGAGCGCAAACCCCGGTGAATTCCGGCCGCGCTCGCGCGCCCGGCTGGTGGCGGCACTGGTCAGGCGCCTCGGGCCCCGCGCCCTCAAGCCGGTGCTGGCGGCCATGAAGCTGCGGGGCCTGTCGGTGTACGCGGCGACACCGGCCGTCGATGGCCACCTGATGCCCGTGACCGTGCACGATGTCGGGCAGCGGCACCGCAGCGTCACCGGCGGCAACAACCTGCGCGCCGCGGTATTCGGCGTCAATGACGGGCTGGTGTCGAACCTCAGCCTGATCCTTGGCGTGGCCGGCGCCGGCGCGAGCGGCCAGGTCATTCTTACCAGTGGACTGGCAGGATTGCTGGCTGGCTCGCTGTCGATGGCATCGGGCGAATACGTTTCGGTGCGCTCGCAGCGCGAGATGTACGAATACCAGATCGGCCTCGAGCGCGACGAGCTGGCGGAATACCCGGCCGAGGAAGCCGAGGAGCTGGCGCTGATCTACCAGGCGCGCGGCGTGGACCTCGAAGTCGCGCGCGGTATCGCCACGCGGCTGATGTCCAACCCCGAGCACGCGCTCAATACGCTGGCCCGCGAGGAACTGGGCCTGAACCCGGACGACCTGGCATCGCCCTGGGCCGCCGCCATTTTTTCTTTCAGTGCCTTCGGTGCGGGCGCGCTGCTGCCGCTGCTCCCCTATCTCGTACAGGCCGGAAGCGGTACCGCGCTCTACTGGTCCGCCGGCACGACCATGGTGGCGCTGTTCGGCGTCGGCATGGCGCTCAGTCTGTTCAACGGGCGCAGCGCCGTGCGCGGGGGGCTGCGCATGCTGCTGATCGGTGCCGCCGCGGCAGGGTGCACCTGGGCGGTCGGTCATGCCATGGGCACCGCCCTCGCCTGATGTCGCAGCGCCGCGCGGCCCGAGCTAACGCGCTGTAATTGCTGGTATTTAAGGCCGGGACTTGAACTTCAGGCGTCCGGTATCATCTCAGGCTGGTACCGCATCCGATTTCCCCCACGAGGCCACTGCCCATCATGAAGCGAATACTGCTGTTCCTGGTCACGAACCTGGCTGTTGTCATGGTCCTGTCGATCGTCGCCCGAGTGACGGGACTCGATCGCTGGGTGGCGCTGCATGGCGGCAGCTATGAGGGGTTGCTGGCGATGGCGGCGCTGTTCGGATTCGGCGGCGCGCTGATCTCGCTGGCCATGTCTAAATGGATGGCCAAGCGGGCGATGGGCGTGCAGGTCATCGAACGCCCCGCCAACGCGAACGAAGAGTGGCTGGTGAGCACGGTGCGCCAGCTCGCCACCCAGGCGGGCATTGGCATGCCGGAAGTCGGCGTATTCGACTCGCCCCAGCCCAACGCCTTCGCCACCGGCGCGCGCCGCGATGCCGCGCTCGTCGCAGTCAGCACCGGCCTCCTGCAGAGCATGAACCGCACCGAAGTCGAGGCGGTGCTCGGCCACGAAATCACGCATGTCGCCAACGGCGACATGGTCACCCTCACGCTGATCCAGGGCGTGGTGAACACATTTGTGATCTTCCTGTCGCGGGTGATCGGCGGCATCGTCGACCGGTCGCTGTCACGCGACGGTGAAGGGCGCGGCGGCATGGGCTACTTCGTCACCGTCATGGTCACGCAGGTCGTGCTGGGCATTGCCGCCAGCATGATTGTCATGTGGTTCTCGAGGCGCCGTGAATTCCGGGCCGACGCTGGCGGCGCGCGCCTCGCCGGTCGCAACAACATGATCGGAGCGCTCGAACGGCTCAAGATGGCCCACGAGCCCAGCCTCCCCAAACAGCTGGCCGCCTTTGGCATCGGCGGCGGGCCGGGTACCGGCTTCCAGCGGCTGTTCATGAGTCACCCGCCGCTCGACGAGCGCATCGCCGCCCTGCGGGCGCAAGTGTGATGGAGTTCGCCTAAGTCATTGAATTTGAAGCAGTCGATTGCAAGAGCGCCTCGCCTTCGGTACAGTCCGCCACCACTTGACAGTACGCCGGTCGCGATACCGGCCCAGGATCCCATGCCCGCCTCCGCCGAACACCGCTCCTTCCGTCTGACCGCGCGCATCCGCGACGTCCTGACAGGGTTCTGGGACACCAGCCGCTTGAATATGGCCGCGGCGCGCGAAGCCATGCCGGACCGCGTCGACTGGGCGCGCAGCATCCCTTTCCTGCTGATGCACCTCGCCTGCCTGGCGGCGATCTGGACCGGGGTGAGCCCCGTGGCCTTGGGCGTGGCCATCGGTGCCTACGTGGTGCGCATGTTCGCGATAACCGGTTTTTACCACCGTTATTTTTCGCACCGCACCTTCAAGACCTCGCGCGCCGGTCAGTTCATATTCGGGTTGCTGGGCGCCTCCGCCGTGCAGCGCGGCCCGGTCTGGTGGGCGGCGCATCACCGCCACCACCACGCGCACTCCGACCGCACTGAGGACGTGCACTCGCCCTCCCAGCATGGCTTCTGGCGCTCGCACACCGGCTGGTTTCTCACCATCAAGGGCTTCGCGCCCGATTTTCAGCTGGTTCGTGACCTGATGAAATTCCCGGAACTGCGCTGGCTCGACCGCTACGATATCTTCGTGCCGGTACTGCTGGGCGTGGGCATGTTCCTGCTGGGCGTGATCCTGCACAACGTCGCGCCGGGCCTGGGCACGACCGGCTGGCAGATGCTGGTGTGGGGCTTCGTCATCTCGACGGTGTTCTGCTGGCACGCCACCTACACCATCAATTCACTCTCCCACGTGTTCGGCCGCCAGCGCTACAAGACCGGCGACACCAGCCGCAACAACTGGCTGCTGGCGATCCTCACGCTCGGCGAAGGCTGGCACAACAACCACCATTACTACCCGAACACAGTGCGCCAGGGTTTCTACTGGTGGGAATACGACTTCACTTTCTATGTCCTCAAGCTCCTGAGCTGGTGCGGCATCATCTGGGATCTGAAGCCGATCCCGCTCGCGGTACGCGAGAACCCGGCCCGCCGGCTGCCCAAGGGCGCGTAGCCCCGGCCGTCGTTGTCGGCCGCGCGGTGTTCGGGCGATACTGGCGCCGTGAAACCGAGCATCATTCCCGCGGATCTCGACCGGCCTGAAGCGACCCAACCCGGAGCGCTGGCGGCGCTCGCCCGCCGCCTGCTGCGCTCCCAGTTGCGGCGCCTCCGCGATGGCGAGATCCGCATTCTCGACGGCGAGTCGGAAGAGCGCTATGGGGCGCGTACCGAACGCTGTCAGCTCTCCGTGACGATCGAAGTGCGTCACCCCCGTTTCTACGCTGATGCCGTTTTTGGCGGCACCGTTGGCGCCGGCGCCGCCTACGTGCGCGGCCTGTGGGGTTGCAGCGACCTCACGGGCCTGACGCGCATCATGTACGCGAATCGTGCGCTCATGGACGACATGGATCGACGCTGGACCTTCATCAGCCGCCCGTTGCTGCGCGCCTTCCACTGGCTGCATCGCAACAGCGAGGACGGGAGCGAGCGCAACATCCGCGCGCACTATGACCTGGGGAATGATTTCTACCGGCTGATGCTCGATGAGACCATGGCCTACTCCTGCGGCATCTTCGCCGACGAATCGACCACGCTTGCCGATGCCTCGCGCGCCAAGTTTGACGCCGCCTGCCGCAAGCTGGCGCTCGTGCCAGGCGACCGACTGCTCGAGATCGGTACCGGCTGGGGAGGGCTCGCGATTCACGCCGCGCAGCATTACGGGTGCCATGTCACCACGACGACCATCTCGCGCGAGCAGCACGACTACGCCCGCGAGCAGATCGTGCGCTCGGGCCTCGGCGATAAGGTCACGCTGCTGCTCGAGGATTATCGCAACCTCAAGGGCCAGTACGACAAGCTCGTCTCGGTCGAGATGATCGAGGCGGTCGGCGCGCCCTACCTCGATACCTACCTCGCCAAGTGCGCTTCGCTCCTGCGCGACTCCGGCGCGATGCTGCTGCAGGCGATTACCATCCAGGACCAGGATTACCGCGCCCAGCTGCGCTCGATCAACTTCATCCAGCGTTACGTGTTCCCGGGCAGCTTCATTCCCTCGGTCAGCGCCATCGGCGATTCGCTGCGCCGCGTGACGGATCTCAAGATCTTCCACCTCGAGGACATCGGCCCCCACTACGTACGCACGCTCGCGCAGTGGCGCCGGAATTTCCTCGATCACCTGGCTGCGGTGCGCAAACTCGGCTACAGCGAGCACTTCGTCCGCATGTGGGAGTTCTACCTCTGCAGCTGCGAGGGCGGCTTCGCCGAGCGTGCACTCGGCGACGTGCAGATGCTGCTGACCAAGCCCGGCTGCCGGCGCGCCGTCATCGCCGCCTGCTGAAGGCTCGATGCTCCCTTCCAGCGCCGACGCGGCGGCCCTGCTTGAATCCCTGCGTGCGAGCGTCCCGAGCGGTGTTCTGCTCGAGGACGCGGCGGATCAGGCCCCCTTCCTGACCGATCACCGGCGCCTGTACCAGGGCCGGGCGCTGGGCGTTGCGCTGCCGCGCGAGATCGCCGAAGTCTCGGCGCTCCTCGCCTGGTGTAACGCGCAGCGCATTGGCGTCGTGCCGCAGGGAGGCAATACCAGTTACTGCGGCGGCGCGACTCCGGACCCGTCGGGCCTGCAGCTGGTCATCGGGCTGCGGCGGCTCAACCGCATCCGTGCCATCGACGCGGCCGATTTCTCGATCACCGTGGAGGCCGGGTGCACGCTCGCCCAGGTACAGCGCGCCGCCGCCGAGGCCGGGCGGTTCTTCCCGCTGGAACTCGGCTCCGCGGGCACCTGCCAGATCGGCGGGAACCTCGCCACCAATGCCGGGGGCCTCAACGTGCTGCGCTTCGGCATGGCGCGCGCGCTCACCCTGGGCATCGAGGCGGTACTCGCCGACGGCCGCGTTTACCAGCGCCTGCGCGCGCTGCACAAGGACAACACCGGCTATGACCTGACCGGGCTGCTGGTGGGATCCGAGGGCACGCTCGGCATCATCACCGCCGCCACGCTCAAGTTGTGGCCGCCGCTGCGCAGTACCGCCACCGCCTTCGCGGCCGTGCCCGACGTCGCCGCGGCGGTAGCGCTGCTGACCGAGCTGCAGGCCGCCGCCGGCGGACGCGTCAATTCCTACGAACTGCTGCCACGCAGCGCTCTCGAGCTCGCGCTGCGCCACATCGAAGGCGTCACCGATCCACTGGCTGCGGCTCACGAATGGTACGTGCTGTGCGAACTGAGCTCGTTCGCGGACGAAGCGCTCGGCACCGTGCTGGCGCAGGCGCTGGAGACAGCGACCGATGCCGGCCTGGTGCAGGACGCGGTGCTCGCCGCGAACGAGCGCCAGCGTGCGAGCCTGTGGCAACTGCGCGAAAACGTGCCGGAAGCACAACGGCGCGCGGGGCCCAGCCTCAAGCACGATGTTTCGGTGCCGGTTGCGCGACTGGCTGGGTTCGTTGCGGCCGCGTCGCAGTGGGTGCGCGATCACGTGCCGTCCGGCACTCTGGTCGCCTACGGGCACGCGGGCGATGGCAATTTGCATTTCAACATCAGCTTCGCGGCAAACACCCTGCCCGCCGCGCTGGCTGCCCAGGAGCCAGTGGTCCGCCGCGCGATCCACGACCTGGTGGCCGCGCATGGCGGGAGCTTCAGCGCCGAGCACGGCATTGGCCGCCTCAAGGTCGGCGAGCTTGAGCGCTACGCCTCGCCGGTGTCGCTGGCGATGATGCGCGAGATCAAGCGCGCGCTCGACCCCAACGGCATCATGAACCCGGGAAAAGTGCTGGCCATTTCCTAGGCACCGGCTGGGGGCAACACCCGCACCAGTCCTTCCTGCGCCGTGCTGACGACCAGCACACCTGCGCGCGTGAACAGGCTCCCGCGGGCGAAGCCACGCGCGCCCGAGGCACTCGGACTGTCGGCCGCGTACAGCAGCCACTCATCCATGCGCGCCGGGCGATGAAACCACATCACATGATCGATGCTGGCGATCATGAGCGTGCCCTGCGCGATGCTGTGCTCATGGCCCGCCAGCGCCGTGCCCAGCAGGTGGAAATCCGAGGCGTAGGCGAGCAGGCAGCGGTGCAGCCGGTCGTCGTCCGGCAGCCGGTCGACCGTGCGGATCCACAGGTACTGGCGCGGAGCGCCCGCCTGCGTCGCCGTGGCGGACGCCGGCACGGCGCGCAATTCGATCGGGCGCTCGTGCACCAGCTCGCGCAGGCGCGGCGAAAGTCCCGCGAGAAATTCCGAGCCCGGCAGGGGCGATTCGGGCAGGTCTTCCGGGGGCGGCACCTGCGGCATGGGCAGCTGGTGTTCGAACCCGGCCTCGGGCAGCTGGAACGAAGCGGAACAGTTGAAGATCTGCTCGCCATGCTGGATCGCCGTCACGCGCCGGCTGGTGAAACTGTGGCCGTCGCGACTGCGGTCGACGAAGTAGACGATCGGCGCGTTGAAATCGCCGCGCCGCAGGAAATACGCGTGAAGCGAGTGCACCACCCGGCCGCCCTCGACCGTGGCATAGGCCGCCTGCAAAGCCTGCCCCAGCACCTGCCCGCCGTAGACCTGCGGACTGCCGATGTCGCGGCTCTCGCCGCGGAAGATGTTGACCTCGAGGCGCTCGAGTTCAAGCAGACGCAGGAGCCCAGCGAGGCGGTGGTCCATCTGGCTCCTGCCCGCCTGCCGGGTCACTCGGCCGCGACGCCCAGGCGCTTCTGCATCGCCGGGCTCGTGGTGGTGTACTGCAGGAACTGCTTCTTGGCCGGATAAAGGTAGTGCTGCACGGCGAATGATACGAGCGCCGCCTCATGAAACCCGGACAGGATCAGCTTCTTCTTGCCGGGGTAGGTGTTGATATCGCCCACGGCGAATATACCCGGGATGTTCGACTGGAATTTCTCCGTGTCGACCTTGATGGCGCGCTTGTCGAGTTCCAGGCCCCACTCGGCTACCGGACCGAGCTTGGGTGCCAGGCCGAAGAATACCAGCAGCTGCTCGGCGTCGACCCACTGCAGCGTGCCGTCGGCGTGCCTGATCTCGACGCCCGTCATGCGCGCGTCGGCGACGCGCAGCGCGTGGGCGACGCCTTCCGTGAAGCGCAGCTTGCCGCCGGCCTCGAGCTCGCGCATGCGGGCCACGGAAGCCGGCGCGCCGCGGAATTCCGCGCGCCGGTGCACGAGCGTGAGCGCAGCGGCCTTCGGCGCCAGCTCATTGGCCCAGTCCAGCGCCGAATCGCCACCGCCAAAAACCACCAGCCGCTGGCCGTGGAGCCCGGCGGCGTTGCGCACCTTGTAGTGAACCTGCCGGTCCTCGAAGGCTTCAACCCCCTCGATACCCAGTCGCCGTGGCTGGAACGAACCCACGCCGGCGGCAATCACCACCGCGCCGGCGTCGAACACCGTGGCCGCGCTGGTGACGACGTGGAACCGGCCGTTTTCCAGCTTGCGCAGCCCGACGGCCTCCTCGCCCAGGTGGAGTTCAGCGCCAAAGGGCTTGATCTGCTGCAGCAGGCGGTCGACCAGCTCCTGCGCGCCACAGATCGGGAGCGCCGGAATGTCATAGATGGGCTTATCAGGGTAGAGCTCGGTGCACTGCCCGCCCGGGGCCGCCAGCGAATCAAGCACATGCGCCTTGATGCCCAGCAGCCCGAGTTCAAACACCTGGAACAGCCCCGCCGGACCGGCGCCGATGATGACCACTTCGGTCGCAATGGGTTCGCGCAATTGGGGCCGCCAGGGGAAGTAATGGGCGGGCAATTCTAGCGACGCAACCCCTAGTCATCAAACGAAAATACAGGGACAATCGATTCAAACCCTATGTGCCGCGGGCCATATCGGCCCCCAATCGAGCAGAGGACGACCATGAGCACCAATGCAGAACTCCACCAGCGCCGTGTTGCCGCCGTGCCGCGCGGCGTCGCCAATTCACTGGCGATCTATGCTGACCGCGCCACCAACGCTGAGCTGTGGGACGTCGAGGGCAAGCGCTACATCGATTTCGCCAGCGGCATTGCCGTGCTCAATACCGGTCACCGCCACCCCACTGTCGTCAAGGCGGTCGCGGCGCAGCTCGAGCGCCTGATGCATACCTGCTTCCAGATCACGCCCTATGCGAATTACATCGAATTGTGCGAGCAGTTGAACAAGCTGACGCCGGGCCCGACGGCGAAGAAATCGATGCTGTTCTCCACCGGCGCCGAGGCCATCGAGAACGCGCTCAAGATCGCGCGCTACCACACCAGGCGCTCGGGCGTGATCGCGTTCACGGGGAGCTTTCACGGCCGCACGCTCGCGGCCATGACGCTGACCGGCAAGGTGCAGCCCTACAAGGCCGGGTTCGGCCCGATGATGCCCTCGGTCTTCCACGCGCCCTTTCCACTCGCCTACCACGGCGTCAGCGTCGCCGACTCGCTCGAGGCCATCGAGCAACTGTTCAAGGCCGACATCGATCCCGCGCAGGTCGCGGCCATCATCGTCGAGCCGGTGCAGGGCGAAGGCGGTTTCTACATCGCGCCGCCGGAATTCCTGCGCGCGCTCCGTGCGCTGTGCGACCGCCATGGCATCGTGCTGATCATCGATGAAATCCAGTCCGGTTTCGGCCGCACCGGCCGGATGTTCGCGATCGAATACGCGGGCGTCGAGCCCGACCTGATGACGGTGGCCAAGAGCATCGCCGGCGGCGTGCCGCTCTCGGCGCTGATCGGCAAGGCCGAGATCATGGACGCGCCGCCCCCCGGGGGCCTTGGCGGCACCTACGCCGGCTCGCCGCTCGGCTGCGCCGCGGCGCTCGCGGTGCTCGAGGTCATGAAGAGCGAGAAGCTGCTCGAGCGCTCGCTGCGCCTGGGCGAAGCGCTGCAGGCGCGGCTGCGCGCCCTGCAGAAGCGCTTCGGCGTGATCGGCGAGATCCGCGGCCTCGGCTCGATGGTGGCGATGGAGCTGGTCAAGAACGGCAAGGCCGACCAGCCTGACGCCGACCTGACGCGCGCGCTGGTGCAGGCGGCGGCACGCCACGGGCTGGTGATCCTGTCCTGCGGCGTCTATGGCAACGTGATCCGGTTCCTGGCGCCGCTGACGATACCGGAGCCGCTGCTCGCCGAAGGCCTGGACAAGCTCGAGGCTGCGCTGGCGGAAGTGACGGCGGCGTCCAGCCAGGCGGCGGCCTGAGCTACCCAGGCGGCGGCCAGTACTGGCCGGGGCCGTGGTGCGCTACGCGCGACCGACGTTGGCGTCGGTCGGCGAGTGGAAGTACTCGCTCTCCGCGGCCAGCTGGCCGATCAGGCGCTTGAGCTCGGTGAGCCGCGCCTCGGCGGTGTTGACGGCCAGGCAGTCTTCGCAGCGCGCATCACCACAGGGCTGGCGGGCATAGAGCCAGTACTGCACGGCGCCGGCCAGTAGTCCGTCGGCAATATCCCACAGGTCCGCTTCCTTGTCCTTGCCGGCCAGGCGGTTGCCCAGGTCGACGGCCTTGGTGAACGCCGAATCAAACGTGTCTGCCATTTCTTCCATGAGCCTATTGTACCTGAGGGCCTGCGGGCCTGTCGGCGTGCCTGCCTGCCGCCCACTGCTACTGGTTGGCCCACTGCTACTGGTTGGCCCGCTGCTACTGGTAACCGCGCGCCTGCAGAGCGAACAGTTGCGCGTAGTGCCCGCCCGCGGCGGTCAGCGCCGCGTGGGTGCCCCGCTCGATGATGCGGCCGCGCTCCAGCACCGCGATCTGGTCGGCCATGCGCACCGTGGAAAAGCGATGCGAAATCAGGATCGTGATGCGCTCGCGCGCGAGCTGGCGGAAGTGCTCGAACACTTCGGCTTCGGCGCGTGCATCCATCGCCGCCGTGGGCTCGTCGAGCACCAGCACGTCGGCGCCGGTGCGCATGAAGGCGCGCGACAGCGCGATCTTCTGCCACTGCCCGCCCGAAAGTTCCCGGCCATCGCGGAACCACTTGCCAAGCTGCGTCTCGTAACCCTGCGGCAGCTCGGCGATGAACGCCGCGGCTCGGCCCTTCTGCGCGGCTTGGCGCCAGCGCGCCTGGTCCTCGAAGTGCGCGTCGTCGCCGGCGCCGACGTTCTCGCCGACGCGCAGCTGGTAGCGGGCGAAATCCTGGAAGATGACGCCGATCCGCTCGCGCAGCGCCGCCTCGTCCCACTCGCGGATATCCAGGCCCTCGAACAGGATCCGTCCCGCCGTGGGCTCGTACAGGCGCGTCAGCAGCTTGATGAGCGTGGTTTTACCTGAGCCGTTCTCGCCGACCAGCGCCAGCGAGCTGCCCGGCGGGAGCTGCAGCGAGATATCGACGAGCGTTGGCTCGGTGGCGCCCGGATAGCTGAAGGACACATGCTCGAAGACAATGCCCTCGTGTGGCCGCGGGCCACGCCGGGCCGTGCCGCCCGGGCGTGCTACCGGCGTATCCAGGTATTCGTACAGCGTGGAGAGGTACAGGTTGTCTTCGTACATGCCGCCGACCGCAGCCAGCATTGCCGCGACCGCGCCCTGGCCCTGGCGGAACAGCAGCAGGTACATGGTCATCTGACCGAGGGTGATGCCGCCGGCGACCGCGGCCAGCGCAATCCAGGCGTAGGCGCCGTAGAGTGTGACGGTCGCGAGCAGCCCCAGCACGAACCCCCAGGCATCGCGCCGGATCGACAGCGCGCGATCCTGACCGTACAGCCGCGCGAAGATGTCGCGATAGCGCTGCAGGAAGCGCCCGCCGAGCCCAAAGAGCCGCACCTCCTTGACGTGATCCTCGCGCGCCAGCACCGTCTCGAGATACATCTGCATGCGCGTCTCGGGTGAGCGCCAGCGGAACAGCCGGAACGCGTCGCCGGAGAACTTGGTCTCGGCGATGAAGGCCGGGACGCCGGCGAGCAGCAGTACCACCACCGCCCACGGTGAGAATCGCACCAGCAGCACCGCGAAGCTCAGCAGCGAGACCGCGTTCTGTACCAGTCCGAAGGTGCGCATCACCAGGCTCAGCGGCCGGCTCGAGGCCTCGCGGCGTGCGCGCGTCAGCTTATCGTAGAACTCAGAGTCCTCGAACTGCCGCAACTCCAGCGTCAGCGCCTTCTCGAGGATCATCACGTTGACGCGCTGGCCGAGCTGCGCGCGCAGCAGCGCCTGGCACAGCGACAGGCCGCGCTGCACGCCCGAGAGCGCGGCCACCAGCACGCCTTCCAGCACGACCAGCCGCAACATGTGGCGCACGTCGTGGCCGGCTGAGTGCATGGCCTGCAGCACGGCGTCGACGATCTGTGCGCCCACCCAGGCGATGCCCGCCGGCAGCAGGCCGCCTACCAGCGTCAGCGCCGCAGCGGCGAACAGCAGCGTGCGGTTGGTATCCCAGACCAACTCGATGGCGTGGCGGCTGTAGCGGAAAACCCCGAAGAAACTCCGCAGCGCTTCGCCGGTGCGTCGCTTCGGCGCCGCCGGGAGCGGATGCGGCGGACCGTAGGAACTCAAGCGATCGCCGTTGCGCCGGCCACGGTCGCGGCGTTGAGCGCCGCGCGCTCGGGTTCGTACCCGAGGTTGGGCGCCAGCCAGCGCTCCGCTTCGGCGAGCGGCCAGCGCTTGCGGCGCGCGTAGTCTTCAGCCTGGTCGCGATCGATGCGGCCGACGGCCAGGTAGCGGGCCTCGGGGTGCGAGAAGTACCAGCCTGCGACCGCTGCCGCCGGGTGCATGGCGTAGGACTCGGTGAGCACAATGCCGGCACGTTTCTCCGGGTCCAGCAGTTTCCACAGTGCCGCCTTCTCGGTATGATCCGGGCAGGCCGGATACCCCGGGGCCGGGCGGATGCCGCGATATTCCTCGCGGATCAGCTGCTCGTTGCCGAGCTGCTCCTCCGGGGCGTAGCCCCACAACTCGCGGCGCACGCGCTGGTGGAGCACTTCGGCGAAGGCTTCGGCAAGCCGGTCGGCGAGCACCTTGAGCATGATGGCCGAATAATCGTCGTGTGCGGCGGCGAAGCGCTCGAGGTGCGGCTCGATGCCGATCCCCGCCGTGACGGCGAAGGCGCCCAGGTAATCGGGCGCCACGCCCGCCGGAGCCACGAAGTCCGCGAGCGCGCCATGGCGCTTGCCGGCCGGCAGGTCCTTCTGCTGACGCAGGAAGTGCAGGCGCAACAGTTCGGGCGCGCGCGTCGCGTCGCTGTAGATCGCGACGTCGTCGACTTCGACGGCGTTGGCCGGGAACAGGCCGACGACACCGCGGGCGGTGAGCCAGCGCTCGCGGATGACGGTGCGCAGCATGCGCCGCGCGTCGGCATACAGGCCTGAGGCCTGCTCGCCGTACTGCGCATCGGTGAGGATGTCGGGAAAGCGGCCGCGCAGTTCCCAGGCCTGGAAGAACGGCGTCCAGTCGATGTGGCGCGTGAGCTCCTCGAGCGGATAATCATCGAGCATGCGCACGCCCAGCTGCCGCGGGACCGGCGGCGTGTACGCCTGCCAGTCGCACCGCACCCGATCGGCCCGCGCCTGGGCGAGTGAAATCTGCGGGCCCTTGGCACGCTTGCCGGCATGCTGTACGCGGCGCTGTGCGTTCTCGGCCTTGATGCCCTGCACGTACGCCGCCCGGGTCTCCGGGGTCTGCAGCTGCTGGCATACGCCCACGGCACGCGAGGCGTCCTTGACGTAGATCACCGCACCCTCGTAGTGCGGATCAATCCGCACCGCGGTATGCGCCGGAGATGTGGTCGCGCCGCCGATCAGCAGCGGGATCGTGAACCCCTGGCGCTGCATCTCCTTCGCCACGTGCACCATTTCATCGAGCGAGGGCGTGATCAGCCCCGACAAACCAATCAGGTCGGCCTGCTCGCGGCGCGCGGTCTCGAGGATCTTCTCGCACGGCACCATCACGCCCAGGTCGATGACCTCGAAGCTGTTGCACTGGAGCACGACGCCGACGATGTTCTTGCCGATGTCGTGCACGTCGCCCTTGACCGTGGCCATGACGATGCGCCCGTTGCTGTGCGCCTTGGCGCCCGCGGCCTTGCCGGCTTCGATGAAGGGCACCAGGTGCGCGACCGCGCGCTTCATGACGCGCGCCGACTTCACCACCTGGGGCAGGAACATCTTGCCGGCGCCGAACAGGTCGCCGACCACGTTCATGCCGTCCATCAGCGGACCTTCGATGACCGCCAGCGGCCGCGGGTTCTCGAGGCGCGCTGCCTCGGTGTCCGCCACCACAAATTCGTCTATGCCGTGGACCAGCGCGTGGCTCAGGCGCTTCGCGACCGGCCAGTCGCGCCAGGCGAGGTCTGCGACGCGCTTCATGCCGGCCTCGCCCTTGAAGCGTGCCGCGATTTCCAGCAAGCGGTCCGCGGCATCGTCGCGACGCGCGAGGATCACATCGAGCACCCGCTCACGCAGCTCCGGCTCGATGTCCTCGTAGAGCGCGAGCTGCCCCGGGTTGACGATGCCCATGCTCATGCCAGCGCGGATCGCGTGGTACAGGAACACGGAGTGCATCGCTTCGCGCACCGGGTCGTTGCCACGGAACGCGAACGAGACGTTGCTGACCCCACCGCTCACCATGGCATGCGGACAGCGCTCGCGGATCCGGCTCGTGGCCTCGATGAAATCGAGCGCGTAGCGGTTGTGCGCCTCGATGCCGGTGGCGACCGCGAAGATGTTCGGGTCGAAGATGATGTCCTCGGGCGCGAAGCCGGCGGCACCAATAAGCAGCCGGTAACTGCGCTCGCAGATGCCGACCTTGCGCTCGACCGTGTCGGCCTGGCCCTGTTCGTCGAAAGCCATGACCACCACGGCGGCGCCGTAGGCGCGCACCAGGCGCGCCTGCTCGAGGAATCTCGCCTCGCCTTCCTTGAGGCTGATGGAGTTGACGATACCCTTGCCCTGCAGGCACTTGAGACCGGCCTCGATCACCGACCACTTGGAGGAATCGATCATCACCGGCACGCGCGCGATGTCGGGCTCGGTGGCCACCAGGTTGAGGAAGCGCACCATGGCGGCTTCCGAATCGAGCATGCCCTCGTCCATGTTGACATCGATGATCTGCGCGCCCGAGGTCACCTGGGTGCGGGCGATATCGAGCGCACCGTTGTAGTCATCGGCCTCGATCAGCTTGCGGAATTTCGCCGAACCGGTGACGTTGGTGCGCTCGCCCACGTTGACGAACAGGCTCTCGGGCCCGATGGTCAGCGCCTCGAGTCCGGCGAGCCGGCACCTGGGCGGCACCAGCGGCGCTCGGCGCGGCGGCACACCCTGCACGTGCGCGCGGATGTGCGCGATGTGCTCCGGGCTGGTGCCGCAGCAGCCGCCGACGATATTGACGAAGCCGCTCTTTGCGAACTCGCCGACCAGATCGGCGGTCTCGCAGGCCGGCTCGTCGTACTCACCGAAGGCGTTGGGCAGGCCGGCATTCGGATAGGCGCAGATCGCCACGTCGGCGATGCCGGCCAGTTCCTCGATGTGCGGACGGAGCTGGCGCGCGCCGAGGGCGCAGTTGAGGCCCACCACTTCCGGCCGCGCGTGGCGGATCGAATTCCAAAAGGCTTCGACCGTCTGGCCCGACAGCGTCCGGCCGGAGGCATCGGTAATCGTGCCTGAAACCATCACCGGCAGGTCCAGCCCGTGCTCGTCCAGCACGCCGCACACCGCGAACAGCGCCGCTTTGGCGTTCAGCGTGTCGAAGATGGTCTCGATGAGCAGCAGGTCGGCACCGCCCTCGATCAGTGCCGCGGTGGCCTCGCGATAGGTCGCGACCAGCTGATCGAAGCTGATGTTGCGGAACGAGGGGTCACTGACGCTCGGCGACAGCGAGGCGGTGCGGTTGGTGGGCCCCAGTGCGCCCGCCACGAAGCGCGGCGTGCCGTCGCGCGCCGAAAATTCATCGGCGACACCGCGCGCCAGGGTGGCCGCGGCGAGATTGAGTTCGCCAACCAGTCCCTCCATGCGGTAGTCGCCCTGCGAGGGCGCAGAAGAATTGAAGGTGTTGGTCTCAATGATGTCGGCGCCCGCCGCAAGGAAGCCCGCGTGGATGTCGCGTATCAGTTCCGGCCGCGTCAGCGTCAGCAGGTCGTTGTTGCCCTTGAGATCGCAGGGCCAGTCGTGAAAACGCGTGCCGCGGTAGTCGGCCTCGCCCGGACGGTGAGACTGGATCATCGTCCCCATGCCGCCGTCGAGTACCAGGATACGCTGCGTCAACAGGCGCCGGAATGCGCTCACCCGTTCAGCGCGCGTCACGACCAGCCTCCAGCCACGGTGGCAGTTGCCACCACGGCCGCCGGCACCGCCCGCTCGCCGCGCACACCGAGCGCGTGACAGATTGCGTAGGTCAGCTCAGCGCGATTGAGCGTGTAGAAATGAAATTCGTCGACACCTTCGCGAGCCAGCGCCTCCACCTGGGCGATGGCGATGGCTGCCGAGATCAGCCGCCGCGTCTTTGCATCCCCATCCAGTCCCTCGAAGCGCTGGCGCAGCCAGTCGGGCACCGTGGCGCCGCAGCGCCCAGCAAATCGCAGCAGTTGCGGCAGGCGTGTGATCGGCAGAATCCCGGGCACCAGACTGGCGCTGATCCCAGCGCCCGCGCAGCGGTCGCGGAAGCGCAGGAAAGTGTCCGCATCAAAGAAAAACTGCGTGATTGCCCGCGTGGCCCCCGCATCCAGCTTTGCCTTCAGACAATCGAGATCAGATTGGGCGCTGCGCGCCTCAGGATGAGTTTCCGGGTAGGCGGCCACCGAAATATCGAAATCTTCGACGCTGCGCAGATCGCGCACCAGGTCCACGGCAAAGGCGTAACCACCCGGAAACGGCTCATGGCCGACGGTGCCTGCCGGCGCGTCGCCGCGCAGGGCGACGATGTGGCGCACACCCTGCCGCCAGTAGTCACGTGCGACAGCCCGTATCGACTCGCGATCCGCGCCGATGCAGGTGAGATGCGGCGCGGGCGTCAGCTCGGTCTCACGCAGCACGCGCCTCACCACGTTGTGGGTGCGTTCACGCGTCGAGCCGTCAGCCCCGTAGGTGATCGACACGAAGCGCGGCCGGAGCGGGCTCAGGCGCTGGATCGAGCGCCACAGCACCTGCTCCATCCCGGCATCGCCCGGTGGAAAAAATTCAAAGGACACGGCCACCGGGCGCCGCAAGCGCGCCAGCGCGCCACCGATCTGGTCCTGTAACAGCGCTTGCGAGGACATCCGGCCGTGCTTCCCTGGAATCAATTGGCGTGCTGCGCGAGGGCCAGCAGGTGATGACCGCTGGCCAGGTCACAGGGCCGCAGTCGATTGAGCCGCAATCCCGAGCCGTCGAGCCATTGCCGCAGGCTCTGCAGCGGATTGGCGCCGGTGCAGGCTTCGATGTCGTCAAAGCGTTCGACCACCAGCAACCGCCCGGCGCCGCGCAGGGTGCGCGCGGCCTCGGTGAGTACCGCCACCGGGCGCTCGGCGCCCGCGAGCACGCGATCGATGGTCACGGTGTCAAAGGCGCCGGATTCGAATGGCAGGGCGTACATGTCGCCACGATGAAATTCGCAATGCGACAGGCCGATGCTGTGGACGCGGGTGCGTGCCAGGCGCAGCGCCGGAGAAGAGATGTCGATGCCCACGGCGTGCGAAGTCTGGGCACCGAGCATTTCCAGCATGCGCCCGGCGCCGGTGCCGATGTCCAGCAGTTCGCCCAGTGCCACCGGGCCGAGTTCCTCGCGCAGCACCGCGGCCAGGCCGGCGTCGCCCGGGTCGGGCGGCGCATTGGCGCCGAGCTGCCCGGCGGCCGTGCGGCCACGGTCGCCGACCACCACGGCCATGCGCACCCGATCGCGCCGGAGCGCGGGGTCTTCCGGATCAACCGCAGCGAGCAGTGCGCGCACCCAGCCCGCGCGCGGGCCCGCTGCCGGCGTCCGGTAGTACACGCATTGCTGTTCGCGGAAACGATCCAGGAACCCGGCTTCCGCCAGCAGCCGCAGGTGCCTCGAGATCCGCGGCTGGCTCTGGCCGAGGATCCGGCCGATCTCCCCCACGGTGAGTTCACCGTGCCCCAGGAGCGACAGCAGGCGCAGGCGCGTGGGGTCGGCCAGCCCCTTGAGGGCCTGGACCACCTGGTCGATACGGGGGGCTGTTTCCACCATAGTTAAATATATAAACAAATCCTTATATATTTGCTAGTCTGGCGTATTGATTCTGCCTGTGGCCTGGGTTTAGCTCCTGCCTGGCGCTTCTGGTACCCTGCACGGCCTTTTTGCCCCAGAGGCCCCTTTGGGGCCTTCCGAGACCCCATGCAACGCCCGATTCGCAACATCGCCATCATCGCCCACGTCGACCACGGCAAGACCACGCTGGTCGACTGCCTGCTGAAGCAGTCGGGCACCTTTGCCTCGCACGAGAAGGTCGGCGAGCGGGTCATGGATTCGAACGACATCGAGCGCGAGCGCGGCATCACCATCCTTGCCAAGAACTGCGCCATCGAATACGGCGGTACGCGTATCAACATCGTCGATACCCCGGGCCACGCCGATTTCGGCGGTGAGGTCGAACGGGTGCTGTCCATGGTCGACGGCGTGCTGATCCTCGTCGATGCGGTCGAGGGCCCAATGCCGCAGACGCGTTTCGTCACGCGCAAGGCGCTGGCCATGGGCCACAAGGCCATCATCGTGGTCAACAAGGTCGACCGGCCGGGTTCACGCCCGGGCTGGGTCGTCGACCAGACCTTCGACCTGTTCGACAAGCTCGGCGCCACCGACGAGCAGCTAGACTTCCCGGTCCTGTACGCCTCCGCGCTCCAGGGCTGGGCCAGCCTCGACCCGACGCGCGTCGAGGCCGACATGACGGCGCTGTTCGAAGCGGTACTGCAATACGTGCCGCAGCCGCAAAGCGAGGCCGAGGGCCCGCTGCAGCTGCAGATCTCCACGCTGGATTACAACTCGTACGTCGGCCGCATCGGCATCGGCCGCATCCGCCGCGGCACGCTGCGTGCCGGCCGCCAGGTCGCCCTGCGCTACGGCACGGAGGACCGGGGCCTCGCCAAGATCGCCCAGGTGCTGACTTTCAAGGGCCTGCAGCGCGAGAGCGTGGACGAGGCGTCGGCTGGCGATATCGTCGCGGTGACGGGCATCGAGGATGTGAACATCGGCCTCACGGTGTGCGATGTCGAACAGGCCGAGGGCCTGCCGCCCATCCAGGTCGATGAACCAACCCTGACCATGAATTTCCAGGTCAACACCTCGCCGCTCGCCGGACGCGAGGGCAAGTTCGTCACCAGCCGGCAGATCCGCGAACGCCTGATGCGCGAACTGCAGAGCAACGTCGCACTGCGCGTAGAGGAAACGGATGAAGCCGACGTGTTCCGCGTTTCCGGGCGCGGTGAGCTGCACCTGACGATCCTGGTCGAGAACATGCGTCGCGAGGGCTTCGAACTCGCAGTCGGCAAGCCGCAGGTGATCAAGAAGATCGTCGACGGCCGGACGCTCGAACCCTTCGAGGCGCTCACCGTCGACGTCGATACCGACTGCCAGGGTGCGGTCATGGAGGCGCTCGGACTGCGCCGCGCGGAACTCACCGACATGGTGATCGACGCGCTCGGCCGGGTGCGTCTCGAGTACCGCATTCCTGCGCGCGGCCTGATCGGCTTTCAGGGCGAATTCATGACCATGACGCGCGGCACGGGCCTCCTGAGCCACATCTTCGACGGATTCGACGAAGTGAAGGGCACGATCCCGGACCGGCACAATGGCGTGCTGATCAGCAACGAGAACGGCGCCGCGGTGGCCTATTCCATCTTCGCGCTGCAAGAGCGTGGCCGCATGTTCGTGAGCCACGGTGAGAAGGTCTACGAGGGCATGGTCATCGGCATCCACAGCCGCGACAACGACCTGGTCGTCAACCCGATCAAGACCAAGAAGCTCACCAACGTCCGTGCCGCCGGCAAGGACGACGCGCTGTTGCTGACGCCGCCGATCAAGCTCAACCTCGAGTACGCGGTGGAATTCATCGCCGACGACGAACTGGTTGAGGTGACGCCCGAGAGCATCCGCATCCGCAAACGCTTCCTCTCGGAGCACGACCGGCGCCGCCTGGCGCGCAGCGAGTCCACGGCGGCCGTGGGCTGATTATCCTTGATTTAACACTGCATGGCTGTCGGTAGGCCGCGACAGACAGTAGCAGACCGGTAATCCGTGATAGAAAAGCGCGTGGCAACCCAACCCTTCAATCCTCGCCCGCGGTCCCTTGCCGCGCTGCTTGCGCTTGGCCTTTTGGCCGGCTGCGGCGGCGACCTGGGCGGCGGCGGCACGGTCGTGCCGGGCAGCAACGTGGCCTCCATCTTTGTCGACGGTGGGCCCGCCGGCGCGGTCAACGGCGTCAACGCGGCCTATGTATCGGTCACGGTGTGCGCACCGGGCTCGACCACCAACTGCCAGACCATCGATCACGTGCTGCTCGATACCGGCTCGACCGGCCTGCGGTTGCTGGCCACGGTGGCCGGCAGTGCCCTGACCTTTCCGCAGCAAGCGACGGCGGCCAGCGATCCGCTATGGGAATGCCTGGGCTTTGCCAATAGCTACGCCTGGGGCAGCGTCCGCCTCGCGGATGTCCAGATCGCCGACGGCAAGGCCATGAGCCTGCCCATCCAGCTGATCGCCGACCCTTCGGCACCCGCCCCACCCACCGACTGCACTTCACCGCTGACGCAGCCACCACCGCTCCCCGTGGATACCGTGGCCGCGCTCAATGCCAACGGTGTGCTGGGCGTGGGCGTGTTTCGCGAGGACTGCGGTACGGCCTGCAACAGCCCGCCGCCGCCAAACGTCGGCTATCAATACTACGTGTGCACGCCCGCCTGTGCAGGCGCCCTGGTGGCCACGGCGCTGCAGGTGCAGAACCCCGTGTTCCGCTTCACGACCAACAACAACGGCGTGGTCATCGACCTGCCCGCCGTAGGCGCAGCCGGCTCCTTCGGCGCCCGCGGCTCGCTGATCCTGGGCATCGGCACCCAGAGCAACAATGCGCTGGGCACTGCCACGGTGCTGGCGACCGACCCCGCGACGGGCTTTGTGATCACCGACTACAACGGACTGCCGCACGCCAATAGCCTCATAGACTCAGGTTCGCGGGGCATTTATTTCGATGACGCAGCCATTACCGCCTGTCCGGTCGGTAGCGTCGCCGAGGGGCTCTACTGCCCTGGCACGCCGCTGCCGCTTTCGGCTACCGTCCGCGACACCAATGGCGCCTCGGTCACGGTCAGTTTTTCGGTGGGCGATGCGTTCAGCTTGCTGGACCCCGGTCCGCCAGCGTCGCCCAGCGCCAACTACAACGCGTTCAGCAATTTCGCGGGGCCGTTTCCCACAGCGGACGCCACCGCGTTTGACTGGGGCCTGCCGTTCTTCTACGGACGCAAGGTGTTCGTGGGCATCGAGGGCCAGTCGGCCACGGGGCCGTACTTCGCGTTCTGATCTGCGCTGCACGCGGCAGCGCTAGCGTTCGCCGTCCATGAAGCGCACGTAGCGCGTGAGCGCACGCCGCTGGTCATCCCACAGTTCGTAGCTGACCGTCTCCTCGCCAAGCTGCGTCTGCACCGCGAGGCTCCGCGCCGCAGCGATGAAGCGGAGCGTGGCCAGGTCGGTCGGGAACACCAGCGGATTGATATCCTGCCCCGGCGGTGCGTGCACCGCACGCGCGATGCCCAGGTCGGAGGGCGTCTTGCCGTTGGCCTCGAGCCTGATGCGGCGATCGTCGGCGATCAGCAGGAGCGAATCGGCGAGCGCCGAGGCGGGCGCATAGCGCGGGTCGAGAGTCGACCAGACGTAGGCGATCAGCACGTATTCGAGCTTGCCGCCACGATCAACCGAAGCGGCGGCGAGCGTGACGTAGTCGCGCAGGTTCGCGGCGCGCTCGCTGCGTTCGCGCGCGAAGATCAGGGGCGAGTCGACCACGTCGACGGTGGCGCCGGTCTGCTCGTCGAGGTATTCCTCGGGCTGTGGCACGGCCCGTCCGCCAGAGGCACCGGCACTGACGGCCAGCGCGCCCAGCCACAGCGCAGACAGAAACCATTGACGCGGCGCCATCAGAACCCGATGCGGTAAGCAAGACTCACATAATAGCGCGATGTCTTCTGCGTCTGTACCGTGGCATCGCGCTTGCCCAGCTGGCCGCCGACCTCGAACTGCAGCAGGCGCCGGCCGCGCTGGTAGTCGATGAGCGCCGAAGGCAGGAACGACAGCTCGGTGCTGCCGTCGCTGCTCAACTGGCGATGGTCGATGGTCAGGCGCGGCCCGAGCCGCCAGTCGCCGCCGATCGGCATGCGGCTGGTCGCGGACAGCGAGCTGATCTTGCCCGTTTCGGTGTCGGCGTAAGCCACGCTGAGCACGTTGAAATCGCCCTTCCGCCACAGGTTCGAGCCATAGACCTGCGCCTGGTAGGACAGCGTCACTCCGGTGGCCGGCTGTGCGGGCACACCGCCACTGGCGGGCGAGGCGCCGATTTTCGCCGCGTCCACGGTCGCCGAGAACTGGAAGCGCTGTCCGAGCGGCCGCGTTGCAGTCAGGCTGTAATTGGACGATACGGCAGTGCGATCGCGCGCCAGCTGCAATATCTCATCGTCCGTAAACAGTGTCCGCAACTCGGCGATGATCGTCGTGCCCTGGCCGATCAGCGCGTTGCGGAGCGAGATGACCGGAGCGTTGCGCTTTTCGGCGTCGAAACTCAGGCTCCAGCGGTCGGGAAGCTGCACGGTGCCCAGCAGCGCCGCGGCATTCAGCGACTTGAAATAGACGTCGTAATCGACCAGCGCCGTCAGTGAACTGTGGGGCAAGAGCAGGCGAGCCTCCAGGCCGGCGCCGCGCCGATCGGTGAAGCCATCGAAGCGCTGCTGCGCAAAGAACACGCTCGCATCCCAGTGCGCGCCCGGCGGCGTGTACGGAATGGCGATGGCCCAGAAGTTACGTCCGCGCTGAATCCCGCCGCTGGTCCGCTCAACCGGGTAACCAGCGGCAATATTGACGCCCAGCGCCGGCAGGAATTGCCATGAGGCAAAGGCGCCGTCGAAGGTGCCGAGCACGCCGCCGCCGTTGTTCGACTGACGGCCGAGGCGGGCCACCAGCCCCCACTTGCGGTCGGCAATCTCAAAGGACGCCACGCTGATGCGCTTGGTGGAGTCACCCGTGCTGGTGGCGGAGGCGCCGGCAAAATTCTTCGAGTAACCGGCGCTGACGCGGCCCATGAGGTCAAAGCGCTCGCCGCGCCGCCGCGCCAGCAGGTCGATGTCGTTGTAGAGCGAATTCTGTTTCTGGCTCTGGCTGCCGTTGGGCACGACGCCGGTGCTGCCCGAGGCGGTATTGCTGACCGTCGAGCTGTCGTTCCGATACATCTGCGCGAAGCCGCCGCTGAGGTTCCAGCCCTTGGCCGCCTCGCCCCCGCCGCCCGTGCCGGTGCGCGCACTGGTCGAGGCAGCGCGCAGTGTCGCCAGCCGGCGCGCAATGCGTTCGGCCGCCTCGCCCGCCGGGTAGCGGCGCAGATACTCCTCGTATTCGGCCTTGGCGTGGGCCAGCTGGCTCGCGCGTTCGCGCGCCAGGCCCAGCTGTTCCTGCATCGCGGCCCGCTGCGGGAACTCCGGCTGGCGCTGGAGTTTGGTGAGCGTGGCGATGGCAGCCGGGTAATTGCGCGCCGTCATGGCAACACGCGCCTCCGCCACGAGCTTGGCCAACGCGGCCGGATCGAGCGCCGGGTCGGCGCCGATCCGTTCCACCGCCGGCAGCACTTCTGCGCTGCCGCTCCCGGCAGCTGCGCTGACGTCGTCGCCAATCGCCAGCCAGGCGCGCGGATAGTCGGCGAGCGCCTGGTTAAGGAGCCGCTCGGCATCGGCGCGCTTGTCGAAGGGGCCCGCACGCAGGCGATACCAGGTCTGCTCGTCGACCACGGCCTGGCTTACGAACACCGGCGCCTTGAGCCGCTCGCGCGCCAGCTGCAGCTTCTCGGGCGCGAAATCCTTGGGCTGGGATTCCAGGTTGACGGCATAGGTGCTGACCGGGCCGGACGGTTCGTTGATCATGACCTTGCCGCGGCCGCGGGCGCGATCAATCAGTCGCAACCGCAGGCCGCGCGGATCGACGCCCTGCGCCAGCACGTAGCGTTCAGCCTTGCGGAAGCTGAACACCAGCGTGACCTGGCCGGGCACATCGGATTCGACGCGCACGGCGTCGACAATGTGCTCGCCGCCTGAGAGCGGTGGCAGTTCGCCGGCAATCTGCGTGCCCGGCGTCAGCTGGCAATCGCCCTGCGGCTGCAGCTGGATGCGCAGTTCCTTCGATTCCGCGGCGGGCTGGTGCGTGATATAGCGCAGCGAACAGGTGAACTGCGCGACGATGTCAGCCTGGTCGTCGTGATCATTGAGCTCGATGATATCGACGAAGCGCCCGGGGCCTGCCCCGGAGAGTTGCGCTATCGCCGCGTGGCCCAGGCCAAACGCGGCAAATAGCGCAAATCCGAACCCCGCTGCCCGCACCCTAGTGCTTGAAGGCGGCATCGCTTACCCGGTGATACGGCCCTGGCATCGGCTTGGCGACCGTGCCCAGCGTCGCGTCACTGTATACATGGCAGGCACCGGTGCAGTTGCGCAGTTCGCCCGCGGTGTACTTCAGGCCATCGAGCGACTTCGGGTGCAGATCCGGGCGGAAGTTCTTCGCGTGACAACCGGCGCAGCTACCGGTATCGGCCGGCGAAGCCCAGGGGATCTGCTCGGTGTTGCTGGTGTGGCAGGCCACGCAGGTCAGCGCAGCACGATGCTCACCCGGGTACGCCGCCGAGGCGTGGGCGAAATGCAGCACCGCCCAGTCCGGATAGCTATGGCAGGTCGCGCAGTCGCGCGTCATGACCATGTGCGTCGGCGTCACGCCCAGCGCAATGTTGTTGTCGTGGCAACTCGCGCAGCTGGCCGTCAGCCGGGTGTGATCAAGCCTGGCGGGTTTCCAGCCCAGCGTGCCATGGCAGGTATCGCACTGCGCGCTGGTCGGCACGTGGTTGGCCGGGAGCCCGGTGGCATGCAAGGAGTCGTGACAGGTCCTGCAGGTGTGCGCCGCCACGCCGACGTGATCGAAGTGCGCCGGCGTCCAGGCGTTGGTGGTATGGCAGGTCTCGCAGGTATCGCTGCTGGCGATGTGCTTGCTGCCCCTGCCCTTGGCCGCTGTGCCGTTGTGGCAGCTCACGCAGCTGCCCTTGACCTGCATATGATCGACGCGCGCGACCGGCAGCCAGGCCGCTGTCATGTGACAGCTCTCGCAACTGTCGCTGGTGGCGATGTGGCTGGCGGGCATGCCGATGCCGCTGGTCGGGCCGTGGCAGCTGACGCAGGCGGTGCCGGCGACGCGCCGGTGGTTGAAGCCCGTCGCGCCACCCAGCGAAGCGGCAGCGCTCAGCGCCGGGGCAGACCCCGCGACGGCGGTCCCCTTCTGGGTCGCATTGGCCGCCGCGCCGCGCCGCGTGGCGTACCGGTCGCGCGTGGAATGACATCCTGAGCCCCCGCAGTCCTGGCCCTTGTAGTGGTTCGCGCCATCGCGCACCCAGAGCCTGACGCCGGTGTTGGTCTTCCACTGCATGCCGAGTTCATGACAGTCCACGCATTTCATGGCTCTGACGACCGCGTGCTTCATGATCGTGCCGGCGAAACTCGTGAACACCGTCGGCACATGGCACAGCTCGCAGGCAAAATTGTGTGCGCTGCTGTTGGGAGGATTGGTGGGAATGTGCCCGGTCGGCCCCGATGGTGGCTGCTTGAGCGCCGGCGGCGCGATGCCCGCGAAGCTCAGCCCGTAGGCGTGGCACTGCATGCAGTTGCTGGTGATGTTGACGTGGCTCATCACCGCCAGGCTGTAGTTGCCCGGCGTGGTGTGGCACAGCGCGCAATTGTTTTTGTCGGCTGCCGGAAGCGGAATGTGATTGGACGGCAGATCCGTGGCGCCCTTGAAGCTCGTGGTGTTGAAGTGGCAGGTGTTGCATTCACCTGCGACCACGTGCGCCGTGCCGTCCGCCTTCAGATCGGGGCGGACCTTGGTCGCGGGTGTGCCGATCCAGGTCTTGCCCTTCTGGTGACAGGTCGAGCAGGCGATCGAAGTGACCACGCTGTGCACCATCGCCGAGGGCGACGTGTTGCTCACGTTGTTGAACATGAAAGTGTCGAAGGCCGTCTTCGAATGACACCCTTCGCAGGCGATCGTGCCAGTCGGGATGTGCGTTGCAGGCAGGGTCACCGTACGTTTTGGCGTAACGCCAACGTCCGTCTTGCCGCTGCCGTGACAGGTGATGCAGGCCACGCCGGCGACCGCCGTGTGCACCATGGCGGGCGGCGCCGTACCGCTCTGGTTCGGTATCTTGAAGCCGCCAGGCTGCGTAAAGGTCGAGCTCGAATGGCACGCCTCGCAGGCCGCGGCGCCAAAGGGCACGTGCGTGGCCGGCGCCATGACCAGCACCGGAGCCGCCATGTTGGCAAAGCTCTTGCCGACCGCATGGCAGGTCGCGCAGACCGTGCTGACCAGGGCGTGGCCGGCGGACCCCATCGTGTAGACGGCAAAGTCGCCCCCGCCGGTGTGGCAGGTGCCGCAGTTGGCCGACTGGCCATTGGTCAGCGGAATGTGATTGGCCGGATAGTTCGTCGCACCCTGGAAGGTACTCGTCGACTTGTGGCAATCGGAGCACTCCCCGCTAACGGGGTGTGGCGGGTTCCCCGTCTGATGGGGCTCCGTCAACGGGCGCACGACGGTCGGCGGCGTGCCGGCGTCGGTCTTGCCTTTCTCATGGCAGGTCGAGCACACGGTTGCCGCCACCACGGTGTGCACCATCCCGGGAGGACTCGTGTTACTGGCGTTGCCAAATCTGAAGGTGTCGAAGGCAGTGCTCGAGTGGCAGCTCTCGCAGGCGGCGCCCGCGAACGACACGTGGTTGTTCGCCGGTTGCTTCAGTACCGGCGGCGCCATGTTGGCGAAACTCTTGCCGGCGGCGTGGCAGGTCGAACAGACGTTGCTCACCAGGGCGTGTCCCGCGGTGCCCATCGCATAGGTGGCAAAATTGTTGGGGTCGGCGTGGCAGGTCGTGCAATTGGCTGACTGTCCGTTGGTGAGCGGAATGTGATTGACCGGGTAGTTGGTCGCGCCCTTGAAGCTGGTCGTCGACTTGTGGCAATCCGAGCACTCGCCGCTGGTCGGATGCGTAGCCCCGGAAGCTTCGAGGATCGGTCGCACGACCGTCGGCGGCACACCGACGTCAGTCTTGCCCTTCTCGTGGCAGGTCGAACAGACGATCGAGGTGACCACGCTGTGCACCATGGACGCAGGCACCGTGCCGCTGGCGTTGGTGAACTGGAACGTATTGAAGTTGCTGCCGGAATGGCAGCCGCCACAGGCGATCGCGCCGGTGGGGATGTGATTGACGGACGAGATCGTGACGGTGGCCTTCGGGGCTGTGCCGAAATCGGTCACTCCCGCACCGTGACAGGTGACGCACGCGGTCGCCGCCACGGCCGTGTGCACCATTGCCGGCGGCGTAGCGCCACTCTGGTTCGGAATCCGGAAACCGCCCGGGGTCGTGAAAGTCGCGTTCGAATGGCAGCTCTCGCAGGCCGCGCCACCGAAGTTAATGTGTCCGGACATCGGCGAGTTGGGCATCACCAGCACCAGCGGCGCCATGTTCGTGAAGCTGGACCCGTCGGCATGGCAGGTTGCGCAGGCGTTCGTGATGCCCGTGTGATCCATGATCTTGGTGGTGAAATCGCCAGGGACCGTATGGCAGAGCGTGCAGGGCTGCGCGGTGGGAATGTGACCAACGGGCTGCAGGTTGCCGGTGGCGAACGACACCGTGGACAAATGGCATATGCCGCAATCGCCAGTGGCCGGGTGGACCACGCCGCGCACGGTATCCGGGCGGGTCACGATGGTGGGGCCGATGAAGCTGCGGCCTTTTTCATGGCAGTCGGCGCACTGCAGGGGCGGGATCAGATTCGGCGCCAGGTGATTCATCGCCGTGCCGGAGAAGGAAACGTAGTTGGTCGGCGTGTGGCAGGCCTCGCAGGGCGCATTGCCCACGTCGGCCTGGTTGGGCGAGAGCCCGGTCGGTATATGGGTCGGCGGCGCGCCCTTGGCGCCGGCGCCGTTGTGGCAGCTCTTGCAGCCGGTAGTCACATTGGTGTGATTGAACACCGCTCCGCCCCAGCCAATGGTGGAGTGGCAGAGGTTGCATTCGAGCGAAGTGTCGATATGCCCCGGCCCCTTACCCTGGGCCTTGCCCTTTTCGCCAGTGTGACAGCTCGAGCAGCTGCCGCGCGTTTCAGCATGATCGAAGTTGACCGCCGGACTCCAGGCCACCGGCGTATGACAGGCCTCGCAGCGATTCGAACTGAGAATATGATCGACGGTCTTGCCGGGCGCGCGCACGGCGGTGCCGACGCCGTGGCAGGCGGCGCAGTCCTTCGGGGTGCCCTTGAATATCGCGTTGACGTGGCAGGATTCACACGGCAGGTCGCGATGCTGGCCGATCAGCTCAAAGCCGGTAGTGAGGTGGTCGAAGGGCGTGCGGTCGGCGGCGTGCGCGCTGCCCACTGACAGCAGCAGCGCGGCGCTCACCGCGATGGCGACCAGCCAGGGTCGTACCGCCAGCGCGGCATGGACCGGCAGGAACTGCAATGAGAATCGTTTTGCGTTGTTCATAAAAATTCCTACCGGGCTCGGCCGCCCTGGAATGTCACCGTACCGTGGCAGCGTTGGCACTGCCTCCCGAACTGGCCTGCGTGGATGTCATCCTTCTGATGACACGACACGCAATCCTGCGAAAGCTTCACTTCGGCCGCGGGCCTGCGATGGCAATCGGCGCACTTGATCTTACCGTGCGCGCCCGACAAGGCGAAACCTGTCTGTTTTTGGTGATCAAATACCCACACGGCCCAGGCGTTGGGCGTGTGACAGGTATCACACTTGTCGCCGAGCCCGCCTTTGTGGACGTCGTCTTTCTTGTGGCAATCGATGCAGCGGGACTTCACGTCAGTGAAGGCCTGGGTGCGATGGCACTGCGCGCAGCTGACGACGTTATGTAAACCGAGCAGTGGGAATTTTGTCAGGTCGTGATCGAAGCTGATGTCGCTGTGCCAGTCCTGCTGGCCGTGGCAGCTGTCGCAGGCGGTCTTGAACTTCGCACCGTGCGGATTCGCCGCCTTGTGGCAGGCGACGCAGTCGCTGCCGAGTTTCTGTGTAGCGACGCTCGCGGTATGGCAAACATGGCAATCGAGTTTGGCATGAATGCCAACCAGCGCGAATTTGGTCTGCGCCAGGTGGTCGTACTTCACCGGCCGCCACTCGTCGTTACCGTGGCAGCTTTCGCATTTAACCCCCAGGCGCCCGGCGTGCGAATCGTCCGCCTTGTGGCAGCCGACGCAGTCCTTCGGGAGTTTGTCCTTGAAATTGCCGCTCCGGTGACACCCCAGGCAATCCATCCTTGAGTGATGCCCGAGCAGCGCGAAGCCCGTCTGCTTCAGGTGATCGAACTTTGCTTCCTTCCAGCCCGTGGTGGTGTGGCACTTGCCGCAGTCATCGCCACGCTCGCCGCGGTGCGCATCGTCAGTGGCATGGCAGCCGACGCACACCTTGGGCGCCGGCTTATAGCGGCCGCCCAGGTGGCAGCCGCCGCAGCTCACTTCCAGGTGCGAGCCGGTAAGCCCGAACGCCGTCTTGCTGTGATCGAAGCGCGCGCCCGCCCAGCTGTCCGGATTGTGGCAGTCGCCGCAGGTGGCGGCCAGCTGCCCCTCATGATAATCGTCTTTCTTGTGGCAGCTGAGGCAGGCGGGCTCGGCCTTGCGGTAGGCCTCGCCGCTCTTGTGACAGCTCGCGCAGGCGAGCGCGCGATGCGCGCCTGCCAGGGTGAAGCCGGTGCGTTCATGATCGAACTCGAGCTTGTTCAGGCGCACGATGTCACCGTCGCGCCCCAGGTGCTCGGTGTGGCAGCCGACGCACTTGCCGGCGCCCGCATTGGGCATGCGCCCGTGGTACCCGCGGCGGTCGCGCACGTCGGCGGCGATGTCCTTGTGACAGGCGAGGCACAGCGCGCTCTGACGCCCCCGGTCGGTGCGGTCGTGGCAATTGGTGCAGGTCTCCTCGAGCTTGGCGTGGGCGTTGGCGATCTTGCCGGGCATGAGCAGGGCCTCGACGGAAGTCGCATGCGCGGTCGCCGCGCTCACCAGGCTTGCTGCTGCCACCACTCGCACGAACCAGTGCACTCCTGTGCGTCTCAAAATCGGTCTCTCGGGCTCAGTACACGTTGACCGAAATCACGTGCACGATTCCAGCCACCAGCGTCATGATGAAAAATGGCACGTGCGCCACGTGCCAGAGCGAGAACAGCTTGACGTACATACCGTGCTCGCGCACCCGGCGCGCCGCGTCCAGGCGGCGCGTGGCGTAGCCCATCGCCGTGGCCGTCAACCGCGCGCCGTGAGCCGCCAGCGTGGGCGACTGCCGCGCTGCCTCGATCACCATATGGCGAATCTGGCCGTCGAGGCGCCAGCGCGCCAGCACCGAGCGCATGCCGATCGTGACCGGATACAGCACTGCGCCCAGCGGTGATTTAGCCGGGCGAAACAGCCGCTTCTCCTCCGCCTCAATGGCGCTGAGGAAGTTGGGCAGCAGCGTCACCGTGGTGGTCTGCTTGCGCAACTGCTCGGCCACGGCCTGGAGTTCCTCGAGCGAACTCTTGTGATTATCCCAGCCGTCGTAGACGCGGGTGTAGATATAGCGCCCGATCAGTCCGCTGCCCGAGACCAGCAGCATGCACACCAGCGCGACGTTGCTGTTGGTGGCGCCGAGTGAAAAATTCGCGTGAAACAGCACCAGCAGCGGACCGACTACGCCGAGGGTCATGTGAGCCTTGAACCACCCCGGCACGCCGCCGAAGATCTTCAGCCAGGCGGCGCGCTTGCGCGCCGGGTACATCAGCAGCACCAGCATCATCGAGCCGCCGATGATGCCAAGCGCGTAGCCCAGCCCGCGGTCCGGCGTGATATAGTGATCGAGCCGCACGTTCAGGCCCCACACGATCGCCAGGCAAACCACCAGGCCGAAGGCGCGTACCGGCGTCAGATGGCGCGCGATCAGGCCCATGGGCTAGCCGATCACCTTCTGGATGACGATGCGCACCGGCTTTGCGGCCGCGGGATCGAGTTGCGCCGTAACGCCCTGGAAGTCACCCGCCGCGGGCATCGCCTGCCCGGTCCGGGAGGTACGCGCCTCGATCGTGACGGGACCCGCCGAGGACAGGTTGCGCGAGGGCACCATGGCCTGCGAATCATCGAGCTGAAACGATACCGGCCACGAGCCCGTAGTCGTGCGCCAGATCGCCACCGGTGGCCCTGGCGAATTCACCGACTTGGCCACGATGAACAGCGTCAGCCCGGCGGGTACCTTTCCCTTGAGGGCGTCAGCCAGCACGACTTCGCCGCGTACGATCACGCCGCCGGCCGCAGCGGCGGTGGCCGTGGCCGTGCCGCCACCGCCGCCAGCCAGCCGCTGGTCTTCAGCGAGATTCGCGGCAATCACCTTGGCGTCTGCCGAGTTCGGGCCCAACGCCGCCGCCAGCCGCTGCCAGCTGCTCACCGCGGCCGGGTACTGGCGGGCCTCATGCTGCATGCTCGCCTGGAGCCACAGTGCCTTGGGATGCTGCGGATTGAGGCGCAGCGCGTTGCCCAGGTAGGTTGCTGGTGTGCCGAGGAGCGAACGGCCATTGAGCGATGCGGCGACGTCGGCGTAGTCCGCCCAGGTGTCGGCGGTCATTTCATTGCGTGCGGCGAGCTTCGCGTACAGTTTGTCCGCAGCGGCAAAATCGCGCCGGGATCGCGCCGCATCGGCGGCGGCGGCCAGTTTCGTCCCCTCAGTGGACAGCGACACTGCTGCGGCGGCAGCGAGTGGCCCCGCGGCGGCGCCCGCTCCGGCGGGCAGGCGCTTCTGGCGAGCCAGCGCGGCGTCATCCGGCCGGCCCATGAATTCATAGGACTTGGCCAACAGCTCCCAATCGCCATCTGCGCCGCCGCCCGCGGCAAGGCGACGCTCGAGCCCGGAAACCGCACTGTCCATGGGCCCGGCGGGCTGCTTCTGTGCCGGCGCCGCGCCAGGCTCGCCGGCCATCGCGCCACTCGCGGTGCCCGGCGTGGTGCCGGGGGTGGCATCCTGGTCATTCAGCTGCGGGCTGCCAAGCTTTATGTAAAGCACCAGCACCGCCACCAGCGCGGCGGCTCCGGCCACCGGCACCCAGCGCGGCAGGCCGCTGAGCATGGCAAGGCGCGGCTTGCCTGCGAGCCACGGATATACGGCGAACAGCAGCGCCACGGTCGCCAGGACGCCTGCGGCAAAAAAGAAGGTGTTACCAGAATTCATGCTATTAAGATGTTCTTAACGCGCCTTACGCACAATGTCACGAATTGTAAAGCCTCCACCAAGGGCGTCACACTGTCGCTACTGCGGGACACGTCACAATTGGCGACAAAACTGGCGACATGTTGACACGTGCGCCGACTCACGGAAGCCTAGCAGCATGTACATTAATCTCCGTTCGATGTGTAACACAAAGCGCCAGGCTGGTTGAGGCTAAAGGCATGAACTCGAGCCTGATCGTCATCTACGCCGCACCGCTCGTGGTCACCATGTACTGGTACCTGCGGCGGCATTTCCGTATGGAAAACCACAGCCGCGCAGTCCACTTCGAGGCGAAGGAGGCGGGGCTTCTGGAACCCGCGTCGATCCATCCGGTCATCGATCCGGTCCGCTGCCTCGGTTGCGGCGCCTGCGTGCGCGCCTGCCCCGAGTACCCGCAGCACACCGTGCTCGGTCTCATCGACAACAAGGCGCATCTGGTCGCGCCGACTGAATGCATCGGGCACAGTGCCTGCAAGTCCGCCTGTCCGGTGGACGCGATTACACTGGTGTTCGGTACCGAGACGCGCGGCATCGACCTGCCGGTGCTCAATCCGAATTTCGAGACCAATGTTCCCGGCGTGTTCATCGCCGGCGAGCTCGGCGGCATGGGCCTGATCCGCAATGCCCTCACGCAGGGCGTCCAGGCGATGCAGGCGATCGCCAAGAAAGGCAACCGCGCGCCGGGCAAGCGCCTCGACGTGCTGATCGTGGGCGCCGGCCCCGCCGGCATGGGGGCCGCACTCACCGCCAAGTCGCTCAACCTCAACTACCGCTGCATCGAACAGGAATCGCTCGGCGGCTGCGTCTACAAGTATCCACGCGGCAAACTGGTCATGACCGCGCCGGTCGAGCTGCCGCTGGTGGGCAAGTTCCATTTCCGCCAGACCTCCAAGGAAGCGCTGCTCGGGGTGTGGACCGAGATCATGAAGCAGCAGGAACTGCTCATTCAGTGCAATGAGCGCATTGAGGCCGTGGAGAAGGAAGGCGATGGTTTCATCGTCCGCACCACCAAAGACGTGTATCAGGCCTCGAACGTCCTGCTCGCCATCGGCCGACGCGGCACGCCGCGCAAGCTCGCGGTGCCCGGGGAGGAATTGCCGAAAGTCGTGTACCGCCTGATCGACCCCGACCAGTACATCGGCCAGGAAGTGCTGGTGGTGGGCGGCGGCGACAGCGCGCTCGAGGCCGCCGCGAGCATCGCGGAAGTGAGTGGCACACAGGTCACGCTGTCCTACCGCGGCGATGCCTTTGGCCGCGCCAAGCCGAAGAACCGGCAGCGCGTCGCCGCGGCCGCCGACCGGGGCAACCTGAGACTCCTGCTGTCCTCGAACGTCAGTCACATCCACGACGACCTCGTGATCCTGGAACAGGGCGGCAAGAAAGTGGAAATCCGCAACAAGGCCGTGATCGTCAGCGCCGGCGGAGTGCTGCCCAACGAATTCCTCAACAAGGTCGGGATCCGCGTCGAAACCAAGTACGGTACGGCCTGATGAGCCGCGCGATGCGCTACCGGCTGGCGGCGCTGGCAGTGGCTGCCGTGCTGGCCGCCGGCGAGCTCAACGCTGCCGCACCAAAGGCGCCCGACCCGCTCGATGGCGCAAGGCTCGCGCTGCGCACCCGCGATTTTCCGACCGCTCTCGCCAAACTCCAGCTGAGCGCAAACGCCGGTAACGCCGAAGCGCAGCTGCTGCTCGGCCTCGTGCACCTCAACGGCGTAGGCACCGCCATCGACCGCGCGGCCGCCGAAACCTGGCTGTCGAAAAGCGCGGCGCAGAACAACGCCACGGCTCTGTACGTACTCGCCGCCCTGACCGCCAACAAGGCGGACGCGCGGCCCGGTGAGGCGCAAGCCCTGCTGCACAGGTCCGCTGCGCTCGGCTATCCGGCCGCCGTCGAGGACGAACGCGCCCGGCGCACGCCGCTCAGTCCGGAGTGGGCCGGGCTCGGCGAGTCCACGCTGCGCGTGGACCTCGCCATATACAGCGCCCGCAACGGCGACCTCGCCTGCCTCGGGACGCTGGGCGCCGGACTCAAGGAAATGCGCGATGTATTTGGCGCCACCGTGCTCGCGCATGCTGCGGCGGCCGGTGCGCTGGCGTCCGTGCAGTTCCTGATCGAGGGCGGAAGCAATGTGAACCGCGCCGACAGTTTTGGCGTGACACCGCTCATGCACGCTGCCGGGCTCGCGGACCCGCAGGTGCTCGAGCTGCTGCTGGCGAAGGGCGCGTCGGTCAACGCGGCCGACAATCAGCAGCGCACGGCGCTCTTTTATGCCGCGCGCGCCGATCGCGTCGCGGCCGTCACCGCGCTCGCCAAAGCCGGCGCGAAAGTGGACGCTGTCGACAGCCGCAACTACACCGCGCTGGATGCCGCGCTCACCGTGGACGCCAATCAGGCGGCAGCGCTGCTGCGCTCGCTCGGCGCGAAGACCCTGGTTGTGCATGCCAGTCGCCAGAGCACGGCCGGGAAATTCGACGCCGCCCGGCCGGGCGACATCTATCGGGGCTGGCCGGTAATCGCCCTCGCGGTAGCGCGCGGCGACACGGAATCGGTGCAGAGACTATTGGCCGGCGGCGCTGATGCCAACAGCCGCTCCGCCCAGGGCGACACGCTCCTGCACATCGCGATCCACGCCGGTTCCGAAGCCGGCGTCAAGGCGCTGCTCGCGGCGCACGCCAATCCGCGCCTGCCGGACAAGCGCGGCCGCACCGTGCTGGTCCTGGCGGCTACGCGCGGCGAGCTCAGCATTGTCAATGCCCTGCTGGCGGGCGGAGTCAACGCCGATACGCACGCCGACAAGGAATCGACGCCGCTTCTGGCGGCAGTGCGTGCCGGACGCATGGAGGTTGCCCAGAGCCTGCTGGCCGCGGGCGCAAAGCCCGACGCAGCCGACGAGCGCGGCGAGACGGCGCTCCACGCCGCCGCGAGCGCCGCCAACGACCCGCTCGTGAAACTCCTGCTCGCCAAAGGCGCCAGCGTCGACCTGGCTGACCGTGAGGGCCAGACGCCGCTGTGGCGCGCGGCCCGCGCCGGCGCAGCGGGGGCGGCGCGCTCGCTGCTGGCGGCCAATGCTGACGCCAACGCGGCCGCCAAGGAAGGCCTTACGCCGCTGATGAGCGCGATCGACGCGGGCCAGGAACCGCTGGTGACGATCCTGCTGCAGGCACACGCCCGCGCTGATGTGAAGGCGGCACGCGGCGATACGCCGCTGATGCTGGCTGCGGTGCACGGCAGCGAGGCCATGGTGCAATTGCTCCTGCAACGCTCAGCGGCCGTGAATGCCCAGAACCAGGACGGCGACACCGCATTGATGGTGGCCAGCCGCGCCGGCAACGCCGCGGCGGTCAAGGCGCTGCTGGCGTCCGGGGCCAGCAAGGCGCTGCGCAACAACAAGCGGGCGACCGCGGGCGATGTGGCGCGCGACCGCGGTTTTGCGGCGCTGGCCTCGGCCATTGAAGGCGAGGGTTAGCTCCGCCTAGTCGTCCCGCACGTCCTGTCCCGGGAATAACTCCTCGATGAAACCGAACTTGCGCAGATCCTTGATGCGCGTCGGATAGAGCACGCCATCGAGGTGGTCGACCTCGTGCTGCACGACGCGGGCGTGGAAACCGGAAACCGTGCGATCGATCGGTCGGCCCCATTGATCAAAGCCCCGGTAACGAAGCCGGCGGTAACGTGGCACCATCCCGCGCATGCCGGGCACCGACAGGCACCCCTCCCAGTCGGACTCCCGGCCGCCACGCAGCGCCCTGAGCCTGGGGTTGACGAGCACCGTGTAGGGCACGGCGTCGGCATCCGGATAGCGCGGCGTGACGGCGCCCCCGAAAATCACCACGCGCCAGGCAACACCGATCTGCGGGGCCGCCAGGCCGGCGCCCTGGGCGGAGCGCATCGTGTCGTCCATGTCGGCGACCAGCTCCTGGAGCGCGGGCGTGCCAAATTCGCGTACCGGCGCGCTGGCTTGCAGCAGCCGCGGGTCGCCCATCCGCAGTAGGGGTCTGATGGCCATGAATCCCGAACCTCGAAGCTGGCGCCCGGACCGGAGTCCGGGCGAAATCCCGCTACATTTGCGCCAGATCCGTCATGGGGGTTGGCATTAGCGGCTGCAGAATCTTAACATGCGCCACAGCGGGGGAATTTCGCATCGCCTGTGCCACCCAATCCGATTCTTGGAGGAAAACCACTGATGAAAGCCCTTTTGCCCATGTCGCTCCTGGCGACCCTGCTCGCGGCGAGCGCATTTGCCGACTGCGTCGCACCCACCATCGACATCAAGGTTCCGGATGGCACCACCGCGACGCTGGATGAAATGCTCGCCGCCAAGCACGCGATCAAGGATGCCGACGCGACCGTCGCGCAGTTCGCGGATTGCCTGAAGGCTGAACAGGACGCGAAGATCGCCGCCGGTGGCGACAAGATGAAGGACGAGGAAAAGGTCAAGATCAGTGCCGGGTACGTCGACCGCCAGAACGCGGTGGCCGATCAGCTGCAGAAGGTGGCCGACCAGTTCAACGTGGCCGTGCGCGCCTACAAGGCCAAGTCGGCCGCGGCTGGGCCTGCCCCCCCCGCCCCGCCTGCACCGCCAGCGCCACCCGCGAATCCCTGAGCGGCGCGGATCCTAGAGCTGCGACCCGGCAGAGTTCGTGTCGCAGCTTTCGATCCGGCCGCCATCGAAGCCGCGCTGGAACCAGCGCTGCCTTTGTGCAGCAGTGCCATGCGTGAAGGTTTCGGGCACGACGCGGCCCTGGGTGCGCCGTTGCAACGTGTCATCGCCCACGGCGGCGGCGGCGGCCAGCGCCTGCTGCGCGTCGCCCGGTTCGATCACGCGCTGATCCTGCATCGCCCAGACACCCGCAAGGCAATCCGCCTGCAGCTCGAGCGCAACCGAGCGCGCCTGCGCGCCGGACCGCGCTGATCCTGCGCTGAGGCCCAGCAGGTTCTGGACATGGTGACCCACTTCATGCGCCAGGACGTAGGCGCGGGCGAAGTCGCCCGGGGCGCCAAATTCAGTGGCCAGCGACTTGAAGAAATCGAGGTCGATATAGACCTGCTGATCGCCAGGGCAATAGAAGGGCCCAGCCGCGGCGCTCGCCTCACCGCAAGCCGAAGCCACCTCGCCACTGAACAGCACCAGGGTCGGCGGCGTGTAACGCTGGCCGGCAGCGGCGAAATACTTCGACCAGACGTCCTCGGTTTCGCCCAGCACCGCGGCGGCGAAATCGCCCTGCGGGTCAGTTGGCTTGCCCGTCGGCACCGTCGCCGCCGGATTGGCGCTGCCCTGCGTCACGCTGTCGCCGATGCCGATGAGGTTCATCATGGTGGCCGGGCTGACGCCGAGAAAATAACCGGCGATCAGCAGCACGATCGTGCCGATGCCAATCGTGGCGCCGCGCCGCCCCACGGGCATGCCGCGCCGGTCCTCGACGTTCTCGCTCCGCCGCATGTCTTCCAGGCGCATGGTGGTCTCCCTGATCTGTGTACGCTAGTGATTCGCCGACGGTGGCTCGAGCCCTTTCGTATAGAGCACTTTGCCATCCGGCTTGACGAGAATCGCATCGACGTCGCCGAGGCGCTCGTAGATCGCCAGCGCGGCCTCCGCGCCCAGGACGAAGGCGGTCTTGGATAGCCCGTCGGTACGCGTGGCGGTCGGCGCCAGGATGGTCGCGCTGCGGACCGCGCTGGCCGAATGGCCGGTGCGCGGATCGATGATGTGGTGATAGCGGACGCCGTTCTCGTCGTAGTAGCGCTCGTAATCGCCTGAAGTGGAGATGGCCGTGTCCACCAGCGGCAGGCGGGCGATGACCTCGTCCTTGCGATCCGGGTGGCGGATGCCCACGATCCACGGCTTGCCGAAGCGGTCGCCGATGATGCGGCTGTCGCCGCCGGCCGAGACCAGCGCGTGCCGGATGCCAAGCCTTTGCAATATGGCGATGCCGCGATCGACGGCGTAGCCCTTGGCAATGCCGCCCAGGTCGATGCGCACGCCAGCTTGCGAAAAACGCACCGTCCGCGCCGCACGATCGAGCAGCACGTGGCGGTAGTTGACGGCCGGAAGCGCGGACTCGATCTGTTGCTCGGTGGGACGGTGGCGCGCTCGAAAATCGTACATGAAGCCGACGCTCGCATACGTGATATCGAAGGCGCCGTCGGTGAGGCGCGAATAATCGAGCGCGGTCTCGAGCAGGCCAAACAGTTCCCGGCTGATCTTCACCGGACCGCGGGCCGCGCGGGCGTTGACGCGCGAAATCTCGCTGTCGGGCTTGTAGGTGCTCATCGAGGCATCGACGTGGCGCATCTCGGCCATCACCGCGTCAATGGCGCGCTCGCCGGCGGCGTGGTCGCGCGACCACAGTTCGACCACGATGCGCGTGCCCATGGTCCCATCGACGGTTCGCGACAGCCATTCGGCCTGCGCTGGCGCAGCCAGCGCCAGCACCGCGATGGGCGCCAGCGCAGCCGCCAGGGAGCGTGCGGCCGTGCTCACAGCGTCAGCCGCTCGCCGGGGGCGGGCATCGATACCGGCACGCCCGGCAGGAGCGCGGCGAAGGCGCTCATCGCGCCCGCCTCGCCATGCACGAGCACGGTGCGCTCCGCGCCGCCGACGCGCGCATGCCAGCGCAGCAGCTCACCCTGGCCCGCGTGCGCGGAGAACCCGTTGATCGTGTGCACCTGTGCCCGCACCGGGATCTCCTCGCCAAACAGGGTAGTGGTGCGCGCCCCGTCGATGATGCGCCGCGCCGGCGTACCCTGGGCGGCGTAGCCGACAAAGACGATGCTGGCATCCGGGCGCGGCAGGTTATGCACCAGGTGATGACGCACGCGCCCGCCGGTGCACATGCCGGAACCGGCCATGATCACGGCGCCGCCACTGATGCGGTTGATCGCCATGGAATCGCTGGTCGCGCGCACCAGGCGCAGGCCCGTGAAGCCGAACAGGTCGCGTCCGCCGGCGAACAGCGCCGCGGCTTCCGCGTCATAGCACTCCGGATGGGCGCGATAGACCTCGGTCGCGGACACCGCCATGGGCGAATCGACGTACACCGGCAGTTGCGGCGGCAGCGCACCCGCATCGACGGCGGCCCGCAGCGAATAGAGAATCTCCTGGCTGCGCTCGAGCGCAAAGCTCGGGATCACGACGTTGCCACCGCGCGCAATCGTGGCGCCGACGACGGCGACGAGTTCGGCAACGGATTCGGCGGGCGAGCGATGGGCGCGATCGCCATAGGTGGTCTCCATCAGCACGATCTCGGCGGCGGGTGGTGCCGGATCGCGAATGATGGGGCGGCCCGCGCCACCGATGTCGCCCGAGAACAGGACGCGGCGCACGCGCCCGTTTTCCGTGACCTGCACCAGCACGTGGGCCGAACCGAGGATGTGTCCCGCATCGTGGAAGCCAACGCGCAGGCCGGGAGCCAGTTCAATCTCCTGGCCATAGGCGGCGACCCGGCCGAAACGCCCCATGGCCGCCACCACGTCGGCCTGCGTGTACAACGGCGCCACCGCCCCGCCGTTGCGCCCATGGCGAGTGCGCCAGCCGGCGTCGTCCTCGGCCATATGCGCGGCGTCCAGCATCACGATCTGCGCCAGCTCGCGCGTGGCGGCGGTGGCGATGATTTCGCCGCGGAAGCCGCGCTTCGCCAGCAGCGGGAGCCGGCCGCAGTGATCCAGGTGCGCGTGCGTCAGCAGCAGGAAATCAATCGCCGCGGCATCGAACCCGAGCGGTGCCGCGTTCTCCTCCTCGAGTTCGCGGCCGCCCTGGAACATGCCGCAGTCGATCAGCAGGAGTTTGCCGGCGCACTCGAGCAGGTGGCAGGAACCGGTGACGTCGCGGTCGGCGCCGTGAAAGGATAATTCCATTATGCCGCTCCCTGGCTGCCAAAGATGTCATCACCGGACTTGCGGTACCACTCGATGATGCCGCTCCAGATCGAGGCGGCATCCTCGGCGAACCAGAACAGCTCGGCGTCTTCCGGGTCGATCACGCCTTCAGCCAGCAGGTAGGGGATGTCGATGACCCGCCGCCAATATTGTTCGCCAACCAGTACCACGGGCACCATGCCCATCTTGCGCGTCTGCATGAGCGTGAGCGCCTCGAACAGCTCGTCCATGGTGCCAAAGCCCCCGGGGAAGGCCACCAGCGCGCGGGCGCGCTTGAGGAAATGGAGCTTGCGCATCGCGAAGTAATGGAAGCGGAAGCACAGCCCCGGCGTGATGTAGGGGTTGGGATACTGTTCGTGGGGCAGCTCGATATTGAGGCCCACGGTTTGCGCGCCTGCGTCGAAGGCGCCGCGGTTTGCGGCCTCCATGATGCCCGGACCACCGCCGGTCATGATCGCCGTGCTGCCTTGCCGCGGGTCCGGATTGCTGCGCGCCACGAGGCGCGCGAATTCACGCGCCATGTCGTAGTAAGCGCTTTTGGCGTGCAGGCGCTCGGCCACCGCCGCCTGCCGCTCCAGCCCGGCATCGCCAGGCGCATGGCGGGCCGCCGCGCGCGCCGCCTCGGCGCGCCGCTGGGCCACGGCCGGTTCAGGAATCCGCGTGCTGCCGAACACCACGATGACGTGCCGGATGCCGGCCGCCTGCAGGAGCAGCTCGGGCTTGAGGTAGTCGAGCTGGAGTCGCGCCCCGCGCGTGTCCTCGCGCTGCAGAAAGGCCGGATCCGCATCCCCCGGCAGATAGCTGGAGCTGCCCATGATGGCCGCCAGGCGCGCGGGCGCACCGGGATCATCCTCGGCGGACTTGGCAGTTTGCCAGGGGAGCGGCGCGCGGCGTGGCTTCTTCATCATTCGTAGCGCAAGGCATCTATGGGGTTGAGGCGCGCGGCCCGTCGCGCCGGCACAAATCCGAAGAGGATGCCGACCGCGGCCGAAGCGAGGATTGCCAGCGCCACGGTACCGATTCCGATGCTCACCGTCCAGCCGGCGACATATGCGATGGCGACGGTGATGCCCACACCCAGCGCCAGCCCGACCAGCCCTCCCGCCAGGCACAGCAGTATGGCCTCGGTCAGGAACTGCGCCAGCACGTCGATGCCGCGTGCCCCGACCGCCATGCGCAGGCCGATCTCGCGGGTGCGCTCGGTCACCGAGACCAGCATGATGTTCATGATGCCGATACCGCCGACCAGCAGCGACATCGCCGCAGTCGTGGCCAGCAGGTAGCTGAGCGTCTTCTGCTGCTCGTTGCGGGTCTGCAGGAGCGAGGCAAAATTGCGGATCGTGAAGTTGTCCTCCTCGCCCGGGTTCACGCGCCGCTGCTTGCGCAGCACCGCGCTCACGGCTCCCTGAGTTTCCGCCAGGTCGTAGCCATCGGCTACCCGGGCCGCGATGTTGCCGACAGCGTCCGGCACCGTGGCAAAGCCGCGGCCCACCAGCCGCGAGCGCGCAGTCGTCAGCGGCACGATGATCACGTCGTCAGCGTCATTTCCGCCCGATTGGCCGCGCACGCCGAGCGCGCCAATGATCTCGAAGGGCACGTTGCCGATGCGCAGCAGCTCGCCGGTCGGATCGGTGCCCGCGGCGAACAGCTCGCGGCGCACCGAGGCGCCGATGATGGCAACCCGCGCGCCGCTGGCGACTTCCGCGGCCGTGAAATAGCGGCCGGCGACCAGCGGCCAGGGGCGCACATCGAAATACTCCGCGTGCACGCCGCTCACCTGGGTGCTCCAGTTGGCCGCGCCATATACCGCGGTGACGCTGCCGTTGAGCTGGCCGGAAATCGCGGCGATGCCAGGCACGCGCTCGCGGATCACCCGCAGATCCTTTTCCGACAGCGGCACTGCGCCGCCCACGCCCAGCTGCCGGCCGCCGATGCGCATCGAGCCGGCCATGACGTTGAGCACGTTGGTGCCGAGCGAGGCGATCTGCTGCTGCATCGCAATGGCCGCGCCACTGCCGATCGCCTCCATGACGATGACCGAGGCGACGCCGATGATGATGCCGAGCGCGGTAAGGACGCTGCGCAGCTTGTTGAGGCGGAGCGCGGTGAGCGCGAGGCGGATGAATTCGGCGACGGTCTGCAGGTTCATGGCTGGTGCGCCGTCAGTGGCTGGCCGCAACGGTGCGTTCGTCGCTGACGATCCGGCCGTCACGCATGCGCAGCAGGCGGTGGGCGTAGGCGGCGACTTCCGGTTCGTGCGTGACGACGATGATGGTCAGGCCGGCGGCGTTGAGCCGCGTGAACAGGGCCATGATCTCCCCCGAGGTCTGCGTATCGAGCGCGCCGGTCGGCTCGTCGGCCAGGATCAGGCGCGGCGAGTTCACCAGCGCCCGGGCAATCGCCACGCGCTGCTGCTGTCCGCCCGAGAGCTGCGAGGGCTGGTGGTGCAGCCGATCGCCCAGGTTCACGAGCTCCAGGCTGGCGCACGCGGCCTCGTTCAGGTCGGGCGGCCGCTGGCGGGAATAGAGCAACGGCAGCTTGACGTTGTCGAGCGCGGTGGTCCGGCGCAGCAGGTTGAATTGCTGGAACACGAAGCCGATGGTGCGGTTGCGCAGGTCGGCCAGCTGGTCGGAATTCATGCCGGCGACCGCCGCGCCGTCGATTTCCATGACCCCGCCGCTCGGCGTGTCGAGCGCACCGATGATATTCATCAGCGTCGATTTCCCCGACCCCGAAGGCCCCATGATCGCCACGAATTCGCCCGGCATGACTTCGAAGGACACGTCGCGGAGCGCCTGCACCTGCTGCTCGCCCAGCTGATAGGTCTTGTCGAGGTGGCGGGCGGCGATCAGTGGCTGCCCCGCCATGTCAGGCCTTGGCAGCCATGGCCCGCACGACGACCTTGTCGCCTTCGCGCAGGCCGCTGACGAGTTCGGCGTAATTGTCGTCGGTGAGCCCGACACGCACGTTGCGGGCCTCGGGCTTGCCACGGGCATCGAGCACGTAGACCGTGGCCGCGCGTTCCGTGACCCGGGCAGCCGATGCCAGGTATTTCTGCAACTGATCGGGGCTCATTATCGTCGCCAAAGCATTGATCGTGCGCTGGCGATTGGCGGTGGCCGGATCGACGCTGTCGCCGAACAGGCGCCGCATGCCAGGGAGCCCGCCGCCGCCCAGCGGGTTGCTGCTCGCCGCCTGCGACGCCTCCTTGATGCGGGCCGCAACCGCCTTGAGGGCCTCGGTCACCGCGATCTGCTGTGCGGCGTCGAGGCCCAGTTGCTGCATGAGCGCGGGCGTCAATTCCGGAAGTGCTCGCACCACGACTCCGCCGGCCACCGCCGGCCCGCCAGCGCCGGGCCGGCCTACCCCCTGCCCGCCTGCACGCGCGTCACCGCCGGGGCGGAAGCGCAGCGCGCTGCCCGGCAGGCGCAGCACGCCCTGGCGTTGCGCGGTCACCAGACGGACGTTCGCCGTCATGCCCGGCAGCAGAACCTGCTCGGGGTTTTCGGCCTGCACCATCACGCTGTAGGTCACGACGTTCGCGGTGGCGCTGCCATTGATGCGCACCTGCGCGATACGCCCGCTGAAACTGCGCTCGGGGTAGGCGTCCACGGTGAAGGTGGCGAGCCGCGCCTGCCGGACCGAGCCGATATCCGCCTCGTCCACTTTGGTTTCGATCTGCACTTGCGAGAGGTCACGCGCAATCTTGAAGAGCGTCGCCACTGTCATGGCCGACTGCACGGTCTGCCCGACGTCCGCGGTACGATCGATCACCACGCCATCGACCGGCGCGCGGATCTGCGTGTGCGACAGGTCGATGCGCGCCTGCTCCAGCTGCGAGCGCACCTTCACCAGCTGCGCCCTGGAATTGTTGAGCACGGCGCCGGCGATCTTCACGGCGTTCTGCGCCTGCTCGTTGGTGTTGCGGGCCTTTTCCAGGTCGTTGGTCGAGAGCAAGCCCTGGTCGGCGAGTTTGCGCGTGCGCTCGAAATCGCGCCTGGCCTGTTCGAGCACCACCTGCGCGTTGCTGACCTGCACCTCGTTGCTGCCGATGGTCGCCTGCTGCACGACCAGGTCGGCCTCGGCGGCCTGCACCTTGCTGCGGAACGTCGAGGGATCGACCACCGCGAGCAGCTGGCCCTTCACCACCCGGCTGTTGAAATCGACGTCGATCTCGGTGAGCTGGCCCGACACCTGCGAGCCGACCGGCACCGTGATCAGCGGCGAAATGGTGCCCGAGGAGGACACGCCCACCTCGATGTTGCCGCGCGTGACCGCGGCGGTCTCATACCTCAGGCGCGCGCCAGCGCCACCGGTGAAGAACAACGCATAAGACAGGCCGCCGATACCCAGCACCACGGCAGCCCAGACCAGGCGCCGCCGCGCGAGAAGCTTTGACAATGCATTCATGATGACCCTTTAAGCGACGCTGGCGGCTGCGCCCTTGGACAGCGGCGCGGCGCGACAGTTCGCGCGAGTCTCGCAGACGGCGCGTTATCCGGCCAGCGCCGCATCGAGCAGGTTCTTCTGCGCGAGCCACTCCCGGTTGTAGAGTCGTGAGAGGTATTTCGCACCGGTGTCGCACAGCACCGTCACGATCAGGTGTCCTGGTCCGAGTTGCCGTGCTACGCGGGTCGCGGCCGTGACATTGACGCCGCTGGTGCTGCCGAGAAACAGGCCCTCCTCGCGCAGCAGGCGATAGACGCAGGCGACCGTCTCGGGGTCCTCAACGTGCACCGCGTCGTCCACCGGCGCGCCAAGCATGTTCGCCGTGACGCGACCGATGCCGATGCCTTCGGTGATCGAACCCGCGCCGGTCGTCTTCAGCGCCCCGTTGCGGATGTACTCGAACAGCGCACTGCCGGGGGGATCGGCCAGCACGGTGCGCACGCGCGGATTGCGCGACTTGAGATACTCGGACACGCCGCCGAGCGTGCCGCCGGTGCCGCTGGCGGTCACAAAGGCGTCGATCCGGCCGGCGGTCTGCTCCCAGATTTCCGGCCCCGTGGTGGCCACGTGGGCGCTGCGATTGGCGGTGTTGTCGAACTGGTTGGCCCAGATGGCGTCGGGAATCTCCGTGGCCATGCGCCCGGCGACTTTCTGGTAGTGGTTCGGGTCGCTGTACGGGACGGCCTTGACCCGATGCACCTCGGCGCCGAGCGCCTCGATGAGCGCGTATTTTTCCGGCGACTGGTTGTCGGGCATGACGATTACGCAGCGGTAGGCGCGCGCGTTGCAGACATGCGCCAGGCCGATGCCGGTGTTGCCCGCCGTGCCCTCCACCACCGTGCCACCTGCCCGCAGCACGCCGCGCCGCTCGGCGTCCTGCACGATGGCGCGCGCCGCGCGATCCTTGACCGAGCCGCCCGGATTCATGAACTCGGCCTTGCCGAGAATCTCGCAGCCCGTAGCCTCGCTGGCGCGGCGCAACCGGATCAGCGGCGTGTTGCCGACCGCTTCGAGAAAATCGCGCGCTGTTTTCATCCGTTCCTCATTCCTGCTTATGCCGTGATCCGGCGAATTCCGCGACCTCACCCACGATCAGCAACGCGGGAGCGCCGAGCGCCGCGGCCGCGGCCGTTGCGGCGATTGTGTCCAGTGTACCGGCCAGCACCCGCTGGCCGGGGAGCGTGGCGTGCTCGACGATGGCCACGCTCCGCCCCGCGGGCGCACCCTGCTCCAGCAGGCGCGCGACGATCTGCGGCAGCTGCGCGGCGCCCATGTAGAACACCACGGTATGGAGCGGTGCCGCGAGCGCGCGCCAGTCGAGCGCCGCCGCGGCCTCGCCCATCGCCGTGACGAAACAGACCGACTGCGCGACGCCCCGGTGGGTGAGCGGAATGCCGGCCGCCGACGCCGCGCCCAGCGCCGCGGTGACGCCGGGGACGACCACCACCGGTATGCCCGCCTGCGTCAGCGCGGTGAGTTCCTCGCCGCCGCGCGCGAACACCATGGGATCGCCCCCCTTGAGCCGGGCCACGCGCTGGCCCCGGCGCGCGCGCTCGATCAACAATTCGTGAATGCGCTGCTGCGTGGTGCGATGCCGGCCCGGCTCCTTGCCGACGAATACGCGTTCAGCGTCGCGCCGTACGCGCGCCAGCACGGCTGCGGGCACCAGCCGATCGTACAGCACCACGTCGCACTGCTGCAGGAGCTGCTGCGCCCGGAGCGTGAGCAGGTCCGGATCCCCGGGGCCCGCGCCGATCAGCCACACGGCGCCCGCTGGCGCGAGCGGGCCGGGCGCCAGCGCAGCGTCGAGTTGCGCGGCGAAACCCGCGTCCGCTGCCGCGGCATCCAGCCGGCCGGTGAGCAGCTGCTGTGCGAGCGCGCTGTCGAAGAAATCCTCCCAGAAGCGCTGTCGCGCCGGAAGCGCCGGTAACGCGGCGCGCACCTGCGAGCGCCGTCGGCCAGCCTCGCGCGCCAGTTCGCCCAGCCGCGCTGGGAGGATCGCCTCGATCTGCGCACGCAGCCGGCGCGCCAGCGTCGGCGTCGCCCCGCCCGTGCCGATCGCCACGATGACCGGTGACCGATCGACAATCGCGGGCATCAGGCAAGTGCTGGCGGCCGGGTCATCGACGGCGTTGACCCAGACATTGGCGGCCCTACCGGCCGCGCTGACCTGCAGATTGACCTCACCCCGGTCGGTGGCAGCGATCGCCAACACGCAGCCCTGCAGGTGAGTGGGCTGGAAGGCCGCCGCGATGTATTCAGTGCCCGGACGCTGGCACATCCGGGCGAGCTCCGGGCACCGCTCGGGAGCGACGACCCGCAGCAGCGCACCCGCCTCCTGCAGCAGCTCGGCCTTGCGGGCGGCCACGGCGCCGCCGCCAACCAGCAATACCCGGCGGCCGCGCAGGTCCAGAAATACGGGCAGGTAGTCCAAGGGAGGTCCAGGGGCCGATTGTTGGCAAAGCTATTATCCTCAGGCGACTCATAACTTTGGCGCATAAGAGCCGGGCCTGACAATGCGGTGACTAGGCGGCCGCAGACTCCGGCACAATGGCGCGATGAGCACCCGATATCCCCCGACCCTGCGCCGGCTCCGCCAGGACGTCCATGTGCGCGCCCTGACACGGGAAGTCCACCTGCAGCTCGACCAGCTTATCCAGCCCTGCTTCGTGGCCGAGGGCGGCAGCAAGGCGGAAGCCGTGCCCGGGCTGACGGACGTGATGCAGGAAACGCCGGACTCACTCCTGCGCCAGACCGAAGCCGACCTGCGCGCCGGGGTCCACGCCTTCCTGCTGTTCGGCGTGCCGCGCGCGCGCGCGGAACGGCAGATCGACTGGTCGTTCACGGCTTCCCAGGTGCGCGCGCTCAAGGAGCGCTTCGGCAAGGACATCTGGCTGGCCACCGACGTGTGCTTGTGCTCATCGACGCCACACGGGCATTGCGGCGTGCTCAATCGCGAAGGCGACCACGTCGACAACGACGCCAGCGTGCAGGAGCTGGCCGCAGCGGCGCTCGCCTATGCGCAGGCCGGCGCCGACTGCGTCGCGCCGAGCGACATGATGGACGGCCGGGTCGCCGCGATCCGCGCGGCACTCGATGGCAACGGGCGCGAACGCACGGTGCTCATGAGCTACTCGGTCAAGTTCCAGTCGAACCTGTACGGTCCATTCCGCGTCGCGGCCGATTCAGCGCCCAAGCAGCACAGTGCGCTGCGCGATCGCGCCAGCTACCAGCTCGACCCGGCGCGCCCAGGCGACGCCTGGCTGTGCGCCGAGCGCGACGCCGCCGAGGGCGCCGACATTCTCATGGTCAAGCCCGGACTGCCGTACCTCGACCTGCTGCGCGAGCTGTCGCGCGAATTTCCCCAGCCCTGGGCCGTGTACCACACCAGCGGCGAGTTCGCCGCGCTCGAAGCGCTCGCCGCGCAGGGGCTCGCGCCGCGCGCCGCGCTCCATCGCGAGATCCTCACCGCTTTCAAGCGCGCCGGCGCCAGCATGATCATCACCTACGGCGCCCGCCACGCGCGCGAGTTGCTCGGCCTGTGACGCGCTCCGAGGAACTGTACGCGCGCGCGCTGAAAGTCGCCCCGGGCGGCGTGCATTCGCCGGTGCGGGCATTCCGCAGTGTCGGCGGCACGCCGGTGTTCATGACCGGCGGGCAGGGCGCGCGGCTCCGCGATGTCGACGGCCGCGAGTATCTCGATTTCTGCATGGCCTTCGGACCGATGATCCTCGGCCACGGCAACCCGGCCGTGCGCGAGAGCGTGATCGAAGCGCTGGGGCGCGGCTGGAGCCTCGGCACCGCCGAGCCCTACAGCCTGGAGCTGGCCGAATACATCACCAGCCGCATTCCCTGGGTGGAGAATCTGCGCTTCGTGAACTCCGGCACCGAAGCGGTGATGTCGGCGCTGCGCGTCGCGCGCGCGGCGACCGGACGCTCGAAGATCCTGAAGTTCGAAGGCTGCTACCACGGCCACGCCGACGCCATGCTGCTGCGCGCCGGCTCGGGGCTGGCAGACGCGCCGCTCCCGGACAGCGCGGGGCTCGGCGCGCTCGCCGCGAGCGAAACCATCGTCGCGCCGCTCGACGACGAAGCCGCGCTCGAAGCCGTGTTCGACCACCACGGCAAACAAATCGCCTGCGTGATCATCGAACCGCTTCCCGCCAACTATGGCCTGCTGCCCCAGCGCAGCGAATTTCTGCGCCGGCTTGCGCAGCTCGCGCAGCAGCACGGCGCGCTGGTGATCTTCGATGAGGTGATCTCCGGCTTCCGGGTCGGGTTCCAGGGCTACGCGCCGCTGGCCGGAGTGACGCCCGACCTCGTGACCTACGGCAAGATCATCGGCGGTGGCTTCCCGGTGGGCGCCTACGGCGGCCGCCGCGATCTCATGCAGCTGGTCGCGCCGGTCGGGCCGGTGTACCAGGCGGGAACGCTGAGCGCGAATCCGGTGGCGATGTGCGCCGGGCTCGCGATGCTCCGCGCGCTGAGCGACGGCAGCGTGTATGCGCAGCTCGAGGCGCGCGGCGCACAGCTCGAGCACGAGCTTGAGTCCGTGCCGGGCCTGATCGTGCAACGCAAAGGATCGGTATTCTGGTTGTGCCTGGCGGGCGCCGCTGGTGCCGCGCGGCGCCGCGGCGCGGGCAACCCGCTGCTGCGGAGCCCCGCGCAGTACCCCGAGGGCTGCGCGCAGCGTTACGTGGCCATCTACCACCCGCTGCTGGCCCGCGGCATCTATCTGGCGCCCAGCGCCTTCGAAGTCGGGTTCATCTGCGCGGCGCACAGCAGCGCCGACATCACCGGGCTAGCCACGGCGATCCGCGCGGTCTGCGGCGCGCTGCCGGCATAGAAAACCGCCCGGGTTCAACCCGATTGTGTGACGCGCGGCACATTGCCGCGATCCGCGTCCGCACCGGTGCATTCTGTCGCATCGGATCTGTGAACCCGTTTGGGGCAAGTTTTTGTGCCGGGTCACACATTTACGGCAGTGAATCCGGAGACTTGAACAATGGCGAGTACTGGACCGAGCAGCCAGCGCACTGGCCAGGAAGCGCACAGCACGACGGCGCCCGCGGCGGGCAGTCGCCGTCCCGTGCTGTACCTCCTATCCAGCGATGACGGACTGCTGATCGAGCTGGGGCCTCTGCTCGGCGATCGCTACCGCACCCGCCCCATCGATTCCGCCGAGCAACTGGAACCGGCCGGCGACGCGTCCTGGGCCATGCTCATAGACGCCACCACGCGCACTGACGCGCGCGCCCAGGCCGCGCGGTTCGAACAGCAGCACCCGCTGGTGCCGCTCTTGATCGTCTGCGCCGATGGCACCACCGCTGACTGGGCCAGCGCGCGTTCGCGCGGCATGGTGAGCGCGGTCATCGAACGCAGCGCGCTGCAGACTCCTGCGTTCGCCGACGCGCTCGCGACCCTGGACCGGCAGTTGTCGGCCGGCGCCACCGACGCAGCAGCGGTGGCAACGCCCGCGCGGCGCGGCCCGACCATGGTCAAGAGGTTGGTTCTGCTGCTGATCGCAATGACTCTCGTGCTGGCCGGTACACTGACCTGGTACCTGCGCAGCGGCGGCACCGCCGGCAGCCTGGCCAAGCCCGCGCCGCTCGTCGCCTCGCGCCCGAGCGCACCGGTCCCGATGCCTGCCATGCCGGTGACACCGGTCGCGGCGCAGGCGATTACACCAGCGCCGCTGGCGGCTACCACGCCCCCGCCCGTGACCGTCACTGCACCGCAACGTCCAGTACTCGAACTGCTGTCTGACGCACGCGTGGCATTCCGCGAAGGCAAAGCGCTCCTGCCGCGCGCCAACGAAGCCGCGCGCGGCGACACCGCGCTCGAGCTATACATGGCCGTGCTGGCTCAGGATCCCCAGAACGAAGAGGCGCGCGATGGACTGCGCCGGCTGTTTTCCATGGCGCGGTCGCGCATCCAGTCCAACCTGGGCTCCGGCAAGCTGGACGAGGCCAGCCGCCTGGTCGCTGCATTCCGCAACGTGGGCATCGGCCGCGACGAGCTGGCGACGCTCGATTCACAGATCGCCGCGGCGCGGCCACGCTGGCTGGTCTCGCAGGCGCGCGCGGCCATCGCCAGCGGCGACACCGCTACCGCCAACCAGCTCATGGCGCAGGTGGCCGCGGGCGGCGCCGATCGCGCGGTTCTGGCCGATCTGCGCCGTGAGCTGGATGCCAGCAGCGCCAGGGCTACGCTTACTGAGCTGGCCTCGCGCGCGCACGCGGCGATCGTCGCCGGCGCACTGCTCGAGCCCGATCCCGACAACGCCCAGGCACGGGTGCGGGCGATGCAGCAACTGGACCGGAATCATGCGCTGACGCTGGCTGCGCAGCGTGAACTGCAGGCGGCGTTGCTGGCCAGGGCGCGCAGCGCGACGCGCGCGGGACAATTCGACCTGGCGCAGCAGGTTCTGGGCAGCGCCGCTGACTACGGCAACGGTGCCGAACTGGCCGGCGCCCGCAAGCAGCTGCAGGACGATATGCAGGCCGCACAGGGGCGTGCGGCGGCGGCAGCAGCAGCAGCCCGGGACGCACAGAAGCAGACCGCCTCGGCCGGGACGGCCCCGGCGGATTTCATCCGCGCCAGGCCCACGAGTCCAATCGCCGTCACCTTTCCGCAGCAAGCCTTTGAAGCGGGCCAGCACGGCTACGTGATCGTCGAGTTCATGCTCAGCCCGAAAGGCAAGGCGCTCGAACCGCGCGTGCTCGAGGCCGACCCGGTCAGGATCTTCGACGCCGCGGCCATACAAGCGGTCCGCGGCGGCCGCTTTGACACCAGTGCGCTCGCCGATCCGGGCAAACCGCAGCGCGCGCGCATACGCATCACTTTCAAGTAGTCGCAAAGGCACCCACCCGCGGAGTAGCGCATGGCCCGCTTGTCACTGAATCAACGTGTTCAATGGTTGCCGCTCGCGCTCGCCGCGGTATGCACGGCGGCGCTGGCGCTGCTGCTGTTCACCGGCGTACGTCTGGCCGCGCGGCTCCAGTCGGCTTCCTCGGCCCTGCAGCTCGCTTCGGGCCTCACGGCCCAACCGCAGCTGCTGCGCTCGGAACTGACGCTCATTCAGCGTGGCCTCGAAACCCAGACCTACGTGGGTGATTCGCTGCGTTCGCTGGCGGCCGGCCGGACCACCAGCAACCAGGCTTACGCCCGCCTGGAGACGGCCATGCGTGCGGCGGGCCTCGCGGCGCGTACCGATGCCGCTTCGCGCTACGCACAGGCCAGGACTCACTGGCAGCCACTCGATGACGGGCTTGCCCGGCTGGAGAAAACCAGGTCGGCGGGCTTGTACGCCGACTCGGCCGGCGGCTCGACGCTGACCGCTTCCGGCACGGCGCTGAAGCGCGCGGTTGACGAACTGCTGGCAACCCAGTCGCACAACACCGCTGCGCTGGCCGGAGAGCTGGGCGACCTCGCCGCACTCGTGCGCACCGCAGTGGTCCGCGACGGCCAGTCGCTCCGCACCCTGCTGCTCGGCGGCGCGGGCCTGGCGAGCCTGCTGCTGGCGACCATGCTGTATTTCGCCTGGCGCGCCGGCCAGGCTGCGCGTGCGGCCAGCGAGGCCCAGCGGCAGATCGGCAACATCCTCGGCACCGTCCGCGAAGGCCTGTTCCTGATCGCCCGAGACGGGCGCATTGGCGGCGCCCATTCCGACTCACTGGTGGCCTTGCTGCGCGCGCCGGCGCCGGCCGGCCAGACCTTTGAGGAACTGCTGCGCCCGCTGGTGGACGAGAAGACGCTGCTGGGCGCAGGCAAGTTCCTCGGTTTGCTGTGGAAGGACAAGGTCAACGAAGAACTGATCGAGTCGGTCAACCCGCTGAGCCAGATCGAGGTGAATTTCCAGCGTGCACAGGGGCCGGCGGAGCAGCGCTACCTGTCATTCTCGTTCCGGCGCGCGCGTGGCGCGGGGGCTGGCACCGACTTCGTGCTCGGCGTGGTCGCCGACGTCACCGATCGGGTATTGCTGCAACGCGAGCTCGAGCAGCTGCGCGCCAGCAATGATTCGCAATCATCGCTGCTGCTGCAGCTGCTGCAGACCGAGCCAGTCCAGCTGCAGTCATTCCTCAACAACGTCGAGGTGGGCGTGCGACGCTGCAACGCGCTGTTGCGCAGCCCCGGAATTGGCGCTGCGGAGCTGCAGCAGAAGATCCAGGGCGTGTTCCGCGAGATGCACTCCCTCAAGGGCGAGGCCGCCGCGCTCGGCATGGATTCCTTCGTGGAGCGCACCCATGCGGTCGAGGAGCTGCTGGCTGCGTTGCGTGAGCAAGCCGGGCTCGCCGGCGATGATTTTGTCGGGGTGGTCGTCAAGCTCGACGATCTGTTGAGCCACCAGCAGCTGCTCGCCGCAATGCAGGAGCGCGTCGACCAGGCGCGCAACGCCGCAGTGTCGGCCAGCGACATCCCGCCGGACAAACACGGCGACACGGCGGTCATCTCGACACGCGCGGCGCCTGCGCCCCGGCCCGCCGGGCTCGAACAGATCCTGCAGCGCCTGGCCCGGGAAGTCAGCGCGCCCGGAGCGCGCGAGGTCCGCCTCGCCTGCGAGGGCCTGGAGCGCGTGCCCGCTGAATATGCGGGCGTGGTGCGCGACATTTCGATCCAGATGGTGCGCAACGCGATCGTGCACGGCATCGAGGCGCGCGATGAGCGCGCCGCGGCGGGCAAACCGCCCGTGGGCACCATCCGCATCCGCTTCAGCGAAGCCAGTCCGCAGGAATATTCACTGCTGGTCGAGGATGACGGCCAGGGGCTCGATCCGGCGCGGATCCGCGACCACGCGCTCGAGCGCGGCCTGCTCGATGTCGAACAGGCCGCGGCGCTCAACCAGACCGGCGCCTACCGCATGATCTTCCAGCCCGGTTTCTCCACGGCCAGCGAAGTCACCGAGCACGCTGGCCGCGGCGTCGGGCTCGATGTGGTCAATACCACCGTGCGCGAATGCGGCGGCCGCATCGGCATCTCGACCCAGCCCGGCAAGTACACGCGCTTCAAGATGATGCTGCCACGGCACGACGCCACCGATCCCGCCCAGTCTTCCGCCGCCTAGCCGGGGGCCGCCATGGACGCGCCACACCATCGCCTGCTCGTGGTCGACGATTCGAACGTGATCCGCAAGCGCATCGAACGCGCCAATGAGTTGCCGGAGATCGAGTTTGTCGGCGCGGCCCGCAACGGCCGCGAGGCCCTCGAGATGCACGCGCAGTTGCGGCCCACGCTGGTGACCATGGACCTGACCATGCCGGAGATGGATGGCGCCGAATGCGTGGCAATACTCGTGCAACGCGATCCACAGATCCGCATACTGGTGATCTCGGCGCTGGCGGACAAGCTGACGGCGATCGATGCTCTGGAGAAGGGCGCCAGCGGGTTTCTATGCAAACCCTTCACGGATCGCCAGCTCAATGAAGCGCTGCGCAAGCTCATCAGCGCGCAATGATTGCGGGCAACGGGACAGCGATGACCTTGGAGTCTGAAGTCGGGGTATTTGTCGCCGGAGTGCTGCACTATTTTGCCAGCTCCGTGCAACAGGCCGCACGTTGCGGCACGCCGCACCTGGCGCTGAGCGAGCGCCCGGAGATCGCCGATTACACCGGCATCATCCGCATCAGCGGGAAACGCACCGGGCTGGTCGCCTTCACGGCGCCCAAGAGCATGCTCAGCGTGATGCTGATGCGCATGCAGGAAACCGACATGAGCCACGAAAACCTGTGCGACCTGGTCGGCGAGATCGCCAACACGCTGTCGGGCAATGCGCGCCGCGATTTCGGCCACCAGTTCCAGATTTCAGTGCCGGAGGTGGTTGCCGGGCGCGGCGGCACCCTCGAGTATCCCGCGCAGGGCCGGCCGATCGTCATTCCCATCGAGTGGCGCAACTATCACGCCCGGCTGATCGTCTGCCTGCAGTAAGCGCGCAGGCCGCGCCTCAGGGCCGCTGCCGCGGGCGCACCAGCGTGCCGGCAGCCTTCTGGTAGGCGACACTGTAGCGCTCCAGATGCGCGAGCGCGGCCTGTGGATCTTCCCGGGAATCGAAATCGAAGGCATCGAAACCGCAGCGCGCCAGCAGAAACAGGTGATCACGACGGATCGCGCCGGCGGCGCGCAACTCGCCCTGGTAGCCATGGCGCTGGCGCAGCAGCTGACCCTGGGTATAGCCGCGACCGTCGCCGCTGGCCTCGAAGTGGATGACCACCAGCGCCAGGCGGTCGATATGCGGAGCCAGCAGCGCCACGTCGTCGGTCGGACCCAGGCACACGCCCAGCTCGCCCCCGACCGGCGTCGCCGCCCCGACCGCCGCCGTCAGTCCGGCAAGCGTGTGCACCTGCGGGCCGCCGCCGGCCTCCTCCGGGTAACGCCAGCGATCGGCGCGCACTTCACGCTGCGACAGTATCTGCCGCATACGCGCGCTCCTTGAACGGTGCGATGCCGAGCCGGCGCACCGCCTGCAGGAAAGTCTCCGCCTCGCTCTCGCGCCGCTCCAGGTAGAGCTCGACGATACGCGCCAGCGTCGCGGCGACCTCGTGCCGGGCAACCGCGGGGCCGATGACCTCGCCGAGCGAAACCTCGCCGGTGGCCGAGCCGCCGAGCGTGATCTGGTACCACTCCTCGCCGCGCTTGTCGACGCCGAGGATGCCGATGTGGCCGACGTGGTGATGTCCGCAGGCGTTCATGCACCCGGACATCTTCACCTGGATCTCGCCCAGGTCGTAGAGGTAGTCGAGATCATCGAAGCGCTCGTGTATCTGTTTGGCGATGCCGATCGAGCCCGCGTTGGCGAGGCTGCAGAAATCGAGCCCCGGACAGCAGATCATGTCGGTCAGGGTGCCAATGTTCGGCGTCGCAAGCCCCAGCGGCGCGAGCGCGGCGTGCAACTCGCGCAGCGCGTGCTGCGGCACGTCGGCGAGCAGCAGGTTCTGGTCGTGCGTCACGCGCACCTCGCCAAAACTGTAGTGGTCGGCGAGGCCGGCCAGCGCCTCCATCTGCGCGGCGCTCATGTCGCCGGGCGCTTCGCCGTGCTTCTTGAGCGATACGAACACGACGCGATACCCGCTGACCTTGTGGGCGCGGGTGTTGTGGCGGTACCAGGCGACGAACGGCGCGCCGGCGCCCGCGGTGGGGTCATGATCGGCGAGCTGCTGGTACGCGGGCGGCGCAAAACTGGCGCGCAGCCGCGCCATGGCGGCGTCCGCCACTTGCGGTGCGACCGCACGGTTCGCCAGGTACTCGGCGTCGACCTGGCGGGTGAATTCGTCGACCCCGAGCGACTTGACCAGCACCTTGATGCGCGCCCGGTGGATGTTATCGCGGCGGCCGTAGCGATTGTAGACGCGCAGTATCGCCTCGAGGTAGGCCAGCAATTCCCCCTGCGGGAGCCACTCGCGGATGACCTTGCCGATGACCGGCATGCGGCCCAGGCCACCGCCGGCGAGCACTTCGAAGCCCACCGTACCGTCGGGCCCGCGCACCAGGTGCAGGCCCACGTCGTGCACCGCAGAGGCCGCGCGGTCGGCGCTCGCACCCGTGACCGCGATCTTGAACTTGCGCGGCAGGTAGTTGAACTCCGGATGCAGGGTCGACCACTGGCGGATCAGCTCACACCAGGGGCGCGGATCCTCGAGCTCGTCAGCCGCGACGCCGGCCAGGTGGTCGCTGGTGACGTTGCGGATGCAATTGCCGCTGGTCTGGATCGCGTGCATCTCGACCGTGGCCAGCTCGGCGAGAATGTCCGGCACCTGTTCGAGTTTCGGCCAGTTGAACTGGATATTCTGGCGCGTGCTGAAATGACCGAAGCCGCGGTCATAATGCGTCGCGATGTGCGCCAGCATGCGCAGCTGCCGGGTATTGAGCAGCCCGTAGGGAATCGCCACCCGCAGCATGGGCGCGTGGGTCTGGATGTACAGGCCATTGCGCAGCCGCAGCGGGCGGAACTCCTCCTCGCTGAGCTCGCCGGCCAGAAAACGCCGGGTCTGGTCGCGGAACTCCGCCACCCGCTCGTTCACGAAGGTGCGGTCGATTTCGTCGTATTGGTACACGGCCGCCACTGTACAGGGGGCACGCGCATGGGCGCAGCCGGAAGCCGGTTATCTCGAACGACCGTCCCGGTTATCAGCCCAGGGTCTGGAGCCCGGCGCCAATGCCGCCGACACTGGCCAGGAGCGCTTCGAGCAGGGCTGGATCGCTGCGTCCGCCGGCCCGCCAGCGCCGCAACAGGTCGACCTGCATCAGGTTCATCGGATCGACGTAGGGGTTGCGCAGCGCGATGCTGCGCTGGAGCGTACGGTCGGCGTCCAGGAGCCCAACGCTTCCCTTGATCTGCGCCACCCGGGCGCAGGTGAGTGTGAACTCGGCGCGGATCGCCGCAGCGACGGGCGCCAGCGCCAGCGGCGCGAGCGCGTCGTAACAGGCGCTGATCTCCATGTCAGCGCGCGCCAGCATCGCCTCGATGTCGTCGATAAGACTGCGGAAGAACGGCCAGCCGGCATAGGCGCGGCGCAGCACGTCGCCGCCGCGCGCGGCGCGCACCGAATCCAGGCCGGAACCGGCGCCGTACCAGCCCGGCAGCATGTGGCGCGACTGCGACCAGGCGTAGACCCAGGCCGCAGCCGGCACCGCATCAACGTTCTCCGCCTGCGGTGGCGACAGTCGCTGCGCAGCGCCGATGCGCATGCGCTCGATCACATCGATCGGCGTCACGGCGCGGAAGTACTCGAAGAAGCCGGCGCCTTCGACCAGCTGTCGCCACGCCGTGCGGCTCGCAGCCGCGACCTGCGCCGCGGCCTCGGCGAACGCCGCACTCTCCTGCACCGCGACCCCGCGGCGCGTCGCCAGTGTCGCCAGCGCGAGGGTATTGAAGGCGCGCTCGAGCGTCCGCATGGCATTGGCGCGCAGCCCGAAATTCTGCGCGACGCTCTCGCCCTGCTCGGTGAAGCGCAGCACGCCGCTGACCGATTCGGCCGGCGCGGCGCGCAACAGTTCGTCGATGCGGCCGCCACCGCGCGGAATGCTGCCACCGCGGCTGTAGAAGATGACATGACGCTCGTCGGCACGATCAAGCGCGGCAGTCAGCGTGCGCTGCGCCTGGTAGGCGGCGAGCCGCGAGGCGACGATGCCGCTTTCGCGGTTGCTCTCGGAATAGCCGATCAGCACCGTCTGCAGGCGCCCGCGCGCGGCCAGGTGGCGCTGGTAGACCTGGTCGGCCAGCAGCTGGCGCATCACCTCACCGCACCCGTCGAGCGTGACTACCGAATCGAACTGCGGCGCCACGTCGATTGCCGCGGTGCCGGTGCGGCGGTCGCGCGCCCGCGCCCAGTGTGCCAGTACCAGCGGCGCCAGCACGTCCGCGGCCGTGGCCGCGGCGCTGACGATGTACAGGCCGACCGCGTCCGGGCCGTAACGGTGGCGGGCCTGCATGATCGCCTCGAACACGGCCAGCGTGCGCCTGCCCAGCGCGTCGAAGGGCTGCGTCGGGCCGGCATCGCGGGCCAGTACGTCGACCAGCCGCGCGTGCTGTTCGGCCGCGTCCCGCTCGCGCCACTGCGGGTCATCGAGCCCCTGCGCGATCACGGTGTGGTGCACGCCGGCGTGCTGGCGCAGGTCGAGAGTCGCCAGGTGGAACCCGAAGGTGTCGATGCGATACAGCAGCCGGCGCACCAGGAAGTAGCCGGCGTGCGCGCCACGATTGGCGCGCAGGCTCTCGGCAATCAGCGCGACATCGCCGCGAAACTGCGCCGGCCGCTCGTAGCCGTTCGGGCGGCCCTCGAAGGTGTTGCGGAGCCGTTCGGCGATCTGGCCGAAAAACACCCGGTAAGGCATCGCATCGTGCCGCGCGGGCGTAAGGCCCGGCGCCCCGGGCAGGAACGTGCGGTAGTCCGCGATCCGCCGCGTCACCGCCGCGCTCACCCCGATTCGTCCGGCGCTCTGCGAGAGCTGTTGCGCCAGCGCCTGGCATTCGTCGAAATAGTTGTTGATGATCACCTGCTGCTGCCGCGCCAGCGTTTCGCGGATGCTCTTGGCGTGCACGTCGGCGGCGCCGTCCATGTCGCCGCCCACCCAGGTGCCGAAGCGCACCAGCAGCGGCAGTTCCAGCGTCTCGGCGTCGGCACCGTAAAGGTGCGCCAGCGCGGCGGCAAGCTCCTCGTAGAACACCGGCACGATGCGGTACAGCACTTCAGCGAGATAGAACACCGCGTGCTCACGCTCGTCGGCCACGGTCAGCCGCTCGCGCGGGTGCTCGGCGGTCTGCCAGTCGAGGGTCACATCGGCGCGGATGCGCTCCAGCAACGTGAGTTTCTCCTGCGGCGCCAGCAGCGGATTGCTGCGCTCGAGCAGCAGGTCGGCAATGTGCTGCTGGCGGCGGAGCCCGGTGCGCCGCGCGGATTCGGTCGGGTGCGCCACCAACACCGGTTCGATGCGCAGCTGCCGCAGCAGCTGCAGGACCTCGTTGAGCCCGAGGCCCTGCGCCTTGAGTTCTGCCAGCGTGTCGACCACGCCACGCGGCTGCGGCCGTTCGCTGTCGGCCAGGAAGTATTCACGGCGGCGGCGGATGCGGTGGACTTTCTCGGCGACGTTGGCCAGCTGGAAATAGGCGGCGAAGGCACGCACCAGGTCGCGGGCGAGCTGCGGCCGCCGTCCCTCGACCCGACTGGACAGCTCGGCCGCCGCCCCGGCCACCCCCGCGCGACGGCGGATGGCGGTCTGCCGATCACCTTCGGCAAGATCGTAGAGCTCATCGCCCCCCTGCTCGCGCAACACGCTGCCCACGATCTCGCCCAGCGCGTGGATATCCTCGCGCAGTGGCCGGTGGTGGGGCGGAAAATGGCTGTCGTCGCGGTTCATGTGCCTGCGCGTAGCGGGTCGCGCATTGTACCCGCAACCGCCGGCCAGGGCTCAGCGCGGCCGGCTGGGGCGGCGGGACTAACCGGCCAGCAGCACCGCCTCGGCATGCTCGAGCGCCTCCGGGGTACCGTAGACAACCACAATGTCCCCGTCGCGCAGCTCCGTGGCGCCGTCAGGCTGGCGGCCGGTAATCCCGTGGCGGCGCACGGCCGTGAAGCTCACATCGGCGCCGCGCGCACGCACGTCATCCAGTCGCCGGCCGATCGACCATGAACCCGGCGGCAGCACGATGGAGCGCAGCTCTTCGCGAAAGGCGTGCGTCTCGTCGACGACGCGCGCGCCGTCGTGCCGGAAGATGCTGCGCAGCGTCGCGTAACGGCTCGCGCGTATATCGCCGATCGTGCGCATGACCCTGCCGGGCGGCACGTGCAACAGCATAAGTACCTGCGAGACCAGCATCAGGCTGGCCTCGAAGGTCTCGGGCACGACATCGGTTACACCGGCGGCCGTCAGCTCCGCCAGGCCCACGTCATCCTGCGTCCGCACCAGCACGGGCACGTTGGCGCGCAGCCGCCGCACCGCACGGACAATGCCCACCGAAACAGCCGGATTCGCGAAGGTCACGATCACCGCGCTGGCATTGTCGATGCCGACCCGTTGCAGCAGCTCCTCGTCGGCACTGTCCCCGAACACCACCGCGTCGCCTGCCTGCCGTGCCAGGCGGATGCGCGCCGGGTCCAGGTCGATGGCCAGGTATTCGAAGCCCTGCGAATCGAGCACACGGGCGATGTTCTGGCCGACACGGCCAAATCCGCACAACACCACGTGCTCACGTCGCGCCAGGGCGCCGGCCGCGGCGTCCTCGCGTTCGAGCGCGCTGGCCGGCGGGCCACGCTCGCCCAGCAAGCCGCGCGCGGCGCGCCGGTTATAGCGGATCAGCAACGGGCTCAACACCATGCTCAGCACCAGCGCCGCCAGCAGCGGTTGGCCGATCCGCGCGGGCAGCAGCTGCTCGTGCTGCACGAGTATCGTCAGCAGGGCGACGCCGAATTCACCGCCGCCGGCCAGCACGATGCTGGTGCGCACCGCCTTGAAGGTATTGCCGGCCAGCGGCCGCGTGACCAGCGCCACCAGCAGGCTTTTGCCTATCAGGAGCGCGGCGAGTATCGCCGTGACCAGCACGAACTGGTGGTAGAGGAGCCGCAGGTCGAGCAGCATGCCGACCGAGATGAAGAACAGGCCCAGCAGCAGTTCGCGAAACGGCCGCACCGCCGATTCCACCTGGTGCCGGTATTCCGTTTCCGCGAGCATCATGCCGGCGAGGAACGCGCCCAGTGCCATGGACAGGCCCACTTGCGCGGTGACCCAGGCACAGCTGAGCACCACCAGCAACACCGTCAGCGTGAACAGTTCGCGCAGGCGGCTGTGGGCAATCTCGTAGAACAGCGGCCGCAGCAGCCAGCGGCCGATCGCCAGCACCACAAACAGCGCCAGCAGTCCCTCGATGACCAGGCGGGCGAGGCTGGCGCTGCTGAATGAGCCGCCGCCGCGCACCAGTGCGCTCGCCAGGGCCAGCAGCGGCACGAAGGCCAGGTCCTGGAAGAGCAGCACCGCGAAGGCGAGGCGTCCGTGCGTGCGGTTGAGCTCGGATTGGTCGGTGAGCTGGTGCAGGACGATCGCGGTGGAACTCATGGCCACGGCCCCGCCCACCACCAGCGCCGGCGCCCAGCCCACCGCCAGCAGGCGCAGGAATGCGGCGGTTGCCAGCCCGACAGCCAGCAACTGCGCCGCGCCCAGGCCAAACACCTCGCGACGCATGGCAATCATGCGCGGCCAGGAAAAATCCAGCCCCAGCGTGAACAGCAGAAACACCACGCCGATGTCGGCGAGTGTGTGCGTCGCCGCGCCATCGGGCAGGACGGCGAAGGCCAGCGGGCCCAGCAACAGGCCGACGACCAGGTAGCCGAGTATGGGCGGCAGGCCCTGGCGGCGGGCCACCGCCACGACGAACACCGAGGCCATGAGCAGTATCAGGACCTGGGTCAGGGGCTGGGGCGTCATGCGCGCAAATTACGCGGCCAACACCCGTCGGCGCAACCTAGCGCGGCACCATCGTCACCGTGGTGTCGTTGCGGTCGAACCCCTGGATGGCGCGCCGGTAGGCGTTGACAATCAGGCGTTCGGCCGCCTTGTCGACCCGCGGCGCCAGCAGCATGCGCAGCAGCACCTCCTCCCCCGGACGGTCGCGTTCGTCGACCAACACCTGTTCGATGTAGCGTGCCAGGCGCGCGGTCATTTCGTTGACGAAACGCAGCCGCGGCCCGTCCTGCACCTGCTCCGGTCCGGGGCCGTAGGTCACCCGCGCTTCGACACTCAGCTCGTGGAGGAATATGGCCAGCAGTCGCGCCTGGTCGATTGGCGCCAGGTCGGTGAAGTATTCGATTTCCGACTGCAGGTTCATGACTGGCCCCGCGCCGCGCGCCTCAGGTCGGGAAGAACTCGAGGGTCTTGCGGGCAGTAATGGCTTCCACGTCCTTCGCCTCGAAGCGGAACAGCCGCACGCGCGCCACGATCTTGCGCTCCAGATCCGGATCGTTGAGTTCGCTGCTGAGCAGGCGGCAATCGGTCACTTCACCGGCCGGGGAAATGGTCAGCTGCAGCACGATCTTGCCCTGCAGGTCGGCGCGCTCGCGCAGGGCGCGCGCGTACAGCGCATCGATCGCGCCTTTGTTGCGATCGAACACCAGCGCGATTTCCTCTTCGCTGCGCGCAGCCTTGCCGCTGGCGCCGCTGCGGGTCACGCGGTTCTGCGCGGCGTCGGAGGCGATGCGCGAGTTGACCGCGAGCGCGTTGTGGTCGGAGAGCGCCCCGGCGCCGGCGCCAAAACCGCGACTCGAGGCGGCCGTGACGATGCCCGCGGAACCGACGCCCACTTTGGAGGCGATCAGCGAGCGCTCGGAACGTGCGTCCTTGCCAACGTCGGCCTTGAGCTGGCGGTTCTGCAGGTCCTTGGTGTCAAGCTGGTCGCGCAGGTCGGCGAGCTCGTCCTTGATGGCGCGCATCGCGGCGGAATTTTCCATCTTCTTGCGCGTATCGACGGGCTTGGGCTCAGGTTTAGCCTCGGGCTTGGGCTTTTCCTTGGGCGTTTCGACCGGCTTGGGCGGCGGCGGCTTCGGGCGTTCCTGCTCCATCAACCGGGCGAGGCGCGGCGGCACCGGTTCCTCGGCGGCCGTGGGCTTGGCGAGGTGCACGAACGGCAGTATCAGGCCCAGCAACAGCACCAGTCCGAGACCGAAGCGCAGCAGCCGGCGGAAACGCCGTTGCTCCTCCGGATCCGGCTCCCAGGGGAGCTCGAAGCTGCGGTAAAACTGTGTGAGTTGTGCCTGCATGGTCCGACCCTAGAGTTTCCGCCGCAACTGGTCCATGTCGACCGCTTTTTCCTTCTCGACCAGCGCGAAGGAGAGCCGGCCGTAGTCGGCGTCGGTGCAGGTGCTCATGACTTTCTTCAGCACCTCGTAGGGAATCTGCTTGTCGGCCATCACCGTGATCTCGCGCTCGGCGATGTCCTTGTCGGTCATGGCCTGACCGACCAGCGTCGGGCGCTTCAGGGCCTCCCTGAGCGGCGCAATGATCATCGTGGCGCTGTCGCGCACCTCGGCCAGGCTGGTGATTCGTTCGCCCTGCACGAACAGTTCGTCACGGGTCAGCATGACCACCACCGTGGTGCGCGGACGCTGCTGGGAAATGGACTGTGGAATATCGATGCTCTTGGTGTTCTGCACCACTTCGACTTCGGTGGAATAGACCAGCAGGAACGACACCATCACGCTGAGGATGTCGATCATCGGGATCAGGTTCAGCTCCGCGTCCGCCTTGTTGCGGATCTGATGCTGCAGCATGCGCCGCGCGCGGTTCGACATGCTCATGGCTTGCCACCCGCCTGGACCGGCAGCGGCGCGTCGCCGATCGACACCTGTGGGAACAGTTCCGCCTGCACCGTGCTGAGGCCCGCGTTGACCTCGACAATGCGCGTGCGGTCCATGACCTGGATCAGCGTGTCGTACGGGGTTTGCGGCTCGAGCAGGATGGTTGCCTCGGTCTTGTCGGGGTAGCGCGATTTCACGAACTTCAGGTACTGGGTCAGGCCGTCGAGGTCATAGCCTTTGGCAGTATTGGGCAGCTCGCGCAGCGGGCCGGTGCCGCGATCGGCTACGGTCAGCGAGTTGTCGCGCACGATCACTTCGAGGTTCAGGCCCTTGGGGAGTTCGGGAAAGCTGGCGTTGTTCGACGGCAGGCGCAGGTCCAGCACGACGGTGCGCGAGAAGATCGCGGTCATCAGCAGGAACGTCACCAGCACCGTGAAGATGTCGATCATCGACACCAGCTGCAGTTCCGACGGCCGGCGTTGCCGGCGCATCAGCTTTCGGAGGGCCTGGGAGCGGCGCATGCGCGTTCTCGCTTAAATCTGGGCCGGATGCTTCAGGCTGCCGCCGCGGTGCGCTCGGTCACCGCGTTCAGGAACTTCACCGACGCCATCTCCAGGCTGTCGACCAGCTCAGTGGTCTTGGTCTGCAGCACCGCGTGGATGACCAGCAGCGGCACCGCGGTCATGAGGCCGAAGGCCGTGCAGTTCATGGCCACCGAGATGCTGGCCGACAACAGGTTGGCCTTGTCCGCCGGATTGACGGTCGCCACCGCCGCGAAGGCGTTGATCAGGCCGACCACGGTGCCGAGCAGGCCCAGCAACGTCGCCAGGTTGGCAAAGGTCGCCAGGTAGTGCGTGCGCTTCTCGAGCCGCGGCACCACATCCATCAGGCTCTCTTCCATGGCCTTCTCGATGTCGTCGCGACTCCGCGCCGAGCTGATGCGCGCCAGCCCGTAGCTGAGGATCTGGCCGATCGCCGACTCGGACTTGCCGGTGATCTGCACCGCGCCCTTGAAGTTGCCCTGCGCGAGCAGCGGCGCGATCTCGTTCCACAGGCTCCGATTGCGCATCGAAGTGTGCGTGAGAACGATATAGCGCTCAATGGCGATGGCCGCGCCAATGACGAGTACCACCGCAATCGGGTACATCATCGCGCCGCCACCCTGGAAGAACCGGATAATCATGCTGAAGAAATTCATCATCAGACTCCCATGCCTGAATCAAACCGTTAAATTAAAGACCATGCTCGGGCTTATGCCAAAGACCTACTTCTCATCCCCGGCCGGCAGTGTAG
>JANYLH010000015.1 GCA_025357915.1 Gammaproteobacteria bacterium
GTGATCATCAACGCGACTTCGGCGAGCCTGCGCGGCGAGTTGCCGCAGATTCCCGCGCATGCGGTCGGCACGCAGACGCTCGCTTACGACCTGGCCTACGGCGAGCGCGCTACGGTGTTCGTGCACTGGGCACGCAGCGCCGGCGCGGCGCGCGCCGTCATGGGATTCGGGATGCTGGTGGAGCAGGCGGCGGAGTCGTTCCTGCTGTGGCGCGGTGTGCGGCCGGACACGGTGCCAGTGCTGGCCTCGCTGGGGCACAAGTCTGAAACCCAGGGCGCTTGAATCAACCTCAGCCAGTGTCTTAGCCGCCAGGCACTACGCCGCGGCGGGTGAAATCTCGTGTGCGGTTCGCTATGGCGCAGCCGGCGGCAATCCGAGGGCTTTCCGCAACTGCGCGCGCGCCGCTCCCAGGTCGCTCTGATACCGCGGGTTCCGGAGCATGACGGCCGCGGCTGCGGTGCCCACCCGGTAGCCGGCCTCGACGTCCGTCGGGTAATGGGCGCCGACAACGACCCGTGACTCGCCGTAGACCCGACCGCGCGCGAACAGCGCAGCGCGCTGCTCGGGCACCATCTGCGCCAGCACGATGGCGCAGGCGATGCCGAAGGCCGCGTGGCCGCTCGGGTACGAGGTGTGGGCGCGCTCAACCCCACCGACGATCGCGAGCGGGCTGTACGGCGCGACGTCGCCGAGCCGCTCGACTTCACCGCTGACAACATACGGGCGGGGACGTGCCCAGTATTGCTTGGGCGCCAGCGTGGCGCCGGCCACCTGCAGGGCCGCCCGGGTCGCAAACGCCACGGCCGCGGCACCGTCACCGGTAAGTGTCGGGACGGCACCCTTACCCTGAAGCTCCCCCGGCTGCGCCGCGACAGGCTCGAGCACTTCCGCCACGCGCTGGCAGTCGATCACCGTATCACCCACCCCACGCGCGGTGGTTCCAGCAGCATGCGCCGCGCGCTGCGTGTCGAGCACGGCCTGCAGGTCGCGCCTGGCCGCGTCGCTCCCTTCTGCCGGCGGCGGCTCGAGCAGCGCTATCGAATCGACCTCGCCGGGCGAAAAGTAGGCGGAGCCGCTGCCGGCGGACGCGCTGGCTGGCGACCCTGCGGTGCCGGGCACGTTGGCTGCGCCGCGCTGCGGGACCGGGCTCGCGCAGGCCGCGCACAGGCCCAGCAGCAGTGGCAAAGCCAGACGCCCCCACGGTGATTTCATGATCGTCTCCACGCCAGGCGCATTGGGCCCGCGGGGGTGCGATGATATACGGCCTTGGTCGTCATCGGGATCGCTCCGCCATGACCGTGCTCTCGGCCACGATACTGCTGTTCCTGGTGATGGATCCGCTGGGCAACATCCTGCTGTTCGTCACCGCACTCAAGACCGTGCCGGCCGCGCGGCGCCGACGCGTGGTCACGCGCGAACTGCTGATCGCCTACGGCGTGCTGGTGGTGTTCCTGTTCACGGGCGAACACCTGCTGCACGCGCTGAACATCTCCGGCCCGGCGCTCACCATCGCCGGCGGCATCGTGCTGTTCCTGATCGCGCTGCGCATGGTGTTCCCCTCGGCCGACAGCTCGCTGGCGGAGAACATCAAGGGCGAGCCGTTCCTGGTGCCGCTGGCCATCCCTTACGTCGCCGGTCCCTCGACACTCGCTACTTTATTGCTGCTGATGAGCCGCGAGCCGACGCGTTGGCCCGAGTGGCTGCTCGCCCTGACCTGCGCGTGGCTGGTGAGCGCGGTGATCCTGGTGCTCGGCGGTCGCATCGGGGATTTCCTGGGCAAGCGCGGACTGCTGGCGCTCGAGCGGCTCATGGGCCTGCTGCTGGTGGCGCTCGCCGTGCAGATGTCGATTGAGGGGCTGCGCGTTGCGCTGCGGAACTAGCGTCACTTACGCGTCAATTAGCGCTTGAAATGGCACTATTGGTTCGTATATGTTACAGCTATGTGGCTTGCCTCTGAACTGGCAGCGTTCGCCCAAGTGGTTGAACTGGGCTCTTTCACCGCTTCCGCTCGCGCGCTCGGGGTGCCCAAAGTCGCGATCAGCCGTGCCGTGCAGAGCCTCGAGAAACGCGTCGGCACCAAACTCCTGACACGCACCACGCGCCGTGTCGCGCTCACCGACGCCGGCCGCGCACTGCTTCCGCACGCGCAACGCATCGTCGCCGAAACCGCCGCGGCGCGGCGCGAGATGACGCCGCTCACCGACGATCGCCGCACGCTGCGTGTGCTGGCCGATCCCGCCTACGGCCGGCTCCTGCTGGCGCCGCTCCTGCCTCGCTTCATGGAGCGCTATCCGGATATTCCGCTCGAAGTGGAAATGGCGCAGGCGCTGCCCGACGAACCGGGTGAACAATGGGACGTGCTGTTCCAGAACGGCCCGCCACGGCGCGAAGGGCTCGTCGGCACGGCGCTCGGCCGTCCGCCGGTGATCCTGTGCGCGACGCCCGCGTACCTGCGCTCGCACCCGGCGCCGAAGCAACCGGCCGATCTCGCCCAGCACGCGGTGCTGGTGCCCGGGCAGCTCGTTACGGAACTGCGGCTCCATCGCGGCAAAACGCAGGCCCTGGTGTCGCTGACACCACGACTGATCGTCACGGATCCTGCCGTGGTGCATGCGGCCACGGCTGCGGGCGCGGGTATCGGCGTGCTGCCCGAGTTCCTGTGCCGGCAGGGCCTGGCGATGAACAAGCTCGAGCGCGTGCTGCCGGATTGGCAGGTGGCGGATCTGCTGGAACTGCACGCGGTCTCGGACCTGCGCCGGGCCAGTACACCCGCCGTGAAGGCGCTGATCGAGTTCTTCGTCGCCAACATGGTGCCGGTGCTGGGACACGCCTGATGAGCGCAGCGACTGGCAATGAAGGCTCGGCGCCGCCGGCTCCGTTCCAGGAATTCACCCGCGGCGTGCGGCCGCAGGGCGCGCTGCGCGCGCGGATTACCGCGGCCTACCGGCAGAGCGAACCCGAGTGTGTGTCTGCACTGCTGGCCGGCGCGAGCCTGCCGCCCACCGAGGCGCAGGCAGCCAAGGCGCTGGCGCGCGAGCTGGTGGTGGCGCTGCGCCAGAAGAAGGCGGACAGCGGCGGAGGTGTCGCCGGGCTGATCCACGAGTATTCGCTCTCGAGCCAGGAGGGCGTCGCGCTCATGTGCCTGGCCGAGGCGCTGCTGCGCATCCCGGATTCCGCGACCCGCGACGCGCTGATCCGCGACAAGATCTCCACGGCCGACTGGCAGTCCCACCTGGGCAACAGCCCTTCGCTGTTCGTCAACGCGGCCACCTGGGGATTGCTGATCACCGGCAAACTCACGACTACGAATTCGGAAGGCGGGCTGTCCTCGGCCATTACGCGGCTCATCGGCAGGGGCGGCGAGCCGCTGATCCGCAAGGGCGTGGACCTGGGCCTGCGGATGATGGGCGAGCAGTTCGTCACCGGCCAGACCATCGCCGAAGCGCTCGAGAACAGCCGCGCGATGGAAGCCAAGGGCTTCAGCTACAGCTATGACTGCCTTGGCGAAGCCGCGACCACCGCCGCCGATGCGCAGCGCTACTACGAGGACTACACGCGGGCCATCCATGCCATCGGCACGGCGGCGGCCGGCCGCGGCATCTACGAGGGGCCGGGCATCTCGGTGAAGCTCTCGGCGCTCCACCCGCGCTATGCGCGCGCGCAGTACGGACGCGTGTTCGCCGAACTCCTGCCGCGCCTGAAGAACCTCGTGCTGCTCGCGCGCCGCTACGACATCGCGATCAACATCGACGCCGAGGAAGCCGATCGCCTCGATATCTCGCTCGACCTGCTCGAGGCGCTGTGTCTGGATCCGCAGTTGGCCGGATGGAACGGCATAGGCTTCGTGCTGCAGGCCTACCAGAAGCGCTGCATCCGCGTGGTCGACTGGGTCGTCGAGCTGGCGCGCCGCTCGAAGCACCGCCTGATGATCCGGCTGGTCAAGGGCGCGTACTGGGACAGCGAGATCAAGCGCGCCCAGGTGGATGGACTCGCGGACTTCCCGGTGTTCACGCGCAAGGTGCACACGGACGTTTCCTACCTGGCCTGCGCACGCGCGCTGCTGGCTGCGCCCGACGTTGTCTATCCGCAGTTCGCCACGCACAACGCGCACTCACTGGCGACGGTGATGAAGATGGCTGGCGGCAATTTCTATGCCGGCCAGTACGAGTTCCAGTGCCTGCACGGCATGGGCGAGCCGCTCTACGAGGAAGTGGTGGGCAACGACAAGCTCCGCCGCCCCTGCCGCATCTACGCGCCGGTCGGCACGCACGAGACGCTGCTCGCCTACCTGGTGCGCCGGCTGCTCGAGAACGGTTCGAACACTTCGTTCGTGAACCGCATCGCCGACCCGGAGGTGCCGATCGACGACCTGGTCGAAGACCCGGTCGACATCGCCCGCGCCATCACCCCAATCGGCAGCCCGCACCCGAAGATCGCGCTGCCGGGCGAAATCTTCGGCGCCGAGCGGCGCAACTCGGCCGGTCTCGATCTCAGCAATGAACAGAGCCTGGCCGAGTTGTCCGCCGGACTCCAGGCGAGCCTCGCCGTGCCGCATCGCGCGGTGCCGCTCGTCGCGGGGAGCGCAAGGCCACGCGAGGCGTCCGCGGGCACGCAGGCGGAGCGCCCGGTGCGCAATCCGGCGGACCGGCGCGATCTCGTCGGCGCCGTGGTCGACGCAAGCCTCGCGGACATTGACGCCGCCTGCGCGCAAGCGCTCGCCGCCGCGCCGGGCTGGGCGGCGACGCCGCCCGCCGTGCGCGCGGCCGCCCTGTGGCGCGCGGCGGAACTCATGGAGGAGTGGCGCCCGGCGCTGCTCGGGCTCATCGTGCGCGAGGCGGGCAAGTCACTGCCGAACGCGGTCGGGGAAATCCGCGAGGCGGTCGACTTCCTGCGCTACTACGGCGCGCAGTTGCGAGCCGAAGGCGCCACCGGCGCCGGCTCCGCTCTGGGCCCGGAGCTGGACCCGAAGCCAGGCCCGGCATTGGGCCCGGTCGTGTGCATCTCGCCGTGGAATTTTCCGCTGGCGATCTTTACCGGCCAGGTGGCCGCGGCGCTCGCCGCCGGCAACCCGGTGCTCGCCAAGCCCGCTGAAGAAACGCCGCTGATCGCTGCGGAAGCTGTGCGCCTGTTGCGCGAGGCTGGCATTCCCGAGGCGGTACTGCAGTTGCTGCCCGGAGCCGGCGAAGTCGGCGCCGCGCTGGTCGCCGACGCGCGCGTCCGCGGGGTGATGTTCACGGGCTCCACCGCGGTGGCGCGGCTGATCCAGCGACAGCTCGCCGATCGCCTCACGCCCGAGGGCGCGGCGATTGCGCTCATCGCCGAGACCGGCGGACAGAACGCGCTGATCGTCGATTCCTCCGCGCTCCCCGAGCAGGTGGTGGCGGACGTGCTCGCTTCGGCCTTTGACAGCGCCGGCCAGCGCTGCTCGGCGCTGCGGATCCTGTGCCTGCAGGAGGACATAGCCGAGCGCGTGCTGACCATGCTCAAGGGCGCGCTGCGCGAACTCGTGGTCGGCAACCCGGATCGCCTCGCCACGGATGTCGGCCCGGTCATCACCGCGGAGGCGCAAGACAATATCAATGCGCACGTCGCATCGATGCGCAAGCTCGGCCGCACGATTTTGCAACTGCCGCTGCCGGCCGCGACCGCACAAGGCACTTTCGTGGCGCCGACGCTGATTGAGATCGCGGGCATCGCCGACGTTCAGCGCGAAGTGTTCGGACCCGTGCTGCATGTGCTGCGCTACCGGCGCGCCGATCTCGCGCCACTCATCGACGCCATCAACGCTACCGGCTACGCGCTCACCTTCGGCCTGCACACGCGCATCGATGAGACCATCGCCATGGTTACCGAGCGCATTGCCGCCGGGAACATCTACATCAACCGCAACATCATTGGCGCGGTCGTTGGAGTGCAGCCCTTCGGCGGCAACGGGCTCTCGGGGACGGGTCCGAAGGCGGGCGGGCCGCTCTACCTGCGCCGCCTCGTGCACGGCAGCGGGGTCGCGGCCGCACCGCGCCCGGTAGCGCATGCGGCGCCTGCTGCGTTTGCTGCGCAAACACTGGCGCACGGAGCGTCGGCCCTGGCGTACCGGGATTTCCTGGCGGCTCGAGGCCAGAGCGCGGCGGCCGAGCGCGTGAGCCGATACCTGCAGCGCTCGCGCTGCGGAGAATCGCGGGAACTGGCCGGTCCAGTCGGCGAGCGCAACATCTACGTGCTCAAGCCGCGCGGCCGCGTCGTAGCGCTGGCGCAGGACGAATTTGCAGCGCTCCTGCAGATCGGCGCGGTGCTGGCCACCGGCAACGTGGCCGTCGTCGAAGCCGCTCATCCGGCCGCGAAGCACCTGCGCGCGCTCCCGCCCGCAGTGGCCGCGCGCCTCATCACCGTGCCGGATTGGCGACAAGCCGGGAACGTAGCGGCGATCCTGTACGCGGGCGAGCGCGAGGGCCTGCGCGATGTGAGCCGGGCGGCGGCGCGGCGCGAGGGCGCAATCATCGGCGTGCAGGGTGTGTCGATCGCGGGGCTGGCCAAGGGCAGCGAGGATTACGCGCTTGAGTTGCTGCTGGAAGAGGTTTCCGTCAGCACCAACACCGCAGCCGCGGGCGGCAACGCGAACCTGATGACCATCGGCTGAAGCGCCTGCCTCGCGGCGGGCAAGTTGCCGTAGCATTCCCAACAGCAATCGGCAGACGCGGACTCTGGACCTGCAGAAGAAGCCGAATGGGCAGCAGACCTGGAATAGGCCAAAGCCAGTAGTTGTTGTTACGCTTGTTTAAGGAAATCGCCATGTTCACATTCGTCTGTCTCGGCGCACGCGATCTGGCGCGCGCAACACAATTCTACGACGTTACGATGGCCACGCTCGGGCACGCGCGGTGCAATGTGGGCGCCGAGCCCGAATGGGTCGGTTGGGTCGGCTGGGGTACCTATGAACATTGGGGGGCACGGGAATTGGCGCTCTGGGTCTGCTCCCCATTTGACGGGCAGCCGGCGACTGTCGGGCCAACGTCACTGAGGTCAAAGACAATTTCCAACTGCGAGGCGGTTGTCAGGCCGCTCGATTCATCCACAACGCGGATGAAGTGCGTGTGATACCAGCGGCTCGTACCTTGCAATCTCACTTGATCATCAATGACTCGATAGTGCATCGGTGCCCGCTCCGTATCGAGATTGGGCAGCTCGGCGGCAGCCACGACCCAGGTCGGAGACGGCTCTATGAAAAGTGAAACCCTGCTCTGGAGATCAGTCGCGAGGTACTGCCTGCCGGATGGCTCGCCGCCGGCTTCGCAGTGGGCTGGGCTGGAGCCAAAGCTGGCAACAGGATCATCAATGCCGCCAACGTCAAATGCCGTCTTGCACTCATCGGGGGACTACTCCCGTTGCATTTCGATTGCTCTGAAGCAAGGCCACTATAGCGGCGAGAGTTTTGCTTGGCACGGACGCAGTGATCGGTGAGCCGCTCAGAGCAGGTTGACGCTTCCATCGTGGGCCAGCATGGCTTCGTCGGCGGTGAGGCGCCGATCTCCCCCGACGGCTCACAGGAACACGTGGCTATCAAGCAAGATCTTCATCAGGACCTTTGAACTGCGCCAGTGCCTGTTCCGGGAGCGGTGCGTCGAAGTCCCTGGCAGTCCAGGTCTTGCCCTTCAGGAGTCCCAAGCGGATTCTCCGCTTGGTCGGTTCAAGCTGCAGGAGTCGTGCCACGGTGGGGCGAGCCAGTCATGACTACTTGGCGGTAGGCGTTAAGCTGCCTGGCGTGACTTCTGGTGGCGCAGATGTCGTCGCGGGCGCGGTCTCCGGGATTTTTGAGGCCTGGGCCTTGCGCAGATCGGCGATGTACGCGAGTTCCTGCTTGGCCATGCCATCGTCCGGGTTGAGTTTGAGACAGCGTTTGTAGAGCGCTTCGGATTCGTCGAGTTTGCCAAGCTCCGTCAACACGAATCCCTTGCCGCGGAAGGCACGGCCTAGATTCTCGTTTTTTGTCTGACCGTCTTCCATGAAGTCGGTAGCGTCCTCGGCGTGCTGGTAGGCGTCCATCGCGGCCGGCCAATCTTTTGCGCTCTGATAGACCGATCCGAGTTCAATCCATGGAGCCGGATAGTTGGGCGATAAGGCAATGGCTTGTTGGAGCACAGTCTTGGCGTCATCGGGCCGACGCAGTTCCGACAATGCATAAGCCTTGAGTACCAATGCGTCCGTCCAGGTGCCGTCGAGGGCGATGACACTCGTTTGTGACTTCCTCTTCTCTTGCGCGACGCCGGCGATGGCCATGTAGATCAGGGTCTCCGTCATGCCATGCGAGGAATACACCTGCACGTTCGGGTCGCGGTGCGCTTGCGTGAAACTCTGAATTACCGGATCGAAGTATTTGTTGATCGCGGTGTCTGGAATGCCCTGCATGAGGACGCGTTTGCCCTCCTCCAGGAGCTTTGTCACCTGTTCCGGAGAAAGTATGGCCGGCGTTGGTTGCGCGTCCCCGGCGGCTGAGGTCAGGCCGGCGAGTGAGCACAGCAATATGAAAAGGCAGGAACTCGGGGCATTCTTCATGGTGAATCTCGAAATGTGCCAAGCAGCAAACCTTCGCAAGAGGGTGTTCCTTGCTGCGTAGGTGTTGATGATGCTCACGGCCCCCCTCTACAACAATGCTGACCGGTTCAGATCAGATCCACATCGGCCTCGGCGATGGCGCCGCCCCCGGTGCGCACGGTGCGCGAGAGCGCGAGCGCCTGCGGCAACACCTGCGCGGCGTAGCAGCGCGCGCTCTGGAGTTTCGCGCGCATGAAGGCCTGATCGTCGCCAGCGGCGCCGAGGCGGGCAGCCGCCATGTGCGCGGCGCGCGTCATCAGCCAGCCGCCCAGCACCACCCCGCACAGGCGCAGGTAGGGCACGCCGACTCCGTAGGCCGCGGCCGGCGCGCTCCTGAGCTGGGGGAGAAGCGACGCGGTCGCGGCCTTTAGACCGCTCAGGGCTTCGCGAGCGCCCGCAAGTATGGCCGGTAGCGCCGCGCTGTCGCCCTCCGCGCGATAGTCACGCAGCTCCGCGTCCACATCCTCGAGCAGCGCACGTATCACCGCACCGTCGTCGCGCCCGAGCTTGCGGCCGAGCAGGTCGTTTGCCTGGATCGCCGTGGTGCCTTCATAGATCGTGGCGATGCGCGCATCGCGCAGGGTCTGCGCGATGCCGGTCTCCTCGATGTAGCCCATGCCGCCGTGCACCTGCAGGCCGTGCGAAACCAGCTCGAAGCCGTACTCCGTGCACCAGCCCTTGACGATCGGGATAAGCAGCTCGCCACGCAACAGCGCGGCACGGCGCATTTCGGAGTCGGGCAGGGCGCGCGCCAGATCGAACTGGAGCGCCGCGTAGAGGGCGAGTGCGCGCATCGCCTCGACGCCGGCGCGCATCGTCAGCAGGAGTCGCCGCACGTCCGGGTGATGGATGATCGACATCGCCGCCGCACCCTGCTGACCTACGGGGCGGCCCTGCACGCGATTGCGCGCCCAGGCGCTGGCCTGTTGCAGGGCGTGGTCGGCCAGCCCGATGCCCTGAAAGGCCATCGCCAACCGCGCGGCGTTCATCATGATGAACATGCACTCGAGGCCGCGGTTGGGCTCGCCCACCAGGTAGCCGACCGAACCGCCGCTGTCGCCGTAGGCCAGCACGCAGGTGGGGCTGGCGCGGATCCCGAGCTTGTGTTCGATCGACACGCAGCGCAAGTCGTTGCGCGCGCCCGGTGCGCCCTGTGCGTCGGGAATGAATTTTGGCACCAGGAACAGCGACAACCCCTTCACGCCGCCGGGCGCGCCTTCGATGCGCGCCAGCACCAGGTGCACGATATTTTCGGTCATATCGTGTTCGCCAAAGCTGATGAAGATCTTCTGCCCGGAAATCAGGTAATGATCGCCGGCCGGCGCGGCGCGCATGCGGATCGCGGCCAGATCAGAACCGGCCTGCGACTCGGTCAGGTTCATGGTGCCGGACCACTCGCCGCTGAGCATTTTCGGCAGAAACACCTTCTGCAGTTCCGGTGAGCCAACCAGCAGCAGTGCCTCGATGGCCCCGCGCGACAGCAACGGGCAGAGCATCAGCGCGACGTTGGCGCCGCACCAGATTTCCTCGACCGCGCCGACCAGGAGTTGCGGCGCGCCCTGGCCGCCCTGTTCGGCTTCGATGCCGAGCTGCGGCCAGCCGCCTTCGACATATTGTCGGTAGGCGTCGCGGAACCCGGCGGGCATGGTGACGCCCGTCTCGCTCCAGGCAGCGCCCTGGCGATCGCCGGCTGCATTGAGGGGCGCAAGCACGGCGGAGCCGAACCGGTCGGCCTCCTCGAGCACGGCGACCGCGGTTTCCAGCGAAAAATCGGCGAAGCGTGGCAGGCGCGCCAGCTGCGCGGCATCCAGCAGCAATTCGAGCACGAAACGCAGGTCACTGACGGGGGCGCGGTACACGGGCATACCTCGGGCGTTGCTCACTGCTAGAATATGACAAGTCTGGCGAAATAGCGTCGTTATGGTGGAACGGGAGTGCCGTCACGGCGACCGATGGCCCCTTCCACCATGATAGGCACCATGTCCCAACTGTCGGAGAACATGGCTTCCGGCACGCGGCGCAGGCCCATACCTGACGACCTGGGCCGGGCGCTCCTGCTCGCGCTTGGACCGTGGCGGGCCCTCGCCTTTTCGCTGCACGATGCCGAGGGCGACACCTTGTGGCTCTCCGCCGGCTCGATCGGCCCGGACGAACACGGCTTCGTGCTCGCGGCGCTCGACGTCTTCTCCCTCGAGCCGCAGCGCAACTGCATCCATCGCAAGCTCGACGACGGGCGTCGCGCGCTGTTCCTGGCCGCGCGCGACCCGCTTGGCGGCTGCACCGGCATCGGTTTCGCGATCATCGAGGGCGGCACGGTCGATGATTCGCGCGTGGTCACGCCGGCCGTACGGGCCCTGCTGCAGCGGTTCAGCATGCTGCTGGCACCGCTGGGAGACAAGCGGCCGAGCCAGGTCGCGGCGGCGCCCGACGCGGACGACAATGCCCGGCTCGATCTGCCTGACAACACGCCGATCCGCGCCCGCGCCTATATGCGGCTGCAGCCCGGCGGCGGCACGCGCCGCTACGAGGTGTCGATCGCGCCGGTCGGCGCACAGCACGACGCCGCAGTGTTCGAACGAGTGGTCGACTGGCTCGCGCAGCACCGCCAGCGCTACATCACCAAGCCTTCCAGTTTTGCGATTTCAATCTCGGCTGCGGCCGTGTTTGACCGTGGTTTCGCCGACCGCTTCGAGGCCTGCCTGACTCGTAACGGGATCGACGAAGGCCTGGTAATGCTGATCGTGCCGGCCGCGGCCTGGTCAGAGCAGCCGGAACGCACGCAGCCCCTGCTCGAGCTGTGCGAGCGGCTCCACTGCCGCGTGATTCTCGACGACTTCGTGCTCAATGATGCGGCGCTGAAGCTCCTGCGCTCCAAGGCGATCCGCATGCTCAAGCTCAGTTCGGTGCTGACCACTGAAGCGATGCAGGAGCGCTACCCGCGAGCGCTGCTGTCGGCCTGCACGCACATCGCCCGCGTGTTGGGCATTCACTGCGTCGCCAAGCGGGTGGAATCGAACACGGCGGGCCGCTGGCTCGCGGCCGCCGGCGTCGATTACATCGACCCGTTCAACGCTTCCGAAACAGACGCTGCCAAAACGACTGACGAGGCGGCGCCGCTGCAACTGGTTTCTTAGGGATCTGCCCCGCCGGGCGCGCCGCCGGGCGTACCACCGGCCCCTTCGCCCCCGGGCGCGTGCCGTAGGGATCGTACCCCACCGCACGTCCGGGCTTGCCCGCTGCAGGCTGTGTGCCCGGTCTGGCACCCGGTTTCGCAGCGGGCGTGCCCTCATCGTCTTCGAGCTTGAGCCCCGGCACCTCGAGGCGCTTGAGCAGGCGCGAGGTGGATTCGATCGCATGCTTTCCCGACTCGACGGCCCACTGCCACACCGCGTTGCCGCGCGCGTCGTGGCGCACGCCGTCGCGCTTTTCGGGCGGCGCTGTACCGGGCTTGTTGTCCTCGTCGGTGCTCACGCAGCTACCAGGTGTAATGGGCCCGATAGCGGACCACGGTCGTGCCGTCCTTCGGCACCATGACGTTGAAATGGATGAGCTGGGCGCTGTCCTTGTGGTACTCGTGCGAGTGGCTGAGCAGTTTCCAGTTGGTCCAGCGGTACATCGGCTCGCGCACCTGCACCTCTACCGGCTGCGACTTGTGGTTGCGCAGCGTGATCTCGATTTCCTCCTCCACCCAGCGGGCCTTGGTATCGACCTGGTAATCGGCCTGGCGCCGCTCGCCGACCACGTCGAAGGCACTGCCGAGCTTCAGCCGCACCGTTTCGTCCTTGGGCGTGTGGCCGATCGCGTCCTCGCCGATGAATTCCAGGCTCCCGTCGGCACTGTCGAGGCGCGACACGCGCACCCGGCCCGCGGGCAGCGGCACACCAAGGCCCGAAGCCGCGTCGTTGCGGAACTCGAGGTAGGTCTCCACCTTGGTGTTGGCCGCGAAACCCGGATTGCGCTCGGTATAGGGCTCGCCGAAAGCCGGCGACCCCAGGGCATCGTAGATCAGGAGGCGCCGCGCCGGGATCTGCTTCGCGCGGTCGAACAGCTCGAGCTGCTTGGTCGAGTTGTTGGGGAGCGTGGTCTTGCGGCCAAGCGTGTAAAGATGAAATTCGTCGAAAGCCTTCTCCGCGAAGCCCGGGGCCTCGGCGGCTTTGCTCACCATTCTCAGGGTCTCGAATCCCTCGGCCTGCGGTTGCGGCTGCACCCGGTTGACGTCGCCCGCCACGAGCTTGAGCCGCGCGTCCTTGAAGGTGGCTCCCGACTGGTTGATGACGCTGACCCAGGCCGACAGGTCGAGCAGCCCGTTGTTGGCGTCGGCGCCCTCGTTGAATACGACGTTGTAGTCGGCCCACCAGGTGATGCCGCCGGTCTGGTAGGTGACGCGCGCGCGCTGCAGGCCGGCCACCGGGGAATTCAGGTCCCACACCAACGTCGGCTGCGTGATCAGCCCGCCCGGCAGCTCGGGGAACTTCACTGCGGAATAGCTGTTCAGCGCATGTACGGTGCCGTCCGGGCTGCGCAGCACCAGGCCGTCGACCGCGGAAAGCAGCGTGCCCGTGACGGTCGAGAGGTCCTTGCCGACATCGCGCTCGACCGTGATCTCGCGATCCAGGTAACGCAGCAGGAGCTTCGGCGTACTCACGAGATCAAACTGGAAATTCTGCTCGAGCACCCGCACACCAGGATTCGCCGGCACGCTGAAGGTGACCGTGGTCGGGTCGATGAGTCCGGCGACATCGCTGAAGCGCAGGCTCGAGCGTCCCGCGGAGAGCTGCACGTCGCGATCCTGGCGCACCATCGCGTAACCTGGCACCGACGAGGCGGGCGGCACTGAACTCCCAGGCAACGGGCGATAGAAATCGGCGGAAATGGCGCCCGGCTGCTGCGAGCTGTAGATGGTCAGCGCCGACTCATCGGCTTGCGCGGCCCGGAGTGTGTCCGCACCGGCAAAGGCGCACGCGCCGAGACCTGTGGCCAGGAAAATCTTCCGTAAATTCATGTGCTCAACTCCATAGGCAACGCCCGAACGGTGACTGGATTTGGACCGGCAAGGCGGCCAAAAGTGCGACGTGGTTCGCATTCGCCCAAGGCTCGCCACGAACTGTGACCACTACCCATCCCCCAGACCCCGTTCCGGGTGCACGATACTCCTGAGACCGGTTCCAATGACATATCCTACCCAAGATGCGTAACGCACCGTTCGTGATGCCCCCGCCCGGCTCAGAACCGGGCCCGGTGTATGTGCCGCCCGCCCCGGCCCCGGCCGCGACCTCAACGCCACAGGCGATGCCCGTGGTGCCGCAATCGAAACCGATGGATCGCGAGTTCATCCTGCGCAACCAGATCCCCGAGCGCTACCTTGCCGGCCGCCTGCCGATCCGCGGCGCGCAGGATTTTGAGCGTTTCTGCCGCGAACATCCCGAGCTGATCGATGAACTGGGCCTCGCCACGCGCGTGCACGCGGGTCTGCGCCTGCTCGAAGCCGGCGGCGTCGCTGCCCCCTGGGAAGCCGTGCCCCGCAAGTGGTGGGAAAAGCTGCCGGCATTGATTGCCCTCGTGGTGCTGGCGGCGGCGGCCACCATTGCTGCAGTGGTCATGGGGAGCCACCTTGCCGGGCGCGACGCGACCATCGCCTCGCTCCAGCAACGCGTCCTCGAGCAGCCGCTCGAACCCGCCACCAGCACGCGCACCGTCCGGCTGGTACCCAGCCGCACCGCACCGTCACGGCGCGCCGCAATCGTGGTCGGCAGCGGCGGGGCACAGATTGCGGACCTGAAGATCGACATGTCGTGGTCCAAGTTCACGGCGTTCCGCGTGATTCTCGATCGCCAGGACCAGGGCCGCGTCGCGCTGCTGAACTACATGCTGCGCGACTCGAACGGCGACCTGCGCCTGTCGCTGAACAGCAGCGCGTTCGGCCCGGGCATCTACGAATTCGCGATTGAAGGCCTGACTCTGCACGGCGACGCCGTGGCGCAGGCCTGGGTCACGATCGGCATCGCGCACTAGCGCAACGCGCTAATTCAGGATGGCGCGCGGCGGTTGACGGAGCGCCGGGCGCACCGCGAGCCAGCCGCTGAACGCCACGATCAGCATCGTGCCCAGCACACCCGTGATCCACACCAGGCCGTTGAAGCGGTAGTGCAGGTCGAGCTGCCGCGCAAGCAGCCAGCCCCCGAGCGCCGCGCCGCTCGCGGCGAGCAACCCCGCCAGCAGGCCGAGCGCCGCGAATTCCGCGAGCGCGCCGCGGGTAAGCATGCCCCGGCTCGCGCCCAGCACGCGCAGGATCGCCGTTTCGTAGCACCGCTCGTCGCGGCTCGCCTGCACCGCCGCGAGCAGTACGGTCAGCCCCGCCAGCAAGGTGAATATGAAGACGCTCTGCACGGCAGTGACCGCCTTGTCGATCACCGAGCGCACCTGCGCGAGCAGGTCGCCGATATTGAAGATCGACACGCTCGGGAAGCGGCGCACCAGCTCGGCCAGCGCACCGGCACTGCGTGGCTCATATGCGGCGCTGGTCATGTAGCTGCCGGCCGCGCCCTCGAGCAGACCGGGTGGGAACATAAGGAAAAAATTCGGCCGGAAGCTGTCCCACTTCACTTTGCGGAAGCTCTCGACCGCGACCTCGAAGCGCTCGCCCGCCACGTCGAATGCAAGCCGGTCACCGAGTTTCAATCCGAGTGAATCCTGGAACTCGCTCGCCACGGACACCAGCGGCTGGCCCGTGTCGCGGGGCGCCCACCAACGTCCGGCGATGATCTGGTTGTCATCGCCCAGCTCGGCGGACCAGGTGAGGTTCTGCTCGCGCTCGGCCATGCCGCCGCGCTTCGGGCCGCGCCCGATCGCCACGCCGTTGATCGACAGGAGCCGTCCGCGCACCATCGGCAGGAGCCGCTCGGGCTTCGCGCCCGCGGCGCTGAGCGCAGCGCGAAAATCATCGCGCTGCCCGGCGGGAATATTCACGAAGAAATAGTTCGGCGCGCCAGCCGGCAGGCTCGTACGCCAGTCGTTCAGCAGGTCGCGCCGCAGGATCGACAACACCAGCAGCAGCATCACGCCCAGTCCGAAGGCGACGATCTGCGCAACGCTGGCGCCGCGCCGCCGCGACAGATTGGCGAGACCATGCCGTAGCGTCAATCTGGTGCTCGCCCGCGCGCGACCAGCGAGCGCGACCAGCAGCCACCCGCACACGGCCAGTAGCGCGATGGCGGCCGCAAACGCCGCAGCAAACCACAGGCTCAGCGGCCATTGGCCGAGCGTCGCGTAGATCACGCCCACCGCGGCCAGCACCGCTGGCGCCAGCGCCAGCCACAAGCGCGCGGGCGGCGGCCCGATGTCCCGGCGCAGCACACGGAGCGCGGGCACGCGGGTCAGCTGCAGGAGCGAGGGCAAGGCGAAGCCTGCCAGCATGGCTACGGCAACCGCGAACCCGATGAACACCGGCGCCCAGCCCGCGGGCGGCAGGTCGGTGCGCAGGAGCCCTGCGAGCGCGCGCAGCAGCCAGGCCTGCGTCACCCAACCCACGAGCGAGCCCACGAGCGCGGCCGCGACGGCGAGAAACAGCAGCTGCAGGACACTGACGCCCAGTACGAAGCGTCGCTGCGCTCCCAGAGTCTTCATCAGCGCCACCGCGTCGAGATGGCGGGCTACGTAGCTGCGCGCGCTCATCGCCACGGCCACCGCGCACAGCAGCACCGCAACCAGCCCGGCGATGGAGAGAAACTGTCCGGCGCGGCGCGCCGCGTCGCCGATCTGCGGACTGGCATCCGCAACGCTTGCCAACCGCTCGCCAGGCCGCGCGCGTGGCGTGAACCAGTCGCGATAGGCGCGCAGCGCGCCCCCATCCCCCGCCAGCAGCAACGCGTACTCCATCCGGCTTGCCGGCTGCACGAGCTTCGTTGCCGCGAGATCCGCGTCGTTGAGCATGAGCGCCGGCGCAAATTCGATGAACGCGGAACCCTGGTCGGGCCGGCTGATGAGAATACGGCCGACGCGCAAGCCCAGCGCCCCGACCATCAGCGTGCCGCCCGGCTCTACGCCCAGCGCCGCGGCAAGGCGCGAATCCGGCCAGCATTCGCCGCGGGCGGGAATCGCGCGGGTCGCCTCGCCCACGGCAAAGGGGTGCGCGGCGACCTTGAGCGTGCCACGCAATGGGTACCCCTCGCTGGCCGCACGGATGTTGGCGAGCTGGCTGGCATCACCGTTGAAGACCACCGAAAGCATGGTAGTCAGCCGCGCGGACTGCAGCCCCAGCGATTGTGCGTGCTGCCCGAGTTCCGCTGCGAGCAACTCGGGTGACTCGACGCGCGCATCGGCCGCCAGCACCTCGCTGGCCTGCGCCTGCACGGCGCGCCCGATGCGATCGACAAGAAAGCCGACGCCGGTGAGCGCCGCGACTGCTACCGCAAGCGACACCCACAGCACAGCAAGTTCGCCCGAACGCCACTCGCGCTGGAGGGAGCGCACCGCCATGGCCACCATGCGCATGGGCTAGGCCAGCGTCCCGCTGTCCATCGTCAACACCCGGCCGCAGCGCCCGGCCAGCGCACGATCGTGCGTCACCAGGACCAGCGTGGTCTGCGCCGCACCATTGAGTTCGAAGAACAGGTCAATGATGCGATCGCCGGTCACGGTATCAAGATTACCGGTTGGCTCGTCGGCGAACAGCACGGTTGGATGCCCGACTGACGCCCGCGCCATCGCTACGCGCTGCTGCTCGCCACCGGAGAGCTGGCGCGGGTAGTGGCCAGCGCGAGCGGCGAGACCGACGCGCCCGAGCATTTCGCCGGCCTGCTCGCGCGCGTCGCGCTGCCCCCGCAATTCCAGCGGCAGCATGACGTTCTCGAGCGCCGTCAGCGCCGGCACCAGGTGGAATGACTGGAACACGAAGCCCACGTGCGCCGCCCGCACGCGCGCGCGCCCGTCCTCATCGAGCGTGGTGAGTTCCTCTCCGGCCAGCCAGATCTTTCCGGAACTCAGCGTATCGAGGCCCGCCAGCAGCGCCAGCAAGGTCGACTTGCCGGCCCCTGATGGCCCGACGATCGCCACGCTCTCGCGCGCGCGGATTTCGAGCGAAACGTCCCGCACGATGGTCAGGAGCCCGTCGGGACTGCTAACCTGCCGCGTCGCCCGCTCCGCCTTGAGAACAATGTCACGCGTCATCGGTATCCTGCTTTGTCTGTGGCTCGCGCTGCCCATCGGGGCGGCGCGCGCCGCTTCGGTCGGGAAGCCGGTAATCCTGGTGTACGGCGACAGCATCAGCGCCGGTTACGGGATGGCGATGGAACAGGGCTGGGTGAATCTGCTGTCGGGTCGCTTGGGCCAGCAAGGGTACGGATTCCAGGTCGTGAATGCCAGCGTCAGCGGCGAAACCACCACCGGGGGCCTCGCGCGGCTCCCACGGGCGCTTGCCACGCATGACCCGCGCATCGTGATCATCGAACTCGGCGCCAACGACGGCCTGCGCGGGTTGCCGCTGGCCACGACACGCGCCGGCCTCGATGCGATGATCGCCCTGGCCCTGAAGCAGCGGCGCACCGTGCTGCTGCTGGGCATGCGCATGCCGCCCAACTACGGCGAGCGGTACACGCAGGGTTACGCGGCGATCTACGCCACCGTGGCCCGCCGGCACCGGATAGCACTGGTGCCGTTCCTGCTCGAGGGCGTCGCCGACCGTCCGGCGCTGATGCAAACCGACAACCTGCACCCGAACGAGCGCGGCCAGCCGGTTCTGCTGGATAATGTCTGGCCGGTGCTCAGGCCGCTCCTGCGCACCAAGCCGCACTGAACAGCCGACTACGACCGCCGCAGGTGAGCGTATGGACAGATTCTGGGTCAAACAGTATCCGCCGGGCACACCGGCTGAGATCAATCCGGACGAATATGCGTCGGTCACGGCGCTAGTCGACCAGAGCTGCGCTCAGTTCGCGCAACGCACCGCCTACATCCAGATGGAACACGGCCTGAGCTACCGCCAGCTCGACCGGTATTCGGCGCGCTTCGCCGCCTGGCTGCAGCAGCGCGGACTCAGGAAGGGCGATCGCATTGCGATCATGTTGCCCAACATCCTGCAGTACCCGGTGGTGATGTTCGGCTCGCTGCGCGCCGGCCTCACGGTCGTCAGCACCAATCCGCTCTACACGTCCGCCGAGCTCGAATACCAGCTGCGCGACTCCGGCGCCACGGCGCTGGTGGTGCTCGAGAATTTCGCTGCCGTGGCCGAGCAGGCGCTCGCCACGGTTCCGGTGGCCAATGTGGTCGTGACCGGCGTTGGTGACCTGCTGGGCTTCCCCAGGGGGCCGCTGGTCAACTTCGTGTTGCGCCATGTGCAACACAAGGTGCCGGCCTGGCAGCTGCCCGGCGCACAATCTCTGGCCAGCATCCTGAAGAGCGGCCCCGACACTTATGAACAAGTGAACGTCGGGCACGAAGACATCGCCTACCTGCAATACACCGGCGGCACAACCGGCGTATCGAAGGGCGCCATGCTGACCCATGGCAACATGCTCGCCAATATCCTGCAGGCCCGTGCCTGGTTCAAACAGGTTGAAGTGGACAACATCACCTACGTGTGTGCGCTGCCGCTGTACCATATATTTTCGCTGACAGCGAACTGCCTGCTTTTCTGCTCACTCGGCGGCACCGGCCACCTGATCACCAACCCGCGTGATTTCCCGGGTTTCGTGAAAGAACTGCGCCGTCACCCGCCGATGTTCTTCATGGGCGTGAACACGCTGTTCAATGCGCTGATGAACACTCCCGGATTCGGCAAGCTGGATTTTTCCCGCCTCGTCGCGAGCGTCGGCGGCGGCATGGCCGTGCAGCGTGCGGTGGCCGAACGCTGGCAGAAAATCACTGGGTGTGTCATTACCCAAGGCTGGGGCCTGACCGAAGCTTCTCCCGCGGGCTGTATCAATCCGCTGGTAGGCGTCGGATTCACAGGAGCAGTGGGCCTGCCGCTACCTTCCACCGAAGTCAGCATCCGCGACGACGACGGCCGGGAACTGGGCCTCAACACTCCCGGAGAAATCTGCCTGCGCGGCCCGCAGGTCATGCGCGGCTACTGGCAGCGGCCCGATGAGACCGCCAAGGTCATGCTGCCCGACGGCTGGCTGCGCACCGGCGACATCGGCCGCATGGACGATCGCGGCTACGTGTTCATTGAAGACCGCAAGAAGGACATGATCATCGTTTCGGGCTTCAAGGTGTTTCCGAACGAAGTTGAGGACGTCGTGGCCCACCACCCCGGCGTAGCCGAGGTGGCTGCGGTGGCTCAGGCTGACGAGCGTGCGGGGGAAACGGTTGCGTTATTCGTCGTGAAGAAAGATCCGACGCTGACGGCCGAATCGATCATGGAGTATTGCCAGAAGTACCTGACCGGCTACAAGCTGCCGCGGCACATCTATTTCCGCACCGAGCTGCCAAAGACGAACGTGGGCAAGATACTCCGCCGCGCGCTGCGCGACGAACTCCTGCCGCCTAAGGCTTGACCGGTTTGCGCGCGCCCTGTCCGGAGGGCTTTCTGCTGGACGGCAGCGCCGCGGGCACGGGCTTCTGCTCGACCAGGTACACTCCCAGCCCGACACGCGCACCATCCGTACGCCTGCCGCCCGCCCTGGCGCGCAAACGAGCCTGGCTGGTGCGCCACCGGTCGACACCGTCCACCAGCGAGGCCGCGCGTTCCGAGAAGGTGGCCTGGAACAAAGCTGCCTCATCGGCAGAGAGGTTCTTGATCTCACAAAACCCTACAAAAACAGGGTTTTCTACACCTTCTATGTTGTTAACCAGTGTGCTGCCCAGGTCCCGCAGTCGTGCCGCAAACTCCGCGACCACTTCGGCCCCGAACCCACGCGCCCTCGGGGAATTCTTCCTGACCGCGACGCGACTGCCGGCGATCCGCGACACTGCACCGCTTCGCACCAGTTCGTTCAGCACCGAGATCGGCGTCACGTCGCCCCCGTATCGCCGCACCAGCTCGTGAAAGGATGGACCCGCTCCCTTGATCAGCAGGTGGCTCGGACTGCCCTTCCGATCAAGAAACTCCGGATCCGTGCGCCAGCCATACAAGACCCGCGCGGTGCGCTGCTTTGCGACTTCCCGCCCTGCGACTACCCTGCCTGATTTCACCAGACCCGACAGGGTCCGTACGTCCTTGCGCGTGAGCCCGGTCGCCGCCGCGATGCGGGAGTGATTCAGGCGATTGCCGAGCCGCGCCGATTCAGCGGCCACGCCTATACAAGCGATCTTGGCGGCAATTTGCAACTCACCAGCGCCCATTCCGCTTTTCATGCATAGTTTGGCGACTGGGGTGAGGGCGTGGGCGAGCGCGGCGATTTCACCAGTCTGTTTTGTCGACCCGGTGCGGGGTAGGTGGGAGTTCTTGCGCATGGCGTCTTTACTAGAATCGAATTGTCACCGATTCACTCATTTTCAGAAACTATCCCAAATAGCCCTATGCCGAGGCGCTTGACGCGAGCGCGCGTCTTGGTCACTCGCGCGGCCGCAGTTTCATGCTCATCCAACCAATCATTTATCTCATGCACAAACGAGAGGCCGCGATGCCTTACAAATGCCAAGAATTCCTTCGTATACCGAGGATGAATCCTAGAGTTGTCCGCACATTGCCAGAAGAGTTTGTTTGAGACTTTGGAGTCTTGGAGTCTATTGGTTGCAGCTCTTACAGCGTCTAATAGAAATCGGAAATTTGGCTCGAACGGTAGGTAATCCGAATGTCCGAAATCCATCGATCTTCGAACTAACCGATATCTTCCCGAAGCAATCTGCTTGACTATGCCGAACTCTAGGAGATACGAAAGCACGTGGCTGGGTGTAACAGCTACACGGCACGCCTTAACCAGCGAACCTATGCTTCGAGAGCCAGTCAATGGGAGTTCGTCTGGTCGACCATTGTGATTTAGATAGTTCGGATCTCGCAGCCATCTATTCACAATATCAATAGTTTCTTTTCTAAAACCGACATGAACTACAGAAAGTCTTGATCTTGTAGTTGAAGCCTTATGAATGGCAGATTGGCATTCGGCCAACAATTGCTTCTTCGAAAGCCCGGACTTGTGGATAAACCCGATAATGGGTTCCAGGAGGTCAGCCGCCTTCGGAGGTGACGGTACCCCACCGATGGTTTCGACCGATTTTCTAGCTCGCCGCATGTCGCCCCCATCACGCTTGCGCATACCGGATTGGCAATCATAGGCCGTCCAGGCGCCCAAAGTTACGAACCTGGAAGCAATCAACTCCGTCGCTGATTGGCTATTCAATTTGACTTAAAGAAACGCTGCTAAGTAGCACCAACCGCGGTGTGAATAAGGGCTCTTGTGAGGCCGGTTGTCCCAACGTGTCAGAGCCAGAGGAAACTACAGCATCTGCAAGCGCTTTTGCATGGCCAGCGTGCCACAGCCACTAGGCACTGGTGCATTGATGCACTGAGGGCTGGGGTGCCGGATGTACCGGTCTAATCGCCCACCAGTTTAAAGCGGAACGAAGATCTAGTGCGTAAGGCCGAGTCTATCGCCCGTCTGAATCACGCCAGCGGCACTGCCTGTCTGAATGACACCAGCCGCACTACCCGTTTGGATGACACCGAGTCGGCTGCCCGTCTGAATCACGCCAGCGGCACTTCCCGTTTGGATCACGCCAGCGGCACTGCCTGTCTGAATGACACCAGCCGCACTACCCGTTTGGATGACACCGAGTCGGCTGCCCGTCTGAATCACGCCAGCGGCACTT
>JANYLH010000073.1 GCA_025357915.1 Gammaproteobacteria bacterium
CGCTGAGGCAACTCGCCGGGTTCGCGGTCAGTCGTTCGTACTGATCGGCGCGCACGGTGATCGGCGGGGTGTAGCTCAGCCTGGTAGAGCGCTACGTTCGGGACGTATAGGTCGCAGGTTCAAATCCTGTCACCCCGACCATTGAAAATAAAGCACTTTTAGACTAACAATGATCTCTGGGGGCGAGTTTCACGCGCCTCTGGGGGCCAGACTGGGGGTGAGATTCGCACGCGATCGAGGGGTAGGAAATAGAACGCCCGGATCTCGCGGGGACGCAACAGCCAGTGGGCTTCAGCCACCACCACTAATGCGATGCAAGTTCCCGAGCGTCGTGATTCCCCGACTCACAGCCTGCTCTTCATCAAGTCCACCGGTCGATTCAATTGCGGCCAGTATCGCGACCAGCTGCTCGCGGCCGCCACCCTCAATGGCCCCGCGGATCAGTTTGACCGTGGCCGGATCGCCTGCGCGCAGCGCGTGGATCAGCGGGAGCGTTGGCTTGCCCTCGGCCAGGTCGTCGCCCAGGTTCTTGCCGCGGGTTTCGGGGTCGGACTGGTAGTCGAGTACGTCGTCGACCAGCTGGTAGGCCGTGCCCAGGTGCTTGCCATAACGGGCCAAGGCCTGTTGCACCGCCGGCGTGGCGCCACTGACCACGGCCGCGACTTCGGCGCCGGCCTGGAACAGCTGCGCCGTCTTGCGCTGGATCACTTCGAGGTAGCGCTGTTCGGTGGTGCCGGGGTCGCGGGCATTCATGAGCTGCAGCACCTCGCCCTCGGCGATGATGTTGGTGGCCTCGGCCATGATCTCGATCACGCGCTGCGAGCGCACCGCGGCCATCATCTGGAAGGCGCGCGAATAGACGAAGTCGCCGACCAGAACGCTCGCCTGGTTGCCGAACACCTCGTTGGCGGTGTTGCGGCCGCGGCGCAGCGCGGACATGTCGACCACGTCGTCATGGAGCAGCGTTGCGGTATGGATGAACTCAATGAAGGCGGCGGCCTGGATGTGCGCCGAGCCGGGCGCGGCGGGGTCGCTCCCCGAGCTACAGGCCCGCCCGGCCAGCACTACCAGGAGCGGGCGCAGGCGCTTGCCGCCGCCGGCAATAATGTGTTCGGCGATCTGGTCGACCAGCGGCACGACGCTCTTGAGACCGTCGCGGATGGCGGTATCGACGGCCTCGAGATCGGGCCGGACCCGCTCGCGAATGGCCTCCAGTGCCGCTGGCGATCCGGGCGCCGGGTGGCGGCCCACCGCCATTGCCTCTTCAAGGGGCCTGAGGGCGCTATTCAACTCGCTGTTTCTCCAAGGGAAACCTAAGTTTGACCGATCTGGCTGTGCCTGAGTAGAATGCGCGTCCTTTCGCGCTTCCCGACCCCGGCGGCGGGTAGCGAATCATACGGAGCTTTAGATAAATGTACGCGGTCATCGCCACAGGCGGCAAACAGTATCGGGTGGAGAAGGATGGCGTGCTGCGTATTGAGCTGCTTGCCGCAGAACCGGGCAGCACTGTCGAGTTCAACGACGTGCTGCTGATCGCCGATGGCGACCAGATCACGGTCGGCAAGCCGATGCTCAAGGGCAGCAAGGTGCTGGCCACGGTCGAATCGCACGGCCAGGGCGCCAAGGTGTCGATCGTCAAGTTCCGGCGCCGCAAGCATTACCTGCGCATGAAGAATCACCGCCAGAAGTACACGCAGGTGCGTGTCACGGCCATCAACGCTTAATCCGGAGTCGCGAGTTCCATGGCACACAAGAAAGCAGGCGGTAGTACCCGCAACGGGCGCGATTCCCACAGCAAGCGCCTGGGCGTGAAGGCCTTCGGCGGCCAGCAGGTGCTCGCCGGCAATATCATCATCCGCCAGCGCGGCACCCGGGTGCGGGCAGGCGAGAACGTCGGCATGGGCACCGACCACACCCTGTTTGCCCTCAAGCACGGACGCGTCACCTTCCGCCGCAAGGGCGAAGAACAGCGCATGTACGTCAGCGTGCAGGCCGAAGCGGCCGCCAGCACGGCGACCGAGAGCTAGGCGGCCGGCGCCGTCGCTTTGGCTCAAACCCCGGCCCCGCGCCGGGGTTTTCGTTTACGGGCACCGCGGCTGTCCGGTTCGGCGTAAGCTGGCCGGATGAAATTCGTCGATGAGGCAACCCTGCGGGTACAGGCGGGCAATGGCGGGCGGGGTTCCGCCAGCTTCCGGCGTGAGAAATCCATCCCCTTTGGCGGGCCGGACGGCGGCGACGGCGGCCACGGCGGGAGCGTCTTCCTGCGTGCGGCTGAGGGCATCAATACGCTGGCCGACTTCCGCATCCAGCGCACCTATCGCGCCAAGGTGGGCGAGGGCGGTTCGAGCAACGGCTGCACCGGGCGCAGTGGCGACGACCTGTACGTGAAAGTGCCGGTCGGCACTGTGGTGAGCGACCTGGACTCCGGCGAAGTGCTGGGGGACCTGAAGGCCGAGGGCATGGAGCTCAAGGTCGCGCAGGGCGGCAAGGGCGGGTGGGGCAACACGCGCTTCAAGAGCAGCACTAACCGCGCGCCGCGCCAGTTCGGACCGGGCCTGCCCGGCGAGAAGCGAGCGCTGGCGCTCGAGCTCAAGGTGATCGCCGATGTGGGGCTCCTCGGGCTCCCCAACGCCGGCAAGTCCACGCTGATCCGCGCGGTCTCGGCCGCCAAGCCGCGCGTGGCCGATTATCCCTTCACCACGCTCCATCCGAATCTCGGCGTGGTCTATTGCGGCGAGCACCGCAGCTTCGTGATGGCCGATATCCCCGGACTCATCGAAGGGGCCGCGGAAGGCGCGGGGCTCGGCCACCGCTTCCTCAAGCACCTGCAGCGCACCGGCGTGCTACTGCACCTGATCGACATCGCCCCCTCCGATCCGGCGGCGGACCCGGTGCGCGATGCACGCGCGATCGTCGCGGAGCTCAAGAAATTCAGCAAGGATCTGGGCACGAAGCCGCGCTGGCTCGTGATCAACAAGCGCGACCTGATGCCGGACAAGGAAGCCGAAGCGCGCGCAAAGGACATCGTGCGGCGCCTACGCTACAAGGGCCCGGTGCACCTGATCTCGGCGGCGACTGGGCGCGGCACGCGCGAGCTGGCCGAGGCGGTGATGAATTTCCTCGAGCTGCGCCGGCTCGAGCAGCAGCCGCAGAAAGTCCATGCGCAATAGCAAGGTCCGTCAACGCATCGCCGCGGGCAAGCTCAAGCTCCGCATCCGGGACCTGCGCAACCTCGGCATGAAGTCCGAGCAGGTACTCGGTGAAATCGGCATCTACACGGCCGATGAGCTGCGGCGGCAGGGCGCGGTGCGCACTTTTGCCGAACTCAAGCGGGCAGGCTCGACGCCTTCGCTGAACATGTTGTGGGCGCTGGCGGGCGCGCTCGACCCCTGGCCGGAGGGCACACACTGGCGCGAGATCGCTCGCGGTGAGTCGCGGCTTTCGCTGTTGCTGGCGGTGGAAGACCTGGAAGCCGCTGCGCAGGCGCGCAACGCGGAACCCAGGCCCGGAAAATCAGCCGAGTGATTTGACCCGCGCGGCGAGCCGGCTCTTGTGCCGGTCGGCCTGGTTGCGGTGGATGATCTTCTTGTTGACGAGCGTGTCGATCAGCGGCACGGCCGCCTTGTAATTGGCGCGGGCGTCTTCTTTCTTGCCGGCGGCGGCCGCGTCGATGACCTTGCGGATCGCCGTGCGCATGCGCGAGCGCATCGCGACGTTCCGTTCCCGGTGTACTGCTGCCTGCCGGGCTGCCTTTTCCGCTGATTTCGTATTTGCCACGCGTTCGCTCCGCAACCTGACTTCTATAGGGGCCCCGAAATGGCCGCGTAGTTTGCGTAGCCGGTCTCTCGTTGTCAATGCGTGTCCGGTATAGTCCCGGAGCCCCCATGAGCTCCAATATCCCCAACAATCTCAACGATAACCGCCGGGTACCGCCCCTGCGGCTGGTGCGTGGGCTGGCGCCCGGGCCTATGGCCCCGAGCGTGCTGACCATCGGCACCTTCGACGGCCTGCATGTGGGTCATGGCGCCCTGATTGCCCGCTGCGTGGAGCGCGCCCGGGGCATGGGGCTCGCCCCCGGGCTCCTGACCTTCGAGCCCATGCCGCGCGAGGTGCTCAAGCCCGACGCGCCGCCCGCGCGGCTGACGAATTTTCGTGAGCGCTGGCGACTGCTGGCGGGCAGCGGGCTCGGGCGCCTCCACCTGCTCACCTTCGACGCGCGGCTGCGCGCGAAGTCCGGCGCGCAGTTCATGGCGGTGCTGCGTGAGCTCGGCGCACGCGCCATCGTTGTCGGGCACGATTTCCGCTTTGGCCGCAATGGCGAGGCGACGGCCGAGTGGTGTGCGGCCGAGGCGCGGCACTTCGGTTTCGAGGTCGAGATCATCGAGCCCGTGCTGGTGGCGGGCGAGCGCGTCAGCAGCGGCCAGGTGCGCGAGGCGCTCGCCGCGGGCGACCTGCCCCGCGCGGCGCAGCTGCTGGGCCGGCCGTACACGATGCGCGCGCGAGTGCGCCGCGGCGCGCAGCTCGGGCGCACGCTTGGGTATCCGACGGCCAACCTCGCCATTGCGCGCCGCCGCGCGCCGCTGGAGGGCATCTTTGCGGTGCGGGTGCGTGGCGCGGTGTTGCCGGGCGCCGGCGCACCGGGGGCCGCGGCAGGCTGGCCCGCAGTCGCAAGCCTGGGCACCAGGCCCACCGTCAACGGCGTCGAGCCACTCCTCGAAGTGCACCTGTTCGATTTCCAGGGCGATCTGTACGGCGCGGAGCTCGAGATCGAGTTCGTGGCACGGCTCCGCGACGAGCTGCGCTTCGCCTCCCTCCATCTCATGGTCGAGCAGATGCACCGCGACGCCGCCGCGGCGCGGACGGCACTGGCGCCGCTGGGCTAAAATGGACCGGTTATCGCTGTCGTCCGAGCCCGGGGTTCCCAATCAGTGACCGACTACAAGAGCACCGTCAATCTGCCGCAGACCGCTTTCCCGATGAAGGCGGACCTGGCGCAGCGCGAGCCAAAACAGCTCGAGCGCTGGGCGGCACAGGACATCTACGGCACGATCCGCCGTGCCGCGAAGGGCCGAGCGACTTTCGTGCTGCACGACGGCCCGCCCTACGCGAACGGCGTGATCCACCTGGGGCATGCGGTCAACAAGATCCTCAAGGACATCATCGTCAAGGCGCGCACCGTGGCCGGGTTCGACGCGCCCTACGTGCCGGGCTGGGACTGCCACGGCCTGCCGATCGAGCTCGCCGTCGAAAAGAAGTACGGTCGGCCCGGCCATAAGCTCGACGCACGCGCCTTCCGCGCGGCATGCCGGGAATTTGCCGCCAAGCAGATCGACTCGCAGCGCGCCGACTTCAAGCGCCTGGGCGTGTTCGGCGACTGGGAGCGGCCTTACCTCACGATGGATCCGCGCTATGAAGCCCAGCAGATCCGCGCGCTCGGCAAGATCATCGACAACGGGCACCTCTATCGCGGCCTCAAGCCCGTGCATTGGTGCCTCGACTGCCGCTCGGCGCTTGCCGAGGCCGAGGTCGAATACGAGGATCGCACCTCGACCGCCATCGATGTCGCATTCCGCTGTGTGGATGCGGCGGATTTCGCGCGCCGCTCCGGCATGGCTCCCGCTGCCCTGGGCGCAACGCCGGTGTCGCTGGTGATCTGGACGACCACGCCCTGGACGCTGCCGGCCAACGAGGCCGTGGCTCTGCGTAGCGATCTGGAATACGCCTGCGTGCTCGTGGAGCGAAATGGGGCGGCCGAAGCGTTGCTGCTGGCGGACGGCTTGCTCGCGACCTGCCTGGCCCGATACGGACTCGAGGGCCGTGTGCTTGGCCGCTTCGCGGGCGCTGCGCTCGAAGGCCTGAAGCTCGAGCATCCCTGGCTCGCGAAGCAGGTGCCCGTGATCCTCGGCGACCACGTCACGCTCGAGGCTGGCACCGGCGCCGTACATACCGCGCCCGCGCACGGCCAGGAAGATTTTGCGGTCGGCAAGCTCTATGGCCTGCCGGTTGTAAACCCGGTCGGGCCGGATGGCCGCTTCCTGCCCGGCACCGAGCTCGTCGCGAGTCTCAAGGTCGACGCCGCCGGTCCGGTCATCATTGCCCGACTCATCGAGCGTGGCCGGCTGCTGCACCAGGAGGCGCATCCGCACAGCTATCCGCACTGCTGGCGCCACAAGACACCGGTCATTTTCCGTGCCACTTCGCAGTGGTTCATCAGCATGGACGACAAGGGGCTGCGCGCCGGCGCGTTGCGCGACATCAAGCAGGTCAAGTGGACGCCGGAGTGGGGCGAGTCGCGCATCACCGGCATGATCGAGAATCGTCCGGACTGGTGCCTGTCGCGCCAGCGCACCTGGGGCGTGCCGATCACGCTGTTCACGCACCGCTCGAGCGGCGCGCTGCATCCGCGTACGCAGGAACTGATCGCGCAGGTGGCCGCGCGCGTCGAGCGCGAGGGGATCGACGCCTGGTTCGCGCTTGACCCGGTCGAGCTCCTGGGCGCCGAGGCGGAGCAATACGAAAAGGCCGTCGATGTCATGGACGTGTGGGCCGATTCGGGCCTGTCGTTCGAGTGCGTCGCCGCGCTGCGCGACGATTTCACTTCGCCCGTGGACCTCTACCTCGAGGGCTCGGACCAGCATCGCGGCTGGTTCCACAGCTCGCTGCTGATGTCTGAGGCCCTGTATGCGCGCGCGCCGTATCGCGGCGTGCTCACGCATGGTTTCACGGTCGATGAAAAGGGCCGCAAGATGTCCAAGTCGCTGGGCAACGGCATCGAGCCCCAGGACATCATGAAGACGCTCGGCGCCGACATGCTGCGCCTGTGGGTGGCGGCGACTGATTTCGCCAACGAGATGAGCCTGTCGCAGGAAATCCTCAAGCGCATGAGCGATTCGTACCGGCGCATGCGCAACACGGTGCGGTTCCTGCTCGGCAACCTGCACGGTTTCGAGCCCGCGCAGGCCCTGCCCCTGGAACAGCTGGTCGAGCTCGATCGCTGGGCACTCGAGCGCGCGCGCCAACTGCAGGGCGAGATCGACGCCGCGTACCGCGATTACCAGTTCCACCTCATCTACCAGAAGGTGCACAACTTCTGCGTCGTCGACCTCGGCGGCTTTTACCTCGACATCATCAAGGACCGCCTGTACACCACGCCCGCCGCAAGCCCAGCGCGTCGCTCGGCGCAGACCGCGATGTGGCATATCGCCGAGGCGATGACGCGCTGGCTGGCGCCGATCCTCTCGTTCACGGCCGAGGAGATCTGGCGCGAGCTGCCCGGGCCGCGGCCCGAGTCAGTGTTCCTCGCCACCTGGTACCAGCCGCCGGCGGCTGCCACGGCGCCGGCGGCCATCGATTGGGACGCGCTGATCGCGCTGCGGAACGATGTGGCCCGCGAACTCGAGCGGCTTCGTGTGGCCGGCGAGATCGGCGCGCCGCTCCAGGCCGAGCTCGACGTGTACTGCACGGCCGAACAGTTTGCGCGGCTCAACGTGCTGGGGGACGAGTTGCGGTTCCTGATGATTACCTCGAAAGCGCGCGTACACCGCAGCGACGCCGCGCCTGCCGGCTCCGTGGAAGCCACATCCGTGTCAGGTGGCGGCGTGTGGCTGCAGGTAGGGCGCACGGCGGCGATCAAGTGCGTGCGCTGCTGGCACCATTGCGCGGACGTTGGTCAATCGGCCGAGCATCCCGAGCTGTGCGGGCGCTGCATCGGCAATATCACGGGGCCGGGCGAAACGCGCCGGTACGCCTGATGTCGGGCGAGGCTCGGATGATGGCTACCGGGCAGCTGCGCTGGCTGGCGTTGACCGCGGCGGTGATCGGCCTCGACCAATGGAGCAAACGCCTGGTGGAAGGCGCGCTGGAGATGTATGAGGCGCGTTACCTGCTGCCAGTGTTCAACATCGTGCGCGCGCACAATCGCGGCGCGGCCTTCAGCATGTTCGACAGCGCTTCAGGATGGCAACGCTGGGCTTTCAGCGGCCTGGCGGTAGTCGTGAGCGTATCGCTGACGATCTGGTTGTCACGCCTGGAGCGCCGCGCGCACCTGCTGGCGGCGGCGCTGGCGCTGATCCTGGCCGGCGCGCTGGGCAACGTCATCGACCGCCTGCGCCTCGGGTATGTCGTCGATTTCCTGCAGGTGCACTGGCACCAGCACTATTTCCCGGCTTTCAACGTCGCCGACTCGGCCATCACGATCGGCGCCGGCTGCCTGCTGCTCGACGCGCTGCTGGCAAGCCGCCGCGGAGCCGGAGCGTAGGGCATGCGCATCCTGCTCGCCAATCCCCGCGGCTTCTGCGCCGGCGTCGATCGCGCCATCGAGATCGTCGAGCGCGCCATAGCACTGTTTGGCGCGCCGATCTATGTGCGCCACGAAGTGGTGCACAACCGCAACGTGGTGGAGCGCCTGCGCGCCCTGGGCGCGGTGTTCGTCGAGGAGCTGACCGAAGTGCCTGACCACGCCACGGTGATCTTCTCGGCCCATGGCGTGTCTACCGCCGTGGAGCAGGAAGCACACCGGCGCGGCCTGCAGGTGTTCGATGCCACCTGTCCGCTGGTGACCAAGGTGCACATGGAGGTGGCGCGCTTTGCCCGCGAGGCGCGCGAGGTGGTGCTGATCGGCCACGCCGGGCACCCGGAGGTGGAGGGCACGATGGGGCGATTCGATGCGTCGCTGGGCGGCCGCATCGTGCTGATCGAAAGCATCGCCGATGTCGCACGGCTCGAGGTGCGCGACCCGGCCGCGCTGGCCTTCGTCACGCAGACCACGCTGTCGGTGGATGACACGGCGGCCATAGTGGATGCGCTCCGGCAGCGGTTTCCCGCGCTCCAGGCGCCGCGCAAGGAAGACATCTGCTACGCGACCCAGAACCGGCAGGACGCCGTCAAGCAGCTGCTCGAGCAGTGTGGGCTGCTGGTAGTCGTCGGCTCGAAGAGCAGCTCCAATTCCAATCGCCTGCGCGAGCTTGCCGACCGCGCGGGCGTGCCCGGCTACCTGGTCGATGACGCCGGGGACCTGCGCCGTGAGTGGTTTTCGGGCATCGCCACCGTCGGCGTCACCGCCGGGGCCTCGGCACCCGAGCAGCTCGTGCAGCAGGTGGTCGATCGCCTCCGGGAGTGGGGTGGGGCGCCGCCGGCCGAGTCTTATGGCAAGCCGGAGCACGTCGTCTTTGCGTTGCCGCGCCCACTGCGGTAAAAGAAGGGCAGCATGAACACGCATAACGCACCAGCCCCGCGCCTCGCCGCCGATATTCCCGCTCGCCTTCAGGCCTGCGGAATTCGCGCCACTGCGCAACGCCTGCAGATTGCCGAGCTGCTGCTGGCCACGCCGCAGCACCTGTCGGCAGAGCAGATTGCTGAGACGCTGCGTGGGCGGGGCGTGGAAGTGTCGAAGGCCACGGTCTACAACACCCTCAACCTGTTTGCCGCGCGCGGCCTGATCCGCCAGCTGGCCGTGGACGACACCCGCAGCTGGTTCGACTCGAACGTGCAGCCGCACTATCACTTCCACGATGAAAGCACCGGCGCGCTGACCGACGTCGCGCTGCCCGAGGTGCAGTTCAGCCGCCTGCCGGCCGTGCCCGCGGGCATGGAAGTGGCGAGCCTGGATCTGGTGATCCGCCTGAGGCCGGCGCGCTTAACACCCGGGTCCTGATCGGGCCAATCGCGCGTTGCCTCGCATGAGCGGCATCTCTTAGAATGCGGCGCTCTGTGAAATTCCAGCTGCCGGAGTAGCTCAGTTGGTAGAGCGGCGCATTCGTAATGCGTAGGTCGTAGGTTCGATTCCTATCTCCGGCACCAA
>JANYLH010000082.1 GCA_025357915.1 Gammaproteobacteria bacterium
GCCTCAAAGCCGCACGCCGTGTGACCGACGTCATACGGTCGCCATGCGCCTATCGCTTCCGGAGCACAGATGATGTCAAATGGGGGCAGTGTGCCTAGGAGCTACCGGTGATCCGCATGTTTGGACGCTCGTGCGCGCTGGCGTTGCTGGTCGCGGTGCTGGGTACCTGCGCCGCCACAGCCGCGGCCGTCGGCGATCTGGCGCCGGATTTCGCGCTGCCGGCCGCCGCCGGCGGCAATGTCCGGCTGTCGGAACATCGCGGTGAAGTCGTGTTGCTCACGTTCTGGAGCAGCCGGTGCGCCGTCTGCGTGGCGCAGCTGGCGGCGCTGGACGAGCTGCAGTCCACCTACCGCTCGGCGGGCCTCGTGACCCTCGCTATCAGTGTCGATGACGACCTGGCGCGTGCGTCGCGCTTCGCAAGGTCACACCCGGCGCGCTTTCCCCTGCTGCTCGACCGGCGCAAGGACGTGAGCCGCGCCTACCGCATCGAGCGGCTTCCGACCACCGTGCTGATCGACCGCCGCGGCCGCGTGCGTTTCCTGCAGGCCGACGATCGCGGTAGTGATAACTCGTACGTCGCGCAGGTGCGCGCGTTGCTCGATGATCCCCTGTGAAACCTGACCCAGGTGGCAATGGCATGGCCTACGGATTCCCTATCATGAGAACTGCACCCAACTGTGCCCGGCTGCTGGCGCTTGCCGCGCTGGCGCTGGTACTGTGCCTGGCAACCCATCCGGTGCGCGCTGCGGAGCCGGCCGTCCTCGCCCCTGCAGCCGCTGCGGCGAGCGCAGCGGCCGCACCTGAGGCGCCCGGCGATGCCGCCAGCGCCGAGGGCAGCACCCGCGCGCTGGACGAGCAGATCCAGGACCTCAAGCAGTCGGTGGTCGACCTGAACAAGGACCTGTTCGTACTCGAGGAAGAGCTGCTGTTCCCGGCCAACACGCAGGTCGCGGTGTTCGTATCGATGGACGTCGGCCAGTTCTTCGGCCTCGATTCGGTGACGCTGAAGATCGACAAACGCGAGGTCAGCAATTACCTGTACACGCCGCGTGAAGTCGCGGCGCTCCTCAAGGGCGGCGTGCAGCGCCTGTATGTCGGCAACCTCCGGGCCGGGACCCACGAGCTGGTCGCGCTATTCAGCGGCAAGGGCCCAACTGAGCGCGATTACCGGCGCGGCGCCTCGATCAAGTTCGAGAAGGGCGTGGGCGCGAAATACCTGGAGCTGAAGATATCCGACCGCGTGCGCCGCCAGCAGCCGGAATTCGAGATCAAGGACTGGGAGTAGGGCGCCAATGCGGCGGCTCGAACAGCTGATCGTGCTGCTGCTCGGCGGCGTGCTGGCGAGTCCGCTGGCGTGGGCGGCCCGCAATGCCGATCCCGACAACCTGCCGAAGCTCGCGGTCCAGGACCTGCACTACGGTGACGTGCTGTTTCATTTCTATGCGGGCGATGAATTCGAGGCACTCACGCGCCTGGAGGCCTACGAGCACTGGCAGCGCATGCCGCACAACGAGCAGGACGCCGCGCTCCTGGCTGGCGGCCTGTATCTGTCGCTGGGCATGCACAACGAAGCCGGCAAGCGCTTCGCGAGCCTGCTGACCGACAAGGTGCCCGCCGCGATCCGCAACCGCGCCTGGTTCTACCTCGCCAAGGTCTGGTATGCGCGCGGCTACTTCGATCGCAGCGAAGCATCGCTCGGCAAGATCAGCGGCGAGCTTGCGCCCGAGCTGGAGGCCGAACGCCAGCACCTGCTGGTCAACGTGCTCATGCGCCAGAATCGTTTCGACGAGGCGGCCGCGCGGCTGGCCCGCTGGCAGGGGCCGGCGGACTGGATGGCCTTCGCGCGCTTCAACCTGGGCGTGGCGCTGGTGCGCCAGAACCGCCTCGAGGAGGCCGATCCGGTCTTGACGACGGTGGGCACCATGAGCGCCGCCGGGAGCGAGATGGCCGCGCTCCGCGACAAGGCCAACCTGGCGCTGGGCTACGCCTGGCTGCAGGCCAACAAGCCGGCAGCGGCACGCTCGGCGCTCGAGCGCGTGCGCCTGGCAGGACCGTATTCGACGCGCGCGCTGCTGGGAATGGGCTGGGCCGATGCCCAGCTCGGGCAATTCCGCGAAGCGCTCACGCCGTGGACCGAACTGCACGACCGCAATCTCCTCGACGCCGCGGTGCAGGAATCGTATCTCGCGGTCCCCTATGCCTACGGCAAGCTCAATGCCAACGCGCAGGCGGCGCAGTTCTACGAGTCCGCCATCAAATCCTTCGATGAGGAGGCGCAGCGTATCGATGGCGCGGTCGCGCGCATCGGCGGCGGGCACATGCTCGAGGACCTGCTCGGCGCTGACCAGGGCTCGGACCAGCAGGGCTGGTTCTGGCAGCTCAAGCAGCTGCCCGATGCGCCGCAGTCCCGGTATCTGTACAGCCTGCTGGCCGACAACGACTTCCAGGAGGGTCTGAAGAATTACCGCGACCTGGCGTATCTGGGGGGCACGCTCAAGCACTGGGACGAGAGCATGGATGCGTATGGCGCCATGCTCGAGACCCGCGAGCGGGCCTACGGCGAAAAACTCCCGCGCGCCGATGCGCTGCTGGCTGGCAACGCGCCGGCCCGGCTGCTGGCCGAGCGCGCCGCGATCGACTCGCGCCTGACGGCGATCGAAACCGGCGCCGATGTCGCCGCGCTTGGCACTGCCGATGAGCGCACCCAGTGGGCCAAGGTCCGCCAGCTCGAGACGGCTGCGAGCAACGCCAGCGGCAACGACGCCGATGAGCTGCGTACCGAACGCGACAAGGTCAGGCTGATGAAGGGCGTGCTGTACTGGCGGCTGGACGCGCAGTTCAAGGAGCGCAGCTACGCGGAGCGGCGTGCGCTGCGCTCGCTCGACGCCCTGCTGAACGAGACGCAGAATCGCTGGGTGCGCGTGCAGCGTGCGCGCAACAGCGTACCGACCAACACCGGCGACTTCGCCGCGCGCATCGCCGCGCTCGCCGCGCGCATCGCCACGCTCAAGGAGCGCCTGGCGCAATCCGCGCAGCAGCAGGACCACTATCTCGAACAGCTCGCGAGCACAGCGCTGCTCGAGCAGAAGGACCGCCTGGCCGCCTACCAGGTGCAGGCGCGCTTCGCGCTGGCCGATATTTATGACCGTGCGACCTCGTCCGCGCCCGCGCCCGCGGCGACGCCGGCGGTGCCCGCCACCGGGCCGGCGCCAGAAGGCCAGACGCCATGAAGCCCGGGTTCGCCCTGGTGCTGGCGCTGGCCGTTGTCGTGGCCGCAGGCACGAGCTTGCCAGTCCTGGCGCGGCAGCAGTCCGGTAAGCCGCCGCCGGCGAAAACCACGGCGACCATTGGCGATCTGGGCAAGCGCAACATCGAAGTGCACGTCGACGCGGCCGTCAGCGGCGGCGCGGCCAAGGCGATGCAGAGCTATCGTGACTTCCTCAACCTGCAGAATACCGACGCCCGGCTGCGCGCCGAGGCGCTGCGGCGCCTGGGCGATCTGAACCTGGAGTCCGGCGAACTCGAGCGCATGTCGGGAGAGGTGACGCAGCTCGACATGCAGGGCGCCGAGGCCATCCGGCTCTACGGCACGCTGCTCAAGGCCTATCCCGACTACGCGCGTAACGACCGGGTGCTCTACCAGCTGGCACGCGCCTACGAAACCACGGGCCAGAATGACCTGGCGCTCGCGACCCTCGATCGCATCGTCAAGGCCTATCCGGCTACCCGCGAGATTGCCGAAGTGCATTTCCGGCGCGGCGAGCTGCTGTTTTCCGCGAAGCGCTACGCGGATGCCCAGGCGGCCTATCAGCAGGTCATCAGCCGTGGGCCGCTGGCGTCGACTTTCTACGAGCAGAGCTTGTACAAGCACGGCTGGTCGCTGTTCAAGCAGTCGGAAAACGAGGCCTGCCTGAAGTCCTTTGTGATGCTGCTCGACCGCACGCTGCTCGATCGCAAGAGCGGCGCGCCGCGACGCTGGGACAGCCTGTCGCGCGCCGAGCGCGAACTGGCTGACGACACGCTGCGGGTCATGAGCATCGCATTCTCCTACCTCGACGGGCCGCAGACGCTCGACCAGTTGCTGGCGGGGCGCGGGCCGACCCCCTATGCCTGGCTGCTGTACTCGCGGCTGGGCGACCTGTACGTGAGCAAGCAGCGCTTCCAGGATGCGGCGAGCACCTACCGGGCGTTCGTGGCGCGCGACCCGGTTGACGAGCACGCGCCGACGCTCTCCAACCAGGCGATCGATGCCTACGCGAAGGGCGGTTTCGCCAACCTGGTGGTCGAGGGCAAGGCCGAATACGTGCGCAGCTATGGCTTCAAGGCGCCGTTCTGGCGCGCGCGCGAGCACAGCGCATTTCCCGAAGTGGTGGCCGAACTCAAGACCAATCTCAAGGACCTGGCCCAGTACTATCACGCCAGCGCGCAGAAATCGAAGCGGCCGGAGGACTACTCGGCCGCAGCGCACTGGTATCGCGAGCTGCTGGCGATGTTTCCTGGCGACGCCGATAGCGCGGAAAACAATTACCTGCTGGCCGATGCGCTCTACGAGAGCCAGCAATACGCCGATGCCGCCACCGAATATGAGCGCACGGCCTATGCTTATCCGGCCGGCGCACGCTCGGCGGCGGCCGGTTACGCCGCGCTGGTCGCGCTGCAGAAACAGGAAGCCCTGGCTGTCCCGGCGGCGCGTGCCGAAGTGCACACCCGCGCCATGGAATCGGGCGTGCATTTTGCGCAGGTATTCCCCGAGCATCCGGAGAGCGCGGGCGTGCTGACCCGCGCTGCCCAGGACGTTTACGCGGCTCATGACCTGGCGCGTGCGATCAAGCTGGCGCAGATGCTGCTGGCGCGCAGTCCGCCGGTCGATGTTGCGAAGCAGCGGATCGGCTGGACGATCATCGGCCAGGCCTGGTTCGACCAGGCTGCCTACGCGCAATCCGAGCCCGCGTTCCAGCACGCGCTGCTGGCCACTCCGGCCGACGCGCCCGAGCGCGCCGACCTGACCGAGCGGCTGGCCGCGACGGTGTATCGCCAGGGCGAAGCGAAGCGCAAGGCCGGTGACGAGGCGGGTGCGGCGGCCGACTTCCTGCGCGTGGCCGCCGTGGCGCCGGCTTCGAAGGTGGTGCCGACCGCGCAGTACGACGCCGCGGCATCGCTGATCAACGCGAAGCAGTGGGACCAGGCGATCACGGTGCTTGAGGCCTACCGCCGCGATTACCCGAAGACGGAGTTCGGCGCCGATATCACCCGCAAGCTCGCGGTGGCCTATGTCGAGGCCGGGCGCGGCGCACAGGCGGCCGTCGAATTCGAGCGCATCGCCAGCGCACCGGGCGAGGACGCGGCGGTCGCGCGCGAGGCGACGCTGCGGGCCGCCGATCTGTACGAGAAATCCGGCAACGCGGCGCGCACTGCGGCGATGCTCGAGCAGTTTGTGGCCCGTTACCCGCAGCCGCTCAGCGACGCCGAGGAAGCGCGCGCGCGCCTGGCCGACCTGGCGCGGCAGGGCGGCGACGCCGCGGGCCTCAACCGCTGGCGCAATGAAATCATCAAGGCGGACGCGCTCGCCGGCGCGCAGCGCACCGATCGCACGCGATTCCTTGCTGCCGGCGCGCGCCTCGCGCTGGCCGAGCCGGCACGCGATGCGTTTCGCGCGGTACGACTGACCGCGCCGCTCAAGAAGTCGCTGGCGGCGAAGAAACAGGCGATGGAGTCGGCGCTCGCCGGCTACAAGGCGGTGGTGGCATACGACGTCGCCGCCACGACCACGGCCGCGACCTACGAGATGGCCGAGCTGTATCGCACGCTCGGGCGCGACCTGCTGGCCTCGGAGCGGCCGAAGAAGCTCAGCGCCGACGAGCGCGAGCAGTTCG
>JANYLH010000084.1 GCA_025357915.1 Gammaproteobacteria bacterium
ATCGTCGCCGGCGGCTTGCCGGAGATGTCGTAGACAACGCGCGAGATGCCCGGTACTTCGTTGACGATGCGCCGCGCACACACGTCAAGCAGTTCGTAGGGCAGGTGCGCCCAACGGGCGGTCATGAAATCGACGGTCTCAACGGCGCGCATCGCAATGACGGGATCATATCGGCGGCCGTCCCCGGCGACGCCGACGCTGCGTACCGGCAGGAACACGGCGAAGGCCTGGCTGGTGCGTTCATACCAGCCGGCGCGGCGCAGTTCCTCGATGAAGATATGGTCGGCCAGCCGCAGGGTCTGGGCCGCCGTCGCCGTGACTTCGCCGAGGATGCGCACGCCCAGGCCCGGTCCGGGAAACGGATGGCGCTGCACCATCTCTGCCGGGAGTCCAAGTTCGACGCCGATGCGCCGCACCTCGTCCTTGAACAGCTCGCGCAAGGGCTCGACCAGCTTGAGCTTCATGTGCGCGGGGAGGCCCCCGACGTTGTGGTGACTCTTGATTACGTGCGCCTTGCCGCCGACGCCGGCCGATTCGATCACGTCCGGATAGATCGTGCCCTGGGCGAGAAATTCGATGCCGCTGAGTTTCGCGGCTTCCTCGTCGAAGATCTCGATGAACAGGCGGCCGATGATCTTGCGCTTGGCCTCCGGGTCGGTGACACCACGGAGCGCAGCGAAATAGCGCTCGCCGGCGTTGACGCGGATCACGCGCACGCGAAGGTGCCTGGCAAACACCTCCATGACCGCGTCGCCCTCGTGGTGGCGCAGCAGGCCGTGATCGACGAACACGCAGGTCAGCTGCGCGCCGATCGCCTTGTGCAGGAGCGCGCCCACCACCGAGGAATCGACGCCGCCGGAGAGCCCGAGCAGCACGCCGCCCGCCCCCACCTGGGCGCGCACACGGGCGATGGCGTCAACCACGATGTTGCCGGCCGTCCAGGCGTTGGCGCAGCCGCAGATGTCGTGCAGGAAGCGCGCGTAGATGCGCGTGCCCTGCGTGGTATGCGTGACCTCGGGATGGAACTGCAGCGCGTAGAAATGCCGCGCCTCGTCGGCCATTCCACATATGGGCACATCGCCAGTCGACGCTATCGCCCGGAAACCTGGCGGCAAGTCCGCAACGCGGTCGCCATGGCTCATCCACACGTCGAGCAGGCCGTGTCCCTCAGCGTTGACGCGGTCCTCGATGTCGCGCAACAGCGCGGAGTGGCCACGGGCGCGAATCTCGGCGTAGCCGAACTCACGGATGTTGCCCGGCACCACTTTGCCGCCGAGCTGCGCGGCCATGGTGTGCATGCCGTAGCAGATGCCGAGCACCGGCACGCCCAGTTCGAATACCGCGCGCGGTGCCGCCGGTGCGCCGGCGACCGTCACGGATTCAGGGCCGCCGGAGAGTATGACGCCACGCGCATTGAAGGCGCGCACCGCGGCTTCGCTCATATCCCAGGGATGAATCTCGCAGTAAACGCCCAGTTCGCGAACCCGCCGGGCGATGAGCTGCGTGTACTGCGAGCCGAAGTCGACGATCAGGACGCGGTCGGCATGGATATCAGGAGACGCGGTAATTGGGCGCCTCCTTGGTGATGGAGACATCGTGCACGTGGCTCTCGCGCACCCCGGCGGTGGTGATGCGCACGAACATGGGACGGGTGCGCATCTGCTCGATGTCACCGCTCCCCGTGTAGCCCATGGCCGCGCGCAGGCCGCCGGCCAGCTGGTAGAGGATCGCCACCAGGCTCCCCTTGTAGGGCACCCGACCCTCCACGCCTTCGGGCACGAGCTTTTCGAGCTCACTGCTGGTGTCCTGGAAATAGCGGTCGGCCGAGCCATGTTTCTCGCCCATGGCCCCGAGCGAACCCATACCGCGATACGACTTGTACGACGCGCCCTGGTAGAGCTCGACTTCGCCCGGTGATTCTTCGGTGCCGGCGAACAGGCCACCGATCATGACCGCATGCGCGCCCGCAGCGATCGCCTTGGCGAGGTCGCCCGAATAGCGGATGCCGCCATCGGCGATCAGGGGCACGCCCTTGGCGGCCAGCGCTTCGGCCACGTTGGCGACCGCGCTGATCTGCGGTACGCCGACGCCGGCGACGATGCGTGTGGTGCAGATCGAGCCTGGCCCGATGCCCACCTTGACGCCATCGGCCCCGGCACTGACGAGATCGAGGGCGCCCTCGCGAGTGACGATGTTGCCGGCGATGACCTGCAGGTCGCCCCAGCGCGCCTTGAGCTTCGCCACCATCTCGAGCACGCCGCGGGAATGGCCGTGCGAGGTGTCGACCACGATCACATCGACGCCCGAGTCGCGCAGCGCCGCCACGCGATCGATTGTGTCGGGTGAGGTGCCCACGGCTGCGCCCACGCGCAAGCGCCCGGTGCTGTCCTTGCTGGCGCGCGGAAATTCCGTGGCCTTCTGGAAATCCTTGACGGTGATCATGCCGCGCAGCTCGTCGTCGACGCCAACCACCAGCACCTTTTCGATGCGATGCTTGTGCAGCAGGCGCTGCACTTCTTCCTTGGGCGCGCCCTCGCGCACCGTGACCAACCGTTCCTTCGGCGTCATGACCGTGGACACCGGCGCATCGAGCTTGCGCTCGAAGCGCAGGTCGCGGTGCGTGACGATACCGACCACCTTGGCACCGCTGACGACGGGCACGCCCGAGATGCCGCGCGCACGCGTCAGCTCAATGACCTGGCGAATCGTCGCATCGGGCGAAACCGTAATCGGGTCGGCGATCACGCCGCTCTCGAATTTCTTGACGTGCGCCACCTGGCGCGCCTGTGCGTCGCTCGGCATGTTCTTGTGGATGATGCCCATGCCGCCTTCCTGCGCCATGGTGATAGCGAGGCGCGCCTCGGTGACGGTGTCCATGGCCGCCGAGATCACGGGCAGGCCGATGCGGATGCCGCGGGTCAGCTGCGTCGACAGATCGACTTCGCGCGGCAGCACGTCGGAGCGCGCCGGCACCAGCAGCACATCGTCAAAGGTGAGTGCTTCTTCGAGAATTCGCATAGCGTGGCGTCCCAAAAAGAAGCGCGCCATTGTACGCACCGGCAGCGGTGCGGTAAACCACAACCGGCGGGATCCGCTCGCGGGCCCGGGAGGGCGGCAGCGGGCTAGAATGGGCCATGGACGAGCCGGTGGCGCCCTCCGGGCGGGATGTCTACAGCGTGGGGCGCCTCAACCGCGAGGCGCGCATGCTGCTCGAATCGGGCCTGGGCGTGGTGTGGGTGCAGGCCGAAGTCTCCAATTTCTCCCGGCCCGCCTCCGGCCACTGGTATTTCTCGTTGAAGGATCGCGACGCGCAGCTGCGCTGCGCGATGTTCCGTCAGCGCAACATGCTCGCGCGTTTCACGCCGCGCGAGGGGCAGCTGGTGCTGGCGCGGGGCCGCGTCAGCCTCTACGAACCGCGCGGCGACTACCAGCTGCTCATCGATCAGCTCGAGGACGCCGGGGCCGGCGCCCTGCAGCGCGCGTACGAAGAGCTGCGCGCGCGCCTGGCCGCCGAGGGGCTGTTCGCCATCGAGCGCAAGCGCGCGCTGCCGGTCGCGCCGGCACGAATCGGCGTGATCACCTCGCCCACCGGTGCGGCGATCCGCGACATATTGCACGTGCTGGCGCAGCGCTTCCCGGCGGCCGCGGTACTGATCTATCCCGTCCCCGTGCAGGGCGTGGCCGCCGCGCCGGCGATCGCCGCAGCGCTCGACCTCGCGAGCGAGCGCGCCGAGTGCGACGTACTGATCCTGGCGCGCGGCGGCGGCTCGCTCGAGGACCTGTGGGCCTTCAACGACGAGCGGGTGGCGCGGGCGCTGGCGCGTTGCACGCTGCCGGTGGTGGCCGGCATCGGCCATGAAACCGACGTCACGATCGCCGACTTCGTCGCCGACGTGCGCGCCCCCACACCCACCGCAGCCGCGCAGCTCGTGGTGCCCGACCGGCGGGTCTGGCTGCAGCGCCTGGCGCAGCTGGCGTTGCGTTTTGGCACGGCCATGCGCCGCAAGCTCGCGGATGACGCCGCCCAGCTGCGCGCGCGTCACCAGCGCCTGCAGCGCGCCCATCCGGGCGCCAGGCTGACGCAACATGCGCAGCGGCTCGATGAACTCGAGCTGCGCCTGCGCCGCGCGTTGGACGCGCAGCTGCGCGCTGCGGCCGCATCGCTCCAGCCACTGTCGGGCCGGCTCAGCGCGGCCTGGACGCGCGCGCTGACCGCCGCGGGCGCACGAGTGGAACTGGCCGCGCGCGCCCTGCACACGGTGAGTCCGCTGGCAACGCTGGACCGGGGCTTTGCGATTGTCGTGCACGCCGCGGGCGGTGCACTCATCCGCAGCGCTGCGGACGTGAGCGTCGGCGCGGACATCGAGACACGCCTGGCCGACGGCGTGCTCACCGCCCGCGTGACCGGAAAGCGCGAATCTGGCGGGCGCGGATCGTGAACCGCCGTGAGTCCGGCCTGGCGCCGCGCGTCGTTGCCGGGGTCATGAGCGGGTTGGTGCTGGCCGCGGCTGCCGTGGCCGCTGCGCCGCCGCGGGGGCCTGCCCTGCCGGTCCAGCGCGCCGTTCCCGGGGGAATCGTGGTGTTGCAGGTAGCAGCGTTACAGGCAACGCTCGAAAATTCCGCCACACCGCGCGCCTGGTTCGGCACGGCGCCCGTGCTGATGTTGCCGCCGGGCGCAGGGCACGAGCGGGAGTGGCTCGCGGTCGTGGGCATTCCCCTCTCGCAACCGCCGGGCCCGGCCAGGATCCGGATTGAGGGCGTGCCGCAGGATGCGGCCATGCTGCAGTTCACCATTCGGCCTGCGCACTACCGCACACAACGGCTCCGGGTGCCACCGGCGCAGGTGGATCTGTCGGCCGCTGACCTGGCGCGCGTCGCCGGCGAACATGAGCGCATTCATGCCGCGCTGGCGACATACTCGGACACGCTGCCGGCCTCGCTCCGGCTGGCGGCGCCGATCAGCGGCCAGCGCTCGAGTTCCTTCGGATTGCGGCGTTTCTTCAATGGCGCGGCGCGCGACCCGCACAGCGGCATGGACATCGCCGCGCCCGTGGGGCTCGCGGTGCACGCCGCGGCCGCCGGCACCGTCATCGACACGGGCGACTATTTTTTCAACGGCAATACGGTGCTGATCGACCATGGCGCAGGCCTGATCACCATGTACTGCCACCTGTCGAGAATCGACGTGCAGCCGGGTCAGCGCGTCGCGGTAGGTGACATCATTGGCGCGGTTGGGCTGACAGGCCGGGTAACAGGCCCGCACCTGCACTTCGGCGTCGCGCTCAACCGCGCTTTCGTCGACCCGGCATTGTTCCTGCCGCGCGCGGGCGGCGCTTCCCGGCCTTGAGCCGGTCGTAGGGGTTGGCTTCGCTGCGGAAGTCGATTGCCACCGGCGTCGCATACAGGTCGAAGGCCTCGCGATAGACATTCGCGAGGTAACGGCGATAGGAATCGGGCACCGACACGGTCTGGTTGCCGTGGATGATGATACGCGGCGGATTGCGCCCGCCCTGGTGCGCATAGCGCAGCTTGATGCGCCGCCCCTTTACGATCGGCGGCTGATGCGCCTCAATGGCTTTTTCCAGCACCTTGGTGAGCTGCGGCGTCGGCATGGCGCGCATCGCCGCGTCGAATCCGCGCACCAGGTCGCGCGCCAGTTCGCCGACACCGGTGCCGTGGCGCGCCGAGATGAAATGGTGCGGCGCGTAAGGAACGAAATCGAGTTTGAAGGACAGCAGGCGGCGGATCTCGTCGCGCTGGTCCATGGGGATCCCGTCCCACTTGTTGATGGCGATCAGCAGTACGCGGCCGCGCTCGAGCGCCTGGCCGAGCACGCTGGCATCCTGCTCACCGATGCTGTCGTGCGCGTCGAGCACCATGACCACCGCGTGCGCTTCGGCGATGGCCTGCAGGGTGCGCGCCACGCTGGCGCGCTCGATGGCGTCCTCCACCTTGGAGCGGCGGCGCACGCCGGCGGTATCCACCAGCAGGAAATCGCGGCCGTCGCGCTGGAACGGCACCATGATCGAATCGCGCGTGGTGCCGGGCTGGTCGCTGGCGATCACGCGCTCCTCGCCCAGCAGCCGATTGACCAGGGTCGATTTGCCGACGTTCGGCCGGCCGATGATCGCCACGCGGATGGCGCTGGTGTCGTCGGCGGGGCCGGCGCCGGCCACCAGACCCTCGAGCACCGTGTCGATGAGCTCGCGGCAACCCTGGCCGTGCACCGCGGCGATCGCCAGCGGCGCGCCCATGCCCAGCACCTGGAAGTCCGCGGCGACCATGTCGCCATCGAGCCCCTCGGACTTGTTGATCGCCAGCGTGACCGGCTTGCCGGCGCGCCGCAGTTGATCGGCGACGAAGCGATCCTGGGCCGTGAGTCCGGCGCGCGCGTCCGCGAGGAAGATGATGCGATCGCACTCAGCGACGGCTTTCTCGGTCTGTTCGCGCATCTGCGCCTGGATGCCGCTGGGATTGTCGACCAGGCCGCCGGTGTCGATGAGCACGCAGGGCACGGCGCCGATGCGCGCGTAGCCGTACTGGCGGTCGCGGGTGACGCCCGGAATGTCGGCGACGATCGCGTCGCGCGTGCGCGTCAGCGCATTGAACAGCGTGGACTTACCGACATTCGGCCGGCCGACGATTGCCACCACGGGAAGCATGGCTGAATATCAATTCCCGGGCGCTCGCCATGCCTCGATCGCCCCCTTGTCGGTCTGCACCACGACCAGGGCGCCGGCCACCTGCGGCGCGCCGCTGATGCGCGCGCCGCCCTTGGCGCGGGCCAGGAACGAGCCGTCATCCATGCTCAGCCAGTGGATATATCCCTGGAAATCGGCGACCACCACCCGGCTTCCCTGCAGCACCGGGGCCGTCAGTGACCGGCGCATCAGGCCTTTCTGCTGCCAGCGCTCCGCGCCACTGGCGCGATCGAGCCTGACCACCTGGCCGTCCGCCGTCGACACGTAGACACCGAGGGGGTCTGCCGCGAGCCCGCGATAGCTGGAAATCTCGTGCGACCAGGCCTCGCGCCCGGTGTCGCGCGCCAGGCGCACGGCGCGCCCCTGGAAAGCCACGGCGAAGATGTCGTCGCCATCGACCACGGCCGGGGAATCGATATCGATCAGGCGTTGCAGCTCACTGCTGCCGCGCGCCTGGCTGATGGCCACGTCCCAGGCGGTGGCGCCGCCCGCGAGCGTGACCGCCATCAGGCGGCCGTTGTCGAAACCGGAAATCACCAGTTCGCCGGCAATCACCGGCCGGCTGGTGCCACGGAGCGTCAGCCGCGGCACCTGCTGGTCGGTTACCCAGCGCTGATGACCATCGGCCGCTTCCAGCCCATAGAGCTTGCCGTCAACCGTACGCACCACGACCAGGTCGGATGTCACCACCGGCGCGACGAGCAGCTCCGAGTTCAGCTCCACGCGCCAGCGCTCAGCACCGTCAGCCGCGGCAAGCGCCACCACCGTGCCGCCGTTGCTGCACACCAGCACCAGGCCGTTGCCCGCGCCGGGCCCACCCGACAGCGCCAGCTTGATTTGCCGCCGCCAGACCTGCCGGCCGTTGGCGAGATCGAGCGCAACCACTTCGCCATGCGGATTGGCGCCATAGACGCGATTGCCGTCGATGGCCGGGGCCAGCCCGAGGCGCAGTTTCGGCTCCCCTTTGCCCAGGTTCACGCTCCAGGCGCGTACCGGCTGGAAACGGGCGGCAAATTTCACCAGCTCGGCCGGCTTGTCCGCCTTCTTGTTCTTGCTGCTGGAGGAACAGGCCGCGAGCGCAGCCAGCGCGAACACGGCAGCCACCAGGGTCACAGTGCGTCGGGTCATGGGAATCCTAGGAGCGCGTGAGCTCATTGATCTTGAGAGCCAGCAGGTCGCCAGCGCCGGCGCCGGCCGGCGCCGCCTGCGCGGCCTGCGCCTCGCGATAGGCCTTCAGCGCGCCCGCGTGATCGCCCTTGGCAAACAGCGCGTCGCCACGTACTTCGGCAAAGCGGCCGGCAAACGCGCCGGGCTCAACCGCCGACAGCGTGGCGAGTGCCGCGTCCGCCTGGTGCTGTTCGATCTGGATCCGCGCCACGCGCAGCCGGACCAGCAGCGCCAGTTCGGGGTCGGCGGTCGCCGACCCGACTTTCTGCAATCGTTCGAGCGCGGCCGGCAACTCGTTGTTCTCGAGCTGCAGGCGCGCGGCCGCCATTTGCGCCTGATCGGCGTAGCCGGTACGCGGATGTTCCACCAGCAGTTTGTCCGCCAGTGCGACCACTGTCGCCCGGTCGTTCTTGCCGAAGGCGGTGACGAGCTGCTCGTACTGGTCGCTGGCCGCCAGGAGCGAGGCCTCCTGCCGCGCCTGCCAGGCCCGCCAGCCCCACAGCCCGGCGGCGGCGAGCGCCACGCCCGCCACCAGCCAGATGCCGTTCTGGCGCACCCAGTTGCGCACGAAATCCCACTGTTCCTGCTCGTTCATGTACTCGTCCACGATTCCTCCTCCAGCATTTTTCCGACCCGCCCCGGCAGCTCCGCCAGCGCGCATTCGCTCTGACCAGCCTCACGGCGTAATGGTTTCAAAGCGGCCACGCCCCGCGCGAGCTCCGCATCACCGAGAATCAGCGCCAGGCAGGCGCCGCTCCGGTCGGCGCGCCGGAACTGGGCCTTGAAGTTGCCCCCGCCCAGATTCATCTGCACACCCTGGCCGGGCATGGCCTCGCGCAGCTGTTCGGCCAGCTGCAGGGCCCGGGCCTCGGCCTGGGCGCCGCTGGCGATGACGTATACGGCCGGGGCCGGCGCCGCGGCGGCGGTGCCCGCCTGGCGGATCAGCTCGACCACGCGCTCGATGCCCAGCGCAAACCCGACCGCAGGCGTCGCCTCGCCCCCGAGCTGGGCGATCAGGCCATCGTAGCGCCCGCCCGAACAGACCGCATCCTGCGCGCCCAGCGCGTCGGTGATCCACTCGAACACCGTGCGCGAATAATAGTCGAGTCCGCGCACCAGGCGCGGGTTGATCGTATAGGGGATCGCCAGGGCGTCGAGCATGGCGCGGAGCGATTCAAAGTGCGCGCGCGATTCTGAGTCCAGGTAATCGGTAAGCACCGGGGCCCCCTCCACCAGCGCGCGCATCGCGGGATTCTTGCTGTCGAGGATCCGCAGCGGATTGCCGTGCAGGCGCCGGCGACTGTCGGCGTCGAGCGCAGCCTCATGAGACTGGAAATACGCCTGCAGCGCAGCGCGATACTGCCCGCGCGCCGCACTCGTGCCCAGCGAATTGAGCACCAGCCGCACGCGCGAGACGCCGAGCCGCCGCCACAGCCGTGCGCACAGCGCAATCAGCTCGGCGTCGACGTCGGGTCCGGCGAAGCCGATGGCCTCGACGCTGAACTGATGGAACTGGCGGAACCGTCCGGCCTGGGGCCGCTCGTGGCGGAACATCGCGCCGGCGGTCCACAGTTTCAGGCGCGCGCCGCGCAGCAGGCCGTTGGATATCGCCGCGCGGGCGATGCCCGCAGTGGCTTCCGGCCGCAGCGTCAGGCTGTCGCCGCCAGAATCATTGAAGGTGTACATCTCTTTCTCGACGATGTCGGTGTATTCACCGATCGAGCGCTTGAACAGCTCGGTGTGCTCAACCACCGGGACGCGCAGTTCTTCGTAGCCGTAGTCCTGCAGCAGGCCGCACAGCACGCGCTCGAGGTGCTGCCAGGCGGCGATCTCACGCGGCAAGACGTCGTTCATGCCGCGTACGGCCTGCAGCGACTCGCTCACCGCACGCCCGCCACGACACCGTTCCCGTTGAGCGAGAAACGCACGCGCACGCCCGGCACGGCAGGCGGCAGGCCCACCGCCGCGCCCTCGATCGTGACAGCCACCGCGGCCGCATTGCCCAGCACGAAGCGGAACGGCGGCACCCCGCTGAGCTCCTGGGTCGTGCCCGCGTGCCCGAAACCAAAGAACAACCGCATGCCGCGCGCGTCGTAGATCTCGGCCCAGCACTCGCCGCCAAAAGTCAGCAGCAGGTGGCGCCGCACGAGTTTCACCGGCGGCGGTTCCGCTACGGGCACAGCGGCGGCGGGCGGCGCTGCCACGGGCGCGCCGCCCGGGCTGCCGGCCGGGTTGCCGGTCGTAGCCGCCGGCGTCAACTGCGTCTGCTCCTCGCTGACCATGGTGTACGCCGGCGGCTTCGCGCGCATGGCCCACCAGACGGCGCCGACAATACCCAGCACCACGGCGGCAATCACGGCCTGCACAACGCCCAGCTTGCGGCCGCCCTCGGTCGGTGTGATCCGGTGCATGCCCGTCCTGGACAGGTCGGGCCGGAGTTCGGCGTCCGGGCGCTGCGCGTACAGGGCCTCGATCTCGGCCGGCGACTCACCCACCAGTGCCGCATAGCGGCGCAGGAAACCGCGCACGAACACCGCAGCGCCGATCACCCGATGGTCGCCGGCCTCGAGCGCGACGATGGTGTGCCGGTCGAGCCTGAGCTTATCGGCAACCTGCTCGACCGACAGGCCGGCGCGCGCGCGCGCGCCAGCCAGGCGGGCGCCGGCGCTGTCGGGCTCGTGGCTTGCCGTGGCCATGGGCTAGTTCTTGTTGCCGAGCAGCGCCGCAACCGAGCGCGCCTGTTCACTGTCCGGGTACTCGGTCTGCAATCGCCAGGCCATCTGCGCGGCGTTGACCGGATCGTGCTGTGCGCGCGCGGCGCGCCAGCCCAGCAGGAGCAGTTCGGGGTTGGCCGGATTGGCTTTCAGGAATTCGGCGATGCCGCGGTAGGCGTCGGCCGCGCGGTCGTGATTGAGCCGCAGGTCTGCAATCTGCACGGCCGCTTCCGTGTAGTCGGGCCGCACCTGCAGTGCGCGCGTGAACAGCGGCTCGGCCTCGGCGTCACGTTTCCCCCCGCGCATGCACACGCCGGCATTGGTGTATGCCGCCCACGGCGTGCTGTAGAGACGGTTGGCCGCGGCCTCCTGGAAGCGCTTGACGCCCTCATCGACCCGGCCGACTCCGCACAGGAACACCGCGTAGTTGTTGAGCTGCTCCGGATCGCGCGGCGCCAGCGACAGCGCGGCGCGGTGCTCGGTCTCGGCGCGCGCATCGTCGCCGAGGCGCTGGTAGAGCATCGCCAGCAAGCCGTGCACGGCCGGATCGCGCGGCGCCTGCTTCACGGCGCGTTCCAGCTTGTCCTTGGCGATCGGCAGGTTCCCTTGCTGCAGGTAGGCAGAGCCGAGCTGCAGGTTCGCAGCCCCGGCCGTGGCCGAGGACTCCTGGCTCCCGGTGGTCGCGCAACCGCACTGCACGAGCGCCACGGCGAGCAGCGCGCAGCTGCGCCGGGCGTTCATGCGCGCACCCGCGCACCGATCCGCGCCGTGGTCCGATCCTGCACCCGCCCGACCAGCTGGCCGCAGGCCGCGTCGATGTCCTCGCCGCGCGTGCGCCGCACGGTTGCCATCACCCCGCCCTTCAGGAGCTCGTCGCGGAAGCGCCAGATGGCTGCATCGCCCGAGCGCCGGTAGCGGGTGCCGGGGAACGGATTGAATGGAATCATGTTGACCTTGGCCGGCGCTCCGGCCAGCAGTTGCGCCAGCGCACGCGCCTGCGCCGGCGAGTCGTTGACGCCGTCCAGCATCACGTATTCGAAGGTGACACTGCGGCCGTTGCGTTCATCGAGGTAGTGCCAGCAGGCCTCGAGCAGCTCCGCGATCGGATGCACGCGGTTGATCGGCACCAGCGTGTCGCGCAGCGCGTCGTCGGCGGCATGGAGCGAGACCGCGAGCGCCACGTTGCTGACCTCGGCGAGTTTGTAGATCTGCGGCACCAGGCCCGCGGTCGACAGCGTCACGCGGCGGCGCGACAGGTCGAAACAGCGGTCATCGAGCAGGATCTGCAGCGCCGGGACGACATTGCGGAAGTTGGCCAGCGGCTCGCCCATGCCCATGAATACCACGTTGGTCACCACGCGTTCGCCGCCGGGCTCGAAGCCCAGCTCGCGGTTGGCGAGCCACACCTGGCCGATGATTTCCGCGGCGGTCAGGTTGCGGTTGAAGCCCTGCTGCGCGGTCGAACAGAAGCTGCAATCGAGCACGCAGCCGACCTGCGAGGAAATGCACAGCGTCCCGCGGTCGGTCTCGGGAATGAACACCATCTCGAAGGCCTGTGAAGCATCGGCGCGCAGCAGCCACTTGCGCGTGCCGTCGGCCGACTGGCGCGCGAGCACGATTTCCGGGAGCTTGACCTCGGCCTGCGCCGCGAGCTGCGCGCGAAATTCCTTCGCCAGGTCGCTCATCGCCTCGAAGCTCGACACGCCGCGCTTGTACAGCCAGTGCTGGAGCTGGCGCGCGCGGAACGGGCGCGAACCGAGCGCCTGCACCCAGGACTCGAGTTCGGGCGGCGGGAGGCCGAGCAGATTGACGCGCGTATCCAAGCTGGTGCCGGCTAGACCCGCGGGCAGATTTCCGTGCCGCTGAAGAAGAAGCTGATCTCGCGCGCGGCGGTGTCGGCCGCGTCCGAGCCGTGCACGACGTTGGCTTCGATACTCTGCGCCAGGTCTGCGCGGATCGAGCCAGGCGCCGCCTTCTTCGGGTCGGTGGCACCCATGATGTCGCGGTGACGCACGATGGCGTTATCGCCCTCGAGCACCTGGGCGATCACGGGGCCCGAAGTCATGTAACGCACCAGGTCCTTGTAGAACGGACGCTCGCGATGCACCTCGTAGAAGGCCTCGGCCTGGGCGGTCGACAGGTGCAGCATGCGGGCCGCGACGATGCGCAGGCCGGCGTGTTCAAAGCGGTGATAGACGTCGCCGATCAGGTTGCGGGCTACGCCGTCAGGCTTGACGATGGACAGGGTGCGCTCGAGCGCCATCTGCAGTACTCCCTTCAGGATAAGGCCATGGGAAAAGGCCGGGAAGTTTAGCCGTTCCGGGCCTAGTCCAGCAATCGCAATTCCTGCGGAAGTCCCGGAAGGGAAAGGTTTTTTAGACGGTGAAACTCTCGCCGCAGCCGCATTCGGCCTTGACGTTGGGGTTCGCGAACTGAAAGGACTCGTTCAGCCCCTGGCGCACGAAATCGACCTTCGTGCCGTCCAGCACGGCAAAGCTGGCCGGGTCAACATACACCCGGACCCCCTGGTCCTCGAACACCAGGTCGTCGGGCGCGGCGGTGTCGGCGTAATCGATGACATAGCTGTACCCGGAACAGCCGGTGGTCTTGATGCCCAGCCGCAGACCCAGGCCGCGGCCCCGGATTGCCAGGTGGCTGCGGACGCGCTCGGCGGCGGAAGTGGTCAGTGAGATGCTCATGGGGACGGTGTTCCTCGGACCCGCATTCTACTCCACCCTGCCCGACCCCCGCTGTGCGCCGCTTATCGTCGAGCCTTGGGTGAGCCTCCGGCCGCAGCCAGAGCCGCGCGCAGGGCGTCCTCAACGACCAGGAGGCGGGTCAGGCGATCGGCGGGTATATCCAGCGTCCGGACCCACTCCAGGGGCCCACCCAGGGCCGGATTGCGCCAGGGACGGCCCGGCAGCTGCGCGACCAGCCATTCACAGACCGCCAGGGTCTGCGGGCAGCCATAGGCCTGGTGACTGGCGGCGGCAATGCTCTCCCCGGAGGTTTTCAACATAAAACGCACCCAGGTACCCTGCTCGCGGGTGCCAGCCTCGCCGCTTGCCTCGCCCTGCCCCGGCTCGTCCTGCGCGAGGGCCTGGAGGCGCAGCACCTCGCGACGTACCGCCGCAACCGCACGATCGATGGCGGCGGCGTTCGTGCCACGCCCCAGGCTGAAGCGCAGCGCGCTCTGGGCGGACTCGCGGTCACGCCCGAGCGCCCGCAGCACATAGGAGGGCTCGTCGCTATCGGAATTGCAGGCCGAGCCGCTCGCCAGCGCCAGCTCGGCGAGGCCGAACAGCAGGCTCTCGCCTTCGATGCCGCTGAATGAAACGTTGAGGATTCCGGGCAGGCAATGTGCTGCCGGGCTGTTGGCGAGCACGCCCGGGAGTGAACCGATGCCCTCCCACAGGCGCTCGCGCAAGCGGGCCAGCCTGGCCGACTCGGCGCCCATATCGGCCGCCGCCAGCTCGCAGGCCAGGCCGAAGCCCGCGATCTGGTGCACCGGGAGCGTGCCCGAACGAAGCCCCCGCTCGTGCCCGCCCCCGAACATCAGCGGCAGCACGCTCACGCGGCGCGCCGGGTGCACGTACAACGCGCCAATTCCTTTGGGGCCATACAGCTTGTGCGCCGTGAATGACAGCAGGTCGACGCCCATCGCCGCGACATCGATCGGGAGCTTGCCCGCGCTCTGCGCTGCATCGACGTGGAAAGCCGCGCCGTGGGCGCGGCACAGGGCGCCGAAGGCGGCGATGTCCTGGATCGCGCCGGTCTCGTTGTTGGCGTGCATGAGCGACACCAGCACCGTGCCGGGGCGCAGCGCCTCGCGTAATTGCTCGGGCGTCACGCAGCCGCCGGGCGCGGGTGTCAGCAAGGTCACCGCAAAACCCTCGCGCTCGAGCTGGCGGCACGGATCGAGCACGGCCTTGTGCTCGGTGCGCGAGCTGATCACGTGCAGCTCCTGCGGCGCGCGCCCCGCGCGCATGCCGCGCACCAGGCCGAGGATCGCGAGGTTGTCGGCTTCCGTCGCGCCCGAGGTAAAGATCACGTCCCCCGCGCGCGCGCCGATCAGCGCCGCCACCTGAGCGCGCGCCGCCTCGACGCGCGAGCGCGCCACACGGCCGTAGGCGTGGGTGGAGGCTGGATTGCCGAACACGCCCTCGGCCCCCAGACACTCGGCCATGCACGCGGCCACGCGCGGATCAACCGGCGTGGTCGCGGCGTAGTCCAGGTAGATCGGCCCTGCGATGCTCATGCGGGCGGCACCGTCTCGCCGGCGCGGCGCCGGCGCTGCTGCACGGCGGTCAGGATTCCGCGCAGGATATTCACCTCGTTGGCGTCGAGCTCAGCGCGCTGCAGAAAGCGGCGGATGCGATTCATGAGGTTCGTCCCCTGTTGCGTGCGATCGCGGAAATCGACTTCCACGAGCACGGTCTCGAGATGCTGGTACAGCCGCGCCATCGCCGGCGGGTCGGCAAGCGGTTGCTCGCGCGCCGCCGGGGGCACGCTGCCGCCGCGCGCGCGCAGGATCTCATAAGCGACCACCTGGACGGCCATGGCCAGGTTGAGCGAAGCGTATTCCGTGCCGGTCGGGATGCGCAGCAACGCGTGTGCGGGCGCCAGGTCTTCGTTGCTGAGGCCGCTGTGCTCGCCGCCGAACACGATGGCCACCGGCACCGCGGCGCTCTCCGCCACCGCGCGCACGGCCGCCTCGCGCACGTCGAGTACGCGGTAGTAGTGGTCGCGCTCGCGCGCGGTGCAGGCCAGCACCAGGCCGCAGCCCGCGAGCGCCTCGGTCACGGTGGCGGCGACGCGCGCGTTCGCCAGCACGTCGTCCGCGCCGGAAGCGCGCGCCGTCGCCTCCGGGTGCGGGAATTGTCGCGGTCGCACCAGGGCCAGGTCCACCAGATCCATGTTCTTCATGGCCCGCGCCGCGGCGCCGATATTGCCCGGATGCGAAGTGTCGACGAGGACCATGCGGATCGGCAGTGCCTGCATAAGGCTGCTATTCTAGTTGACTATGCATCCATTGCTGAATATCGCGGTGCGCGCCGCACGGCGGGCCGGTGAAGTGATCGCGCGCAGCATCCCGCGGCTCGAGGGCATCGAGGTCCACGCCAAGGAACGGCACGACTACGTGACCGAGGTGGACCGGGCCGCGGAGCTGGAAATCATCAACATCATCCGCCACCACTACCCCGACCACGCGATCCTGGCCGAGGAAAGCGGGGCGAGCGGCAGCAGCGAAACCCGCTGGATCGTCGACCCGCTCGACGGCACCACCAATTTCCTGCACGGCTTTCCGGTCTATGCGGTGTCGATCGCCTGCGAGGTGCGCGGCCGGCTCGAGGTCGCGACCGTGTACGACGTGCTCCGCCAGGAACTGTTCACCGCGACCCGGGGCGTCGGCGCGCAGCTCGATACCCGGCGCATCAGGGTCAGCAAAAGACGCGGTCTCGAGGGCGCGTTGCTGGCCACCGGTTTCCCGTTCCGGGCCGACGACGATCTGGACACCTATCTCGAGATGCTGCGGCTGGTCATGCCGCAGGTCGCCGGCGTCCGTCGCGCCGGCTCGGCGGCACTCGATCTCGCCTACGTCGCCGCCGGCCGCGTCGACGGCTTCTGGGAACTCGGCCTCAAGCCCTGGGATACCGCGGCCGGCGCGCTGCTGGTCACCGAAGCGGGCGGGCATCTGAGCCGGGTCAACGGCGCTCCTTATGAACACGGGGGCGATGTGTGCGCGGGCACGCCACGCATCCATGCCGCGCTGGTGGCGGCCTTCACGCCGCTCGTCGCCGCGCCGCCTGCTGGGTTAAAGTCCGCGGCAACGCTGCGGGCCCTCAGCAACAGGGAAGCGCCCAAATTGTGAAAACACGAAATTACGGGGAAAACGCATGAATCTGTTCCGCACCAAACCGACCGATGTCAACGCCAACACAGGACTGAAACGCTGCCTGGGCGCATTTGACCTGACCATGCTCGGCATCGGCTGCATCATCGGCACCGGCATCTTCGTCCTCACTGGCGTGGTTGCCGCGCAGCACGCGGGCCCGGCCATCGTCCTGTCGTTCATCCTCTCCGGTATAGCCTGCGCATTTGCGGCGTTGTGCTATGCCGAACTCGCCGGCGCGATCGGCGGCGCCGGCAGCGCCTACGGCTACGCCTACACGGGTATCGGCGAGCTGATCGCGTGGATCATCGGCTGGGATCTCATCCTGGAGTACGCTGTTGCCACTTCCACCGTGGCCATCGGCTGGTCCGGCTATTTCGGCAAGATCATGGAATTGGCGGGCGTGCACCTGCCCTACGCATTGACCAATGCCCCGCTCGACGGCGGCATTGCCAATGTGCCGGCCATGGTTATCGTGCTGTTGTTGTCCCTGTTGCTTTCCATCGGCGTCAGCGAATCGGCCCGGTTCAATACGGTGATGGTGTTCATAAAGCTTGCCGCGGTCCTGATCTTCATCGTGGTCGCTGCCCCGCACGTCAATCCGGCCAATTGGCATCCCTTCATCCCGCCGCAAATCACCGACTCCGCCGGCCAGTCACATTTCGGCATGGGCGGCATCCTGACCGGCGCTTCGCTGATCTTTTTTGCGTACATTGGCTTCGACGCGGTTTCGACCGCTGCTGAGGAAACGATCAATCCCCAGCGAAACCTGCCGATCGGCATTATCGCTTCCCTGGTAATTTGCACGATTCTTTACATCGTGGTGTCTGGCATCCTCACCGGCGTCGTGCATTACGACCAGATCGACATCAAGGCGCCGATCGCCGATGCACTCAAGCAGCTCGGCATCGGTTGGGCGGAAGCCCTGATCTCGATCGGCGCTCTGGCTGGCATCACCACAGTGATGCTGGTGCTTTATTTCGGCCTGACCCGTGTGGTGCTGGCGATGTCGCGCGACGGACTCCTGCCCATGCCACTGGCCAGGGTCAATCCCAGGACCCAGACGCCGGTGCGCCTCATCCTGGGATCTGGCGTCGCCATCGCCCTGATCGCAGGCCTGTCGCCGATTGGCAAAGTGGCTCAGTTGGTCAACCTGGGCACGCTCTCGGCCTTTTTCCTGGTGTGCGTCAGCGTCATCGTGCTGCGCAGGACCCGCCCGGAACTCAAGCGCCCGTTCCGCACTCCGTGGGTTCCGCTGGTACCGATACTCGGCATGGGCTTCTGCGCGTTTCTCATGGGCGGGCTGCCCGCGATCACCTGGAAAGCGTTCTTCATCTGGTCCGCGGCGGGACTCGCGATCTACGCCCTGTACTCGTACCGTCACAGCGGGCTTGCCAGGCAAAGCTGAGTGGTTGCCAGGACAGCTGGCGGCCAGGCCCTGGAATGCGGGGCGTGATCAGCCTCCGCACCGCCGAACCGGGCGACGTGCCGCAGATCCTGCGCTTCATCCGCGCGCTCGGCGTCTACGAACACCTGGAATCCGAAGTCGTCGCCACCGAGGCGGCGCTGCACGCAACGCTGTTCGGCGAGCGGCGCTACGCGGAGGTCCTGCTCGCCGATTGCGACGGCCAGGCGGCGGGCTTCGCGCTGTACTTCCACAATTATTCGACCTTTCTGGCCAGGCCGGGCATCTACCTGGAAGACCTGTTTGTCGACCCCGCGTTTCGCCAGCACGGCGTGGGCAAGGCGCTGCTGCAGCAACTGGCGCGGCAGACCGTGGCGCGCGAATGCGGCCGGCTCGAATGGTCGGCGCTCAAATGGAACGCCCTGGCGATCGACTTCTATCTGCGGTTGGGAGCCGTGGCCCTGGACGATTGGCGCGGCTACCGCCTGAGCGGCGCCGCGCTCCAGCGCCTCGCTGAATAGTCCGCTGCTGCGATCTACAACCCGCGCCGCTGGCGCCGAGCGTCGAGGAGCCGGCGCAGGCGGATGTTGATCATCTCGACCAGCACCGAGAATGCCATCGCGAAGTACAGGTAACCCTTGGGGATATGGAAGTCCATGCCCTCGGCGATCAGCGCCACGCCGACCAGGATCAGGAACGCCAGCGCGAGGATCTTGATGGTGGGATGCGTTTCCACGAACTCGGAGATCGGCCCCGACAGCCACATCATGACGATGATCGACAGGACGATGGCCGCCACCATGACCGGCACCTGGTCGGGGCGCGCCAGTCCCACCGCGGTAAAGACCGAGTCGAGCGAGAACACGATATCGATGAGCGCGATCTGCACGACGATGGCGGCGAAACTGGCCAGGGCCCGCGCGCGGTGCTCCGCGGCAGCGCCCTCCAGCGTGTGGTGAATCTCGAGCACGCTCTTGGCGAGCAGGAACAGGCCGCCCCCGGCCAGGATCAGGTCGCGCCCCGAGATCGCCTGCCCCATGAGCGAGAACCATGGTTTGGTCAGGCGAATGAGCCACACGATCGAGAACAGCAGGGCGATGCGCGTCACCATGGCGAGCGCAAGACCCACGACCCGCGCGCGCGGCTGCCGCTCCGGCGGGAGCCGACCGACCAGGATCGCCAGGAAGATGACGTTGTCGATGCCCAGCACGATCTCGAGCAACGAGAGCGTCGCGAACGCCACCCAGGTGGACGGATCGGAGAGCATCGCCAGCATGCGCGCGCCTCGCTACGGCAGGTCGTCGACCGGCCGCTTCACCGAGGTCGGCAGCAGATGCTCGGCTTTCAGTCCGCAATCGAGCGCGATAGCGCTCGAGATGTAGATCGAAGAGTAGGTGCCGGCGAGGATGCCGATGATCAGCGCCTCGGAAAAGCCCTTGAGCGCCTGGCCGCCGAGCAGGTACAGCGCCACCACCACGATGAGCGTCACCACCTTGGTCATGATGGTGCGCGACAGCGTCTGGTTGATCGACTGGTCGAGCACCGCCACGGGCTCGAGCCGCCGGCTGCCTTCGAAGCGCTCGCGGATGCGGTCGAACACCACGACCGTGTCGTTCAGCGAATAGCCGATGACGGCGAGCATCGCCGAAACCACCGGCAGGTCGAACGAGGTGTGCGCGATCGAGAACGCGCCCAGCACCAGGATCGGGTCATGGAGCACCGCGAGAATGGCGCCGAGCGAGAGGCGCCAGGTGTGAAAGCGGAAGGCGATGTACAGGAAGATCAGTGCCAGCGTGGCGCTCAGTGCGCCGATCGCCCCGCGCGTGAGCTCGTCGCCCACCTGCGGGCCGACCACGTCGAGACTGGTGATTTCCGCTTTGGCGTCGATGGCGTGCAAAACGGCATCGATGCGGGCGCGGATCACGTCCCCCGTCTGCCCGGTCTGCGCCGGCAACCGGATCGCCGCTTCGCGCGATGAGCCGAGGTTCTGCACCTGCGGTTCGCTGAACCCGGCGCGCTCGAGCCCGCTGCGCACCGCATCGATGTTCACGGCGTTGGTGAAACTGGCCTGCACCTGCACGCCGCCGGTGAAATCCACCGCGAGATTGAGGCCGCGGATGAAGAACGAACCGATGGACAGCGCCATCAGCCCCAGCGACAGGGCGTACCACACCTTGCGTGTCGACATGAAGGGAAAGCTCGTGGCTTTCGTAAAGAATTCCACCGTACTCTCCTTAGCCTATCGACAGGCGGTCGAGCTTGCGGCGCCCGCCATACATGAGGGTGATCAACGCCCGGCTCCCCATGAGCGAGGTGAACATCGAGGTGGCAATGCCAAGCGTCAGCACCACCGCGAAGCCGCGAATCGCGCCCCGCCCCACTACCCAGAGCACCAGGCCGGCAATGAACGCCGTGACGTTGGAGTCGAGGATCGCCGAGAACGCCTTGTCGAAACCGGCGCGGATCGCCGCCTGCGGCGTTACCCCGTTGCGCAGCTCCTCGCGGATGCGCTCGTAGATCAGCACGTTGGCGTCCACGGCAATGCCGACAGTGAGAATGATGCCGGCGATGCCCGGGAGCGAAAGCGTCGCGCGCAGCATCGACAGCAGCGCGGTGAGCAGCACCACGTTCGCCAGCAGCACCAGGTTGGCCACCCAGCCAAAATGCTGGTAGTAGAGCGCCATGAACACGAACACCGCCAGCATGCCGATGACCAGCGCCTGTACGCCCTTGCGGATGTTCTCGGCGCCGAGGCTCGGACCGATGGTGCGTTCCTCGACGGCGAAGATCGGCGCCGACAGCGACCCGGAGCGCATCAGGAGCGCCAGCTCGCGCGCCTCGACCGCCGTGAGTCCGGTGATCCGGAACTGGTTGCTCAATACCGCCTGGATGGTCGCCAGGCTGATGATCTTCTCGGTCGTGACATCGTGCACGGTCTTCTGGCCGTCGATCATGCGGCTCTCGCGGCTCTTCTCGATGTAGACCACCGCCATGCGCTTGTGGACGTTGAGGCGCGTGTTGCGCAGCATCGAATCGCCCCCTTGCCCGTTGAGCGTGACGTTGACCTCCGGGCCCTCGTTGCCCGAGCTGGAGGTGGCGTTGGTGAGCTGGTCGCCGGTGGCGATCAGCTCACGCTTGAGCAGCACCGCACGGCCGTCCATGTCGTAGAGCTTGGAGCCGAGCGGCGCGCGGCCGCGCTGCTTGGCTTCCTGGGCGCTGTTCTGCGAATCCTCGAGCCGGAACTCCAGGGTCGCGACCTTGCCGAGGATGTCCTTCACCTCGGCGGAATTCTGCACGCCGGGCAACTGCACGTTGATACGATCGATGCCCTGTTGCGCGACGATCGGCTCGGAGACGCCCAGCTCGTTGACGCGGTTGCGGAGCGTGGTGATGTTCTTCTGCAGCGCATAGTCCTGGCGGGCCTTGACCTGCGTCGGGGTCATTTCCATTTCGATGGTCGGCCCGGCCTCACCGCTGCCGACGCTGAAGGTCAGGTCGCCATTGGCCTTGCGGAGCGCATCGCGCACCGCGCCGACATCGGCCCCGGCAGGCAACGCCACGCGCAGCGCGTTGGGAATGCTGCTCTTGCCGCCCGTGTAGGTGGTGATATCGTTGAAGGGCAGCTTGGCGCCGGCCAGCGTGCGCCGGAATCCCTGGTCGTAGCTTTCAAGCAGCTGCGACACCGCGCCGTTCACGTCCACCTGGTAAAGCAGATACAGGCCGCCGCGCAGATCCAGGCCCAGCGGCATGGGCCGCAGCCCAAACTTGCGCAGCGCCGCCGGCGCGCGCGACGCCGTGGTCAGCGCCGATACGTAGTCGGCCGCCATGGCCTCGTTGACCGTGTCGCGCGCCTTGAGCTGGTCGGCTACGCTCGCGAAGCGGACCACGAGCTTGCCATCGTCGACATAGGCGCTGCGAAACGGCGCGGCGCGGCCGTTCAGCACCTGCTCGACTGCCTGGCGCGCAAAATCGTCCATCGGCAGGCGGCTCTTGCGCGCCACCTGCAGGGCCGGATCGGTGCCGAAGAAATTCGGCAGCGCGAACATCAGCGCCAGCAGCATGACGAGCGCAACCAGCGTGTACTTCCAGCGCGGGAATTCCAGCATGGGTTTCTCTCAGGCGCCCTTGAGCGTGCCCTTGGGCATGAGCTGCGAAATCTGGCCACGCTGCACGCGGATGCGCACCCCGTCGGCCACTTCGAGCGTGACGAAGGTGTCGCCCACGTCGCTGATGCGGCCGAGGATCCCGCCGCTGGTGACCACTTCATCGCCGCTCGCGAGCTTGGCCAGCATCGCCTGCTGTTCCTTCATGCGCTTCTGCTGCGGCCGGATCAGCATGAAGTAGAAGATCGCGACGAATACGACCAGGATGAGAATCTGGCTGAACCCGCCGCCCGGGCTCGCGCCGGCAGCCTGTGCGTAGGCCGGTGAAATCAGGAAATCCATGGGCTATACCTTCCGGTGGTTGCTGGTCAATCTGCGGGCCGGGAATTCCACCCCGGGTGCGAAAAAGGGCGGCATTATGCCATAGGCGCAAGGCTCCGCCGCGGAATCGCCATAATCCGGGCGGCCAGCGCGCCCAGCGTCCCGGCAGCGATGGCCGCCCTGATCCGGCGCATCAGATCCAGGTAGAAATGCAGGTTGTGGATGGTGCCCAGGCGCACGCCCAGGATCTCATTGCAGCGGTCCAGATGCCGCAGATAGGCGCGTGTGTAGCGCCGGCAGGTGCTGCAGGCGCACGCGGGATCCAGGGGCCCTGTGTCGCGCTGATGGCAGGCGTTGCGGATGTTGACGATGCCCTCGCTCGTGAACAGGTGCCCGTTGCGGGCATGGCGGGTGGGCATCACGCAGTCGAACATGTCGACCCCGCGCAGGACGGCCGCGACGATGTCCTGTGGGTAGCCTACGCCCATCAGATAGCGCGGCCGGTCAGCGGGCATGAGCGGCAGCGTGTGCTCGAGTATCCGCAGCCGTTCGGCTTCCGGCTCGCCCACTGCGAGGCCGCCGATCGCCAGGCCCTGCCAATCGTGAGCGGACAAGGCTTCCAGCGATGCGGTACGCAGCGCGGCATGCATGCCGCCCTGCACGATGCCGAACAGGTGCCCCGGCGGCGCGTCGCGGTAGTAGTGCGCGTGCCCTCGCACCGCCCAGCGCATCGAGCGCTCCATCGACTCGCGCGCCTGCGCCTCGCCCGCCGGGTAAGCGGTGCAGTCGTCAAAAGCCATCGCGATGTCGGACTGGAGTGCGCGCTGCACGTCCATCGAATCTTCCGGGCTCATGTGCACTTCGGCGCCATCCACGGGTGAGCGGAAACGCACGCCCTGCTCGGTTATCTGGCGGAGCTTGGCCAGGCTGAACACCTGGAAACCGCCTGAGTCGGTGAGGATCGGCCGCTCCCAACCCATGAAGCCGTGCAGGCCCTGGCGGTGAAGCGCGACGATTTCCGCCCCCGGCCGCAGCGCGAGGTGAAAAGTATTGCCGAGCACGATCTGCGCGCCCAGCGCCTCGAGCTCCTCGGGCGTCATGGCCTTGACGGTGCCGTAGGTGCCCACCGGCATGAAGGCCGGCGTGTCCACCACGCCGTGGGGCAGGTGCAGGCGTGCGCAGCGCGCCGCGCCGTCGGTGTGCAGCAGCTCGAAGCGCAGCCTCATGTACGCACGCCGCGGGCGGGCCAGATCAGCATCGCGTCACCATAGCTGAAAAATCGGTAACGCTGCTCGATGGCATGGCGGTAGGCCGCCAACACGGCCTCACGCCCGGCGAATGCCGCGACCAGCATCAGCAGGGTGGAAGCGGGCAAGTGAAAATTGGTCACCAGCCCGTCGACGGCCCGGAAGCGGAATCCGGGCCGGATGAACAGCCTGGTTTCACCCTGACCGGCGCACACCGCGCCGCCAGCGGCAGCGGCGGACTCGAGCGTGCGCGCCACCGTGGTGCCCACGGCGATCACGCGGCCGCCGGCCGCGCGCGCCGCCGCGATCGCACCGGCCGTCGCTGCGCTGACCTGATACCACTCGGCGTGCATGCGGTGATCGTCGAGTTCCTCGGTGCGCACCGGATGGAAGGTGCCGGCGCCTACGTGCAGCGTGACGAGCGCATGGGCGATACCGCTCGCAGCAAGCGCCGCCAGCAACGCAGCGTCGAAATGCAGGCTGGCGGTGGGCGCCGCCACCGCGCCGGGCACGCGCGCGAACAGGCTCTGGTAGCGTTCGCGATCGCGCTCATCCGGCGCGCGCGTGATGTAGGGCGGCAGCGGCACGGCGCCGCAGCGCGCGAAAAATTCCGCGGCCGGCTCCGGCAGCGTCACTGCCCACAGATCGTCCTGCCTGGCCACGAGCCTGACCGGCCCACCCGCCGTGCTCAGATCCTCACCGGCGTGCAGCGGATTGCTGGCGCGCATCTGGACCAGGGCGTCGGTGCCGGCGAGTGCGCGTTCGAGAAAGATCTCGACGCGGCCGCCGGAAGCGCGCTGCGCCGCCAGCCGCGCAGGCAACACGCGCGTGTCGTTGAACACCAGCAGGTCGCGAGGCTGCAGGAGTCCGGGGAGCGCGGCGATCTCGTGGTCGGCGAGCGCGCCGGTGGCGCCATCGAGCCGCAGCAGACGGCTGGCCGAGCGCCGCGCCAGCGGCGTCTGCGCGATCAGCTCGGCCGGCAGGGAATAGTCGAAGTCGCTGCGTTGCATTCCGGACAGGGGTGGTGGCCTCGCTCGGAGTCGAACCGAGATGGGCAAGCCCGGTCGATTTTGAGTCGACTGCGTCTACCAGTTCCGCCACGAGGCCGTGGGCACTTCGAGTACGATACCCGAATCCCCCGATCGCAGGCCACCATGAAATTCTGCTCCAACTGCGGCCAGCCCGTGCACCGGCGAATACCCGAGGGTGACCAGCTGCCACGCGCGGTGTGCGACAGCTGCGGCACCGTGCACTACGAAAACCCGCGCGTCGTGGTCGGCTGCGTGCCCGAATGGCAGGGCCGCATCCTGCTGTGCCGCCGCGCCATCGAGCCGCGGCGCGGCTACTGGACGGCGCCGGCGGGGTTTCTCGAAATCGGCGAGTCGATGCACGCCGCAGCCGCGCGCGAGACCGCCGAAGAGGCACTCGCCGACGTCGAGGTCGGCTCGCTGCTGAGCGTGGTCAACGTGCTGCACGCCGCGCAGGTGCACGTCATGTTCCGGGCCCGGATGCGTAGCGCAGACTACGGCGTCGGGGTGGAAAGCCTCGAAACGGCGCTGTTCGGCGCGGACGAGATCCCCTGGCCGGAAATCGCCTTCGCCAGCATCCGCTTCGGTCTCGAACGCTTCCTCGCCGACCGGCACGAGCAGCTCGAACGTATCCATTTCCACGACATAGAGCGACCGGCGCGCTAGCCCCGGCAAGTGCTCATGGCGTCGCTGTGCTTGCGCTGGCGGGGGCCTTTGGCACAATAGCGCCCGTCCCCTACCGCGCCCGTTTGCGCCGCGTCCGATCCGGAGCCTCAATGACCTTCGTCGTCACCGAAAACTGCATCAAGTGCAAGTACATGGACTGCGTGGAAGTCTGCCCCGTGGATTGCTTCCACGTCGGCCCGAACTTCCTGGTCATCGACCCGGATGAATGCATCGACTGCACGCTGTGCGAGCCGGAGTGCCCGGCTGAAGCCATCTACTCCGAGGAAGAGCTGCCCGCCGGACAGGAGAAATTCACGGCGCTAAACGCCGAACTCGCCAAGCAGTGGCCGGTGATCGCCGAGCGCGGCACGCCGCCGGCGGACGCGAAGGAATGGGACGGCAAGCCCGACAAGCTGGCGCTGCTGGAACGTTGACCCTGCCCGGGCTGGCGCCGCGGGGCCCTAGCCGTGCGGGGGGTCCTGCTGCAGTTCCTGCAGCAGCTCGTCGGGCGGCGCGTAGCCCGGGAGCAGATCTCCCGATTCGGTGACGATGCCCGGCGTGCCGGTGAGCCCGATCGCGCGGCCGAGCGCATACTGATCGGCGATCGGATTGGGCTTGCAGACCGCTGCCGTGAGCGCTCCACCCAGCTTGGCCTGCGTCAGCGCCGCGCGCCGGTCGGCCGAACACCACACCTGCTCGGCCTTCGACCAGCTTTCCGTGTTCGGGCCGCTGCGCGGAAAAAACATGTAGCGCACTTTGACGCCCAGGCGGTTGTATTCGGCGATCTGCTTGTGCAGCGCGCGGCAGTAGGTGCAATCAACGTCGGTGAACACGGTGATCGTGTACTTCGGCGCTGCAGGCGCGAATACCACCATCGAGGATTCGGGCACCGCGCTGAGCAGGCCGAGCCGCAGTTCGCGCCGGCGCACATCGCTGAGGTTGGCGCGGTCGGCCAGGCGGTACAGGTCGCCGGCGAAGCCAAAGCGGCCGTCGGCAGTGACGTAGACCAGCTGGGCACCCTGCCGGAATTCATAGATGCCGGGGACGGGCGTGGTGCGTACGTCGCCGGCATGAGCCCCGGGCAGGTGCGCGGCCACGGCCGCCAGCTCGGCCTCGAGGGGCGTAGGGGCGGCGAGCGGCGCCGCGGCGGCGGCGGCGGCGGCTGGCGGGGATGGTGCGCCCGAGGCGTGCAGCGCCAGGGCACCACCGCCCAGGACGACCGCAAGGCACCACGGCAGGCTGTTTCTGAAATTCATGGCTTTGAGTCTAGCAGAGCGCCGCTCGCGGGCGCGAATGCGGACCGGCGGCAGGTCAGCCGCGCGGATGATGCTCGGCGTGCAGTTCCTTCATGCGCTCGCGGGCCACGTGCGTATAGATCTGCGTGGTCGACAAGTCGCTGTGGCCGAGCAGCATCTGCACCACGCGCAGGTCGGCGCCATGATTCAGCAGGTGCGTGGCGAAGGCATGGCGGAGCGTGTGCGGCGACAGGTCGTGGCTGACGCTCGCCTTGCGCGCGTAACGCTTGATGATGTGCCAGAACGCCTGGCGCGTCATACGATCGCCCCGTCGGGTCGGAAACAGGTAGTCGGTGCTGCGCTCGAGCAGGATCTCGGCGCGCGGGCTGCCTATGAAGGAGTTGAGCCAGCGCACGGCTTCCTCGCCGAGCGGAATCAGGCGCTCGCGGTTGCCTTTGCCGAGCACGCGCAGCACACCCTGCGTGAGGTTCACCTGGTCGACGCGCAGGCTGACGAGTTCGGAGACACGGAGCCCGGTGGCGTACAGCACTTCGAGCATGGTGCGGTCGCGGTTACCGAGCGGATCGCTGACGGTGGGCGCCATCAGGAGCGACTCGACCTCGGCTTCAGTCAGCGACTTCGGCAGCGAGCGACCAATGCGCGGCATGGCGATCTGCGCGGTCGGATCCTCGCGCACCACGCCATCGCGCATCAGAAAACGGAAGAAGCGGCGGAACGAGGACAGCTGGCGCGCCGTCGAGCGCGGCCGCGAGCCGCCCGCGGCGCGCGCGGCGATGAACGCCAGCACGTCGGCGCGACCGGTTCGTGCGAGCACCAGGTTGCGCGGCGCGAGCCAGCGCGACAGCGCGATCAGGTCGGCGCGGTAGGCAGCCAGCGTGTTGGGCGACAGCCCACGCTCCATCCAGACGGCATCCAGAAAGCGGCCGATGATCGGATCGATGATTTCGGCAGCCGGGTCGGCGGCCACTGTCGCGTGTCTGCTCAATTCGTTTCCTGGTGCGGCGGCGGATTGGCTCAGGTCTGCAGTATGCAAAGGGGGCCCGGCCTGGCGATGTGATGGGACTCACAACCACGCCAACAGCTACTATAGGGAGACCTGGGTCACACAACCCATTGACTAATACACCAAATTCAGTGACTTTGACCTCACTCCCGCAGCGCACCACAGGCGATCTGGCCATGCTGCCCTTGTGGTTCATTTACGCCCTGTACGCCGCCAGCGTGTTTCTGGCCCTGGCCCTGCTGGCCCTGCCGCCGCTGGCGGTCCTGCCAACGCTGGCAAGCCGCCGCCGGCTCATCCAATGGGTGGCCCGCGCCTCGCTGACGCTCATGGGCATGCCGGTCCGGGTGCGCTGGCGTGTACCGTTGCCCGATCCGTGCATCGTCGTCGCCAATCATTGCAGCTACCTCGATGGGGTGGTGCTGGCGGCAGTGCTGCCGCCGCGCTTCGACTTTGTAATCAAGCGCGAGATGGATTCGGTGCCCCTGGCCGGGTTCCTGCTGCGGCGGATCGGCGTGCAGTTCGTGACCCGTGGCAACCGTTCCGGCGGCTCGCGCGATACGCTGCGCGTGATCCGCAGCGCCGCGCGCGGTGGCTCGCTGGCCTTCTTTCCCGAGGGTACGTTCCATCGGCAACCGGGGCTCCTGCGCTTCCACACCGGGGCGTTTGCCGCGGCCGAACGCGCGGGCGCGCCGGTCGTGCCGCTGGCGATACTCGGCACGCGCCGCTGCTTCGCCCCGGGAAGCGTGCTGCCCCGCCCCGGATTGATCGCCGTGACCGGCCTCCCGCCGTTGTGGGCCGCGCCTGGCCACCCCGACAGCGCCGCGGTCTTGCGCGATGCGGCGCGCGCCGCCATTCTTGCGGCCACGGGCGAAGTCGACGCAACGGGAGCGAACGCATGAGCGCGGGCACGAGCGAGCGGGACGTGATGAATTACGACGTGGCGATCGTCGGCGCCGGGCCCGCGGGGCTGGCCTGCGCGCTGCGGCTGCGGCAGCTCAACCCGGAACGCTCGGTCTGCGTGGTCGAGAAAGCCGCCAGTCTGGGCGCGCATTCGCTTTCGGGTGCGGTGCTCGATCCGGTGGCGCTCGACGCCCTGGTGCCGGACTGGCGCGCCGCGCCGCCACCCGACTGCGTGGCCGTGCAGCGCGACGAGTTCCGCTTCCTGACCGCACGCGGCAGCTATCGGCTGCCGACGCCGCCGCAGCAGCGCAACCACGGCTACTTCGTCGCCTCGATCTCGCAGCTGGTGCCGTGGCTTGGCGCCAAGGCGGAAGCCGCCGGGGCCGATATCTACACGGGCTTTGCCGCGCGCAGCGCGCTCTTCGACGCCGGCGGCGCGGTCTGCGGCATACAGCTCGGCGACATGGGGCGCACGCGCGAGGGGAGCGAGGGGCCGCATTTCACACTGGGCGCCCAGATCCACGCGCCCGTCACCGTGCTGGCCGAAGGGTGCCGCGGCAGCATCAGCAAGGAACTCATCGCCCGCTATCGGCTGGATGAGGGCCACTCCCCGCCCACCTTCGCGCTCGGCTTCAAGGAACTGTGGCAACTGCCCGCGGGGCGCGGCTCGACGGGGCTCGTGCAACACACGATCGGCTGGCCGATGCCGCGCGACACCTTCGGCGGCGGTTTCATATATCACCTCGACCGGGATCGGGTGTACGTCGGGCTGGTCGTCGGCCTCGACTACCACGACCCGCTGTTCCAGCCCTTCGAGGCTTTCCAGCAGATGAAGAATCACCCGACGCTGCGCGCACTCCTCGACGGCGGTGAACTGCTGGCCTACGGCGCGCGCGCCATCGCCGCCGGCGGCGCGCAATCACTTCCCACCATGGAAATGCCGGGCGCGCTGCTGATCGGCGATGCGGCCGGAACGCTCGATGCGGCGCGCATCAAGGGTATCCACCAGGCGATGCGCTCCGGGATGCTGGCCGCGGAACACCTGGTCGCGCATTCGGTCCCGGCTGGATACGACGCCGCCTGGCGCGCCTCGCCGGGCGGCCGCTCGCTCCACGCGGTGCGCAACATCAAGCCGGGTTTCAAACGCGGACTGTGGCTGGGACTGGCCAACGCGGCACTCGAGACGGCGTTGGGCGGCCGCACCCCCTGGACGCTCGCCAACACCGCCAACGATCGCACGCTCCGGCTCCTCGACCAACCCGGCACGGAGCCGCGCGCGCGCGCGGACTGGCATGAGCGGACGCTCCCGCCGCGCGACCGCACCGCGGCGGTGTACCTGGCCTCGACCGCGCACGAAGAAAACCAGCCCGTGCACCTGCACGTCGCCGACACCAGCATCTGTGTGGATCGCTGCACGCGCGAATACGGGAATCCGTGCACACGTTTCTGTCCGGCGGCCGTGTACGAGATGCTCACGGCCGAAGACGGCACGCGGCGCCTGCAGATCAACGCCGCCAACTGCGTGCATTGCAAGGCCTGCGACATCAAGGATCCGTACCGGCTCATCACCTGGACCACGCCCGAAGGCGGCTCCGGTCCGAACTACCAGAATCTCTAGGGCACGATGCGCGAGCCTGCCCCGCAGGGCCTGCCCGAGCTGTACGCGCGCGAACTCGCCGCGCGCGATTGGCAGGGTGACGCAGCGCAACGGGCAGCGGTGGCGCGCCTGGAGCGGCTGCGCGCCGAGTTGGGCGCGCAGCGTTCGCGACTGGGATTGCTCGGGCAACTGCGCCGGCGGCTGTGGCCGCGCGGCCCGGGCGACGCCCCGCGCGGCGTCTACCTGTGGGGTGGCGTCGGTCGCGGCAAGACCTGGCTCATGGACCTGTTCTACGACGCCGTCCACACCCCGGCGCGCCGGCGCCAACATTTTCACCAGTTGATGCGCGAAGTGCACGTCGGCCTGGCGTCGATCCAGCGCCGCCAGGCACCCGTAAACATCGTGGCGCGCCGCATGGCGCGGCGCGCAAACCTGTGGTGCCTCGATGAACTGCAGGTCAGCGACATCGCCGACGCCATGCTGCTCGGCGCCCTGTTCGAGGAACTGTTCCGCCAGGGGGTTACGCTGGTCATCACCGCCAACGTGCCGCCGTCCGGCCTGTATCACGAGGGCCTGCAGCGCGCGCGTTTCCTCCCGGCCATCGCCCTGCTCGAGCAGCACCTCGAGGTGCTCGAGGTGGACGCGGGCACCGACTACCGGCTGCGCCAGCTGCGCCAGGCGCCCATCTACCTGCCCGCGTCCGACCCCGCGAGCATGCCGGCGCTCGCGACGCTGTATGCCCAACTCGCCGGCGCGCATGCCGACAGTTCCCGTCACCTCGCGATCAACGGCCGCACGCTGAGCGCGCAGCGGCGCGCCGGCGGCATGGCGTGGTTCCGCTTCGCGACCTTGTGCGAGACCGCCCGCAGCGCGGACGACTACGCGGAACTGGCGGACCGTTTTCACACGGTATTCGTCACCGACATACCGGTACTCGATGAAACGCGCGACAATGCGGCGCGGCGCCTCATCAGCCTGGTCGACGAGTTCTACGATCGCGGCGTGAAACTGGTCGTATCAGCGGCGGCGGCGCCGGCCGCCCTTTACCGGGGCGAGCGGCTGGCCTTTGAGTTCCGCCGTACCGCCAGCCGGCTGACCGAGATGCAGAGCGAAGCCTATCTGGCGCGTGCACACGCCACCGCGCGCGATCCGGCTGGGTCGCACGCCGATCGGTAATGGTACGATCCGCACATGGGGGAGAGCGCACTATGAGCAAACCGCCCGCGCGTGGCCGCCGTCAGCTGCAGCTGGCTGCGCGCCTGCTGCGGGCCTGGCGCACGGGCCTGCCGCCCGAGGAATGGCGCGCCGCCGGCGCCGGCGCGCTGCGCTCAGCGGCGGAGACACAACTTCGCTTCGGTGCACGCCGCGCGCCGCGACAGACGCTGGTGCGCGTGACCAGCCCGCCGCTCGCGCCAGGCACGGGCGGCGGCTATTCGGTCGTCGAACTGATCACCGACGACATGCCATTCCTGGTGGATACGCTGAACCTGTCGCTGAGCGAAGCGGGCCACAGCGTGCAACTGATCGTCCACCCGATCATGGGCGCAGTGCGCGGCGCGGGCGGGCGGTTGCTGCAGTTCGGCGAGCGCAAGACGGTGCGGGCGCCCGTCAGTGAGTCCTGGCAATACCTGCGCATCGATCGCCTCGCCGGCCCCGAGGAGGCCGCGGCGCTGCGCGCGCGGCTGCTGGCAGCGCTCACGGATGTGCGGCACGCCTGCGAAGACTGGCCGGCGATGCGCCAGACCGCGCGCGCGCTGTGCGCGCAGCTGCAACGCCGCGCGCCGCCCTTTCCGGCCGCTATGGTGGCGGAGAGCGCCGCGCTCCTGGCGTACATGGAAGACAACCATTTCACCTTCCTGGGCTTCCGCCGCAGTCGGCTGCGGCGCGGGCGCGGCGGCCCGCGGCTGGTGCCAATAGCGGGCAGCGCGCTCGGCGTCGTACGCTCCATGCGGCCGCCGCCGCCGGCGCCGCTCCAGGCCCCGCGCGAACTGCTGATCGTCACCAAGGCGAATCACCGCTCGACCGTGCATCGCCCGGGTTACCTCGACTGCATCGCCATCAAGGAATACGACGCCCGCGGACGACTCAGCGGCGAGGCACAGTTCCGCGGCCTGTGGACTTCGAACACCTACCACGCCGATCCGCGCACCGTACCGCTGCTGCGATTGAAGGTGGCGCGCGTGATCGCCGGCTTTCCGTTCCGGCCCTCGGGCCACGACGCCAAGCGGCTGATCAGCATCCTCGAGAACCTGCCGCGCGATGAGTTGTTCCAGGCCTCGATCGCCGAGTTGCGCCATTGCGCGCGCGCCGTGCTGGCGCTGCACGAACGCGCCCGCGGCGTATGCCTGGTGATGCGACGCGACCGGCGGCGGCGCTATTGGTCCTGCCTGGTCTATCTCGGGCGCGAGCGGCTCGACAACGACGCATTCCGGCGCATCGAGACGGTGCTCAAGCGTGCTTTGGGCGGCGGACAGCTCGACTCCTCGCTCGCGGTCGGTGAAGCCCCGCTCGCGCAGCTGCACGTCACCGTGCGCATCGAGGGGAGCGACGAACCAGCGGTCAGGCGGCGCGCACTCGAGCGTGAGCTCGATGCAGCGCTTGTCACCTGGCGCGAGCGCCTGCAGGCCGCGCTGCGCGCCCATCACGACGAAGTGACCGCCGCGGCACTCGACCGCCGTTACGCGGCCGCGTTTCCCGCCGCTTATCAGCAGGACGTGGCGCCGGCGCTGGCGGTACAGGACATTGCCGATCTCGACAGTGCCCCGGCCGCCGGCGCCGGGCACCTGCGGCTCCAGTTGCCGCCGAGCGCGGAACATACGCGCGCCCACCTGCGGCTCCTGCGCCATGGCGAACCACTGGCGATCTCGGAGGCGCTGCCGATCCTGGAGAGTTTCGGCCTGCGGATCATCGCCGAGCGACCCTACGAACTGCGCCTCGCTGGCGGCGCCGCCTGGATCCAGGACTTTGAGCTCGAAGCGCCCGGGCTCCATGCCGCCGACGGCCCGACGCTCGGACGTCAACTCAACATCGCCTACACGGCGGTGCTCGCCGGCGAACTCGACAGCGACGGCTTCCACCGCCTGATTGTCAGCGCTGGCCTGACGGTGCCCCAGACGCGTGTGCTGCGCGCCTGTTGCCGCTACCTGCTGCAGACCGGCCTACCCTTCAGCCAGGCCTACATGGAGCGTGTCCTGCACACCCACCCGCACATTGCGCGCGACCTGTGGCGCCTGTTCGAGCGACGGCTCGATCCGTCCGCCACCGAGCGCCGCGCGCTGCGCGACGCGGTGGCGATCGAGCGCCGGCTGCACCACGCCATCAGCGAAGTGCGCAACCCGGACGATGACCGGATCCTGCGCAGCTTCCTCGCGGTGATCCTGGCCACGCTCCGTACCAATTATTTTCGCAGCCAGGGCGCGGGCCGGCCGCTCGCCTTCAAGCTGCAGCCGCGCGCGATCCCGGGCCTGCCGGAGCCGCGCCCCGACTTCGAGATCTTCGTCCACGGCACGCGCGTCGAGGGCGTGCACATGCGCCGTGGGCTGATCGCCCGCGGCGGCATCCGCTGGTCGGAACGCCCCGAGGATTTCCGCACCGAAGTGCTGGGGCTCATGAAAGCGCAGCACGTCAAGAACACGCTCATCGTTCCGGTCGGCGCCAAGGGCGGCTTCGTCGCCCGGCGGCTGCGGCCGGGCGCACCGCCCGAAGAGCGTGCGCGCGAGGTGCTCGAGTGCTACCAGTCCTACATCCGCTGCCTGCTCGAGATCACTGACAACATCGTCGACGGCGCTGTCGTGCCACCGCCCCAGGTGCGCAGCCGCGATGGGCACGATCCTTATCTGGTGGTCGCGGCCGACAAGGGGACCGCCAGTTACTCCGACGTCGCCAACGCGATTTCGGCCGAATACGGCTTCTGGCTTGGCGACGCCTTCGCCTCGGGTGGGTCCGCCGGGTACGATCACAAGAAAATGGGCATCACCGCGCGCGGCGGCTGGGAGTGCGTCAAGCGGCACTTCCGCGAACTGGGCGTCGACATCATGCGCGAGCCGTTCACGGTCGCGGGAATCGGCGACATGTCGGGCGACGTGTTTGGCAACGGCATGTTGCTGTCGCCGCAGATCCGCATGGTCGCCGCCTTCGACCACCGCCACATCTTTATCGACCCCGATCCCGACGCACGGCGGAGCTTGCGCGAGCGCACACGGCTGTTCCGCCTGCCGCGCTCGAGCTGGGCCGACTACGACCGCGCCTGCCTTTCGGCCGGCGGCGTAATCCTGGAACGCGCGCACAAGTCCGTGTTGCTCACGCCGCAGGCGCGCGCGCTGCTCGGACTCGAGCACGAGCGCGCCACGCCGCCCGAGGTGGTGCGGGCAATACTGAAACTGCCGGTCGACCTGCTGTGGAATGGCGGCATCGGCACCTACGTCAAGGCCAGTACGGAAAGCCACGGCGAGATCGCCGATCGCGCCAACGACGCGGTGCGCATCAACGGCGCCGAGCTGCGCGCGAAAGTGCTGGGCGAAGGCGGGAATCTGGGCTGTTCGCAGCGCGGCCGCATCGAATACGCCCTGGCCGGCGGCCGCATCAATACCGATTTTGTCGACAACTCGGCGGGCGTCAATACTTCCGACATCGAAGTAAATCTCAAGATCATGCTGGCGGGCACGGTGGGCGGCCCGGCACCCAGGGGCGCGCGGCGCCGCGCGCTGCTGGCCAGCGTCACCGACGAAGTGGCTGCACAGGTGCTGCGCAACAACTACCTGCAGAGCCAGGCGATCAGCCTGCTGGAGCAACGCAGCGTGGCCGACCTTGGCGACCACCAGCAGCTGTTGCGACTCCTCGAACGCGACGGCGAGCTCAATCGCGCGCTCGAATTCCTCCCCAGCGATATCGAGATCGAAGAGCGCATGGTGCGGGGGCGCGGGCTGACCCGGCCGGAACTGGCGGCGCTGCTGGCGTACGGCAAGATTGCGCTCAACCACGCGCTGACCGAAGCCGACATTGCCGCCGACCCCTACCTCGCCGGCGAGCTCGAACGCTATTTCCCGCGCCGCTGGCGCCACCGGTTTGCCCGCCGCATCGCGCGCCACCGCCTGCGCAGCGAGCTGATCGCCACCACGACGACCAACAGCATCCTCAACCGCATGGATCCGGGTTTCGTGACGCGCATGGCCTCGCAGACCGGCGCCGACACCGCCGCCGTGGCCCGCGCCTACACGATCGCCCGCGACAGTGCCGGCCTGCGCGGGCTATGGGTGAGCATCGAGGCACTCGATAACCGCGTCAGCGCGGTTGCGCAATATGAGGCGCTGCTCGCGACCCGCGATTACGTCGAGCAGCTGACCCGCCGCCTGCTGCTGGCGCGCTCATCCGGCGCCCAGGTGGATATCGGCGCTGAAGTCGCACGCCTGACACCGGCATTCCAGGCGATGCAGCGCCTGCTGCCTGCGGTACTGCCGGGAATTGCCGGCGACCGCTACCAGGAGCTTTTCGTGCAGCTGCAGTCCGCCGGAATCCCCGCGGCGCTGGCCGGGAATCTCGCAGCGCTTCCGGCGATGCGCGCGACGCCGGATCTGGCCGCGATCGCCAGCGAGCTGCGCCGAGCGCTCCCGGCCGTGGCCGGACAGTACTTCCAGACCGCCGCCGCGCTCGGCATCGACTGGCTTGCCGAAGCGATCCGGCGCCTGCGCACCACGGGCAGCTGGCAGGCCGTGGCGCGCGAGCGCCTGTACACCGCCTGCCTCGACGGGCAAAGGGAACTGGCCCGGCGGGCGCTGCGTGAGCGCGCCGGCGAAGGTCCGGCGCGCGCGCGCTGGATCGAGCGGCTCGGCGCTCCCGGCCACCAGTGGCTCCTCACGCTCCGCGAACTGCGCGTCGCCGCTGCGCCGGACCTCGCGGCGCTGATGGCCGGCGCCGAAGCCCTGCGCAACCTCGCGCTCTGACCGGAACTGCCCATGCCTGGAAAACTGCTACTCGTGCGTCACGGCCAGAGCACCTGGAACCTCGAGAACCTGTTCACCGGCTGGACCGATGTCGACCTGTCGCCGCAGGGCGTGGACGAGGCGCGTCAGGCCGGCCGCGAGATCGCGCGCGAGGGCCTGGTGCCGCAGGTCGTGTTTACTTCGGTCCTCAAGCGCGCGATCCGCACGGAGTGGCTGATCCTGGAGGAACTCGACCTGCTGTGGCTCCCGGCCGAGCGCGACTGGCGGCTCAACGAGCGCCACTACGGCGCGCTGCAGGGACTCAACAAGGCGCAGACCGTGGCGCAGTACGGCGCGGCCCAGGTACAGGTCTGGCGCCGCAGCTACGACACGCCGCCGCCGCCGCTCGCGGCCGACGACCCGCGTCATCCGCGCTTCGACCGGCGCTATGCGCAGCTGAGCGCCGCCGAGCTGCCCGCGACGGAGTCGCTCAAGGATACGCTGGCGCGCGTGCTGCCCTGCTGGGAGCAGCGCATCGCGCCCGAGCTGCGGGCCGACCGCGACGTCATGATCGTCGCGCACGGCAACAGCCTGCGCGCGCTGGTGAAGATGCTCGACGGCCTGTCCGAGAGCGCGATCGTCGAGCTGAACATTCCCACCGGCATTCCGCTGCTTTACGAGCTCGACGCCAATCTCGGCGCGCGCGCGAGCCGCTACCTGGGAGATGCCGACGCGGTCAAGGCGGCGGCGGAAGCCGTGCGCGCCCAGACGGAGAAACGCCCCTAGGGCCTGGTACCACTCAGGGACTGGTGCGGCGCGCGGCGCGCGTGATGCCCGCCGTGGCCCAGCCGTCGTAGCGGCCACCGTGGTGCACGGCTACCGTCGACAGCTCGCGCGTCAGCGCCTGCATATCGGGCACCGAGATGCGCATGGTGCGCAGCGCATGCAGCGTGTAGCGATCACCCTGTTCGGGATCGACGCGGCGGAAGTCCACCGCATAGCCGCGGGGGCCGAGCAGCGCAGCCACTTTCTCGCAGGCGCCCTGGTCCGGCAGGTCGAAGAAGAAATCCACCGCGTAAGGCTTGAACGGATCGCCGCCCTGGGTGCGCAGGTTCTTCACCAGCCGCTCGTCCCAGTCTTCCTTGCCCTGCTGGCGCATCCGGCGCACGGTCATGTAGACGCGCAACACCGCCACCAGCGCCGCGAGCACGAGCAACCAGGTGAACATCTGCATGAGCCTGCCGCCGCCCTAGTCTTCAGGCGCGATCGTCACGCGCAGGCCGTCGAGCGCGTCACTCAGCTGGATCTGGCAGGAAAGCCGCGAGGCCGCGCCGCGATAGGACACGAGGTCCTTGAGCATGTCGGTCTCGTCCGACATGGCCGCCGGGACTTTCGGCACCCAGGCCTCGTCGATGTACACGTGACAGGTGGCGCAGGAGCACATGCCGCCGCAGATTGCGGTGACGCCATCGTCCATGTCGCGCAGCGGCTCCATCAACACGCCGGCATTTGGCGCCTGGATCTGCTGCTCGACACCATCCCGGTCAACGACGCGCAACAAGGGCATGAACCACTCCATGGGGCTGTTTGGGGCGCGCTAGTTTGCCGATCGGGAGGCGCCGGCGCCAGTGGTGCGGGCCCGATGCCACAGCCAGGTCAGGGCCTCGTAGACGCGGATCGCCGCGCCAAGCCGGGCGGCCGCGCCCGGCCCGGCAATACCGGCCGCCTCCAGCAACCGTCCGGCCTGCGCTCGCGCGGCTGGACTATAGGCGAGTACGCAGGCCACGTCGTAGACCGGATCGGCGCACTGCGCATACTCCCAGTCCAGCAGCCACAGTCCGGCGCCATCTAGCAGGTTCGCGTGCGTGAGATCGCCGTGCACGATGGCGGGTCGGGCGACATGGCTGGCGACCTGCAAGGCGGCGGCGCGAACCTCGTCCGCCATGGCGCGCGCGCGCGGGGCCGCCGCGCCGGCGCCCGCGAGCTCCAGGTAGAGCTCCGCAACGGCTCCCGGATCGAAAGGCGCGACCTCGGACGGCGGCGCCAGCGAGTGGAGCCCGGCCAGTCGCCGGCCAAGCCGCACCAGCTGTCCCGGCTGCGCCATGTCCGCCGCGTTCCAGGTTCTGCCTTCAAGGTACTCGCGCACCTGGACGCCGGCCGCGCCCCCCCACACCAGCGTGCGCGGCGCGAATCCGGCCGGTGCGACGGCATCATGCAAAATCCGCTCGCGCTCACGATCGACCCCGGGGCGGTGCGCCGCCGGCGCATCCAGGCGCAGCACGAAGCGGCCGCGCGCGGTATCCACCCGCCAGCTGTCATTGACGGTGCCGCCCGCCAGCCGCTCGATGCGCAGCGGGGGCGATCCTGATTCCAGGCCCGGCACCAGCGCCAGAGCGGCGGCCGGAGGCACGGCGTGCGCCTGCGGTCTATTCATGGCTGCTGAACGCGATAGCGCTGCAGCCAGGCGCGAAAGCCCAGCACGGCCATCACGATATAGCTGGTGAACAGCCCGGCGGTCGGCACATAGCCCTGGCGTGCAAACAGGAACACCATGATCAGGTCCGCGCAGATCCAGTAGAACCAGTTCTCGAGCACCGAGCGCGCCACCAGCCAGGTCGCCACGAGACTGGTCCAGGTGGTGAGCGAATCGAGCAGCGGCCACGCCGCCCGGGTCTCGGTAGCGAGCAGCCGCGCGCTCAGCATGCTGGCGGTGAGTATCAGCATGATCGCCATCAGGTGCCGGCGCAGCGGCCAGCGGAAGATGCGCCCGCCCTGCTCCTCGGCATTTCGCGTCCAGCTGATCCACCCGTACACGGACATCACGACGTAGTACGCCTGCAGGACCGACTGCATCGGCAGCCGCGCGCGCGCGGCAATCACCACGTAGACGCAGGAACTCAGGGCGCCGGCGACCCAGCCCCAGCGGTTGCGGCGCAGTATGAGCAGCACGTAGGTCAGGCCCATGGCCACGGCGAAGACCTCGGGCACATGCTCCAGCCAGGTGTTCACGGGGTGCAACCTAGAGCCAGCCCAGATCGACGCTCACGCTCACGCCCAGCTGCCGCGGATCGCCGTTCTGCAGGTAGAGCTTGACCGGAAAATCGGGCGGTTCGTCGCCAAAGTAGAATCCCTGCACGGCATAGCGGGCGTCGAGGAGATTGCGCGCCCACAGGCTCGCCGTCCAGTCCCCAAGCCGCCAGCCGGCGCGCAGGTTCACGAGGGCGCGCGCGCGCGCGCGCTGATCGTGGCTGGCACTGAAGTAATAGCCATCCTGGGCTTGCAGGTCGACGCGCGCGAAGCCGCCGGCCGGATGCTGGTAGCCGCCACTGATCGCGATCTGCCATGCCGGGGCGAAAGCCTGCGCCCGGCCGCGCAGGTCGTTGCCGCCGCTGACGTATCCCAGGTAACGCGTGCCCTGCAGCGCCATGCTTGCCGTGAGCGTCCAGCGTGCCGCGGGCCGCCACTGCAGCTCGCCTTCCATGCCGATGTTGTCACCATGCGCGGCGTTGCCGGTGAAGAACACATAGGTCAGCGGATTGTCCGGCAGCAGCTGGCGCGAGTTGTAGACCTGCATGGCCACGCGTCGCATGGCGTAGGCGTCCGCCTGCAGCGCCACGGTCCCGTCGCGGCTGCGCCGGCGCAGACCCAGTTCGAGATTCCAGAGCGCCTCGGCGCGGAAGCGCCGCTGCCCCGGATCGATGCCAGCGCCGATGTTGAAGCCGCCGGCCCTGAAGCCGCGCGCCAGCGTGGCGTAATACTGCCGCACGCCGCTCGCATTCCAGAGCCAGGAGAGGTTGCCGCCCGGCAGCCGATCGAGCGCGGTAGCAAACGGCGCGTCGGCACTGTCGCTGTAGTCCGCGCGGCGCTGCTCGGCGCGCAGCCCCAGCGTCACCGTGCCGCGCGCGGCGACCCGCAATTCGAGCGAACCGTAGAGCGCGATGTGGGTCGCGCGATAATTGCTCCACAGCAGGCTCTGGCCGGCGCCGTAATACTGGTCATTCCAGGCGTCGAGCTGCGCGTCGCTCTCGCGCAGGCGCAGGAAATACACGCCGGCGACCGGCCGCAACCGCCCCAAAAGCAGGGCGCCGTCACCGCCGACGTAGCGCAGGTCCTGCGCGAGTGTGCGGCGTACGCGCAGGTGCTGCTCGAAGTAATCGTAGGGCGCGCTGGCGCCCCAGTAGAGATCATTCCCCCAGTCGCCGTCGAATGAATAGTCGCTGTGCGAAACGGCGGCGCTGCTGACGCTCAGCCACGCCCCGGCGCCAGTCGCGTGCGTCACGCGCAACGACGCTCCGTTCGAGCGCTGCGCATCGCGCCCTGGCTGGTTCGAGCGCGTGATGCGCGAGTTGTCCACCGACCAGGCGTCGTAGCCGTTGTCGAGGTCAGCGCTCAGCGCTGTCAGCAGCGCGTGCGTACCGGGCAGCGGCTCCCACGCCACTTTGCCGCGCAGCGTGGTTTCATCGTAACCATTGGTGTCATCGCGCCCGAGGTAGACGTTGCGGCGGAAGCCGTTGCTCCGGTAGCGCTGCGCCGCGAGGCGCCAGCCCGCCGAACCATCGGCGCGCCCGTCGCCGGCGGCCAGGCCCAGCGCCGTCGTACCATGGTCCCCAAGGGTGGCCTCGGCGCGGAAGTCCCGCGCCAAGCCCGGATCCGTGCTTCGCAGGCTGATCAGCCCGGCGAGCGCGTTGGCGCCATACACGGTGCTGCTCGGTCCGCGCAGCACTTCGACACGTTCGAGATCGAAGAGCGTGGCGGGCATGCCGACGCCGGAGAAATCGATGTCGTCGATCAGCAATCCGACCGAGGGGTTCGGCGCGCCCTGGTACTGCTCGGTTTCGCCGATGCCGCGCAGCTGGAAGTACCGCGGCCGCGAACTGCCCGACGCCCAGCTCAGGCCCGGCACCAGCGCCAGCACGTCCGCAAAATGTTGCACACCGGCGGCCGCCAGCGTCGCGCTATCAAGCACCGTCACGCTCTGCGACAGCTCGCGCAGCGGCATGGCGCGGAGGCCCGCGCGGATGATCACTTCCTCGAGCTGCTCGGGCGCGCCCGCCGGCGTGGCCGCCCCGACCACCGGCACGCCCAGGAACGCCAGTACGAATGACACGACGAGCTTGAATGGGCTGTTCAATGACCTGCTCCCTACGCCGGTACTAACCGGATCAGGTTCAACGGGTTTGCCGCTCATACGGCATCTCAGGCCCGGCATCGGGCCACCCCAAGGTTTGCGTTGCGAACTATCCTAGTCCCGGGCGGACAATGCAAGCGAGGCGTGCAGCAGCGGCGAACGCCACCGCTGCGTTACCATCCGGGTGCGGGCTGACATGCGCGGCCCGCGTGGTTCGCCAAGGAGAGTTCCGATGAAGGCCAGGCGGAGCGTGCGGATATTCCAGGTCGATGCCTTCACGACGCAGCTGTTTGCCGGCAACCCCGCTGGCGTGGTGCTCGACGCGCAGGAACTGGGCGAGCGCGAGATGCAGCTGCTGGCACGCGAACTCGGCAGCGCCGACACCGCCTTCGTAATGCCACCGGACGCGGCCGACCACGACCTGCGGCTGCGGTTCTTTACGCCGCACGGCGAGACCGGCTTCGTTGGCCATGCGACCATCGCGGCACATGCCGTACTCGACTCGCTCGGTCTGCCGCACTGCCGGCGGCAGCAGCAAAGCGCGGGCCTGGCTGAGATCGACAGGCTCCCCGGGCCCCAGGGCACGCGCTATGCCTTCAGTCGTCCACCGCCGATGCTCGGAGCCGCTATTGCGCGCGACACGCTGGGGCAGATTGTCGCCGCGCTCGGCATGAGTCCCGATGAGCTCGACCCGGGCTGCCCGCCCATCGTGGCGGGCGCGACCGGCGCCCGCGCGCTGATCGCCGTGCGCGATGGGGCGGTGCTGGCACGTCTCAAGCCCGATCTGGCAGCGCTGTCGGCGTTGTCGGCCGCCGGCTGCCCGCCGGGATTTTTCGCCTTTACGCTGGCGCCCGCGGTCGCCGACTGCGACACGGAAGCGCGCATGTTCTGTCCCGCCATTGGCATCGATGAAGATCCGGTCAGCGGCAACGCGCACACGCTGCTCGCCATGCACCTGCTGGCGCTCCAGCGCGTGCCCGAACGCACAGGCGAACCGGGATTCACCTCCCGCCAGGGCCACCACATGGGGCGCGCGGGCGTCGTCGAGGTCAGCATCCAAAGCGCTGGAGGCGTGGTCCGCGGCGTGCGCATCGCCGGCGGCGCGCGAATCGCCTATGCCGCTACCATCGATCTGGTCTAGTTGGCCACGGTGCCCGGAGGATTGTGCGCCCTGAGGAATCTCACTGTGGCCTCGAGCATCTGCAGCCGGGTCGCGCTGCGCGACAGCCAGTGATCTTCGGCTTTCAGGTCCACCAGTTCGCAGGGCTTGTGCAGACTTTGCAGGGCGTCCGCATGAATCAGCGGCGAACGATCGTCGATCGAAGGATCGCCAAAATCCTTCACGCCCAACCATCGTTCGTAGTAGCGCCCGCTGATGTTGGCGTTGAAGCGCACGGCGGAGTGGGGATTCATCATGCTGCGCAGGTCCGACACGCCGCCGACCGATACCGCGCAGCGATAGATCCCCTGCTGCAGGCTGATCCCGGCCATGGCGGCATATCCGCCGTAGCTGGCGCCGACTATGCACACGCGCGCCGGGTCGACGATGCCTTGCGCCGTCAGGTACTGCACGCCATCGGCGAGATCCGTCTGCATCTTGCGGCCCCACTCGCCGTAACCCGCCGCCAGTGAATCATCGGAGACTGTCGAGCCCCGGAAGTTAGGCTGCAATACCGCGTACCCCTCGTAGGCCAGCGCTTGCGCCCACCAGTCGAATCCGCCGTGGTCCCGCGCCTCGGGGCCGCCGTGCGGCATGACGACCAGTGGCAGTCCTTTGGCCGGTCGACCCGCCGGGAGCGTCAGATAGGCCGGAATGGACAGACCGTCAGCGGCCGGATACTCGATGTCGCGCACCGCGCCGACCGCCGGCAATTGCCGGTAGCGCGGACCGAGCGTGGCGATACCGCCCGAGGCCATCTCGACCAGCAGGTACTCCGGCCCGCCTGGCGGCATGACCAGGATCACCACCCGCGAGTAGTCATCCGTGCTGGACACGATGCTCGGCCAGGTGCCGTCCAGCTTCTGCAGCACCCGCTGCCACTGCAGGGCGCGCGCCGGATCAACGAATTCGTAGTGTGGCTCCGTGGATCCATCGATCACACCGGCAATCACCCGGTCGTTGCGCCGATCGAGCAGCACGCCGTGCCAGTCCTGTCGGTGCACTGCGGCCGGAGTCGGATCGGACTGCGGCGCCTTGCCGTCGGACAGCGCCACGCTGCCCATGGAGCGATGGCCGTTGGTCCAGGTAACGAGCCACAGGTAGCGGCCATCGGGACTGATGCCCTGCAGTTGCGGGAGATCGATCTCGGCCTCACCCGACATCGCCGTGCGCAGCGAACCGTCCACGCCCACCTGGACACGCCATCGCCTGTGCTCGTGATCGTAATCGGCGAGCGCCACAACGTTGCCGTACTCGTCTATCAGCCGAGTGTACGGGCCGTACTTGTCACGGGTCTCGATCAGCTTGTGGGTACGCTTGACGACGTTGATCCGCATCAAGGTGTGGATTGCGCTCCACTCCGCACCAGCACATGGCGCGTGTCGCCGAGCGTGCCAACATAAGCCAGCCGCGACCCATCCGGTGACAGCGCCACGTCTTCAAAGGCCGGCAGCTCGCCGTAAGCGGCCAGTGCCTGCTCTTCCGTCGGAGTGAGCGTGCCACCGGACGCGCCGACCGCGGGTGGCCCGCACACGGCAGGCGCCGCCACGGCCAGCGCGATAACCAGGGACAGCGGGCACATGATATTCACAGTTCACGCAATCCCTCGGTCACCGACATGCGCGCAGCGCGCAGCGCGGGAAACAGCCCGCCGAGCAGGCCCATCGCCAGCGCCCACTTCAGCCCGCGCCACAGCAGTTCGGGCGAGACCTGAAACGCAAACACGATCTGCGTAAAGTTCGCGCCCAGCGTGGACGCCGTGTAGTTATCGAACAGCATCCAGGCGACGGCAGCCCCGAGCACGCCGCCCAGCAGCGCCAGCAACATGGTCTCCAGCATGACGGACACCACCACGGGCGTCGCGCGGAACCCGACCGCGCGCAGCGTTGCGATCTCCCGCGTCCGCGAGGCCACCGCGGCGTACATGCTGTTGAGAGCGCCGAACACGGCGCCGATCGCCATGATTAACCCGATGGCCGTACCCAGCACGGTGATCAGCTTGGTCAGTTGCGCGGATTGTTCGCTGAAATAGTCGCGCGTGGTCTTGACGTCGACCTTGAGGCGCGGATCAGTGGCCAGCGCTGCCTTGAAAGCCTGGAAGGCACTGGCGCTGGTGAGCTTGACGGTGACCGAGGTCGAACTGCCGCCGCGCCGGTAGGTGGGCCCGACCACATCGACGTCGCCCCACAAGTCGGAATCGCTGGCATCCCCGGCCTCGAACTCGCCCACCACCTGCCACAGCTGCCCGTTGAGCTTGAGCACCGAGCCGACACTGACGCCGGCGAACTCCTCCTGCGCCCGCTTGCCGACGATCAGCTCCCGTAACCCAGCCGTGAAGCGGCGCCCGGCCACCATGCGCAGCCGCGGCCGCAGGTCCCAGGCGCGCTCGCCCACGCCGCGCATCTCGACATTGGCATCGAGCCCGGTGCTGCGCTTGGGCAGGGCCGCCACCACCACCAGCTCGCTCGAGGCGATGGGCCGGCCGCCCGTGGTCTGCTGCACTTGCGGTTGCTGCGAAACCAGCACCACGGTGTCATGGTCGAGGACTGAGTTGAGTTCGGTTTGCGCTCCGGCGCGCAGCACGATGGCCGTGTCGTCACTCCCGCCCTGGCGGAGCGTCGCCTGGAAGCCGGCTGCCATGGCGAGCAGCGCGACCAGCACGCCGACCACGCCAGCGATGCCGACGACCACCACTGACGACGAACCCAGCCGCCGCGGGATGGTGGAAATGCCGACCTGCGTCGCCGACCAGGCCTGGCGCCCAGTGCGCGTGCCAGCGAGCCAGGCCGCCAGCGGCAGCAGCAACAGCGGCAGCACCCAGCCAGGCACCGAAAGGAGCAGCGCCAGCGCGCCGATCACCAGCACCCATATGCCGAGCCACACGGCCATCTCGATCCCGCGATTGCGACGCTGCGCCATGATCAGACTCAGCGCCCCGCCAGTGCATCGACGATGCGCAGGCGCAGCCCGCGATAAGCCGGCAATGCGCCGACCACGATGCCGATCAGCACCATCATGCCAAGCGAGCGTACCCAGACCGCGACCGCCGACACGATCGGCGGCAACACGAAGCCGCTGGTCGCCTCCAGCGCCGCCGCGACGCTTCCGGCCAGCAGCACGCCGATCACACCGCCCAGCAGCAGCAGCAGGACCGACTCGGCCAGCAGGAGCCCGAGCACGCTGCCGCTGGTAAAGCCGATCGTCTTGAGTATCGCCAGCTCAGGTATGCGCTCGCGCACCGCCTGCGCCATGGTGTTGCCGGTGAGCAGGATCAGCGTAAAGAATACCGCCGCCATGATGGCGCCGACGATCAGGCCGATATCGCCAAACTGGCTGGCGAAGGCGAGCTGGAAGGCGCGCTCGCTCTGGGTCTTGGTTTCATGGTCGGAATTGACGGAGATCGCGTCGATCGCCTGCGCGATCGCGTCGGCCCGCGCCGGATCACCTACCTTGACCACGTACCAGCCCACGCTGCCGTTGCCGAAGGCGCGGGCCTCGTCGAAATATTCCCAGTTGAAAAGCAGCGCGTTCTCCTGCGCGCGCTGCTTCGGATCGGTGATGTTGTAGATGCCGACCAGGTCGAGCGTCCAGGTGTTGTTGCCATCCTTTTGCGGAAAGATGGTGCCCTGCAAGGGAATCTTGTCGCCCACCTTCCAGTTGAACTGCTTCGCCAGTGCCGCGCCGACCACGGCGCCGGTGCGCGTGTTGCCAAATGCGGTGCGCTGCGCGGGGCTCATGCGCCATTCAGGGTAGGCATCCAGGAAGTTCGGCGCCACGGCCTCGTTGGGGAAGAAGTTCTTCGGGTCCTGGTAGATGCCGCCGAACCAGTTGGCGTAGGTCACATCCGCGACCCCGGGCACGGCCCGGATCCGCTCCAGCAGGCTCTTGGGCAACTGCATGGTGAAGGTGATCTTGGAAATCGTCACCAGGCGATTCAGGCCCGCGACGCTACTGCCCGCGCCGGCGAAGGCGCCGCGCACCGAGTCGAGCAGGCCGAAGAGCAGGAAGGCCGCCACCACCGAAAGCAGCGTGAACAAGGTGCGCGTCTTGCGCCGCAGCAGCGCCGCCCAGACCAGCTGCAGGTACTTCACGCCGCCGGCCGCTGGGCGTTGTCGGCCAGCGTACCCTTGTCCAGATATACGACGCGGCGTGCGAACTCGGCCGCCTTTGGATCATGCGTCACCATGATGATGGTCTTGCCATGATCACGATTGAGTTGCTGCAGGAGCGTGAGCACTTCCGCGGCCGACTGGCGGTCGAGGTCGCCCGTGGGTTCGTCGCAGACCAGGAGTTCGGGATCGGAGACGATGGCGCGCGCGATGGCCACGCGCTGCTGCTGGCCGCCGGACAGTTCACTGGGTTTGTGCACCGCGCGGTCGGCAAGACCGACCAGCTGCAGCGCAATGTCGGCGCGCTGCCGCCGCTGGGCGCCGGACAGGCGCGTCAGGAGCAGCGGCAATTCCACGTTGCGGCGCGCCGACAGCGTCGCCAGCAGGTTGTAGAACTGGAACACGAAGCCGACATGCGACGAGCGCCACCTGGCCAGCGCGTTCTCTGAAAGCTGGTCGAGCCGTTCCCCGCCCACGGTGATACTGCCGCCGGTAGGCCCGTCCAGCCCGCCGATGAGATTCAGGAGCGTGGTCTTGCCCGAACCGGACGGACCCATGAGCGCGACGAAGTCACCGCTCTCGATATCCAGGTCGATGCCATGGAGCACCTCGACCTTCTGCAGGCCGCGCGTGTAGGTCTTGCTGAGATTCCGCAGATGAACCAGTGCACTCATGAATTTTCGCCTGCCGGATGTCTGCTTTTGGGTTGCAACCGCGCGCTACTTGCCCGGAGCGGTGGTCGTCACGCGTGAACCATCGATGAGGCCCGCAGGCGGTGCGCGCACCACCTGCATGCCCGCCTCGATACCGCTGACGGAACGCAGGTCGCCATACACCTGCCCGGGCGTCACCGTCTGCGCCTGCGCCCGGCCGTCTGTTACTACATAAACTACATGGCCTCCGGGACTGCCGCCACCGCTGACCACTGCCGTAGCGGGTACCAGTACGCCGGGAACTGCCGTCGGCGCTGCGCCCGGGAGCGATCGTGGCTCGAGGAACGAAACGCGCACACCCATGTCCGGCAGGATGCGCGGATCTTTCTGATCGAGCGCCACCCGCACCTTGACCGTCGCCTTGTTGCGATCCGCCGTCGGGATGATGGCGATCACGTGGGCGGGAATGTTCCAGTCGGGATAGGCATCCAGTAGCGCCTGCGCGCTTTGCAGCGGCTGCACCCGATTGATATAGGCCTCGTTGACGTCAACTTCAATTTCAAGCGAGTCCATATCGACGATGGTGCCCACACCGGTACGCGTGAACCCGCCACCGGCCGAGATGGGCGAGATGATCTCGCCGGCCTGCGCCGCCTTGGCAACGATCACGCCGGTGAACGGCGCCCGCACCGTGCAGTAGGAAAGTTGCACCAGCGCGCCGCGCAACGCCGCCTCGGCCACCCCGATCTGCCGCTGCTGCACCTGCAGCTGCGCCTCGAGCGTAGCCTGCTGCGTCTGCGCCGCTTCCAGCGCCTGCCTCGAGATCAGCTGGCGGTCGATGAGTTCCTGGCTGCGTTGGGCGTCGCGCCGCGCCTGCGCCAGCTGCGCTTCGAATTGTTTCGCCAGCGCCAGCGCTGAATTCAGCTGCGCGCGTGACTGGGCGACGCTGGCCTGCAGGGCTGAGTCATCGAGACGCGCCAGCACCTGCCCGACCTTCACATGCTCGCCTTCCTCAATGAGCACCTCCCTGAGGGTGCCGGTGATTTGCGCCGAGACGGTCGCCTGCCGCCGCGCCGTGACGTAGCCGCTCGCCTGCAGGATCGCGCTCGGGCCCTGCGCCGGACTCGCCACCACGGCCGCGGTCAGCTCCACCGCAAAGCTCGGGCCGCGCCATTTGCGCCAGCCCAGGGCGCCGGCGGCCAGCAGCAGCAATACGGCTCCGGCAACTACGGGCCAGCGACGCCACAGGCTGCCGCGCGCCGCAGGCGCGTCACGCTCCGCCGGGTCGATGCGCAGCCGGCCCAGCAGCTTGCTGCGTTCGCCAGCCCCGCTCAGCTCAGCATCGCTATCGGGCATCGGGCAGCTCCCGCAGGAATCGCCTGATGCGCTCCTGGTAGGAACGCGCGCCGTGTTCGATCATGGCGAGTTCACGCGCGGCCGTCGGCCTGACAACGCGCGCCGGCGCGCCCATGATCACGCTGCCATCCGGAATCACCTTGCCCGGGGTTACCAGCGACCCGGCGCCGACCAGGCAGTGCGTGCCGATGTGCGCGCCGTCGAGAATCATCGCACCATTCCCGATCAGCGAGTCGTCGCCGATCGTGCAGCCATGCAGCAGCACGCGGTGCCCGATCGTGACGTTGCGGCCGACAATCGTCGGCAGATTGGTATCGCAGTGGATCACGGTGCCATCCTGTACATTGCTGCCGGCGCCGATCTCAATGCGCTCGTCGTCGGCGCGCAGCACGGCGTTGAACCAGACGCTGGCGCCCTCGCCGAGGCGCACATCGCCAATGAGCTGCGCGCCCGCGGCTACGTAGTAGTTGTCGCTGGCGGTCACCAGGCGCTTGCCCTCGAACGCAAAAATCACGCCGCGCCTCCCGCCGCTCCTGCCCGACGCGCCGCCAGCATGCACCACGCGGCCTGCAGCGTCACCAGTGCACCGACCAGGAAAGGCGCGCCGGGCCCGAAACGCCCGAACACAAAGCCTGAACTCAACGGCCCGAGCACCCGCGCCAGCGATGCGCCCGACTGGTAGCTGCCCATCACCACGCCGCGGTTCCCGACGCCGGCCTGCTTCGAGGCGAGCGCCGAGGCCGCGGGGCTGAACGCGCCGGAACCGGCGCCGCACAGTGCCAGTCCGAAGATCGCAACACCAAGCGACGCCGCCGTGCCCACGATCAGCAGGCCGAAGACATAAGCGCTGATGCCGCCGAGCGCCAGGCGGTGCTCACCAAAGCGCGGCGCCAGCATCCGCACGAAACCACCCTGCATGGCGACCGCGATCGCCGCCAGGCCAAACAGCAGGTAGCCGATGCTGCGCGGCCCAATGCCGAAGCGCTTCAGGCCCCACAGCGCGACGATCGACTCAAGTGTCGCTTGTGAGAACGTAACGAGGAGACCGGCCAGCACCAGCCAGGCCAGGGCCGGGCGCGTCGCCAGAGTCCGCAGCGCCGTCAGCGGCGAGGCGCCCGCGCGGTTGGCGAGCCTTTGCTCCGCGGTATGGCTCTCGCGCAGCAGCAACGCCACGAGCAGCATTGCCACCACGCTCAACGCCGCCGATACCATCGCTGGCCTGAGGAAGCTGGCGTTGTGCACATCGTTCCCGACCAGTACGCCGCCGAGCGCCGGACCGATCATGAAACCGACCGCGATCGCCGCGCCCACAGTGCCGAGCGCACGCGCCCGCTGCTCGGGCAGGCTGACATCCGCGGCGTAGGCCATCGCCGCGGAAATGTTGCCGGCCATGAAGCCGCTGAGCATGCGCGAGACCAGCAGCCACGCCAGCCCCGGCGCGAAGCCCAGCACGAAATACGACAGGCAGGCGCCCGCCATGCTGGTGATCAGAATCGGCCGGCGCCCGTAGCGGTCGCTAAGGCGCCCCCAGAACGGCGCAGCTACCAGCTGGCACAACGAATAGCTGCCGAGTATCCAGGTCACCATCCAAGGTGCGGCGCCAAAACGATCCGCCATGTAGGGCACGAGCGGCACGATCACGCCGAATCCGAGGACGTCGATCGCGCAGACTATGAAGATGGTCAGCAGGGGTCGCATGGGTTTAGCAGTTAATCACGGTTCAGTGACCGGGTACCAGATCGTTGAGGCTGCCGCCGCCCGAAGCGGGACGATCACGCAGGGCACGGACGATCATGTTGGGAAGCCGTGTCCCGTCGATCGCAGCCCCGGGCTGAGCGGCGGCCACGCGCAGAACGGCGAGATCGAGCCGCGGCGCCAGCCACAGGCGCGTGGCGCCTGGCCCGCGCAGGTAATACATGTCGACAGCGGCGAACGGCTCAGCGCCGGATGTCTCACGGGGCTGGCTCAGCCGCGCGACCCAACCGGGCGGCACCACCTGCGTGCCCTCGAAGCGGCCATCATGCAGCAACAACTCGGCGACACGCAGCCAGTCCACGGCGCGGGCGCGAAGCGTCGCCCCCGACCACTTCGCGGGCGCGGCATTGAGCGGTTGCCACAGGTTGCGCGACAGGTACTGCGGATAGCTGCGGCCGCTCGCCCCGCCCATGGCGGCGCTCAGGCGTGCGGCGTCGAAAGGCGCCGCGGCCGGCATGACCAGGCCGTCCTGCGCCACGGCGATGCCGGCGGCCAGCAGCAGCAGCGTGTCGGCCATCTCACCGCCATCCACCAGCGCATCGGCGCCGTCGCTGCCCGTGTATTGCTCGAACACCAGATGCCCGTGGCGCATGATGAGCAGCGCCGTCGAGTGCTGCTCCGCAGCCAGCGCTGCGGCGGCCTGCAGCGCGGCGGTTTCAAAACCTTCCGCGCCGGCCGCGGCACGCGGCAGCCCGCCGCCATCGCCGCCCGCGATGAGCAGCGCGCCGTCACTCGCATTGCGCACGCCGTGCCAATGCCAGATACCGGCGGCAGCAACGACACCCGCCAGCGCAGCCAGCCCCCACCAGGCGGAACGCGGCCACCCATTCATGTCGTTGTGGACGGATGGCGCCGCCGCAGCAGGCCACAATAACGGACACTGCCGACCGCGAGTTCCAGTTCATGCGTGGCACGCCGGGGCCAATCGTCACGGTGGTGGGTGGCAATCAGGATAGTCCGCTCCCTGTCGACAAGTTTTTCGACCAGCGCGCGAAGCCGCGCGCGCGTCGGCGCATCGAGTCCTGTGTAGGGCTCGTCGAGCAACACCATATCAGGGTGCCGGACCAGTGCACGGGCAAACAACACCCGGCGGGCCTGACCGTACGACAGCTCCGCGATCATACGCCCGGCCAGTGCCGCGGCGCCTGCACACTGCAGCGCGCGGGTGGCCGTGCGGGTCTCGGCGGCATTCGCCGCGCCATCAAGCGTCAGGGCGCCGCGGCGCGCGGCGATTACGCATTGCAGGGCCGTCTGGCGGCGCGGCAGCGCCGCCTGCAGTTCCGGTGAAACGCGGCCCAGACGTTGCTGGAACTCCCGCAGCGGCATGCCTGGTTCCTGCCCGCATCGCCAGACCCAACCCGGTACCGCCACGCCGTGCTCGCCATAGAGCGTCGCGAGTAGCGTCGATTTGCCGCTGCCGTTGGCGCCGTGCACGACCCAGCACTCCCCGGCGCGGATCTGCACCGTCACTGCGCACAGCACTGCCGTACCGGCACGCCACACCTCGGCGTTGCGCATCTCGAGCAGCAGTGGTTTGCCGTCGTCATGAGCCGGATCCGCCGCGCGCCCGCTCCGCTGCGCCCTGACATCCTGCAACGCGCTTCGACGCCGCCATGGACCCGTGCGCAGGCGGCCCCGCTCGAGCACGGCACGGTGTGTCGCGCCAGCGGGCACTTCCTCTGGCCTGTGCGTCGCCAGGATCCACGGCAGTGCCGAGCGGCCCAGCCTGCCCAGGGCGCCGAGGACGCGCGCCCGGTTCGGTGCGTCGAGCCCGTTGAGCGGCTCGTCGAGCAACAGCAGCGCCGGCCGCGCTGCCAGCGCGCGCGCCAGCAACACCAGGCGGCGCTCGCCCTGCGAGAGCGTCAGGAACAGCCGCTGCGCCAGCGCCGTGATTCCCAGTTGCCGCAGCACGCGCGCCACGCGCGCCCGCTCGGCCGCGCTCAGCCTGCGCAGCGGAACGTCGCTCCGTTCCACGCCGGTGCCGACGATCGTCGCCACCCGGTGGTTCCATCCATAATGTTCGTAGCGATCCTGTCGCTCCGCGCCGAGGTAGGCGATTTCTTCCTTTACGCCCAGTGGTTCGGCACTGCGCTCGCCGTGCCAGCGATAGATGCGCCGCGTCTGCGCGCGCGGCTGCGGCCAGACATCCCCGGCGACGAGCTTCAGCAGCTGCGTCTTGCCGGCGCCGTTGACGCCCTGCAGCACCCAGCGCTGGCCGGGACGGATGCGCCAATTGAGATCGACCAGGACGCGGCGCCCGCCGCGCCCAAGTCCGACGTGAACGAGATCGACCGACAGGTAACGGCTGTGCTGCGCAGACTGGCGTTTCATCGGTCGCATGATGGCAAAAGCGTCTGCAACTGGCGACAGCCCGGCGATTGATTCTTGCGTCGGCCCCGTATTCCGGTAGATTGCGCACCCTGTCTCTCCGCAGATGAGTGAATCGCAATGAACAGACTGAATGTTGCCGCCGCCAGGTTGGTTCTGCTGACGTGCGTGGCATGCACCTCCTCCGTTCTGACCGCGTGCAGCCCGGCGCCGCAAGCGCCCGCGGCGGCCAGCCCCGAACCTGCACCAGCACCGGCGGCTGCTCCAGCCGCAGTGCCCGCCGAGGCCACGCCACCGCCCACCGCTCCTGAACCGGCGCCCGCCCCGGCGCCACGAAAGAAGACGGTGCACAAGGCGCAAACGGCGAATTCGTCCACCGCGTCCTCCGGTTCGTACGCCGAGGCAACGCCGGCGCCGCCGCGCACGCCGCTCACCGTCTGCAGCAACTGCGGCGTGATCACCGCAATCACGTCGGTCAAGGAAGAAGGCAAAGGCACGGCCATCGGCGCCGTGGCCGGCGGCCTCGCCGGCCTCGCCGTCGGCAACCAGATTGGCGACGGCAACGGCAAGACCATCGCCAAGATCGCCGGCGCCGCGGGCGGCGCGCTGCTTGGCAACAAGATCGAGAAAAAGATCCGCGCCGTCACCCACTACGAGATCAGCGTGCGCCTCGACAACGGCACGGAAATGACCGTGAAGCAGAATAACGAGCCGACGCTTGCGGTCGGCGCTGCGGTGCAGGTGGTAGACGGAATCGTCGTCGCCAAGTAACGCGGCGGGGCTGCCGCTCTAGCGCTCGTCGCGCATCCGCAGCTGCAATTCGTGCCGACGGTAGTCGATGATCAGCGTGTCGAGCAGGCCGAGCGCATCCATGCCGATGAGGAGCGCCGGTTCCCGGGTCATCTTCCAGTATTCGAAGATACGCACGTCCGCGAAGGTCATGTGCTGGGTATGGATCTGGATCGGTCCGAACTGGATTGGCGGCACGCGGCGCCCCTCCCCCTCCTGGACCTGGTTGGTCACGCCTTCTATCTGATCTACCGAGAGCGGACCCCGGTGCCTCCGACCGAGCAGCGCGTCGCGCAGCGCGAAGTTGGCCACGCTGATCTGGCCGCCGGTGTCGATGATGGCCTTGGCGTGCACCAAGCCGAGTTGGACGCTCGCCACCAGCAGCCGCCCGTGCTCGAGCGTAAACGGAATCGTCATGAAGCCCGGGGCGGCAGCCCGCCCCTGCGAGCGTGAGATGATGATCAGGTCGTGACGAAAATCAATGTACACACGGCGTTCGGCGAGGCCTTCGTTGCCGAGAATCCCTTCGGCGCCGCCGAGCGCGTCGGCCAGGATCGGCAACTTCGAATCCTTGATCAGGATGTCGCCCACCTCGAGGGTATCGACCCGGATGGTGGGCACCGTAGCGCTCCCCGTGACCGCCCGCAGTGTGACGGAGGATGAAGCGTCGGGCGTCAGCCCCAGGGTCGCGGCAACCTTTCCGGTCACTCCCGAGCGGCTGGCTCCGGTATCGAGCACCAGTCGGAACGGCCCCTTGCCATTGATATACACCGGCGCCCAGATGCGTCCGATCTGATCGCGCCGGGTCGGCGCCACATAGCGTGGTTCGGGTGCCTGGATCACGATTTCCGTAATGTCGCCGTCGACGGGCACCGCCGGCGGCGCCGCCGAAGACGGCATGTCGCTCGCTGGATTGGCAGCACCATCGCCGGGTTCAGCGCCGGGTTCAGCGCCGGCAAGCGCCATGGAGCCGGCCAGGGCCAGCAACAGCGCTGCGAAAGATTTGCGGTTCACGGGCGCCATTGTCGCATCGTTGCCGCGCAAGATCACGACGATCTGCCGGACCTGCTGGCGCGGCACCAAAGGCGCACTCCGGGAGCCCGCGCAGCGGCCTTGCCGGCACTGCGAATGCAGTGCAGGATACCGTACCGTTTTCCACCGTAGCGCAAGACCTTGCCGCAACCCGATCGCGCCATCGATGCACTCGCGGCGCAGCTGGACGTCAGACTGGCGGAGCTGCGCAAGGCGGGAACCTATAAGGCCGAGCGCGTGCTCGGCTCGCCGCAGGGCGCGATCATCCGCGTCGGCGCCGGGCGCGAGGTCATCAACCTGTGCGCCAACAACTACCTCGGGCTCGCGAACCACCCGGCAGTGCTGGCGGCGGCGCGCGCGGCGCTTGACCGCTACGGGTATGGCTGCGCCTCGGTACGCTTCATCTGCGGCACGCAAGGCATTCACTGCGAACTCGAGGCCCGCTTGTCCGCCTTCCTGGGCACCGAGGCCACGATTCTCTACTCGTCGTGCTTCGACGCCAACGGCGGACTGTTTGAAACGCTCCTCGACGAACAGGACGCGGTCATCTCCGACGCGCTGAATCACGCCTCGATCATCGACGGCATCCGCTTGTGCAAGGCGCGCCGGCTGCGCTATGCCAACCGCGACCTGGCCGAACTCGAGGCGCGCCTCGCCGAATCGCGGGATGCGCGCACGCGCCTGGTCATCACCGACGGTGTCTTTTCCATGGACGGCACGCTGGCGCCGCTGGCGCAGATCAGTGCGCTGGCGGAAAAGTACCGCGCGATCCTCGCGGTCGACGACTCGCACGCCACAGGATTCATCGGCGCCAACGGGCGCGGCACGCATGAACTGGCCGGCGTGATCGGTCGGGTCGATGTGCTGACGGGCACGCTGGGCAAGGCGCTCGGCGGTGCCTCCGGGGGCTACGTTTCCGGGCCAAAGACCGTCATCGACTGGCTGCGGCAGCGTTCGCGACCCTATCTGTTTTCGAATTCCATTCCGCCGGTGGTCGCTGCAACGACGCTCGCGGTGCTCGACCTGATCGAGTCCGGCGACGCTCTGCGCCGCCAACTCGCCGACAATGCACAATATTTCCGCGCGCAGATGCAGGCGGCCGGCTTCAGGCTGGTGCCGGGCCAGCATCCGATCGTGCCGGTCATGCTCGGCGACGCCGGGCTCGCCACACGCATGGCCGACCGCCTGCTCGAACTCGGCGTCTACGTCATCGGCTTCTCATTCCCGGTGGTGCCCATGGGCCAGGCGCGCATCCGCACGCAGCTGACCGCAGCCCACACACGTGCACATCTTGACCAGGCGGTCGCCGCATTCACCACCGCGGGCCGCGAACTCGGAATAGTGGGCGGAACTCCATGAAAGCACTGGTAAAGGCGAAGGCGGAACCGGGCATCTGGATGGCGGAGGTGGCCAAGCCCACGATCGGCCACAACGACGTGCTGATCCGCATGAAGAAAACCGCGATCTGCGGCACCGACATGCATATTTATCACTGGGACGATTGGGCACAGCGCACGATCAAGGTGCCGATGGCCGTGGGCCACGAGTACTGCGGCGAAATCGTCGAGATGGGCAGCGAGGTGCGCGGGCTCAAGGTGGGCGATCGCGTGTCCGGCGAAGGCCATGTGACCTGCGGCTTCTGCCGCAACTGTCGCGCCGGCCACCGCCACCTGTGCCGCAACACGGTTGGCGTGGGCGTCAATCGCCCCGGGTGTTTCGCCGAGTACATGTCACTCCCGGCCTCGAATGTGTTCAAGCTGCCCGCGGTGATCACCGATGAGATCGCCTCGATCCTCGACCCGCTCGGCAACGCCACGCACACGGCGCTGTCGTTCAATCTCGTCGGCGAAGACGTGCTGATTTCCGGGGCTGGGCCGATCGGCGTCATGGCGGTGGCGATTGCGCGCCACGTCGGTGCGCGCCACGTGGTCATCACCGACGTCAATCCCTATCGTCTCGCGCTGGCGCGGAAGATGGGCGCATCCCTTGCCATCGACGCGCGCAGCGAGAAGCTCGAAGACGCGATGGCCCAGCTCGGCATGGAGGAAGGGTTCGACGTCGGTCTCGAGATGAGCGGCGCGCCGGCGGCGTTCCGCCAGATGCTCGCCACCATGCATCACGGCGGCAACGTGGCGCTGCTGGGCATCATGCCGGCTGACACCGGCATCAAGTGGGACGAAGTGATCTTCAAGGGCCTGATGCTCAAGGGCGTCTACGGCCGCGAAATGTTCGAGACCTGGTACAAGATGGCGGCCATGCTGCAATCGGGGCTGGACGTGGGCCCGGTGATCACCCATCGGCTGCCGATCGGACAATTCCAGCAGGGTTTCGAGATCATGGCCTCCGGCCAGAGCGGCAAGGTGATCCTCGACTGGGAAAACGCGACCTGACACGCCTCCGGCGCTCGCGCCACGACTTCCCGCCGGCTACGGGAAATACCAATTCCGTTGCACTCACTACCAATATCGGGGGAAATTACCGCGTGCTAGCGTGCGCTGTGGATAAGAGCGCTGTTTGGAACCGGAGTAATTTATGAGCAAAGTCAATCTCACCAACCGAACCTCGCTGATGATCGCGGGGCTTGCGCTGGCAGGTGCCGTCATGGCTGTGGAGCAGCCGACGGAAATCACGATCACCGCAACGGGGGAAACCAAGGTCGTCGTCGGACGGTCGGCCTACGGAACGCCCATAGAAGAGGTCACCCTGACGCGTCGGGTCAGCTACGCCGATCTTGATCTGTCGAAGACCGCCGGCGCAGCCGAACTCGAAAAGCGCGTCAACCAGACCGCCAAGGACGCGTGCAAGGAACTCGACGCCCGCTATCCATTCGAGCCCAAGGCGGCCGATGAGTGCATGAGGTCGGCCACGAAGAAGGCCATGGACCAGGTGCACGCAGTGGTCACCAAAGCGACGAAGTAACCTTCAAGGCAACCAGACCGGATCCGGGAGCGGCGCAGGCGAGCGCCGCCTCCCGTAAAACCGGGCACCTAGCACTCGGGCACGTTCACCGCGAGACCGCCCTGCGAGGTTTCCTTGTAGATCGTCCCCATGTCGACGCCGGTCTGGCGCATGGTGTTGATTACCTGGTCGAGCGATACCTTGTGGGAACCGTCGCCATGGAGCGCGAGCCGTGCGGCGCTGATCGCTTTGAGCGAGCCCATCGCATTGCGCTCGATGCAGGGTATCTGCACCAGGCCCGCGACCGGGTCGCAGGTCAGGCCGAGGTTGTGCTCCATGCCAATCTCGGCCGCGTTCTCGATCTGCTCGTTGGTGCCGTGTAGAGCCGATACCAGCCCCGCCGCCGCCATCGAACAGGCGACGCCAACCTCGCCCTGGCAGCCCATCTCCGCTCCCGAGATCGAGGCGTTCTTCTTGTAGAGCATGCCGATGGCCGCAGCCGTGAGCAGGAAGCGGATGACGCCAGCGTCGTCGGCGCCTGGCTCGAAGCGGTCGTAGTAATGGAGTACCGCAGGGACAATGCCGGCCGCGCCGTTGGTCGGCGCCGTCACCATCTGGCCGCCAGCGGCGTTTTCCTCGTTGACAGCCAGCGCGAAGGCATTCACCCAGTCCATGGCGTGCATCGGATCGCGATCGTTCCCGGATTCGAGCTGCCGGTAAAGCCGCGGCGCGCGCCGGCGCACCTTGAGCACGCCGGGGAGGAGGCCCTGCGCGGCGAAGCCGCGGCGCACGCACTCGCGCATGACGCGCCAGATTTCGAGCAGCTCCTTCTGGACCTCGGCTTCGCTCCGCCAGGTGCGCTCACGCGCCATCATCAGCTCGTGAATCTCCAGTCCGTGCTTCGCACCGAGCTCGAGCAGCTCGGCCGCGGAGTTGAACCCATATGGCGCCGCCGCGCGCTGCGGTCCGTCGCTGGCCAGCTCGCCTTCCTTGACGATGAAGCCGCCACCGACGCTGTAGTATTCCGCGCGAGCGACCGTCGCGCCCGCCGCGTCGCGGGCCGTGAAACGCATACCGTTGGAATGCCCGGGCAGCACCTGGTCGCGGTGGAACAGCAGGTGGAGCGGCTCATCGAAAACGATTTCCTTTTCGGCGCGCAGCCGGAGTTTTTTCGCGTTGCGGATACGTTCCACGGCAGGCTCCACCTGTGCGGAGTCAATCGTCTCCGGCCGCATGCCCTCGAGGCCGAGCAGGATCGCCCGATCGGTGCAATGACCACGCCCGGTCAGCGCCAGTGAGCCGAACAATTCGGCCGTCACCGCACTCGTGCGAGGCAACAGCTCCTGTGCGGCCAGTGAGTCGACGAAGGCGCGCGCGGCGTTCATCGGACCCATGGTGTGCGAGCTCGACGGGCCAATGCCAATCTTGAAGATTTCAAAGACGCTGAGGCTCATAACGCTACCCACCTGTCTCTGGCGCCACCTGGCGATGCTGCCGAGCCGCTGAATTTCTCGCGGCTGGGCCCAACTTGCAAGCCTATGCCTGGGCGACCGGCCGGTATTGCCCCGAACCGACCCCCGTGGTCTCATTACCGTCATGAAGGCCTGGATAGGGGTGCTGGCTGTGGCGTTTGCAGTCGAGGCCGCCGCAGCACCGCGGCTCGACCAATACCCGGATTTCAAGTCGCGCTTCGTGCAACCGCGCAACGTCACCGTCTGGTTGCCCGACGGTTACCGCGAGCATGGCCCGCGATGGCCTGTCATTTACATGCACGACGGGCAGAATCTCTATGACGGCACTCTGGCCTTCGGCGGCGAACCCTGGGGCGTGGGCGACACCATGGTCCGTCGCATGCGCAACGGAGCGCCCGCCGCGATCGTGGTCGGAGTCTGGAACACGCCGCTCCGGTTCCGGGAATACATGCCGCGCAAGTTCTTTGAGCTGCTGCCCGCGGAACTGCGTGGGCGCATCGCGGCTTCGCATGGTGGCGAGCCGCTGTCGGATGACTACCTGCGTTTCCTGGTCACTGAACTCAAGCCCTTCGTTGACAGCCACTACCGCACTCGCCGCGACCCGCGCGATACCAGCATCATGGGCTCGAGCATGGGCGGGCTGGTTTCGCTGTACGCGATGGCGGAGTATCCGCGCGTCTTTGGCCAGGCAGCCTGCCTGTCGATACACTGGCCACTGGTGCGCGTGGAAAGTGGCGTCGTCGGTCCCGCAGACGTCGCGCCAACGGCGGCGGCGCTGCGGCAATACCTGGCGCAATCGCGCCTCAGGCCTGGACGGAACCGCCTCTACTACGATCGAGGCGATCTGACACTGGACAGCCTCTACCCTCCCTACTCGGACGCGATCGACGCCTACATGCCCTCGCTCGGCTGGCATGCGGGGAGCGACTGGGTGAGCCGCGCGTTCCCGGGCGCCGCGCACAACGAAAAGAGCTGGCGCGAGCGGCTCGACATACCGCTCGATTTCCTGCTCGGTGCGGCCGCCCGCTAGGGTAGCCCTCACCGGCCTACTCGGGCTCGTTCAGGGGTAGCTCAGCATCAACTGCAGCCAGAGCTTGCGGGTGTCGGCCGCAAGACCATCCGCGCTGTAGCGTGCGGCCTTGAGCAGCAGCTCGCAGTGGGGATTGAACTTGTGCCCGACCGAGGCATCCCATTCCGTGCCGTAGCTCCGGCTTACGGCGTCGGCGCGAAAATCATGCCACGCCAGTTGCGCCTCCACGCCATGTGTCCTGGCGTTAGCGGCGACATAGGTGTCACGCAGACCCTGTGGCGGCGTGGTCAGGAATTTGTCGGCCCAGCCCTGGAACGCATGCAAAGTGGCGAGCGGCGTCTGAAAGCGGTGTTCTGCGCGCGTGGCATCGCCCCCCAGTACCTCGACACCCGCGCGCAGTCCCCAGGTCGGGCGGGCCGCACCCAGCTCCAGCTGGTAGTAGCGCGCTGCATAGCTCACCGGATTGTCGGCGTAGTCCTGCTGCCGCACGTAGGACGCCGACCAGGGCATCGTCCAACCGCCCACCGCGTGGCTCCCGGTCCAGAGCAGGCCGAGGTTCCGGTGCGAGTTCGACGGCGCATTGCGCAGGTCGAGCCAGTACCCGAACAGGCTCAGCTTGCCGGCTGTTTTCAGGTCCAGGGCCGCGTGCAGGACGTGGCTGCGCGAGCGCAGGTCGGCCGGCGGCGTGCCGGCATCGGGGCCGTATACGCGGTTCACGTTATCGATGTAGCTGTAGGTCAGCGTCGTCGAGGGCAGGCGCCGCGTACGCCAGGTGAGGGCATCGAAGGTCTGCTCGTTCTGGCGCCAGGCCGAGCCGCCGATGAAGCGCTGGTTGTCGAGGTTCAGCCGTTGACGACCGACGACCACATCGTCCTTCGCGGTCGTGATCTTCAGAGCCGCCTGGTTCAGGTCGGTCGCCGGCGGATCGGCGATGATCGGCCGGTCGGTGCGCCCATTGCGCGTGCTGTTGAAGCTCGCGGCGCTCAGCACCCCGAGGTGATCGATCTCGAACAGCGCGCTCAGGTGATCCCAGACGCCGCTCTCGTATCCCAGGCGCGCCCGAAAGGTGGTCGCCGTGGCATCGTTCGGCAGGGCCTTGTCATCAACGGCTTCGACGCGCGTGCGCAGGCTCAGCGTTACCTTGGCGCCGGTCAGTGCGGCCGCCAGATCCGAATCGGCCGCCTGCGCGGCTACCCCCAGTCCGAGGGCACACAGCACGGGCAGCACCTTCTTTGAAAATCTTTGCGTTCTCATGTCAGCACTCTAGTGTGCGGCCAGCGCTGTGTGCACGGCCGCGATAAATGACGGATCCGGTGTACTGCTCAGGCGATCGGTCCGGGCGAGGATCCGCCCCTCGCCATCGAGCAGCAGCAGTGCGCTGGTGTGGTTGAACTCGCCGTTCTCGAGCTGGCGGTAGCGGACATCGAGCACCGCGGCGAGGCGCCGCACCGTAACGCCGTCGGTACGCGCCAGCGTCCAGCGGCGCGTATCGACGCCGTGCTCCCTGGCCGTGCGCGCCAGCACCTGCGGCGTGTCGTGCCCGGGATCCAGGCTCACCAGCAACACGCGCAGTCGGGCGCGCTCGCCAGGCGACAGCGCGCGATCGATCGATCTGCCCGTTTCGATCAGCATCGGACAGACCAGCTGGCAGCGGGCATAGAACATACCGACGAGCTGCGGCTCACCGCGCCGGCCGGCCAGCGAGAAACGCCGCCCCGCCTGGTCGGTAAAGTGGCCCGGCAGATTCCAGACCGAATCGCCCGGCAGCTCGTGCGCCGGGGCAGCGGCCGGGGCGGCCCGTAGCGGCTGCGCGACCGCCAGCAGCAGCGCGAGGCTGATCGGCGCGAGCACTTTCACGGCAACCCCCGCGCGCAACGGAAACCCAGGTTCGAAGTGCTGTCGCTCCCGCGCAAGGACGAGAGCAGCGCCACGCGCATCATGACCGGGTAGTTTTCCCGATCAGCCACCGACAGTGCCCCCGCGCCGCAGAACTTGTAGCGCTCCGAGTCCTGCTGGTTGCGATTGTCGCCCACCACCAGCATGGATGAGTAATCGTCGGTCCATTCCCAGACCAGCCCATGCAGGTCGCTGACGCCATAGACGTTGGCCATGTTGCGCCCGATCTCCGGAAGCGGGCCGGCCGAGTTGCGCGCATACCAGTCGAGTATGCGCGCCCCCCAGGCGGGATCGCTGCGCGCATCGCGCTGCGTTTCATCGGCTGCTGCTACGTATTCCCATTCGTCCCAGGTCGGCAGCCGTGCCCCCTGCGCCTCGCAGTAGGCCCGGGCGGCAAACCAGCTCACGCGCGTCACGGGCTGCCGTGGCAGCGCGCCGGTCCCCAGAGACAGGGATCCCTGCCAATGCGAAAGGTACTGATCGCGCTCCGCGTAGAGCGGCAGCGCCCGGTCACGCCGCCATTGCGGATGGGCATGCGCGAACACCAGGAACTCGGCGTTCGTGACCGGCTCGGGCATCAACTCGAAAGCAGCCACCTGCCGGCGTCCCGCGCCATCCTCGTACTGCAGCATCGACTGGAACGTACCGGCCGGGATGTGCTGATAGTCGCCGCCGCTCGCGGCAGCGGACATCAGCAGCAGCGCGAGCGTGGCACGGCGCATGATCTCAGCGCGCAGCGCCCTTGGGACGCACGGTAGTGGCGCGGACCTCGGTGACCTTCTCCGGACTGATCTGCCCGCCGGGGTTCCCCCAGCTGTTGAGCACGAAGGTGAGGATGTGCGCCACCTCGTCGTCGTTGAGCTGACTCATCGGCGGCATGACCGAATTGAAGTCCTGGCCGTTTACCGTGACGGCGCCACTGCGTCCGTTGAGCACGATGCCAATCGCACGGTTCAGGTCGGCCGCGAGGAAATCGGATTTCGCGAGCGGCGGAAACACATTGGCCAGGCCCTCGCCACCTGACTGGTGGCAGACCGAGCAGGTGCCGTTGAACAGCGCCCTGCCCGCATCGACCTGCTGCCGCAGGGTCAATGCCCCACTGGCGCTCGCCGAGGCCGCCGCCGCGACCGGAGCCGCGCTCACCGCCTTGTCACCGAGGTAGGCGCTGTCGACCTCCTTGCCCGAATACACCGCCTTATTCTCCGGTCCTTCCGTCTTGATCATGCCCAGCGCGCCCTTGTTGAAGGCGCGGAACAGCGCATGGTCGACGATGATGCTGGTGCCTGGCACCTCCATGTGGAATTCGACGATGGCTGATCCACCGGCGGGCACCATCGTGGTCTGCACGTTCTCCTGGTAGTGCGTGCCGCCCTCGGTGTAGACCTTGTCGAAGATTTCGCCGATGACATGGAAGTTAGAGGTGAGGTTTGGGCCCCCATTCCCGACGTACAGACGCACGGTGTCGCCGACCTTGGCCGGCAGCGCCTTGTCGCCCAGCAGTGCGCCCTCGGAGCCATTGAACAGCACGTAGGTCGGGTTCTCGTCGATCGCCTTCTGCATGTCGAAGGGCTGCGTGCCCTTCTCGCGATACTTGCCGACCGTGTAGAAGTCGCCCTGCATCACGTAGTACTCGCGATTGACCTCCGGCAGGCCGCCGGGCGGCTCGACCAGGATCAGCCCGTACATGCCGTTGGCCACGTGCATGCCGACCGGCGCGGTGGCGCAGTGATACACGTACAGGCCCGCATTAAGCGCCTTGAAAGTGAACTGCGACTGGTGGCCCGGCGCCGTAAAACTGGAAGCCGCACCGCCGCCCGGACCGGTGACCGCGTGCAGATCGATGTTGTGGGGCATCTTGTCATCGGGGTGGTTCTTCAGATGGAACTCCACCGTGTCGCCCTGACGCACGCGGATGAAACTGCCCGGCACCGTGCCGCCGAAAGTCCAGAAGGTGTATTTCACGCCCTCGGAGATGTCCTTCTCGATTTCGCGCACTTCAAGGTCGACGATGACCTTGGCCGGGTAGTTGCGGTGTGTCGGCGGTGGCACCAGCGGTGGACTGGTGAGGATCGCCTTGATCGGCTCGCCCTGTGGCGGTCCGAAATCGCCAGCCGCCGATCCGCCCGTGTCGCCATGGACAACGGGCAGCGCAAAGGCGGCGGCCAAAAGGAGAAAGACGGCGGTGCATTTCATGATCAGTTGCTCCCGGAAACCCTGCTGCAGCGCAAATGCTGCGCGCGGCACCCGGCAGACGCCTTGATCTGCGTCAACCGGTGCTGTTAAGCCCCGCGCGCCAGTGCCTGCAGTGCCTGCGGATCGCGTATTTCGACCTCGCGTCCCTCGACCGCCAGCAGGCCCTGGTCCTGGAACCGGCGCAGCACGCGGCTCAGCGTTTCGGCGGCGAGCCGCAGGTAGTTGGCGATGTCCGTGCGCGCCATGGACAGGTGAAAACCCGAAGCGGAAAACCCGCGCGCCGCGAACCGCCCGGCAATACCCAGCAGAAAGGCGGCAACGCGCTCCTCGGCGCTGCGGTCCGCGGCCAGCTGTGAGGCGGCACCGATGTCCTTGCTCAGCAACCGGAACAGCTGCTGCTGGATGCCGGGAATCTGCGACGCGACCGTGGCCAGCGCCGGGAACGAGAAACGGCACAGGTATACGGCGTCGAGCGCGATCGCGTCACAGGGGTAACGCTCCGGATGGATGGCGTTCAGGCCGATCATCTCGCCCGGCAGGTAAAATCCCAGCACCTGCTCGCGCCCCAGGCTGTCCACGGTGCAGGTCTTCACGGTGCCGCCGCGCACCGCGTAGATCACGCCGAACGGATCGTTGGTGCGGAAGATGTACTCGCCCTCGCGATACGGCCCAACGTGCTCGACCAGACAGTGGAGCGCGCGCAACGCCTCCTTGTCGTACCCGCCCGGCAGGCACACCGAACCAAAGGCGCAGGTGGAGCAGAACTGCAGCTCGCTCCCGTCGTCCGCAAACACCGCGCCGCTCTTGTAAAGTTCCCCCACGCGGGAATCATAGCAAGGTCACCACGCCTTACCGGTACGGATCGCCTCACGGCTCCGCTGCGACGCACTCGATCACCGGCAGGTGACCGGCGTCGAGCGCGCGGCAGTAGGCGTCAGAATCGGCGGCATTTACGGCGGAGACCTCGCCAAAGCGGCTGCTGGCACCCGGCCCCAGCCCGAGCACATCCATGGCCTGCGCACTCGCGTCCGGCGCGGCAGTGGCAGACGCGCCGCCCGGCTCGATCCCCTCGGCGAGGCAGAAATTCCGCGTCAGCGATCGCCACAACTCGCGCCGCTGCTCCGGCGACAGGGCGTCGTCCGCACCACCGGCAAACAGGAGCTGCACGACCTCGCGATCGCGCGCCAGCAGCGGCGCGATCAGCTCTATTTCACGGTACAAGCGCTGCAGCAGGCGCGAGGCATCGCGTTGGCCGCACCAGATGCGCAGCGCAATGCCGCGGGGTATCGGATCCTCGTTGCTGCGCGCAATGGCGCGCAGCCAGCGCGCTTCGCGCTCGATATCGATGACGCCGATCATCACTGGCCTCCGGTGAGTCCAGTGAACGCGCAAGCGTGCGCGCGCGCCTTGACCGGGATCAAGCCTCAGGCGGGTTGTGATTCCACGCCAGGCAGCACGCACAGCATTTCATAGAGCAGGTTCGCCGCCAGCAGCGAGGTCGTGCCGAACGGGTCGTAGGGGGGCGAGACCTCGACCAGGTCGCAGCCGACCAGGTCCAGGCCGCGACAGCCGCGAATGATTTCCATGCCCTGAATGGTGGTGAGCCCGCCGATCTCCGGCGTGCCGGTGCCGGGCGCAAAGGCCGGATCGAGCCCATCGATGTCGAAGCTCAGGTACACGGGGCCCGGACCCAGCTGCTTACGGACCTCGGCCATCAGCGGCACGAGCGAACGGTGCCAGCACTCCTCGGCCTGCACGACCCTGAACCCCTGCTGCCGCGGCCAGTCGAAATCACCGGGACCGTAGCCGGTCGCGCGCAGCCCGATCTGCGCCACGCGCTTGCCATCGAGCAGGCCCTCCTCCACCGCGCGGCGGAACGGCGTGCCGTGCGCGATCTTCTCGCCGAACATCTCGTCGTTCACGTCCGCGTGGGCGTCGACGTGCACGAGCCCTACGGGGCCGTACTTGCGGCGCATGGCACGCAGGATCGGCAGCACGATGGTGTGATCGCCGCCCATCGTGAGCGGCTTGCAGCCGGTCGCGAGAATTCCGTCGTAGGCGGCCTCGATGATCGCAATGGATTTCTCGAGGTTGAAGGTGTTGATGGCCACGTCGCCGATGTCGCCCACCCGCAAGGAATCAAATGGCCGCGCCCGCGTTGCCATCTGGTAAGGGCGGATCAGCACTGAGTTCTGGCGGATGTCGCGCGGCCCGAAGCGCGCGCCGGCGCGGAGCGAAGTGCCAATGTCGAGCGGCACGCCCACGAAGCAGGCATCGAGGCCGGCTGCGGAAGCAAACTGTGGGAGCCGCATCATGGTCGCGGGACCTGCGAAGCGGGGCATCTGGTTGCCGCCCAGCGGCTGGGGGTGTTGCTGTTCCATATATGGAGACATGGTACTCCGCCCCGGCGGATCCACGCGACCCGGAGCGGTGGCCGTTTGCAGCCGGGTCTAGGCGCTCGCAGTCACCTGCGCCGCCAGGCGCTGGCGCAGCGTGGCGAGCCGTCCCGCCCACGGCCGCTCCCGCTCGAGCCAGGCCGCCAGATTCAGGAGCCTGGCATCGTGCCCGAGCGGAGCGGCGAACTGCACACCGATCGGCAACCCCTCGACGCCCGCCTCGGCAAGCGGCAGCGAGATCGCGGGCTGCCCGGTGATATTGAACAATTCCGTGTAGGGCGCGTACTGGTACGAGAGTTCGTTCCAGCGCTCGAGCGAGAACGCGTTCGTCCGTCCATCGATCGTGCCGGTCAGCGGCGGCAGCGTCGCGGTCGTCGGCAGCAGCAGCACGTCGATGGATTCAAAGGACAGCGCCATCGCGCCGGTCGCGCGCGTCGCGGCACGGCGTGCGCGCACGTAGTCGACCGCGCTCCATCGGTTGCCCGCCTCGATGCTCGCGCGGGTGAGCGCCTCGAGCTCCTCCGGCTGCAGCAAGCGCCCGAGCCGCGCACTCCAGTAATCGATTTCCTCGGCGATCGCCGTCATCCAGATCACGGCACCCGCCTCGGCGATCCCGGCACCTTCGGGGTACTCGAACGGGACCAGCTGGTGGCCGGCACGCGCGAGGTGCGAGGCGATATCCTCGACCGCCGCACCGATCGCGTCGGCCGGTGCCAAGCCTCCCGGCGCCCTGAGCGCGAGGCCGATCCGCAGCCGCGGCAGGGCGCCCGCGAGCGCGCGCACGAACGGCACCTCGGGAGTGCGCCACGGGTAGCGGCTGGTTGGCTCCGGCGAGGCCGTCAGGTCGAGCATCAGCGCCGAGTCGCGCACGCTTCGGGTCAGCACGTGCTCGCAATCGAACCCGCCGGCCAGTTCGTCGTGATGCGGTCCCACCGGCACCCAGCCGCGGCTCGGCTTCAATCCCACCAGGCCACACGCCGCAGCCGGCACGCGGATCGAGCCGCCGGAATCCGTGCCATGTGCGATGGGCACCATGCCGGACGCGACCGCAGCGGCAGCACCGCCACTCGAGCCGCCGGGGCTCCGCGCCAGGTCCCAGGGATTGCGCGTCGGACCACGCCAGGTGGGTTCAGTGACGAACTCGCCAGCCCATTCCGGGGTGTTGGTGCGGCCGAGTATCGCGAGGCCCGCCTCGCGCCAGCGCGCCGCCAGCGGCGCGTCGACTGTCGCCGCGGGGAGCGAGGCAAGCGCGCGACAAGACGCCGTCAGGTGGAGCCCTGCGACCTCGATGTTCATGTCCTTGGCGAGGAACGGCACGCCGCCGAGCGGCGCGCTGCGCACCGCGCTCGCGGCACCGGCACGCGCCGCGGCATAACCCTTCTCCACCACGGCGTTCAGCGTCGCATTCAGTGCCTCGATGCGCTCGATCGCGGCGTCCACCAGCTCGAGCGGCGTAACCTCGCCGCGGCGGACCAGTTCCGCCAGCGCGGTCGCATCGTGGGTCGTGTATTCCTGCGCAAGCATGCCGGCTCCTATGATTGCGGCGGACCGCACACGAGCCTAGCACGGCCCGCAGCGCTTTCAGCGGCGACCGCTGTGCCATTGGCGACGCGCGGCTCGCCGGGCGCACCTCGGTGCTCTATGCTGACGCCACCTGGCATGACTGCAGCGCAACGCCCCCACGGGCCCGGATCCGGAGTAGTCAACGTGCACCCATTCCCGAAGCGGCTCGTGTCCACCGTGCTGCTGCTGTGTACCGCGCTGACGGCGCCCGCCCACGCCGACGCTCCGCCCGAGCCAAGCGGGCCAGCTGTCCGGGCCTCATGGACCCTCATGTTCTACCTCGATGCTGACAACGATCTTGAGCGGCCGCTGATCAAGAACCTTGAGGACATGCTCAAGGTCGGCAGCACCGATGCCGTGAACATCATCGTATTGGCCGCGCGCCATCCGCGCGGCGACCGCAAATATTCGAACGATGCGGTCGCGAACCTGCCCAACTGGACCACGACCAAGCTGCTGCGGGTGGAGCACAATAAACTGCGCGAGATCGCCGACTGGGGCGAGACCGACATGGGGAACCCGACGACGCTGGCGCGCTTTCTCAAGGGCGCAACCGAAGACTTCCCGGCGCAGCGCTACGGATTGATCATCGGCGATCATGGCATGGCCTGGGCGGGCGTCGCGGTGGATGAAACCAGTGATGACGACAGCCTGTCCGTCGACGAGCTGGCGGCGGCGATCGCGGGCGTCACCAGGACGACCGGTCGCTTCGAATTGATTGGCTTCGATGCCTGTGTGATGGGCAATCTCGAGGTCGCCAGGACACTGGCGCCAGCCGCACACTACATGGTGGCCTCGGAGGAGATCGAGCCGTCCGATGGCTGGGACTACGAGCCGCTGCTGGCAACGCTGGCGCGCACCCCGACGATGGACGGCGCGGCGCTGGGCCGCGTCATCGTCGACACCTATCACAACTACTACGTGAAGTCGCCGCAGCGCGCTCTGCAGCAAAAGGCCAAGGCGCTCACGCTCGCGGTCATCGACCTGGACAAAGTGGCGCCGATCAGCACAGCGGTCGCCAACCTGGGCAACGGAGCGGATTCACTCCTGACGCACGCCGGGCACGGCGGTTGGATCCAGGTGGCCCAGGCCCGCAACGAAGCCGAGGAATTCGGGCGTACCGGTACCCCCGGCCCGGCGCCGCCGGGCTCGGAAGTCTACGACCTGGTGCACGTCGCCCAGAACATCAAGAAGCATTCCCAGGACGAGGCCAGCGCGGCCGCGGCAGACGCGGTGATCGCCGCGGTCAGCCAGGCCGTGGTGTACAACATCCACAGCGAGGCCCGCCCGCACGCCAACGGACTGTCGATCTTTTTTCCGCCCGACCAGACCACGCTCAACGTGCGTGGCAAGGCCTCGTACAACGAAACGACTTTTGCCGGGGGCAACCGCTGGTTTCCATTCCTGCAGAGCTACACCGCGTTCCCGGCGAGTGCCCAGGAGCGCAACCGGCCAAAGCCCGCGCTCAGTTCCCTGGCGCCATCCGGCAGGATGGCGGGCCACGGGAGTTCGGTGAAGATCGGTACGAAGGTGAACCCGGATGAAATCGACGAGGCCAACTTCGTGCTCGCACGCAGCGTCAATGGCGAGCGGGTCGTGCTGGGCGCCGTGCCGATCGATCTGGACGCAGCCGGCGATCTCAACGAGGACTGGGACGGCAAGTGGTTCACGATCAGCGACCAGGACAACGAGTTGCTCGCACCCATCACCAGCTTCGAAGACATCGTCGATGGCAACGATGATGACGTGTACTGGGCCGCAGTGCCGGCGCAACTGCGCCTCAACGGCACGAACGAATGGCTCGACGTGACGCTGAATTTCGAACTCGAATTCACGGGCGATGACGACAGCGACGACGACGAGGTGCGCGGCGACTTCATCTATGCGGTCGAGTACACGCGCCACGGCCCCCGCGAGATCGAACTGGACGCGGGCGACCAGTTGCGACCGGTCTACGTGATCATCGATGCCGCGGGGAACGAGCGCCCGTCCCACGCCGAGGGGGCTGACCAGATATTGCGCATCACGGACGCCGATGATCTCAAGGTCGGCCGCAACGACGTTCCGCCAGGCACCTACCTGGCCGGGTTCATCGTGAGCGACCTGGGGGGCAGGCAAAGCGAATCGCTGACTGAGGTCGAGATCCAGGAAGCGCCGGCAGAGCCCGTTGTCCCGTAGCCGGGCCAGGCGCGCCGCAACCTGCGCCGCAACCTGCGCCGCGACCTTGCTGGCGACCCTCACAATGGCGGCCGCCGACCCCGCCCCGAGCGAGGCCGATGAACCCGAACTCCGTTCGCCATCGCGCATTCCGACCGTAGAGCGAGCGGCTCCGCCCAAAAAGCGAGGCGCCGGCGCCGGAAATTCGAGCGCCGCTGCGCAGTCCGACAGCCGCTCTTTTGGCGGCATGCCCGTGACGCCGGGCTCAGCGGCGTGGCAGGTGGAAATCTACCGGGTCATCACTGCGGAGCAATGGGCGGGACACCTGCGGCGCCAACCAAAAGAGGACCGGCCGAAGTGGCAGTTGCAGCACTGGTGCGGCGGAGCGCTGGTCGCCGAGGGCTGGGTCGTGACCGCGGCGCACTGCGTGCTGGTCAATGAAGAGGAATCGGACCCATTGCTGAAGCCCGGCTTCAGTGAGCGCCGCGCGGACCTGACCGTGTCGCGCGCGAAGAACGTCGCGCTGTCGCGCTGCGTGGCGGCAAACATGGTGATCGAGGGCTTTCGCGTCCGTCTCGGCGCGGCAGACGTGTCGAAAGACGATGGCATCACCTTCAGGATCGACTGCGCGGTGGTGCACCCGGGCTGGAATCCAGACGACCTGTACCACGACGACATCGCGCTCGTGCATTTCGTGGTCGATAACCAGTGGTTACGGCGTGACCGGACCAAGGTACGCCCGATCCTCCTGCACCGCGGCCCGGCACCCGACGAGGGTGCGGGCGTAACCGTCACCGGCTGGGGCAAGACCCGCAACAGACCGGGTTTCGCACCATCCGCGGTACTGATGCAGGTGGCCCTCACGGTGGAGAGCGAGCCGCACTGCGCGAGTAAGCTCGGCGCCTCCACCGACAAACTGAATCCGGGCGTGCTGTGTGCGGGTGCGCCGGCCCGCAAGACCTGCCTGGGCGACAGCGGCGGGCCGGTGGTGTTCACGGGCGGCAGGCCGAACTACCTCGTGGGCGTCGTGAGCTGGGGCATTGCCGACTGCAGCGCCGACGCCAGGCCCGGCGTCTACACGCGTGTTGGCGCGTATGTGGAATGGATCGACGACGTGCTGAACGCCGCGCCCTAGCGCGGCTTCACGTGCATCGCAGACACCGGCCCGCTGCGCCGGCCGCAGACCGGGCGCAGCGGGTTAACCGGAGTGCCGCTCAGAGATGTTCGCCGCCGCCCTGTGAAGCGTCCTTCTTGTCGGGCATCGCAGGCTGGGCCGGCGTCGCTTCCGCGGGCGCAGCAGCCGGAGCGGCGGCGGGCGCCTCGGTCGGGGCAGCGGCCGGAGCCGGGGCCTCGGCCTTCGGCGCACAGCCGGCCAGTGCCAGGGCTCCGGACAGAATCAGGGCGGTGGTCGCGATTCGCTTGATCATTATTCTCTCCCCCTGCCCCGGTACTGGGGCAAGCCAGCCTAGTCGAATCCCAGTTGCCGAAGCAACCCGGCGAACTGCGGCAGCGATCGCAGCGGGTCCAGGAAGGGGTCGGTAAGCGTATAGATCAGGCCGGAATCCCCGAGCGCCCGGGCGCGCGCCAGAAAGCTCATCGCAACATCCCGCTCACCCCATTGCGCGTGCACCTCGGCCTGCTGGTACAGCGCGCTGTCACCCAGCTCGTTGACCAGCCGGTTCATGGCTGCACGTGCCGCCGCGTGGCGCCGCAGCTGCTTCTCGACGATCGCCAACCCGGTCAGGCGCAGGAGCAATTGCGGCTCGGCCAGGTAGGCATCGCGCGCCGCCCCCACGCGCCCGAGCATGAGCAGCGCGTTGCCGATCGCCGCGTGGGCGCTGGCAAGCTTCGGGTTGATAGCCAGCGCCCGCCTGATGTGCGGCAGCATCTCGGAGTAACGGCGCGCCGCATAGAGCACGCTGCCCATCGCCCGGTGCACGAGCGGGTTGAGCGGATCGAGTTGCTGCGCCCGTTGCATTGCCGGCAAGGCCTCGACCGCGCGGCCGGTCGCCGCGCAGTAGAGCGCGTAGCGTCCCATCACGGTCGCGTCGCCCGGACCCAGTTGCCGGGACAGTTCGTAGGGCTGGCGCGCACCCCGGATATCAAGCCGTCCCTGGAAGAGCGCGAAAGCGAGCGCGGAATGCGCGTCCGCAAAACCGGGCGCCAGCGCGATCGCGGTCCGCGCGGCCTCGATGCCGGCATCGTAGAGCGCCGCCGTGTGGGCCGCGTCCGTGTACTGGTTGGCGATGACAATCAGTGAACGCGAGCGCGCGGCGTGTGCGGCGGCGAACTTCGGATCGGCAGCGATGGCGGCCTCGAAATCAGCCAGGGCGGCGCGGTCCGAGGCTTCACCCTCGTAGAGGTTGTAGGCGGCACGGCCGCGCAGGTAGGCGTCGAACGCGGCCACGTTCGTCGTGCCGCCCGAAACGGCTTCGCCCGGCACCGGTTCCGCAGCACTGCCCTGCGCACTCTTCATTTCCCTCGTCAGGGCGGCAACCACCGCGCCGGCAATCTCGCTCTGCACCGCAAAGATATCCTCGATGGAGCGATCGAAGGTCTGCGCCCAGCGACTGAACCCGGATCTGCCGTCGATGAGCTCGGCGCCGATCCGGCAGGCCTTGCCGGAGCGTCGCACATTGCCGTCGAGCAGGTAGGCAACCCCGAGCCCCTGCGCGATGCCGGCGGCACCGAGCTTGCTGTCGCGAAAAGTTTCCGATGACACCTGGCCGATGACCTGCAGGTGGCTGTTGCGCGCCAGTTCCGCGCGCACTTCGGCAGCCAGGCCGTCGGAGAAATAACCCTGGCCCGCATCGCCACTGAGATTCGCGAACGGCAGCACCGCCACGCTGTTGCCCGCGGCGCCCGTCCCGCCGATCAGGCCGTGGCGCCAGGCAAACAAGCCGCCGCCCAGGGTAGCCACCGCGAGACTCCCGCCGGCGATGAGCAAGCGGCGGCGCCCCGCCTGCCGGCCCGGCAAGCGCTGCAGCGGCCGCGGCGTAGCCGGCGGCGCGCCGTGCGCGGAGTGCACCGCCTGCACGACGGCGCGGATCTGCATGTCCTCGGCCTTGCCGCGCCAGTTCGACAGATCGATGACCTGGTATTGCCGGAACCCGAGCGGCGGCTCGGAGCCATCGAGCGACACCGGCACGAGGCAGCCGCGGTCCCGCCCGCGCGCCGCCTCGTCGCGCACCCAGTCCGAGCTGATCGAGGCGCGCGACCACAACACCACCACCGCGACCGCGGCTTCGAGCGCTTCCTCAATGGCATTCGCGTACGCCGCGCCGCCCACCAGCAGGCCATCCCACCAGACCTCGAACCCGGCCTGTGTCAGGACCGCGACAACGGCTTGGGCCTGCGCCTGATCCTCGCGCGAATAGCTGAGAAAAACCCTCGCGGGCTTTCGCTGCTCGGTGTCCCTGGTTTCAGTCTCGGTCATTTCGGCCTGTGCGTCCCGGCGCCATGCTACGGACAAGGCCATGGGGCGGCAACCATGCACGGGAATGCTGATAACTTTTGACTCGGGAGCCGGCGCATACTGGTTTATCATCAAGGGTGACAGTATTCACGCCACAGGAGCGTCCATGAACCACAACGTCATCATCACCTGTGCGGTTACCGGAGCAGGGGATTCATGGAGCAAGCATCCGGATCTTCCGGTCACCCCCCGCCAGATCGCCGATGCGGTCATTTCGGCCGCCAAGGCCGGTGCGGCGGTCGCGCACGTTCACGTTCGTGATCTGAAGACCGGGAAGGGCGGACGCGACGTCGAGCTGTTCCGCCAGGTCGTCGATCTGGTGCGCGGCAGCGATACCGACGTGATCCTCAACCTCACGGCCGGCATGGGCGGCACCTGGATCCTGGACAAGGACGACCCCAGCCGCCCGGGGCCGGGCACGGACATGATCGGCCCCGAGCAGCGCCTGGCGCACGTGGAGCTGCTGCGGCCGGAAATCTGCACGCTTGATTGCGGCACCATGAATTTCGGCGACAACGAACTCTATATCAGCACCCCGCAGTACCTGCTGAAGATGGCTGAAATGGTCAAGGGCTGGGGCGTCAAGCCGGAGTTGGAAGTGTTCGACCTCGGGCATATATGGCTGGCCAAGCACCTGATGGAAGCAGGCCACATCACCAGTCCGCCCATGTTCCAGATCTGCCTGGGCATTCCCTGGGGCGCCCCGGCCGATTCCGAGACCATGCTCGCGATGCGCAACGCGCTGCCAGCGGGCGCCAACTGGGCCGCATTCGCCATCGGACGCATGCAGATGCCCATGGTCGCGCAGGCCGTGGTCGCCGGCGGCAACGTGCGTGTCGGCCTCGAGGACAACCTGTATTTGTCCAAGGGCGTGCTGGCATCCAATGCGCAGCTGGTGGAGCGCGCGGTGAAGATCATCGAGAGCCTCGGCGCCCGGGTGATGGGCCCGGTGGAAGCGCGCAAGAAACTCGGGCTGAAGGCGAAATAGGCCATCGGTGATGGCGCGGTGCGAATGAACCAGACGCCACACGCCACAACCGACGTGGGTAGCGAGGTCTACCTGGTCGGTGAGCTGCGCGTTGATATCGGACAGCAGCGCGTCTCGCGATCGGGCACCGAGATCACACTGCCGAACCTATCGTTTCAGCTGCTCGTAACGCTCATCCGGGCCGCGCCAAACGTGCTCAGCCACGACGCCAGGGGTTCCCGTGAACAGCGTTGCTATCTAGGGAAGCTCTGCACAGCTGACTGTGCGACGCCTGGTTCAGATGCTGCGACGGTCTCGGCCCGAGCCCCCGCGCGTGCGCGGGGACTCAGGCCTCGACGCTGGACTTGCGAAACCCACTGGTACGCTGATTCTTAGGCACAAGTGAGCATGAATTGGCCCGTGAGGCCCCGCTCAATGCCCACATCACGGCGCTGATCCTCATCAGCTCAATTCCCTT
>JANYLH010000087.1 GCA_025357915.1 Gammaproteobacteria bacterium
CGGCCCAGGCTGGCGGCGTTCGCGGCCGGCGCGGCCGTGACCGGGCCGAGGTCGGCGAATTCGCGTGCCAGCTGCCTGGCGCGGGCGCCGTGACGATTGCTGATCACCAGTGTAGCGACGCCGGCCTCGAGGAGCGGTGCGATCACGCCGCGCGCCGCGCCGCCGGCGCCGAGCAGCAGCACGCGCGCGCCGCGGAGTTTGCAGCCGAGGTTGACGGTGAGGTCACGCACCAGCCCCGCGCCATCCGTGTTGTCGCCGAGCAGCTTGCCATTTGCGGCGCTGGCCAGCGTATTCACCGCGCCGGCACGCTGCGCGCGCGGCGTCAGGCTGTCGGAAAGGCGCAGCGCCGCCTCCTTGTGCGGCACGGTGACGTTGAGCCCGCGGCCGCCGTCCCTGAAGAAATTGCGCACCACCGATACGAACGCGGCCGGCGGCACGTCGATGAGTGAGTACTCGAGCGCCTGCTTCGTGGCTTTCGCAAACAGCGCGTGGATCTGCGGCGAGCGGCTGTGGCCGATGCCGGAGCCGATGACCGCGTAGCGATCAATGCTGTTCATGCGCGATCCATCTGACCGTGGTGCCGCCCTGGCGCGTGGCGCCCAGCGCGGCGCCCAGCTCAGGAAGCCACTCCTGCATCTCTACGTCAAGCTGGTAGGGCGGGTTGACGATCAGGAGCCCCGAGCCGTTGAGCCCGACGCGTGCGTCGCGCGGATGCACCCAGAGCTCCGCGACCAGCGCGGGGGCTGGCAATTGCTCCGCCATGCGCGCCAGCCAGGGCGCGAGATCGCGATCGTCCTTGATCGGGTACCACAGCGCGACGACGGCATTGGCGAGGCGCGCCAGCACCTTGCCGATCGCATCGCCGGCGCGCGCGAGGTCGTCGCTTTGCTCTTCGTAGGGCGGATCGATCAACACCAGCGCGCGCCGCTCGGGCGGCGGCAGCTGCGCGGCCAGTCCCTGGTAGCCGTCGATGCACTCGCAGCGCATGCGCGGGTAAATGTTCAGCGCGCGCTCGAGCGCGCGGCACTCGGCAGCCTGGATCTCGCAGCAGACGCCGCGGTCCTGGGCGCGCAGCGACAATGCAGCCAGCACCGGCGAGCCGGCGTAGGCATCCGGCTCGTGGCAATTTGTGCGGGCGCGGGCCAGTGCCTCGAGGAACGCACTGATCTGCGGGTGGCTGCCACCGGCGGCTTGCAGCAGGCCGATGCCGAGTCGCGCCTCGGCCCCCTGGTGGGTATCGGCGCTGTGCAGGTCATAGAGGCCGCGTCCGGCGTGGGTCTCGAGATAGAGAAACCCTTTTTCCTTGCGCTGGAGCGCTGCGATCAGCGCCAGCAAGGTGACATGCTTGTGCACATCGGCGAAATTCCCGGCATGAAAACTGTGGCGGTATTTCATGCGCGCGACCGGACAGCTAACCGCGCTTCGAGGCCCTGCTTTCAGCGGCAACCATCTTCGGCGGTGTCTCCGCGTCGGACATATCGTCCGTCGCGCTCACGCTCTTGCCGGCTGCCGCCGGTGCCTTGCCCTTCGCCCTGGCTTTCGCCTTGGGTTTGGCCTTGGCTTTGCCTTTGGGATTCGTTTTTGCCTTCGCCGACGTCGTGTTCACGCCATCGCCTGCCGGCACGTCGGCCGCGGCCGCGGTCTTGGCACCACCCTTCGCCGGCAGCTTGCGGCCGAAGCGCCCGCGCGTGCCCTTCGCGGGCGCCACGGCCAGCAGGGCCTGGCATTCCTCGAGCGTGAGGGTCTTGGGATCGCGGTCCTTGGGCACGCGCGCGTTCTTCGCCGCGTCGGTGATGTAGGGGCCGTAGCGGCCGTTGAGCACCTGGATCTTCTCCGCGGGGAATTCCTGGATGATGCGGTTGGCATCGGCCAGAACCTTGGCCGCAATCACCTCGAGCGCGCGCTCGTGCGTGACGGTGTAGGGGTCGTCCTCTTTAAGAGAGACGTACTTGGCGCCGTACTTGATGTAGGGGCCGAAGCGTCCGATGGCCGTGAGCACGGTGTCGCCCCCGGCGGTGGTGCCGAGCGTGCGGGGCAGCTTGAACAGCTCGAAGGCGTCGGCGAGCTGGATCGAGTCCATCTTCTGGCCTGGTCGCAGGCCCGCGAAGCGCGGTTTCTCGACATCGTCCTTGGTGCCGATCTGCACGAAGGGACCGAAGCGGCCCATGCGCACGGTGACCGGCTTGCCGCTCACCGGGTCGCGCCCGAGCTCGCGTGCCTGCGCGACCTGTTCTCGCGACACGGTCTTTTCGATCAGCTCGACCTGGTCGATGAAGGGTTTCCAGAACTTGGTGAGCGGCACGGTCCACGGTTCCTCGCCGCGCGCGACCGCGTCGAGCTCGTCTTCCATCGCGGCGGTAAAACCGTATTCCACGTAGCGGTGGAAGTGCTCGGTCAGGAACTTGCCGACGATGCGGCCGATGTCGGTCGCCGTGAAGCGCCGGTTCTCGATGTCGACGTACTCGCGGTCGCGGAGCGTCGAGATGATCGAGGCATAGGTCGAAGGCCGGCCGATGCCGTGTTCTTCGAGCGCCTTGACCAGCGAGGCCTCGGTGTAGCGCGGTGGCGGTTCGGTGAAGTGCTGCTCGGGATGGAGCGCGGCGAGGCGTACCGGGTCGCCCACCTGCATGGCCGGCAGCATGTGATCGCCATCGTCTTCCGCGGCGTCGTCGCGCCCTTCCTGGTAGACGGCTATGTAGCCCGGTTTCACCAGCGTCGAGCCGTTGGCGCGCAGCAGGTGGCGCTGCGGGCCGTCGGGCCCCGCCAGCATGTCGACCGCGACCGTGTCGAACACGGCGTGCGCCATCTGGCAGGCGACCGCGCGCTTCCAGATGAGCGCGTAAAGCTTGAACTGATCGGCGTCGAGATATTTTTCGATATCGGCCGGGACCACCGCTGCCGAGGTCGGACGCACCGCTTCGTGCGCTTCCTGAGCATTCTTCGACTTGGTCTTGTAGATGCGGATCTCTTCGGCCAGCGATTCCTTGCCGTAGAGCTTCTCGATGGTGGCGCGGATCTCGGTGACCGCTTCGGCCGCCAGCGTCACCGAGTCGGTACGCATGTAGCTGATTAGACCGACGCTGCCCTCGCCGATGTCGACGCCTTCATACAGCTGCTGCGCGATGCGCATGGTGCGCTGCGCGGAGAAACCGAGCTTGCGCGAGGCTTCCTGCTGGAGCGTCGAGGTGGTGAAGGGCGGCGAAGGATTGCGGCGCCGCTGCTTGCGGTCGATCGTCAGGACCTTCAGCGCGTCGCCGGCGCCGGTGGCGCTGCGCAGCGCGCTCTCGGCGCCGCGCGCGCCGGTCTCGTCGGTGAAACTGAATTGCTCGACCTTGCGGCCGGAATATTCCACCAGCTTGAGCGGGAAAGTCTGCTCGCTGTGCTCGCCCTCGGCGTCGATGGTCCAGTATTCCTGCGGCACGAACGCGGCGATCTCGTCCTCGCGCTCGCAGATCATGCGCAGCGCCGGGCTCTGCACGCGCCCGGCCGACAGACCGCGTCGCACTTTCTTCCACAACAACGGCGAGAGGTTGAAGCCCACCAGGTAATCGAGCGCACGCCGTGCCTGCTGCGCGTTCACCAGGTCGAGCGACAGCTCGCGCGGATGCGTGACCGCTTCGCGGATCGCGTTCTTGGTGATCTCGTGGAACACCACGCGCTGCGTGGTCTTGCCCTTGAGTTCGCCGCGTTCCTTGAGGATCTCGTGCAGGTGCCAGGCGATGGCTTCGCCCTCGCGGTCGGGGTCGGTCGCCAGCAGCAGCGTCGTGGATTTCTTCAGCGCCTTCGAGATCGCCGTGACGTGCTTTTCGTTGCGCTCGATCTGGCGGTACTGCATGGCGAAGTCGTGCTCGGGATCGACCGCGCCTTCCTTCGGCACCAGGTCGCGCACGTGCCCATAGGAGGCCAGGACCTCGTAGTCCTTGCCCAGGTACTTCTTGATCGTGCGCGCCTTGGCGGGCGATTCGACGATGACGAGGTTGTCGGCCATGCCTTAAACTTCAGAGGTTCCTAAAATGAAAAACCGCGGGCGGGCCGCGGGTCATGACTGCCGCTGATTTCCTGCCCGCTCAATGCGGTACCTGCGCGGGCAGTTCGTACACCATGTCTTCCATGCGCTCGCAGGCTGCTTCCTCGCCCGGCTGGCAGGACAGCACCATGAGCACCACCCACTTCACCTGCTCGAGGCTCAGCTCTTCGGCGTCGAGCGCCAGCAGCCGATCGATGACGATTTCGCGCTGGGTGGTCGAGAGGATGCCGCCGCGCTCGAGCGACAGCAGGAGCCCCCTGGCAGCGGCGTCCAGCCGCTGGCATTCCTCGGCGGTGTAGAGGCGGAACGCGCGCTCGTCGGCGCGCAACCCCGGGCGGGCACGCTCGTCGGCCAGCTCGGCCAGCCAGTCGAGCGCCCGCTCGACGTTGGCGCCGCGGAAGCCGGCATCTTCGAGGTCGCGGGCAATATCAGCCCGTTCCGCGATCGCCGGCAGCTCTTCGAACAGGTAGTGATCGAAGACGTAGACCAGTATGTCGAATACGGTGTTTTCCATTGACCTGAGGCTACTCAATTGACCCGTGCATACCGCCCACCCGGATGCGGTCCAACCCTTCCCTCGAGTTCGAGGATCAGCAGCATGGACGCCAGGTGAGGGCTCTGAAGACCGGTCCGGTCTACCAGAGCATCGATGCTCTGGGGCTCGAACCCGAGCGCATCTAACAGGATTTCATAGTCCTTGTCCAACCCATGGGCCTTGGCCGCCCCCGCCGGGGCCCCTTTACCCGGTTCTGTAATATCTTGTTTTGTAAAAGGAATCTTGAGCTCGGAGATGATGTCGGAGGCGCTCTCGACGAGTTTTGCGCCCTGGCGCAGCAATTCGTGGCAGCCGCGGGCCAGCGGATTGTGGATGCTGCCGGGGATCGCGAAGACCTCGCGACCCTGCTCGTTGGCCAGCCGGGCGGTGATCAGGGAGCCGCTCTGGCGCGCCGCCTCGACGACCAGGGTGCCGAGCGATAGCCCGCTGATCAGCCGGTTGCGGCGCGGAAAATTCTCGCGGCGCGGGGCGGTGCCGGGCGGGAACTCGCTCACCAGGGCGCCGCCGCCGGCCACGATGCGGGCCGCGAGCGCAGTGTTCTCGGGCGGGTAGACCTGGTCGAGCCCGCAGCCGAGGACCGCCACCGTGCGCCCCTTGCTATCGGGTGGGCCACCGGGTGGGCCATCGGGTGGGCCCTCGAGCGCGCCTTCGTGCGCTGCGGCGTCGATTCCCAGCGCGAGACCGCTGGTGATCGTCAGCCCGCCGCGCGCCAGGAAGGCGGCGAAGTCGCGCGCGGTGCGCGCGCCGCCGGCGGTGGGGTTGCGGCTGCCGACGATCGCCAGCTGGGCGGAAAGCAGCACCTCGGCGCAACCTAGCACGTAGAGCGCGACCGGAGCGGCCGTTATGAGGCGCAGGAGCGGCGGATAGCGCTCGCTGTCGAAGCCGATGAGCTGGACACCCGCGCCTTCCATCCAGCGGCGGTCGCCATCGAGCACGGCTTCGTCGGGCCGTGCGAGCCAGGCCGCCGCCGCCTCACTGATGCCGCGTGCGGCCAGCTCTGCAGCGCGGGTGCCTACCAGTGCGGTGGGCTCGTCCAGGGCGTTGGCATCGCGCAGCTGATCGACGTGCAGGCCGGGTGCGCGAGCCAGGGCCAGCCAGCGGGCGTGGTCGTCAATCGTTCGGGCGCTCATTGGTGCCGAGCATAAAGCAAAGGGCCCGCGTTGCCGCGGGCCCTTTGCGATGGATCAGCGCAGATTCAGCGGGTCTTCAGGGCGTGACCACCCGATCGCCCACGCCGAGCGGCGCGGTTTCGCTGGCCACCAGCGCATAGCTCACGTGCTCGAACACGCGGAACACCAGCAGCACGCCTATGGCCTCGGCCGGGAGTTTGGTGTCGCGCAAGCGCGTGCAGGTGCCGTTGCCCGTGATGCGCGCGCAGCGATCGCGGACTTGCTGAGCCAATTCGTTGACGCGCAGCACGTGGCCGGGCTCGAGCCCGTCGTTGCTGCCGCGATTGATGGCGACCGCCTGGAACTGGCCGGCGAGCAGCACGCCGTTCACCACGGCGAGGATGCGCCCGTGCACCTGCGTGGACGGCGGATGCGGCACGAAATCGCCCACGGTCCCGGCGCTCTCGGGCACCAGCACGTCGCCGGCGAGGATTTCGCGCGCCGATTCGATGATCTGCACGCGCGCCGGTTCGCCCGCGCGGATGACCTGTGCGGCGCCGGCATAGTTGGCGAGGTAACCGAGCGACCTGTGGCCATCCGGATCCTTCAGTTTGTCGCCGACGTGCAGCACGCTGAAGCGTTCGCCCTCGCTGGCCTTGAGGCGGCTCACGTAGATATCGTTGCCCGCGCCGGCAATCATGTGCCGGTCGCGCAGCGCCAGCACATAGGGTGCGGCCTCGGCCTGGCTCTTCGTCAGCACGCCGGGACGCGAGAGGAACGCGGCTATGGCGGAATAGGGGATATTGGCGATCGGCGCTTCGAGTTCCGTGCTGCGCAGGAGTGGCTGGAGCCGCGTAGCGTTGCCACCGGCGTGCACCAGCTGTACGGCCACGGCCTGGCCGCCGCTCCCGTCCGTTGCCTTTGCCAGGCGCAGTGTGTCGCCCGGATAGATGCGGTGCGGATTGCTGACCTCGGGGTTCACGTACCAGATCTCGGGCCACAGCCAGGGATCCTTCAGGAACATGCCCGCCAACGCCCAGAGCGTGTCGCCCTTTTGCACGACGTAGCTCTTCGGCGCGGTCGGGCTGAGATTGGCGCTGGCGTCGGGAATGACGGTCGTCGTGGTTTCGGATTCGGGGGCCGCGTCCGGCAGGTCGGGCAGGTCCGAGGTGACCGTGCGCGGCTCGGCCGGCGCTGCTGCCTGCGCCGTGCTCTCCGGCGCCATGGTCATCGGCGCGGGGGGACCGGCATTGTCACCGTGCCCGAACCAGGGGCGCACGTGCGAGCAGCCGCCAAGGGCCAGAAGCGCGCTCAACCCGGCCGCCAAGGGGAACGACCGGCGAAGGCTCATTGTCTTATAGGGGAACATCCCTCACTCCTAATACGGGGGCCGGGTGGGATGGGCCACCCGCAGCTGTTATAAACTCAATAGCTGCCAAACGCACATGGTCCGGTGTGGAGTTTGTGCGCTGGATCACATGGGCGCAAGCCGAGGTTCCAAAAAGCCGCCATGGCGCAATTGACGATACTGGAATTCCCCGACCCCCGGCTGCGCACCCGCGCGGCCCCGGTGCAGGTTTTCGACGCCCCGCTGGGGCGGCTCATCGACGACATGCTCGAGACCATGTACGCGGCCCCGGGCATTGGCCTGGCGGCCACGCAGGTCAATGTGCACCTGCGGCTCATCGTCGTCGACGTCAGCGAGACCCGCAGCGAGCCGCAGGTGTTCATCAACCCGCAGATCCTGGCGAGCGAGGGCGTGGAACAGTCCGAGGAAGGGTGCCTGTCGGTGCCGCAGATCTTCGAACCGATCGAGCGCGCGGCATGCGTGCGGGTGCGCGCCCAGGATCGGCACGGCGTCTGGTTCGAGCGCGATCTGGATGGGCTCCTCGCGGTGTGCGTGCAGCACGAGATGGATCACCTCGAGGGCAAGCTGTTCGTCGATTACCTCTCCAGCCTGAAGCGCGAGCGCATCCGGCGCCGGCTGGAGAAAGAGCGGCGCGAGCGCGGCGCTGCGCCCAGGGTGCGGCCGGCCGCCGCGGCGCGCTCTGCGACCGGCGCCAAAGTCATCTAGCGACCCCGCCGCCCGCCATGCTGCGCATCGCTTTCGCCGGGACGCCGGACTTCGCCCTGCCGGCGCTCGATGCACTGGCCGCGTCGGAACATCGAGTGGTGGGCGTGCTGACGCAGCCCGACCGGCCCGCCGGGCGCGGCCGCGCGCTGCGCGCCAGCCCCATCAAGCGTCGCGCGCTGGAACTCGGCATTCCGCTGGCGCAGCCCGCGCGGCTGGCGAGTGAGATGGAACGCGCTGTGCTGCGCGAGTGGCAGAGCGAACTCCTCGTGGTAGTGGCCTACGGCCTGATCCTGCCGCGCGAGGTGCTCGAACTGCCGCGGCTCGGGTGCCTGAACATCCACGCCTCGCTCCTGCCGCGCTGGCGCGGCGCGGCGCCAATCCAGCGCGCGGTGCTGGCTGGCGATGCCGCGAGCGGCGTGACCATCATGCAGATGGATGCCGGCCTCGACACCGGACCCATACTCGCGCAGCAGCAAGAACCGATCATGCGCGGCATGACGAGCGCCGCGCTGCACGAAGTACTGGCGCGCAGCGGGGCGCAGCTGCTGCTCACCGTGATCGCAGCGCTCGAGGCGGGCACGGCTACGCCGCGTGCGCAGCCAACCGAGGGCGTGACTTACGCGCACAAGCTTGCCAAGCACGAGGCGCTGATCGACTGGTCGGCGAGCGCCGCCGACATCGCGCGCCAGGTGCAGGGCTGCAACCCTTGGCCAGTTGCGGAAACCTCACTCGATGGACTACAGCTTCGCATCTGGCAGGCAGACGCATGGGAAGCGCCGACCGAGGAACAGACCCAGCCTGAAACCGCATCGCGCGCCGCGGCGTCCGCCGCGGCGATCCCCGGCACCATGCTGGGGCTCGTCGATTCGCACCTGCAGGTCGCGTGTGGTACCGGCGTGCTGGCGATAGAGCGGCTCCAGTGCGCCGGACGCCGCGTGGTGAGTGCCGCAGAATTCGCGCACAGCCATCCGCTCGACGGCCTGAAGTTCGGTTCACCATGAGAGCCGGCCGCAGTGCGCACGCGCCCGCCCGCCCGCCCGGGACGGCGACGCTGGTGTTGGCCGGCGCGGCGCGTGCCGTGACCGCGGTGCTCGACGAGGGCCTGAGCGCCGATGCGGCGCTGGCGGCGCCGCTGCACGAGCCGCAGCGTGCCGCGATCAACGCGGTCACGCTCGGAACACTGCGCTGGTACCTGCGCCTGGCGCCGGCGGTGCTGCCGCTGCTCGCGCGTCCCGGCATGCAGACCGACGCGCGCTTGCGCTCGCTCCTCGTCTGCGGCGCCCACCAGCTCGAATACTCCGCGCATGCGCCCTCGACCACCGTGGCCGCGGCGGTCGATGCCGCGCGTTACCTCGGGCTCGATCGGGCCGCCGGACTGGTCAACGCCGTGCTGCGCCGGTTCCTGCGCGAGCGGGACACGCTGCTCGCCGCGGTCGATCGCAATCTGGCCGCACGCCACGCGCACCCGGACTGGCTGGTAGAGGCGCTGCGCGCCGCCTGGCCGGACGAACTCGAGTCCATACTGGCAGCGAACAACACGCATCCGCCGCTGTGCCTGCGCGTCGACACCAGCCGTATCAGCATTGCCGATTACCTGCAGGAGCTTGCCGCAAACGGCACCCCCGGTGAGGCGGTGCCCGCAGTTGCCACGGCGCTGACCCTCGCCGTGCCGGTGCCCGTGGCCCTCCTGCCCGGCTTCGAGGCCGGACGCGTCTCGGTGCAGGATCCGAGCGCGCAGCTGGCGGCACTGTGGCTGGCGCCGCGCCCCGGCGAACGCGTGCTCGATGCCTGCGCCGCGCCGGGCGGCAAGACCGGTGCGCTGCTCGAGGCGGCCGGGGGGCCCATCGCGCTCACGGCGCTGGACAGCGACGCGGAGCGGCTGACCCGCGTCGCCGACAACCTGCGGCGCCTCGGGCGCGAGGCGCGGCTCGTGCATGCCGGGCTGGGCGCGGCGCCGGACTGGTGGGACGGGGTGCCTTTCGACGCCATCCTGCTCGACGCCCCCTGCTCGGGGACCGGCGTGATCCGGCGCCATCCTGACATCAAGCTGTTGCGGCGCCCCGGCGACATCGCGGAGTTCGCAGCGCGCCAGGGCGCGCTCCTGCGCGCCTGCTGGCCGCTGCTGCGGCCCGGCGGGCGGCTCCTTTACGCCACCTGCTCGGTGCTGCCGGCGGAGAATGCGGCCGTGGTGGCGGGCCTGCTGACGGCGCAGCCGGACGCCCGCGAGCTGCCGCCTCCGGGCGGAGTGCCCGACGCCACGCTCCGGCCCTGCTTTCCCGGGTGGCAGCGGCTCCCGGGAGCGGCCGGCGACGGCTTCTATTATGCTTGCCTCACCAAAGAGGAGGGGGCGCTGCAGCGCTAGCGGATGGGTACGCTCGGCAATACAGCGCGGATTCTGGCGGCCGTCCTGGCCTTGTGCGGGACAGGGCTGGTGCGTGCCGACGATCCGCTCGATGGCGAACTCGAGATCCGCTCCGCCTATGCGGTGCCGAGCCACGGCGTCATCATGCTGTCCGCGCGCGTGGCCTACCCGCGCAGCGATCTGCTCACGACTTCGCTCAAGGACGGCGTGACGCTGAGCTTCGACCTCGAGTGCATCGTCAGCCGGCACCGGCGCATGTGGTTCGATGCCGAGGCGGTCGACCTGGTGCGCCATCGCGAGCTCACCTACCACGTGGTCACTGACCGCTACCTGCTGCGCGACCCTGACTCGGGCGCGCAGGATTCCTTCCCGACGCTGGACGCCGCACTGGCGAGCCTCGGCGCCGTGGAGGAATGGCCGATCGCCGTCGACTCGCAGCTGCGCAGCGATGAGCAGTGGCAGATCGCGCTGCGCGCCGGCGTGCGCCGCGGCCACATGCCCGATGCGTTGCGCGCCCTGATGTTCTGGTCAGATGCCTGGCACCGCACCAGCGACTGGTACACATGGACCCTCGTGCGTTGAAGCGCTGGGGTCTGCGGGCCCTGATTGCGCTCGGCAGCGGCGCCGGAGTGTGGGCGCTGCTGCTGCTGGCGCACAGCGCGGAGAATTCCGCCGACTTCAACCGCCGCCAGCCGTGGATCCTGCTGCTCAACATCTGCGCCGTGCTGGCGCTCGGCGTGCTGCTGGCGCGCAAGCTCTGGCAGCTGTACCGCGATTTCAAGGACCATGTTCCCGGCTCGCGCCTGACGGCACGCACGGTCGGCATGTTCGGCACCCTGGTGGTCGTGCCGCTGCTGATCGTCTACCTGTTCGCGCTCGAGTTCCTCAACTACGGCATCGACAGCTGGTTCCGCGTCGAGATCAGGCAGGGACTGAACGACGCGCTGGTACTGTCGCGCTCGGCGCTCGAACTGCGGCTGCACGAGCAAGCGCGCCGCACCGAGAATTTCGCCCATGCAATCGCGGCCTTGAGCGGTCCCGATCTCGCGGTGCGGCTCGACGCCGAGCGGCGCGCGGCGCAGGCCGCCGACGTCACGGTCTACGACACCGGCGGTCGCGCGCTGAGCCTCAGCAGCGCCAATGCCGGTGCGGCGCTCCCGGCGCCGCCCTCGGCCGAGGTGCGGCTGCAGATCGCCGCCGGCCACAGCTACTTTGCGCTGCAGCCGCCCACCGACGGGCGCGCGACCATCGTCACCGCGGCGCCGCTCCCGCGCGCCGCGCTGGTGCCGCCCGGCCGCTTCGTGGTGATCAACTACGACGTGCCGGCGGAGCTGTCCGCGCTCGCCGACACGGTGCAGAGCGCCTTTTCGAATTACGGCGACATGTCGGCGACGCGTGAGCCACTCAAGATCAATTTCAAGCTGACCCTCACGCTGGTGCTGCTGATCACCATGCTGGCGGCGGTCTACGGCGCGGTCTGGTCGGCGCAGCGCCTGACGCGCCCGGTGAAGGACCTGATCGCCGGCACGCGTGCGGTCGGCAAGGGAGATTTCGGCACGCGCCTGCCGCTGCCCTCGCGCGATGAAATGGGTTTTCTCGTGCATTCCTTCAACGACATGACCAAGCGCCTGCGGCGTACCAGCGAGGAAGCGGCGCTCGGCCGCCAGGCGGTCGAGCGCGAGCGCGAGCGCCTCGCGGTGATCCTCTCGCGCCTCTCGAGCGGCGTGCTGGTGATCGATGCGCGGCTGCACCTGCGCAGCGCCAACCAGTCGGCCGGCGCGATCCTTGGCGGTGATCTGGCGTCCATGACCGGGCAGGACCTGGTGGCCGCGGCCGGCGCCACACCGCTCGTGGCGGGTTTCATCGCCGCGCTCCGCGCGCGCCTTGCCTCCGGTGAGCGCGAATGGCGCGAGCAGCTGGCGCTGGAGGACGAGGCTGGTACACGCGTGCTGCTGTGGGCCTGCACGCCGCTGCCCGACGACAGCGACGCGGCCGGGCTGGTCATCGTCTTCGAGGACGTGACCGCGCTCCTGACCGCGCAGCGCAATGCCGCCTGGGGCGAGGTGGCGCGGCGGCTGGCGCATGAGATCAAGAATCCGCTGACACCCATCCAGCTGTCGGCCGAGCAGCTGCGGCGCAAGCTCCTGCCGGGCCTCGACACCGAGCACGCGCGGCTGCTCGAGCGCGCCACGCACACCATCGTGCAGCAGGTCGACGCCATGAAGCAGATGGTCAACGCCTTCAGCGAATACGCCCGCACCCCGGAAGTGCAGCTGGCGCATTTCAGCCTCAACCAGCTCAGCGCCGAGGTGGTCGAACTCTACCGCCTCCAGGATCCGGGCGTGGCCATCGTCCTCGAACTGGACCCGGAGCTGCCGGAAATCGAAGCCGACCGCGGGCGGGTGCGGCAGATCCTCGCCAACCTGCTCAGCAACGGCATCGAGGCCCTGGCCGGAGTCGCCGGCGCGGCCATCACGGTGCGCACCCGCTGGCTGCGGACGGTCAAGCCCGCGCAGGCGGAAATCACCGTCAGTGACAACGGGCCCGGCTTCCGCGAGGATATCCTTCGTCACGCCTTCGAGCCCTATGTCACGAGCAAGGCGCGTGGCACGGGCTTGGGTCTGGCGATCGTCCAGCGTATCGTGGAGGAACACGGCGGCCGGATCAGCGCCGAGAACCTGGCCACCGGCGGAGCGCGCATACGCGTATTGTTGCCCGCTACGGCGGACAAGCGCACGGAACTGCGGAGGGAGCGGGCATGAACGCGAGCCGGATACTCGTAGTCGACGACGAGGCGGACATCCGCCGGCTGCTGCAGGAAATCCTCAGCGAGGAAGGCCATGAAGTCGACGTGGCCGCTGACGCCGCGCAAGCGCGCGCCGCGCGCGCGCGCTCCGCTCCCGACCTCGTGCTACTCGACATCTGGATGCCTGACACCGATGGCATCACGCTGCTGCGCGAATGGTCCAATGATGCGCGCCACGATTGCCCGGTGGTGATGATGTCCGGACATGGCACCGTGGAAACCGCGGTCGAGGCGACGCGGCTTGGCGCCTTCGATTTCATCGAGAAGCCGCTGTCGCTGGCCAAGCTCCTGCCCACGGTCAAGCGCGCGCTCGACGCGCGCCGCTTGCGCCAGGCGGGCGGGTACGCCGCGGCGCGCGCGCTGGCGCCGCTCCACGGGCGCAGCCGCGTGGCACAGCAGCTGCGCAGTGAACTGCAGCGCCTGGCGTCGTATCCGGCGCCGCTCCTGCTGATCGCCGAGCCCGGCTGCGAGACCGAGGCGCTGGCGCGCTTCGTCCACCAGTCGGGTCCGCGCGAGCGCGGGCCGTTCGTCAGCTGCAATCCCCGCGCGCTGCAGGATGAGCAGGCCCTGCGCGCGCTGTTGGGGGCAGATGGGCAGGCGGGTCTGCTCGAGCAGGCCGGCGGCGGCACGCTCTACCTCGGCGACGTCGAGGAACTGCCCGAGACCGCGCGCCGCTTCCTGGCCGGCGTGCTTGAGGGCGGCAGCTTTACGCGTGGCGGCAACGGCGCACCGGTGAAATTCGACGCGCGCGTGATCGCCACCGCGCTCCCGGGCATCGAGACGCGCGCCGGCGGCCCGACCGTGAGCCGCGACCTGTACGCGCAGATCGCGGTGCTGCCGCTGCGTGTGCCGCCGCTCCGTGAATACGCGGAAGACGTGCCGGACCTGCTGCGCCAGTGCGTCGACCAGCTCACCGAGGGCGAACGGCTCCAGTTCCGCCGCTGCAGCGTCGCGGCGCAAAACCGGCTGCGCAATTACCCGTGGCCCGACAACCTGCGCGAGCTGCGCAATCTCCTGCGCCGGCTCCTGCTGCGTGGCGGGCCGGAAGAAATCTCACTCGAGGAAGTGGAAGGCGAGCTGGCCGCGCAGGCGCCGATCGACGCGCCGCTGGTGAAGCAGGATCTGCTCGCGCTGCCGATGCGCGAGGCACGCGAGCATTTCGAGCGTGCCTATCTGCAGCAGCAGCTGCAGTTGTGTGGCGGCAAGGTCGGGCAGCTCGCCAAGCGCGTCGGCATGGAGCGCACGCACCTCTATCGCAAGCTGCGCTCGCTCGGCATCGAGATCAGCCACGGCGTCGAGGATTAATCCTCGACGCGGATCACCAGCGAGACGATCTCGGCCGCCTGCAGCTGCTGGCGCACGCGGTTGAGCTGCTCGAGGTCCTTGATCGGGCCGATGCGGATGCGGTACCAGACGTCAGTGTCGAGGGCGACGCGCTGCACGTTGGCGCTGATGTTCTGGCGCGCCAGCTTTGCCTGGATGCGGTTGGCGTCATCGACGTTGCGATATGACCCGGCCTGCAGGAAATACGTGCCCGGCCGGCTGACGCGCGCCGCGGCGTCCACCTGCGCGCCGCGTTCCTTCTCGGGTACCACGACCTCGAACTTCGGCAGGCCGTCGTAGAAGTCGTACTTGTCGCCGGCGCTGTCGGCGCCGTCCCGTGTCGCGTCGCCGCCAGTCGCATCGGTACCGGCCGCGTCGGTGCCCTTGCTTGCCGCATGGCGCGGCGTTGGTGCGGTGGCGACGCCGGCGTCGCCGCTGCCTGGCGCAGCGCGGTGATCACTGACGTAGACGACCAGCGCGATCAGCAGCCCGGCGCCGAAACCCAGTCCGAGGTCGCGCCAGCGCGCCAGATCGAGGCCCCCGCGTCGCACGCTCTTGTAGTCGCGTGCGCTCAGCCGCCGGTTGCTCACATGCTCTCCGGCGCGCTCGCTCCGAGCAGCGCCAGTCCATTGCGCAGCACCTGCTGCGTGCCCTGCGCCAGCGCCAGGCGCGCATTGCGCGTGGCGCCGTCGTCGACGATGAACTGCGCGGCGTTGTACCAGGTGTGGAAGGCCTGCGCGAGCTCGCGCAGGTAGTGCACCAGCGTGTGCGGCGTGCGGTTCGTGGCGGCCATGGCGATGACGTCGGGGTAGTTGCGCAGCGCCGTGAGTACGGCTGCCTCGTGTGCGCCGTCGAGCCGGTCGAGACTGGCCAGCGCTTCAGCCGCGTCGTAAGCGAGCCCGCGCGCGGCGAGCTGCTTCATCACGCTGGCGACGCGCGCATGCGCGTACTGCAGGTAGTACACCGGGTTGTCATTGC
>JANYLH010000019.1 GCA_025357915.1 Gammaproteobacteria bacterium
CGGCCGCGGCCTCGGCGATCACGCTCCAGCGTGCCTCACCGCCGAGCACTGTGCCCGCATGCCGGTGCTCCCACTCCTCGATGTGCTTGTGCGCGTTTTCGATCATCACGATCGCCGCGTCGACCATCGCGCCGATGGCGATGGCAATGCCGCCGAGCGACATGATGTTGGCGTTGACGCCCTGGTAGTGCATGACGATGAAGGCCATCACTACGCCCATCGGGAGCGAGACGATGGCCACCAGGGCCGAGCGCAGGTGAAACAGGAACAGCAGGCAGACGAGCGCGACGACGGCGAACTCTTCGAGCAGCTTGTCCCTGAGATTATCGACCGCGCGGGTGATCAGCTTGGAGCGATCGTAGGTGGGCACCAGTTCGACGCCCGGGGGCAGGCTCGCCTTGAGCGACTCGATCTTCGCCTTGACAGCCTTGATGGTCGAGAGCGCGTTCTTCCCCGAGCGCATGACGATGACGCCACCCGCGACTTCACCTTCGCCGTTGAGTTCCGCGATGCCGCGGCGCATCTCCGGACCGATCTGCACGCGAGCCACATCGCCCAGCCGCACCGCCGTGCCCGCTTCGTTGGTCATCAGTGGTATGGCGCGGAAATCATCGAGCGTCTTGAGGTATCCCGAGGCCCGCACCATGTACTCGGCCTCGCCCAGCTCGAGTACCGAGCCGCCGGTTTCCTGGTTCGCACCCTGCACGGCGCCGATAACCTGCGCCTGTGTGACATTGAAAGCGCGCATCCTGTCCGGGTCGAGCACGATCTGGTACTGGCGCACCATGCCGCCGATCGAGGCGACTTCCGACACGTTGGGCACGGTCTTGAGTTCGTATTTCAGGAACCAGTCCTGCAGGGCGCGCAACTGGGACAGGTCATGCCGGCCGGTCCGGTCGACGAGTGCGTATTCGTAGACCCAGCCTACGCCGGTCGCGTCAGGTCCCAGGGAGGCGCGCGCCTGTTCTGGCAGCCGCGATTGCACCTGGCTCAGGTACTCCAGCACGCGCGATCGCGCCCAGTAGGGATCGGTCCCATCTTCGAACAGGATGTAGACGAAGGAGTCGCCGAACATCGAGTAACCACGAACCGTTTTGGCCCCTGGTACCGAGAGCATCGTGGTGCTGAGCGGATAGGTCACCTGGTTCTCGACGATCTGCGGCGCCTGCCCCGGGAACATCGTGCGGATGATGACCTGCGTGTCGGACAGGTCCGGGATGGCATCCAGTGGAGTGCGCAGCATCGCCCACATGCCCCAGCCCGCGACGCCCACGGCCGCCAGCAGCACCAGGATACGGTTGGCAATCGAGCGCTGGATCAGGCGCGCGATCACGGCATCGGCTCCGGTGCAGTGGGTGACGCCGCGGAGAGCCGGTTTACCGTCGACTTGAGGCTCGCCTCGGAGTCGATCAGGAACTGACCGGAGAGTACGACGATCTGGCCTTCCTCGAGCCCTGCCAGGATCGCCGTCCTGCCGTCCGCTTCACTGCCAATCGTGACATTGACGACCTCGAAGGCGCCATCGTCGCGCTCGCGGATCACGACGCTGCGTTGGCCAGTGACGATCAGGGCTTCGCTCGGCACCCAAAGCTGTGGAGCCGCCGCAGGGCTCGTGAACGCCACCTGCACGAACATGCCGGGCGTGAGCCGACCGTCGCGATTGTCCACGACGACGCGTGCCGTGAGCGTGCGCGTAGCCGGATCGACCTGTGGCAGGATCGCCTGGAGGCGCCCCTTAAACACCTGCGTCGGCCAGGCGGCCGCGCGCACCTGCACCTCGTTCCCGGGCACCAGGATGCCGGCCTGCGACTCGGGCACCTGGGCATTGACCCACACCGAGCCCAGGCCATTGACGCGAAACAGCAGCTCGCCCTCGGCGAAGGCGGCGCCTTCGCGGACGCCGAGCTCGGCGATCACCCCATCGATCGGCGCAGTCAGGGTCGCGATGGATGAAGCCTTGCGTTCCTGCTCGAGCGCCAGCACCGCAGCCGTTGGAACGCCGAGCAGCAGCAAGCGTGCGCGCGCGGCAGCCCGCAAGGCGCTGCTGCTGTCTGATTCATTGTTGAGCAACGAGAGGTATTCGCCCTGCGCTTCCACCCAGGCCGGCACGGTGACCTCAGCCAGTGCCTGGCCCTGGCGCACGCGATCCTGCGCGGCCTTGACATGGAGTTTCACGACGAACCCGGAGGCGCGGGCCTGCACGAGGCTCGTGTGATGTTCGTCATAGGCCACGCTGCCGACCGCGGCCAGGCCGCGCGTCATGGCCGCCTTCTCCACGCGACCGAGGCGAATGCCGAGGCTCTGGCGCATATTGGCGCTCACGGCGACGCCGCCCGACCCGGACTTGCCATTTGCGTACACGGGCACCAGGGGCATGTCCATGTAGGGAGATTTTCCGGGCTTGTCGAAGCGGATTTCCGGCTTCATCGGATCGCGCCAGTACAGCACCTTGCCGTCGGCTGGCCCGGTCTCGGCACGCGCTGCCCCGGCGGCAGTGGCGCCGTCGCCTGTCCCGGGCGAGGCCCGCTGCGCCCACATGTAACCGCCGACCGCGGCCAGGAGCGAAGCCACACATACGACGATGATCCAGCGCGCCGTGTTCATGGCGTCTCTCCGGGTGGGGTCAGGTAATTGAGCAGGGCCCAGGCGTGCCCGAGGTCTCCGAGCAGCTCCGCATGCATGCGGCGCAATTCGCCTTCCTCGGCATAGGTCGCCAGCATTGAGCGCAGATCCATGCGTCCCGCCTGATAGCCCGCGAGCGCGAAGTGCGAGCGCTGGCGGGCGAGCGGCAGCCGAACGCTCTCGTAGAGCGCCAGCCGGTCACGGGCCGCTGCCCATTTTTCCAGCGTCTGGGTCACTTCCGTCGAGTGCATCTTCAGCGCCGTCTCGCGATCGGCTTCGAGCTGCCGCACCGCAGCCTGTCGCTCGCGTATGGCGGGGTTCTGCCGGTAGTGCGGCCACAGTGGCAGGCCCACCTTGAATTGCACGGACACCATGTCCGAGTAGGCGGCGCCGCGCCGTGCGTAGTCGACCTCCGCGCTCCAGTCCGGATGCCGGTCAGCGCGGGCCAGTGCGACCTCGGAGTTCGCGGCCGCGATGCGCGCGTCGAAGACGCTGAGTTCGGCGTGGCGGTGGAGTGTCGCGAGCATCTCCTCGCGGCCCGCCGGCAGCGTGTCGAACGCCGGCGGCGCAGCCAGCGCGCGGTCGGCAGCTTCGCCAACCCAGCGCCGCAATTCCGCGCGGCCGACCTCGACCTCCCGCCGGGCCTGCAGGATCCGGTCGTCCAGGTCGGCCACCGCCGCCTGCGCGGACACGGCGTCGTATACGGTGGCACGCGCGCCGCTGACCGCGGCGCGTGCCGACTCAGCCTGCAGACTCAGGTCCGGCTTCAGGTCCAGCAGGCCCTGCAGTCCGACCTGCGCCGCATGCAGGCTGACCCAGGCGTCGGCCGCGCCCTGCGCTGCTTCCAGCCGCGCCTGCACGCCCTCCGACTCAGCGACCGACACGGATGCCTGTGCCTGCAGCCGCTCCGCTGCACGCTTGCGGCCATTCGGGAAGCTTTGCATCACGCCTACTTTTCGCATCGTCATGAAGTCGTTCCCCAGCGAGTAGGCGTCCGGTCCGTTGGTCGGAAGGTTGTCGACGCCCATCACCAGTTCGGGGTCCGGGAGTCGGCCAGACGCGAGGTTCATGGCGCGGGCTCCGTCGAGGGCGGCCGCTTTGGCGGTGACTTGCGGAGCATTGCGCACCGCGAGCGCCACGGCTTCGTCGACACCCAGCGCGTCGTCCGCGGCCTGCGTGGTCATGGCCACGAGCAGGAGCAGCCCGGATAACCGGAATCGAGCAAGGAAAGTTTTCATCACGATGCCTCAAGTCCAATGCGGCGCCGCCGTGAATACGCGCGGCGGCGCTTTGATACGCGGGGGGGTTCGCCAACCAGCCGATTGGCGAGGGGACTTGCGGAGCTAGAGCCTGAGGCGTCCGGTGAGCAGATAGATCTGCCTCTGCTCGAATCGAACAGGGAGAGTACTGGAGTACTCCCGAGGTTCGAACAAGGCGTCGGCCGTTGCCAACGCGACCACTGTGCCGATGACCGGGTCGAGCGGCGCAGGGAGCGCCAACAGCCTGCGGGCTGGAGTCACGCTGATGGTGGCTTGCTGTGCAGAGGGCTGTGCCGCGCAGCAGCCCGGGTCTGTGGCCGCAGCAGTTGGCGGCGCCTGATGATCGCAGGGGGAGCGCTGCCCGGCCGGGCAGCAGTCGTCATTCGAACGCGCGGTACCTGAACATGCAAATGCCGAGGGCGCGAGCCCGAACAAGCTCAGCCACAGCATCCAAATTGCAAGACGGCGTCGATTCATTGCGCATGGTTCCTCACGTCAGTCTAATCGCGAAGCTGCGCCACGACAATGGCTGAAGCCACGGGTAGCGCGAAAGCGCCAGTGGTTTCACTCCCCGGGGAGCCCGTAATAGCCTTGACCGGCGTTTGCCCGGCTCAGGCGCCGGCGGTGAGCATGCAACTCGTTCGCGTTCATCCGCAGCCGAGCCTTGTCCTGGCGCGCCGCTTCTCACGGCAACGGTTCGCCGCGCGAAGCCTCCAGGATCTGGTACCACTCCTCGCGTGCGAGATCGACGGCGCAGGCAACCGCGGCCTCTTTGATTCTGTCCGGATTCTGGCTGCCGATCAGCGGCACGGGCCGGGACGGATGAGCCATGACCCAGGCGTAGGCCACTGCTGAGCGCGGCACGGAAGCGCGCGCCGCGACGCGATCGAGCACTGCGATCACCGCCGCGGTGCGCACATCACGGGTCTCGCCGGAGTTGCCCGAGCCCAACCTCCCCTGCCCCAGCGGTGACCAGGCTAGTACGGCGATGCCGTGGCGGATGGCGGCGTTGAGCACGCCGTTCGTGAGAGGCTCAATTGCCAGCGGTGAGAATTCCGGCTGTATCGAGGCGAGTGGAAACGGCAGGTAATGGCACAGCGCGTCGAGTTGCGTCGCCGAGTAGTTGGATACGCCGGCAGCGCGGATCTTGCCGGCCTGCTTCAGCCGCTCCAGCGTCACCGCCACGTCCTGCGGGTGCGTGAGCAGATCCGGCCGGTGAATCTGGTAGAGATCGATGCACTCCACGCCCAGCCGCTGCAGCGAGTTCTCGCAGGCCTGTACCAGGTAAGCGGCGCTGGAATCGTACGGGAGCGGCGGATAGATGCCGGCCTTGGTTGCGAGCACCATGCGATCGCGTAGCCCCGGTGCCGAGCGGAACACCTGCCCGAGCAATCGCTCCGCGCCCCCGAATCCCTCTGGAGTGCTGTAGCCGTAGATGTCCGCCGTATCGAACAGCGTGCAGCCGATTTCGAGCGCGGCCTCGATGCGACGCCGCGCCGTCGCGAGATCCGCTCCGGAAAAACGCCACATGCCCCAGCCGAGGGGCGCAACCTCGATTCCGCTGCGCCCGAGCGGGATGCGTGCTCTGCTTTCTTCTGTAGAGCTCGCAATCTGTACGTCGTCCATCAATGAATCTCGGTGTTTACTTGATTGAACCAAGCGTCCCGATCGAACTCCGCGCCATCTTTCCAGACTGCAACAATATTTCGTGTCGCGTAAATGTCAACCGTCGGATTGCCTTGTACGAGCAGCAGGTCTGCGCGCAGGCCAGGCGCGATGCGGCCGCGATCCATCAGTCTGAAGGCCTTTGCGGGCACTGATGTTGCCGCCTGCAAGGCCTGGAGCGGCGTCAGGCCGGCCTCGACGAGGAGCGCGAGTTCGCCATGAATCGAAGCGCCGGCCGCGGTCCCTGCATTGTGCTGGTCGCTGCCCGCAAGAATTGGCACGCCGCGCGAGTCCAATGCCGCGGTGGCGCTCCTCGGTCGCGCGCAATCGCTCGGGCTGGCTCTGGCGATGTTTCGTTGCAGCAGCGTCACGTCCTCAGGAAACAGGTATTTGCGGAGCCTCGAATCATCGATGATGGCTTGCCCGGGACTGAGACCGCAAGCACTGCGCAGGACGGTCAGGGTCGGGATGACGAACATGTGATGTGCCAGTAGCCGCTGCGAAAATTGCGGGTCTACCTCGTCGTTTCCGTACAGGTAGAGGTGGGCCAACCCATCCGCTCCCGCGTCGATCGCATCGAAAGCCTGTTTATCCGTGTGCATGTGCGCGCTAGGCAGCTTACCGCGCCGGTGGGCGGCCGCGACGATCGCTACCAGTGTCGGCTTGTCAATGCTGGGCCGGGTAATGCGGCCGTACTCGCCCCCAGATTCATACATGATCTTGATGAACTCGGACCCTTCTGCGATCCGGTCATCGACCCAGTCCTGGGCTTGCGAGGAATTGGTCAGTGTCGGGACGGAAAATCCATATCCAGTGCCATCGCCGCCTGGCGCTGTGGCCGCATAACCTGCGGACCGGAGATCGGCGTGATCGCCAGTGGTTGCACCGTGCGGTCCGCTCTTCAGCTCGTTCGCTGATTGTGGCGGCATGTGGAGTGAAATGTCCGTCGTTACGCCGAAGACCAGTGACTTCTGGAGGTCGAGGCGCGATTGAATATGCGTATGCGCATCGATCAGCCCTGGAAGCAGCGTGCGACCAGAACCGTCGATGACCGGGATGCCGCTCGCCAGTCGACCGGCCGGTCCCACCGCCACGATCTTGCCGGCGCGTACCAGGACCGACGCATGCTCTATTGTCCTGGCGCCGTCGAAGACCCGGACATGATCAACGATGAAGTCCTGCCCACGGCCTAAGGCCGGAAGCAGAATCATTGCGGCCAACAACATTTTCAATGGCGCGACCAGTTTTCAATGTGGCGCGATGCGCTGCGCTTCCCGGGCGGCACGAAACGGACTGTCGGTGTACCACGTCGGCCACGTGTCGTCCTCCGCGAGCTGGCGACCCGTGAGGTAGAGGACCTGCAACTGTTGCTGCATGCCCGCCAGGTCCCAGCTGGCGTCGTAGGTATCCAGTGGCTTGTGATAGCGCAGGTCGGTGTAGGCCTGCTGTTGGACCATGCCCCACCCCGCCGGGTGACCTGCGTAATCGGTGCCCTGGTAGATGCTGAGTGCCGGCACGCCCACCTTGGCGAACTCGAAGTGGTCGGCGCGGAAGTAATAGCCTTTCGCCGGATCCGCATCCGGCAGGAGTTTCAGGCCCAGCGATTGCACCGTCTGCCGCAGGTCGTCGTCGAGCGTCGACATGAACTGCCCTCTAACGGTCAGGTCGCGCGTCGCGCCATAGGTATCCATGACGTCCATGTTGAGGTTGGCCACTGTGTCGGCGAGCGGAAACAAGGGGTGGCTCGCGTAATAGGCGGAGCCCAGCAGACCCTGCTCTTCGGACGTGGTAGCGATGAACATCACACTGCGCGCTGGTGCCGGCTTGCTGCTGCTGAACGTGCGCGCCAGCTCGAGGAGGCCGGCGATACCGGTGCCATTGTCGACCGCGCCGTGGAAGATCTGCGGCTTGCCGTCAGGCCCCGACTTGGTTCCAAAATGGTCCCAATGCGCCGTATAGACCACAACCTGCTCCGGATGCCGCGACCCTCTGGCGATAGCGGCTACGTTGTGGCTGACGATGGAGTGCACGGCATTGTGGAGGGTCATGCTTGCATTGAGTTTCAGCTCGACGGGCCGGAAATCACGTCGCGTCGCTGCAGCCGAGAGTGCCGCGAGTTTCTGTCCGGCCGCAGCAAAGAGTCTCTCCGCGGCCTCATGGCTTAACCAGCCGTGGATCTGTAATTGATAGGCGTCGCCCGGGGGCAGCTCGTCATTCGGACCGGTCCAGCTGTTGCGTACCACCTCCCAGGGGTAACCGGCGGAACCGGCATCGTGCACGAGGAGGACGCCGGCCGCGCCTTGTCGCGTAGCCTCCTCATATTTATAGGTCCAGCGCCCGTAATAGGTCATGGCCTTGCCATGGAACAGCGCGGGATCTTCCGTGGCGTAGCCCGGGTCGTTCACCAGCATCACCACCGTCTTGCCCTTGACGTCAATGCCGGCGTAGTCGTTCCACTGGTATTCCGGCGCGACGATACCGTAGCCGACGAACACCAGCGGGCTGTCGGTGAGCGACACGCTCGCGAGCGGTCGCGGCGTGGTGACGATGACGTCGCTACCATACTTGAACCGCAGCGGCGCATCAGCGCCGCTGACGTCCAGCGCGGTGTCGGGATCGGCCGTGATCTGCACCATGGGCACGTCCTGGAAGAAACTCCCGTGGTTGGCCGGCTGCAGTCCGTAGCGGCGGAACTGGGCGGCAATGTAGTCGATCGTGCGCTGCTCACCGGCGCTCCCCGGCGCCCGGCCGGCGAACGCGTCCGAGGACAACGCGCGAACTGCAGCCCGGATTCGCGCCTGGTCGAAGTGCGGTGGCTCGAGGGCCTGCGCGCTGGCCACGCACAGCACCAGGGTGAGCAGCAAAGCGGATCTGCGCATGTAAGTACCCCTGTTCCGTCAGGAACTCGTGGTCCGGTCTGCTGTCATTGTATGCTCTGCCCGCGATCCTGGCAGCCGGGAACCTTTCCACTGAGCGCGGGTACAACCCGTGAAGGCATTGCGTCCTTGACTCTGGCCCTGTCTACCCTGATCTACGAATGGCGCCGCTACCTGGCGGCGGTCATTGCCCTCGCAGTGGCGGGCCTGCTGGTGCTGGCCATGACCGGAATGTTCATGGGCATGAGCAAATCGTTTACCGCGCCGGTCGATCGGTCGCCGGCCGAGGTGATGATCCTGTCGCCTGAGGCCGAGAGCCTGTTCGGCAATGATGCCGGGCAGCCGCGCCGCAATATTCCCGAGATCTACCGCAACCCGGAAGTGCTGGAAGTGCAGGCGCTGCATATGAACTGGGCCTTCTGGTCCAATTTTCCGAAGGAGGGGCAGCCGGCGAAAGGGGATGGCGTGCAGGTTATGGTGCTCGATCCGGTAGCCGGCGCGGTCACGCTGCCCAGCGACTTCGGGAACGACCTCATCCAGGCGCTGCAGGAGCCCTATGCGGTGGTCGTTGATCGTTCCAGTCTGGGCAAGCTGGGTGTCCAGGTCGGCGACAAGGCCAAGATGAATGGCAATGCAGTGTGGGTGCGCGCCACGACCACCAGCTATCCGTCGATGTTCAATGCCAAGGTGTTCGTGTCACGCCAGACGGCGAAGCTCCTGCGCCTGTATGACGACGGACCGCGCGTTGGCGCACTCATGGTCAAGATCGCGAACGCCGGCCAGGCCCGCCAGGTGGCGGCGGAACTCAACGCCATGGGCAAGGGCCGGTACAAGGCCTGGTCGCGCGAGGATCTGTCGAAGGTCAGCCAGAAAGCAATGCTCAAGGAAGGCGGCATCGTCGTCATGATCGGGTTTGCCGTGGTCGTGGGCACCTTCATCGGCATCGTCATCACCTGGCAGACCCTGCAGGGCGCGATACTTGCCAATATCAAGGAGTTTGCGAGCCTGCGGGCGCTCGGCGTCTCGATGTGGAGCCTGCGGCTGATCGTCATGGAGCTGAGCATGTGGGTCGGTGTGGCCGGACTCCTGCTTACCGCGGCACTGGCCGGCCTGGTGTGGATCCTGGCGAAGGCAGCCGGTGTGCCCATGGATTTCCCGCTGTTCATCGATGTGCCGGTCGCGGTCAGCATGCTGGTCATCGCCATCCTTTCCGGTGCCCTCTCGCTCGGCATACTCAAGAAGAGTCAGCCCGCGGATCTGTTGCGATGAGTGCACTCGCCATTGACGCCCGGGGCCTGAGCAAGGCCTACAAGATTGGCAAGACGCGCCAGCAGGTGTTGAAGAACGTTGACTTCACGGCCTACCACGGCCAGATGACCATGGTCATGGGGCCCTCGGGCTCCGGCAAGTCCACGCTAATCGCCGCCCTGTCGGGACTCATGAGACCGGACGAGGGCACGGTGCTGGCACTCGGCGAGAACCTGTGGGAGAAGAGTCCGGCAAAGGTCGATCGGTTCCGGCTCGATCACTGCGGGTTCATCTTCCAGGGGTTCAACCTGTTTCCTTCGCTCGACGCCACCGGGCAGGTCGTGCAGGTGCTGCGCTATTGCGGCATCGACAAACGCGAGGCGCGTACCCGTGCCACGGCGGTGCTGGAAATCGTCGGCCTCGGCCAGCGCCTGCACCAGAAGCCCGCCGAGCTTTCCGGCGGAGAAAAGCAGCGCGTCGCTATTGCGCGTGCGCTGGCAAAATCACCGGCGCTGATCTTCGCGGACGAACCCACCTCGGCGCTCGACTCCGGCAATGGGCAGGTGGTGATCAGGCTGCTCCATGAGGCGGCCAGGGAGCGCGGCGCGGCGATCGTGGTCGTTACCCACGATCCGCGCCTGGAGGCGCACGCCGACCGTATCATCCACATGGAAGACGGCAAGATCCTGAGCGACCGGATGATTGCCGAACCCCCGTCCACGTGAAGCACAAACTACAGCGAGCCCAATCCATGCACCGCGCACGCGAACCCGCAACGATCATCGCCCTGCTGCTGACCGCCCTGTCGTTGGCCGGTTGCCACGGTGGTGCGGACGCTGCCAGAAACGCTGCGATGCCGCCCTCGCCCTACGCGACCATTGCCAATGGCAAGGTCGACATCGAAGGCGGCGTGGTTGAGGTGGCCGCGCGGCGCGCCGGCGTGATCCGCGAAGTGCTGGTGCAGGAGGGCGACAGGGTCCGCAAGGGACAGATCCTCGCCCGCCAGGAGGATGATGATACGCGGCTGGCCGTCAAGAGCGCCGCCGCGGCCGTGGCCCAGGCCGAGAGCCAGATTGCCCTCACGCAAGTGAGTATCAGGACGTCCCAACGCGAGTACCAGCGACTCAGGCAACTCGCGGCCACGAACCTGGTTGCGCAGCAACAGCTCGACCAGGCTGGCGACGCGGTGGCCACGGCGCAGGCCCAGCTTGGCATACAGCAGGCCGCGGTACAGACGGCGCGCGCGCAGCTGGCGCAGGCGGAATACAGCGAAGACCTGACGATCATCCGCGCGCCGATGGACGGCAAGATCATCCGCCGGTACGCGAATCCTGGCGCCGGCGCCTCGACCCTCAATGTTTCCGACATGTTTGATCTCGAGCCTGCAACGCCCCACATCGTGCGCGCAGAAATCGTCGAGAGCGCCATACCCGACGTGCGCGTCGGCCAGGAAGCGGAAATCACTTCCGAGGACGACCCGGCCAAGGCGTCGGTCGGCCGTGTCATCCGCATTGCCGCGACTTTCGGTGCGCGCAAATTGAAATCGGACAGCGCCAACGAGGCGAGCGATGAGCGGGTGGTCGAAGTGGTGGTCTCGACGGACAACTCGTCTTATTTGATCGGGCAGCGCGTGCTGGTCAAGTTCATGAAGCCCGGCGAACGGGCGGGCGCGAAGCGCGCGGTGCTCCCGGCCAGGACTGTTACCCCCTAAACGGTCACACCCGCCCGCGCTCGAACCGCATCAGCAGGCCCGTGCCCATGGTGCTCACCAGGCCGACGATCACGAGCAGCATGAAGACGGAATTCAAGCCGTAGACCTGCTTCAGCCAGCCAATCAGGGGTTCCTGCAGAATCGGGCCGAGCGACCCGAAACCGTTGATCACACCCGCCGCCAGCGCCGCCTGGCGACGGCTCCCGATGTCCATCGCACAGGCGCCGGAGAGCAGCGCGTCGGGCCCCAGTTGCGTAAAGCCGATGAGGCCGAGCAACACCACGAACAGGAGCGGAGACGACAGACCTATGAGCCACATGAGCGTCGTAAACAAGAAACAACCGCAGGTCATGTAAAAGATGACCGGGGTACGGCGTGAGCCCGGCATGCGATCAGACCAGTAACCGCCCGCGATCACGCCCAGCAGCCCGACCCAGTCGAATGCGGTCGACAGATAGGCGGCAACCGAGGATGACAGCGCGAAATGCTCGCTGAGGATCAACGCCGACCAGCTGTCGAGCGCGTAACGCAGGAACTTGAAGCCGAAGTAGATCAGGCCCATCGCAATGATCGAGCCGACGAACCCGGGCGGCAGTGCCGCTTCGCGCACCGGCACGCCTTCGCCCTTGACGGAGAGCGGCACGTCGGGTTCCGCGGCATCTTCGAGCGACAGCCCTACCGACTGCGGCCGCTCGCGCGCCAAAAAGAAGAACACCACCGTGAAGGCGAAAAACAATATGCTCGATCCGAAGAACGACCAGGAGAGGCCAAGCCAGCCGAGCAGGAACCCGGCCAGACCCTTGCCGGCGACTGCGCCGAGCTGGTAGCAGGTGCCCCAGATGCCGAACAAAGTGCCGCGCTCTGAGCGGTGCGTCCAGTTGGCGAACAACGCGACATTGTGCGACCAGCCGGTCGCCTGCGCGAGGCCGTGGATGCCCATCGTGACGCACAGCCACAGGAACACGCTGGCATGATGCGCGTCTACCAGGAAGCCGAGAAACACGTTGCAGGCGGCAGCAGTGCTCATTCCGTACAGGAGTACACGCCGGCTTTCCATGCGCCGCCCAAGCCAGGCGGCGAAGAACTGACCCAGCATGTAGGCGATGAGGTAGATCGTCCAGGGCACGGCGATCTGCTCATCGTTGAAACCGAACTGGATCTTGAGCGGGTGCTTGACGACCGCGTAGACCTTGCGACACAGGTAGAAACCGGCGTAGGACAGCCACGTCGCCGTGAACAGCTGCATGCGATAGCGACGCAGTAGCGCGGGGTTCGCCGAGTTCAAGTGAATGACTTCCCGGCCAAATCCATGGTGCCGGCGGCAAGCCCGCGCCAGAAGCCGGGTGGCAGGCTGCGGTAGTCCGTGCAGGTTGCAGTGGCCAGGGCGGCATTTCCGGGCAATTCGGCCGCGCAGCAGGTGATGAATACGGAGCGCATGCCGGCGGCGCGCGCAGCCAGGAGCCCTGCCCGGCTGTCTTCGAAAATGACCGCGTCCGTGGGTTCGACGCCGAGGGCCCGGGCCGCGAGCAGGAAGCCTTCGGGGTCAGGCTTGCTGACGCGCACCGCATCGCCGCCGATTCGGGCCTGCGGGCCGACACAACTGCCGATACCGAGCTTGTCTACAAAGTAGTCGATCACCGAGCGCGGGCTTGAGGAGACGACACCGATGTGCAGCCCGCTCGCCGCCGCGGCGTGGATAGCCTGTGCGGCGCCGGGGATCTCGTGCACCTGCGCTACAGCCGCTTTCCAGTGCGCCAGCATGGCAGCTGCGAGTTCTGCGGCGGGTGCGGCGACAGCCGTCTGAGCCCGGATCGTCTCGGCGACGTGCGTCCAGGTGCGGCCCCGCGTTTCGGTGTGCGGCAGGCTGAAATCGCCGACCCCATGCTGCGCGGCGACGGCGCTGATCGCCGCATCGGTATGTATCTCGGTGTCGATGAGTGTGCCGTCCAGATCGAAGAGCACGGCGCGCGCGGGTCGGGCGGTGCGCGCCAGGCGCTCAAGCAACGGCCGGTAGGACTCGAAATCCGGCGCCTTGAAGCCGCCGAGCTTGCCCTGGTCATCGCAGCGGCGCAGCACGATCGCGTCGCGCCAGCAGGGTTCGGCCTCGAACGCGGCCACCTCGGTCACAGACATTGGGCCGCCCTGGAGCTTCAGCGTGATGGCCGAGGCTTCGCTCAGTTCATGGAGGTACGCCGGATCGGTGGCGCACAGGTAGCGCTTGGCCGGCACGTGAAGCCGTACCGGCTCGGAGACCTCGGGACCAAAGCGCCCGGCCAGCCAGCGGGCCCCGCTCCGCTCGTGTCCGGCGTCGCTGTGCCAATCGGCGATGCGATCGGGAACGGGCTCGATCAGGTGGCCAATGTCGTGCAGGAGCGCTGCGACCACGAGGGCGTCCGGCGCGTGCGCAGCCCTGGCGAAGTAGGCGGCCTGCAGTCCGTGTTCCAGCATCGTCACGGCTTCGCCAAAATATGCCTCGGCTCCGCGGCGCGCGTAGATCGCGAGCAGCTCGTCGGTCACGCTCATGTCAGGACTCCGCGGCCAGCGCGGCGCGCAGCAGCGCGGCCTCGCTGCAGACGCTGTCGCGCGTCAGGTAACAGCCCTGCAGGTGGCGCGGATGCTTCACCGAGGCAAAACCGGTGCGCCCGTGCAGGACGCGCCGGTTGTCGAATATGGCGAGGTCCCCGTTCCCAAGTCGGGTGGAGAGCTGGAAACGCGGATCGCGCAGGAGCTCAGCGAAGCGGCGGTAAGCGGCGTAGAACGCCGTGCACTCGGCGGCCGGGAGCCGCAGTGGCTGGATCGAGCGGTTGTTGTAGGCGATCGCCGCGATGGCGCCGGTGCAGGACAATTCGATCAGCGGTCGCTCGGCATAGAGGTCCGCACCAGTTCCACGGTACCTGAACGGCACCGGTGTGCGCGTGAGCAATGTGAACGAGTCGGGATCATCGGCCTGCAGTTGCGCGGCGAGTGCGAAGCCGTCGGCAAACAGGCTGTCCCCGCCATCGGGCGCGGCGACCAGCGTATGCAGCGCCTGGAAGCCGGGCACCGGTTCGCGGTATGGATTGTCGGCATGCAGGCCCAGGCCGAGGTCGGAAAACGCCAGGTTTTCCGGCTGCGCCACTGTACGCACATCGAAGAGGCGCCCGTAGTTGGTCTCGGCGACGCGCCCAACGAACGCCATGGCCTCGAGTATCGTGCCTTCAATGCTCGGCACTCCAGTCAGAAACGCGAGGCCGTCCTGCAGGAGCCGGGTCAGCCATCCGAGTCTGGCGCGCGCGTCGGACTGAATCGCGGGCCACGACAGCAGCGCGAAATCCCGCTTCGCGTCGAGCGTTGCGCCCTGAAGCCAGCGGCGCGGATGAAACTCCGGCCTGCCCGGCAAGCCCGTGGCGCACGCATACAGCCAGTCGAGCGCGAACGTCGCCACCTGTGACTCGTCCTGCCAGGCAAGGCTCAGGCCCGTGCCGGCAACCGATGAGGAGCGAATGCGCGAATCACGCGGCAGGTCCGCCACGTCGTTCAGCCGCTGGCCGCTGTGATGGTGGCGATTCTCCGGCAGGTTGTCGCGCAGCCAGATGGCCGCAAATTCGCCACGAGTGCCGTCGGCCCACTGGACCGTCAACCGCTCGGGCCGGGCAGTCACTGCGGTGACAGCGGGCGCCTTCAAGGCAACTCACCCTCCCACCGCGACACCACGGCGACGGCGATGCTGTTGCCGACGACATTGGTTGCCGAGCGCCCCATATCCAGGAAATGATCAATGCCGAGCAGCAGCAGGAGCCCGCCCTCGGGGATATTGAACTGCGGGAGCGTGGCGGCGATCACCACCAGCGAGGCACGCGGCACACCGGCCATGCCTTTGGAGGTCAGCATGAGGATCGCCAGCATGAGGATCTGCTGCCCCGCGGAGAGATGGATGCCGTAGGCCTGGGCGATGAACAGGCTCGCAAACGTGCAGTACATCATCGAACCGTCGAGATTGAACGAATAGCCGATCGGCAATACGAAGCTGGCAATCCTGTTGCTGCAACCGAAACGTTCGAGTTGCTCGAGCGTCTTCGGGTAGGCGGCTTCGGAGCTGGCGGTAGAAAACGCCAGCAGCAGCGGATCACGGACGCCACGAATCAGGTGCAGTACGCGCCGCCCGATGACCAGCCCACCGAGTGCGATCAACACCGCCCAGAGTATCAGCAGCGCGAGGTAGAACTCCCCCATGAACACGCCATACACGCGGATGACCCCAAGACCCTGCTTGGCCACTGTGGCGGCCAGGGCGCCGAAGACCGCGAGCGGTGCGAACAGCATCACGTAGCTGGTGACCTTCAGCATCAGGTGGGCAACCGCATCGATCACGTCCACCAGCGCGCGGGTCCGTTCGCCGAGTGCGGCGGCGGCGGCGCCGAAGAACATCGAGAACACGACGATCTGCAGACTCTCATTGCGCGCCATGGCATCGACGATGCTCACGGGAAAGGTATGGCCGATAAAATCCTTCAACGTCAGGCCGGCGGCGGTGACCTCGCCATGGGCGGTGCTGTCCGGCAGGGCGATGTGCATGGCTGCGCCCGGCTTGAGCAGGTTCACCAACAGCAGGCCCAGGGACAGCGAGATCAGCGAGGCGAACAGAAACCAGCCCAGCGCCTTGACGCCCACGCGCCCGACCGTACCGAGATCACCCATCCTGGCAATGCCGGACACGAGCGTCGCAAAGACCAGCGGCGCGATGATCATCTTGATCAGCCGCAGGAAGATCGTCGGCAGCAATTCTGCGGCGCTGGCGAAGCCGGCCGCCTGCAGTGGCAGGAATTCAAAGATGAGAAAACCGACGGCGATGCCGAGTACCAGCGCCAGGAGAATCAGCTTTGTCAGGCGTGTGGATTGCAAGCCTTGGTCCATCCCGGTTGGGTTCAGGTGTCAGGTCGCCACGGAGTATAAGGGCTCCGGTGCTGCACACGCACGCTGCGGCACACGGCCTCGCCAAACTAAAAGAACAACTTTATCAATAGGATATATAAGTAAGTTACAATACAGTCTATTCAGGCGGGGGGTTGGTTTGCGCGGGTACTTTCGATCCTGTCAGGGGCCCCCCACTGATCAAGCTGGGTAAAATCCGTGGCGCTGCGTGCGAAGGCGCAGGATCCGCCTCCAGAGTCTCGAGCAATCAGGGAAAACAGACGTGGTCCTTCTCACTGACGCGGCGCCCATCGTGCGGTTTGCCTTCTGGCTCGGCGTTGCGGTCGTGGCCATGACGCTGGTCATGCTGACCGTGATCCTGGTCATGCGGCGGCTCGCGCTGCGACGGGAGCGCAGACATGCCCGGGCGATCGCCCTGTGGCGGCCGCTGATCGTGGCGACGCCCAGTGGTGCGCCAGCTGCGATGCCTGAACTGCGCGATGGGGATGCTTCGGGATTCATCCAGGTGTGGAACGAGGTGCACGAGCCGCTGCGAGGGCTGACGACGGAGAATCTGGCGCGGATCGCGCGCGAAGTCGGCCTCGAGGAGCGCCTCTACGGCGCGCTGCATGCGATTACCTTCCACGACCGGGTCATGGCGGTCATTGCCCTCGGACATGTCCGGAACGAGGCGAGCTTCAGCCACATTGTGCGGCACCTCGATGACAAGAGCCCGATCATGTCGCTGTGCGCGGCGCGCGCCCTGATGCAGGTCGACCCGGTGCAGGCGATTCCCGAGCTGGTGCCGCGCATCGTGGAGCGTACGGACTGGTCGCAGGGCAGCATTGCCGCGATCCTGCAGGAGAGCAATGAGGCCGCCGTGGCTGAGCCGCTGGCCAGAGCGCTCGGTCAGGCGAACGCCGAGAGCGCGCCGCGTCTGCTGCGTTTCCTCGCGGGCGTGAGCCCGGGAGCGGCGGCCCCACACATTCGCGCGAACCTCGGCTCGGCTGCTGATGAAGTGATGGTCTCGACCTGTCTGCAGGTGATGACCGGGCCGGACGAACTCGATTGCGTGCGCCCCCTGCTGGCGCATCCGCGCTGGCATCTGCGCATGCAGGCTGCGGTGACCCTGGGCCGGCTCGGGGTTCCCGGCGACGAGCAGCGGCTGATCGGCATGCTCTCGGACCGGCAATGGTGGGTCCGCTACCGCGCCTCGCAAGCGCTGTTGGGCCTGCGTTTTATCAGCGCAGAACGCGTGCAGGAGATCCGGGCGGCCCAGGTCGATGCGTATGCGCAGGGCATCATCGATCATGTGCTCGCCGAGCGCGCCATCGGTGAAGCGACGTGAGCGCGTACTGGGCTGACCTGGCCCTGTATTGCCAGTATGCGTTCTTCGCTTATTTTATCTGCATCAACTCGGCCTACCTGGCCCTGCACTACGTATCGGTGTTCAGCATCGTCCGTTATATGCGCGATCACCGTGCCGACTACCTGCCGCGGAACCTTCCGGCTTATCAGCCGCCGGTCAGCATCCTGATTCCCGCGCACAATGAAGAGGGTTCGATCGTGTCGACGATCCGCTCGCTGTTGCGGCTGGACTACCCGCACTTTGAAGTCGTGATCGTGAGCGACGGCTCTACGGACGCGACGGTACAGGAGGTGATCCGGGAGTTTGCGATGGTGGAGTTTCCGGAGGCCTATCGCCAGCGGATAGCGACGCAACGGATCCGCAGTATCTACGCCTCGACGCGCCACCCGAACGTGCGGCTGGTGGACAAGGAGCATGGCGGTAAAGCCGATTCGCTCAATGCCGGCATCAACTGTGTACGCTACCCCTTGTACTGCGCAATCGACGCCGACTGCATCCTGCATCCAAGCAGCCTCCGGCGTGTTGTGCGGCCGTTCCTCGAGGACTCGCGCACGGTTGCCTCGGGGGGCGTGGTCAGGGTGTTGAACGGGTGCACCGTCAAGAACGGCTTCCTCGAGAAGGTCGAGCTGCCGCAGAAATTCCTGCCGCAGTTCCAGAATGTGGAGTACCTGCGCGCGTTCCTGTTCGGCCGCATGGGTTGGTCGCCGGGCAATGCGCTGCTGGTTATCTCCGGCGCCTTTGGCGTCTTTCACAAGGAACGGGTCGTGGCCATTGGTGGCTACCGCAACGATACCGTGGGTGAGGATATGGATCTCGTAGTCCGCTTGCACCGGAAGATGCACGAGGAGCGGCGGCCTTATCGCATCACATTCGTACCCGATCCGATCTGCTGGACCGAGGTGCCGGGGGACATACACTCCCTGAAGGGGCAGCGCGTGCGCTGGCAGCGCGGCCTTGCTGAGAGCCTCGTGCCCAACGCGGGGATGTTCTTCAGTCGCCGTGGCGGTACCGTGGGGTGGCTGGCGTACCCGTTCATGATTCTGTTCGAGCTGCTGGGGCCGGTCGTTGAGCTGGTGGGCTATCTGGCCGTGCTGGTGCTGTGGTGGCTGAACCTGATCCCGTTGCAGTCGTTCCTGGTATTCCTGTTCCTGGCGATTGGCATGGGCATCATGCTGTCGACCAATGCGATTTTCCTGGAGGAGCTGTCATTCCAGATGTACCCGCGCGTCGGACAGCAGCTGCGGCTGTTTGCCGCCGCGGTGCTGGAGAATTTCGGGTACCGGCAAATGGTGGCGTTCTGGCGTGTCATCGGTCTGGTCAGGTGGCTGTTCGGTGGCAGGTCGCGCGGCAAGTGGGGCAAGATTGCGCGCGACGGTTCATGGCAGCAGGCGGCGACGGCAACGCATGCTGTGCTCGCCCAGCCGGCCGCCGACGCAGCTGCCGTCGAACGGAGCTCGAAATGATGCGCCCTCTCGTGCTGCTCGTTCACGTGGCGCTGCTGGCGAGTGCTGGATCCGCCCTCGCGCAGGGAGCGGTGGAGAGTTTCGACCAGCAATTCCAGGCGGCCCGCACGTTGGCGACTTCAGGCCAACGCGCAGCGGCGCTGGCGGCTTACGACGCGCTGCTGTTGCGTTCGCCCGGCAATGCCGATGTGCTGCTGGGGCGGGGGCGACTGTACGCCTGGATGGGCAAGTGGCCCGAGGCCGAGGCTGATCTCACGGCGGTAACTACTTCGTCGCCAACTTACGCGGACGCGTGGTCGGCGTTGGGGGACATGTATCTGTGGAGTGACCGGGCCACACAGGCCGCGAAGGCCTACGGCCAGTGGCTGGCACTGGTTCCCGCGAGCGATCCGGCGCCACTCATTGCGCGGGGCCGCGCCTTCCGCGCGACGCGGGACTATCCGGCGGCCCGCGCTGACTTCGAGGCGGCGGGTGCGCGCGGTGCGGACGCGGGGCAGATCGATGAGTATCTGCTTTCGATCAGCCCGCCAGGCCTGAACCCGCGGGCCTTGGCGCCGGATGTGGTCGGCCCCGCCGGCTTTCCCTGGTCAGCCAGCCTTGGCGCCGACTGGACCGCCTTTTCACCTTCGCGACCTGACTGGTTTGAGTACTCGCTGTCGGTACGGCGGCATTTTGCGCGCGGCTCGCTGGCATTCGAGGCGCTCGGAGCGCGCCGCTTCCGCCTTGACGATCACGCCTGGGCGCTGGACGGCTATGTCGATCTGTGGCGCCGCGCCTATGCCAATGTGCGCTATCAGCGCGGTCCCCGTGCGGAGCTGTTTCCAGGCAACGCCTGGCGGGCCGAAGTATTCCAGGGCGCGGGCCGCGGCTGGGAACTGTCCGCCAGTTACGACCGCCTGGCATTCAGCGGCGCCGCGACCAACCTCTACGGCGTGGGCGTGGGCAAGTACTTCGGCAACTGGTACGCGCGCTGGCGTCACCTCTACATTCCCGCAAGTGCCTCAAGCAGCAACAGCGATCGGCTTGTGGTGCGGTACTACTATGCAGGCGACGCCGACAACTACGCCGAGTTTACCGCCGGCTTCGGCAGCAGCAATGTGTCCTCATCCGGCCTGCCCGTGGCCGCCAGCGGAACGCGCAGCTGGTCCACCAGCGCCGCATTCGTGAAATTCACCAATCCCCGCCTGGGCTTCAAGATCGGCGCCGGTTATGACCACGAAGACCGTGGCTACAACGGCCGGAGCCTGTTCGGGACCCTCTATACGCGATGGTAGCGCGCGGGCCGGCTGCGGCACTCGGCGCGGCGGCGGCGCGCTTCATCCGGATGCTCCCGGCACTTGTGCTCGCGATGCTGTGCCTGCGCGGGGCCGAGCTTTTCGCGGGCATGCCCGCGGGTATGACGAGCGCCGCAATCCTGCGGATTTGCGGCCGCGCCCTGTTCGGCGACGCCTATGTGCTGGTGAGCCACCTGCCGTTGCTGTTTGCTTATTCATTGGCCCCGCTCCTGGTGCGCTCGCGGCGCGGGCTCGCCTGGGCCCTTGGGCTTTCCTGGTCCCTGCTGGTGCTGCTGGAGGCGGCGCTAATCCAGTACTCCACGACAGCGCGCGTGCCGCTCGGCGCCGATCTGTACGGCTATTCATGGCACGATGTCCGCGCGACGATTGCAGGCGGACTGAAACTGGCGCCCGCGATCCCGGTGGGCACGGGGTTGGCGCTCGCGCTGCTGTGGTTGGCACTGGCGCACAGACTGCGGCGCGAAGGGCCGCCGCCCTCGCCCCGCATGAGCGCATCGGTATTCGCCATTGGGCTCACTGTGCTGCTGTTCGGACCCCAGCAGCTGGCGCAGTGGCCTGCTGAGATCGCGGACGCCTACGCGCTGCGAGTCAACAAGATCGCCTATTTCCTCGACGACACCGGCGCGTTCCTGTGGCGCTCGAACCGTGCACCGTCCGCGCCGCTTGCCGAAGCCGCTGCGGGTGCGCCGGTTGGGCCGATCGCCGGGTTCCGCTATCTGGGTCCGGCCTACCCGTTCCTGCACGAGGAACGCACGCCAGACGCACTGGGCGCCTTCTTCCGGCTGGCTGGTGATTCACCGCCCAATCTGGTGTTTATCATCGTCGAGGGGCTCGGGCGTTCCTTTTCGGGCCCGGAAGCGCCGCTGGGCAGCTTCACCCCGTTCCTCGACGAACTCGCTGCGCAGGGCCTCTACTGGGACAATTTCCTGGCCGTACAGGGCCGCACCTTCGCCGCGCTGCCTTCGATCTTCGGTTCACTCCCCTACGGCGATGAGGGGTTTGCCGCGCTGGGTGACGCGATGCCCGAACACGCGACCTTGTTGAGCGTGCTCGGCTCAGGCGGCTACCACCTCAGGTACTACGCCGGAACGGACCTGGCCTTTGACAACGAGCGGGCTTTTCTGCGGCGGCAGGGCGTGGACCAGCTGGTCGACGCAACGGAATTCGGACCCGGCTATACCCGCAGCAACGATTGGGGTTACGGCGACAATGAAGTGGTTTCAGTGGCGCTGGCGGGCGAAGCCGCCGAGTCACCGCAGCCCTTTGTGACCGTGCTCCAGACCAACTCAACACATTCGCCGTATACCTTTCTCGGCCAGGAACACTACCAGGACAGGTTCGAGCAGCGCCTCGGGCAACTGGGCATTGCCGCAGGGCAGCGAGCCGCTTACCGCGCTTACCGCGACATCTACACCTCGATCATGTACGCCGACGATGCCCTGCGGCGCTATTTCGACGCAACCCGCAAGCGCCCTGCCTACGCGAACACCATCTTCATCATCACCGGCGACCACCGGCTGCCCGAGATCCCCATGGCCGAGTGGATCGATCGCTATCACGTGCCGCTGCTTATATTCTCGCCGCTCCTCAAGGCGCCGCTCCGCATCAGCTCGGTCTCCTCGGATTTCGACCTCGCACCCTCGCTGCTGGCAATGCTCTCGCACCACTATGGCATCAAGTCGCCGGCAAGGGTCACGTGGCTAGGATCCGGACTGGATCTCGAACCTTCGTTCCGCAATCTGCACGAATTTCCGATGAAGCAGACCAAGGGCAACCTGGTGGACTATGCCGCCGGGCCCTGGCTGCTGAGTCGCGGCGCGCTCTATTCCCTGGGTGAAGGCCTGCACATGGAGCCGGTCCGCGACGCGCGTTTGCAGGCGCGCGTGGTTGCGCGCTTTGCCGCGTTCCGTGCCGCCAACGACGAGTTTGCGCGCACCCGCAAGCTTGCTCCGCCCGGCAATTTCACGCGCCTGGTGGCGTACGCGGAACGCGGGCAGCCGCCACCGCAGGCGGCGCGCGCGCCGCCCGAGGCCGGACTCGCGGTGCGCGAGGTGCGAGTGCCAGCACGCGCACGCGCGGGCGACCTGGCGATCGATGTCGTGTTCGCAAACGCTGCGGGCCGGCCGAGCGACGTGTTCGTGCCCCTGATCGTGCTGCAGACGGGCGATGGCCGGGAGCTGTCAGAAACCTACGGCGCTCCGCAAAACCTCGGGACCAAACAATCCGTTGCCCTGCATATGCAGGTAAAGAGCGCGGGCCTCGCCGCGGGCCGCTACTTCCTGTCGGTGCTGCCATCTGACCCGGCAACGGGCAAACGGGCTGGCTTGGGGCGCTACCACGTGCCGGTGGTGATCGGTGAGTAGCAGGCCGGCACCTGCTCCGGGTCTTGCTGCGACGCTGCTCCTGGCAGTATTTGCAGCGGTGCCGGCAGCCGCGGCTGAACGTGCGATCTGGACCTGGGAGCAGGCCTCCTATGACATGGTGCAGCATCCCGTCGCCGGCAGTGCCGCCATCGCGTTCCTGAAATTGAAGCGAATTCGCACCATCTACCTGTATGCGGACGCTTTCAACGGCCAGAACCTGTTGCTGTCGCAACCCTCGCTCTACCGGAGTTTCATCGCCCGCCTGCATCGGCAGGGGCTGCGTGCCTACGCCCTGCTCGGGTCCGCCTATCTGCACACGGAGGAGTATGTCCTGCCTGAACGGCGCGAGGCCGCCATGGCGATGTTCCGGAGAGTGCTGGACTACCACGCCGCCGCCGCGCGCGACGAGCGCTTCGACGGCGTCAACCTGGATATCGAGCCGCACATCCTCGACCAATGGCCGGAGCAGAAGCTGCGCTTGCTGCAGCAGTCTCTCGACCTTGCCCAGGCACTGATGGATCTGAAGCGCGCCTCCGGGCAGTCATTGACAGTGGGTCCGGCGATGCCCTTCTGGCTCGACGGCATCCAACTCGAGTGGCACGGCGTAACCAAGCCGGCGAGTGAACACCTGCTCGACGTCTACGATTACGCGGCGCTCATGGATTATCGCGACCATGCCGAGGGGCGCGATGGCATCGTCAGCAATGCCCTGGACGAAATGAATTACGCAGAGCGCCGGAACAAGCGGCTCGTGATCGGCATAGACGTGACGCCGGATGAAATCCAGAAGGTATCTTTTGACCATCTCACCGAGCTCGATCTGGAGCGGGAGCTGGCGCTCGCCGCGCGCGCGTTTCGCGGCCGGCGTGCGTTCGTCGGTTTCGCCATTCACCATTTTCGCGGATACCAGGCCTGGCTGGCGCGTCCGGCGGACCCGCCCGCGCCGCTTCCCTAGCCTGCGTTATCAGGCTGCCACCGCCCGTGTGCGGGTCAGCTGCTCGAGCGCCATGTCGCGCAGATCGTGGAGCATGGTCATTTCATCCGCACTGAGCTGGCGCGGCCGCGTATCGGCGACGCAGAGCGTACCCAGGCAGTCGCCGTTGGCCATCTGCAGTGGCGTGCCGGCGTAGAAGCGGATGCGCGGCCCGTCGACAACCAGCGGGTTGTCGGCGAAGCGATCATCGAGCAGCGTATCGGGCACTACCACGTCGGCCCGCAGCAGCACGGCGTGCGCGCAGAAAGCGACTTCGCGCGGAGTCTCGTTGACGTTGATGCCGACGCAGGACTTGAACCACTGGCGATCACGGTCCACCAGGCTGATGAGGGCGATGGGCACATCCAGAGTTGCGGCGGCAATGCGCGTGATGCGATCGAAGCGTGCTTCCGCTGGCGTGTCGAGCACCGCGAGCTTGTGCAGCTCCTCGAGGCGCCGCGCCTCGTTGGCGGGTATCCGCGCGCGCACCCAGCGGCAGGCCAGCCGCAGCGTCCAGAATCGCAACTTGGTGCGGGCGTAACTCAGGCTGAAGGGTGACACCAGCCAGTCGGTGAATACGCCCTCGTGCTGGGTCTGCAGTTCTGGATCGGCGGTCACGAGTACCACGGGCAGTCGCAGCAGCGCGTCGCTCTGGCTTTCCTGGATCCGCCGCGCGATGGACAGCCCGTCAGCCACGGGCAGATCGTGCTGGATCAGGGCCAGTGAATAGCGATCGGCGGCGATCGTATCGAGCGGTTGGCCGTCGCGCAGCTCGATGGCTTCCGGGAGTCCTTCCAGCCTGATGGCTTCGGTGAGCAGCCGGCGCAGCCCCGCATCGGCGATGTGCAGCAGTACCGGACGCCGGAGCGTGGCCGCGTCGACATTGGCCTTGGCGGTGAATTGCTCGCCACGCGTGGTGCGCGCACGGCCAGCGGCGGCGTCGATATGCAGCACCTGTCCTTCGGCGGCTGCGAGAATATCCAGTGGTGGCTGCGCCCCCGCCGCACGTTGGCGCAGTTCGCTGATGATCCGGTCTACGGCGTCGTCGTCGCGCAGCGGGTCGTGGTGTGTCAGCGCTACCCGTTTCACGCCGGCCGCCTGGCAGACACGGACCACGTACTCCGCGGTACTGTGCCCCCAGCCGATTCTCGCCGGGTATTCCTGCGCCGTATATTGTGCGTCGTGAACGACCAGGTCGGCACCGGCGAGGAACTCGACGTGCCGGCTGTCGTGGCCGGTGATCTCGCTCGTCCCGGAGGCCGCCGCCGGGACATTAGGCTCGTGATCGCAGCAATAGACCATGGTTGCGCCGTCGGCTTCCACCTTGTAGCCGAGCGTCAGTGCCGGGTGGTTCAGGTACTGGGTGACCACCTGCAGGTCGCCGATACTGAAGGAGCCTTCCACCAGATCGTGATAGCGGATCGTGGCGCCGAATTTCTCGACGCTGATCGGGAAGTAGTTGTGCTCCATTTGCCCGGCGAGGGTCTCGCGGATGCTCTGCAACAGTCCCTTGGGGCCGTAGATGTCCCACTCGCCACCGGGCTCGAAGAAGGGCTCAAAAAAAGGAATGCCCTGGATGTGATCCCAGTGCGTATGGCTGATGAGGATGTGGCCGCGGGTTGCCGACTTGTGCTCCTTGACGAGCTGCCGACCGAGCTCGTGAGCGCCGGTGCCGCAATCGAATACCACCAGCACTCCGGAGTCAGTTCGCAGTTCAACGCACGAGGTGTTGCCGCCGTAGCGGACCGTGGACTGGCCCGGCTTGGCTATCGATCCGCGTGTTCCCCAGAATCGAATCTGCATGTGGCGATGACAAGACGCCGATGTTTGCCGATGCGGGCAGTATACACATTCTCAGCGAGCGAACATGCTCACGGCCGCCACGCCCATGACCACGACGGCAGTGCAGCCCAGGGCGAGCACCACGCGGCTCGCCGGGAAACGTCCCATCACTGAGCGCCTCGACACCAGGATCATCACCATGACGATCAGCGGCACGGCGACCACGCCGTTGATCACGGCGCTCCAGAACAGCGCGCGCATCGGGCTGATCGGCAGGTACTGGATAATGAGTCCGGCCAGTACGCTGACGGCGATCACGCCGTAGAAACCCCGGGCGTCCGTCGCCCTCCGCTCCAGACCCCATTGCCAGTTCATGACCTCCGCGAGCGCGTAGGCACTCGAGCCCGCCAGCACCGGCACGCCGATCAGTCCGACACCCAGTATGCCGAGGGCAAACAGCAGGAAGGCAAAGTCTCCGGCCAGCGGGCGCAGTGCGCTGGCAGCCTGCGCGGCGGTTTCGATGCGCGTCACACCCACCGCGTGCAGCGTGACTGCGGTCGCCAGGATGATGAAGTAGGCCGTGAGATTCGAGTAAAACATGCCGCTCCAGGTATCCCAGCGGATACGGCGCAGCTCGCGCGCCGCCGGCTGCGCGTTGCGCAACAACGCGGTGGCGCGCGGCGGCACGCGCATGTCCTCGACTTCCTCAGAAGCCTGCCAGAAAAAGAGGTAGGGGCTGATCGTGGTGCCGAACACCGCGACGATGATGGTGGCCGATGCGCCGTCTGGGGTGAAGTGCGGCCAGAAAGTGTGCAGCGCCACCTCGGACCAGGGAACGTGCACGGAAAACAACACGGCCGCATAGGCCAGCAGTGTAAACGTCAGCCACTTGAGGAAGAAAACGTAGCGATGATAGGGAATGAGCACTTGCGCCAGGAGCGTGGCCAGGCAGAACAGCATCGTCATGGCGTGGCGATTGACGCCCGTCACCAGTTCAGCCGTTTCGCCCATGGCGGCCACGTCGGCCGCGATATTGAGGATATTGGCCAGCAGGAGCAGCAGCACCGCTCCGCGTACCAGCGGTCGCGGAAACACGGATTTCATATTGGCGGCCAGGCCCCTGCCCGTCACCCTGCCGATACGGGCGCACATGGACTGCACCGCCGCCATCAGCGGAAACGAGAATGGCATGGTCCAGAGCATGTCCAGCCCGAGTTGTGCGCCCGCCTGGGAATAAGTGGCGATGCCGCTCGGGTCATCGTCCGCCACGCCGGAGATCAGGCCCGGGCCAACATGCGCTAGCGGATGATCTTTCAGGCGTTGCCAAAGAGTCTTCAATGCAGGTCCCCTAGGGAGAACTACGACTATCGCGTGGCAACTGCTTCCGGTCAAATATGCGGATGAATGGGGAACCGAATCCAGTTGACGCCCACGCGCCTGCCGAGATTGCCCGGTTGGTTGAAACCATGGGTGTGGCCAAGGCACGGAACAGCGTCGTCACCGAACTCGTGCTGGCCGTACTGGCCGGCGCGTTCATTTCGCTCGGCGCCCTCTTCTATCTCGTGGTCATTACCGGCGCCGGACTGGGCTTTGGCGTGACGCGCCTGCTCGGAGGCCTGGCCTTCAGCCTCGGGCTCATCCTGGTCGTGGTAGCGGGAGCCGAGCTTTTCACCGGCAATAACCTCATGGCGATGGCATGGGCGAGCGGGCGGATCGGCACGCGGGACCTGCTGCGCAACTGGGTGCTGTCCTACCTTGGCAACGTGGTCGGTTGCCTTGGAACAGTGACACTCGCCCTTGGCGCCGGAGTGGCCCGGCTGGGCAGCGGCGCGGTAGGCGAGACCGCGCTGCGCGTCGCCGGCGGCAAGGCCGGCCTATCGCTGCTCGAGTCCTTCACGCGCGGTGTGCTGTGCAACGTGCTCGTGTGCCTGGCGGTCTGGCTTGCAATGGGTGCGCGCAGCGTCACCGACAAGATCATGGCGATCATTTTTCCAATTACCGCGTTCGCGGCACTGGGCTTCGAGCACTCCATCGCCAACTGGTTCCTGCTGCCCTTCGGGATGGCGCTGGATCGAAGCGGATCCATAGCGGTCGGTGATGTCGCCAGGAACCTGGCCGCGGTGACCGCCGGCAACATCATCGGCGGAAGTCTGCTGGTCGCCGGTGTTTACTGGCTCGCTTACTTGCGCGACGGGCGCGCCCAGCCGTCCGGCTAGTCCGGATTGGTCCGGCCAGGGCCGATCACGAACCAGAGCAGGCAGCCGATGCCCGCCGCCAGGCTGAGCGCGAGGTCCCCGGCATGGAGCGGTGCAAAGGCGAACAGTTTCTGCAGGACCGGGATGGTCAGTATCGCCGTCAGGCACACGCTTGTTCCGGCGACCACCCACCACAGGGCGGGGTTGGGGACGCGGATCATGCCGAGGACCGAACGGCTGGCAGAGCGGTTTGCGAGGATGATGACCAGGGAGCAGACTACCAGCGTCGCGAAGGCCAGCGTTCGCGCCGTTTCCGGCCCGTGACTGCGATGCGCAAGGATCGCGATGCCCAGACAAACGGCCAGCACGCTGAATCCCTGGAAGAGTGCGCGAGTCACCGTGTTCCTCGAGAACAACCGTGCGTCCGTGCGCCGCGGCGGCTGCCGCATGATGTCCGGATCAGCCTCTTCCGCCTCGAAGATGAGCGAGCAGGAGGGGTTGATGATCAGCTCCAGGAAGGCCACGTGCATGGGCAGCAATAGCAGCGGCCAGCTTGGAAAGAACACGGGCGCGACGGACAGCCCGGCTATGGGAATATGCACCGCCAGGATGAAGGTAGTGGCCTTGCGGATATTGTCGTAGATCCGGCGGCCCAATTTGACGGCGGCCACGATGGAGGAGAAATCATCGTCCAGTAGCACGAGCGAGGCGGCCTCGCGCGCGACGTCGGTGCCGCGCCCGCCCATGGCGATGCCGATATGCGCCGCCTTGAGTGCTGGCGCGTCGTTGACGCCGTCGCCGGTCATGGCGACTACCTCTCCGTTGTTCCGCAGGGCCGTCACCAGCCTGAGTTTTTGCTCGGGCACGATGCGCGCAAAAACCTGCGTGGTGGCAACGCGGCTGGACAGCTCCGCGTCCGACATCGTCTCCAGTTCGGTGCCGGTGATGACCGTGCCGGGATTTTCGATTCCCGCCTGACGGGCTATGCTGGCAGCGGTCTGCGGGTAGTCACCCGTGATCATCACCACGCGGATCCCCGCTGTCCGGCATTCCGCCACCGCCGCTGGCACCGCGGTTCGCAGGGGATCCTCGAACGCCACGAGACCCAGGAAGTCCAGTTGCAGTGAGCGATGCTCATCAGGCAGCTCGGCACCGGCGAAATCCCGGCACGCTACTGCCAGTACACGCAGTCCCTGGTCCGCGAGGCTCTTCACCATCTTGTCCATGTGCGAGTGACGTGCGGGCGATAGACAGCACAACTCAGCGATCGCTTCCGGCGCGCCCTTGGACACCACGCGCGTCGTGTCGCGAGGATCGCATTGCCATGCGTGACTGACAGCGAAGAAATTGGCCGTCAGGGGGAATTCCCTGACGAGCGTCATCGCTGAGCGCGGGGCGTCGTCTGCCCGTGGCAGCGTGCGGGCGGCGCCGTGCAGGGCGCGTTCCATGGGGTCGAACGGGTCCGATTTGCTGGCCAGTATCGCGGCCTGGAGCAGCGCGGAGACCTCTGCGGACAGCACTGACGAAGGCTGATCCAGGCGCACGATGCCGGCTTCAGTTGCCAGCACCTTCAGCGTCATCTGGTTTTGCGTCAGCGTGCCCGTCTTGTCCACGCACAGTACGGTCGCGGCGCCCAGGGCTTCTATGGCCGGCATCCGGCGGGTGAGAACGCGGCTGCGCGAGATGCGCCAAGCGCCAAGGGCGGAGAAGACCGTCAGCACGACCGGAAACTCCTGCGGCAGGATGGCCATGGCCATGGAAATGCCGGCCAGCAAGCCTTCCTTCCATACCCCCCAACCGTTGCCGCGGGTCAACGCATAGGCCACGACGACAACGGCACAGACCGCCAGCCCTACGACGGCCAGCAGGCGGACAATCCGGCCGGTTTCCTTGTGCAGGGGTGTCGCCTCAGGTTCGATCTGGCGCAACGCAGTGCCGATGCGGCCGAGTTCGCTATGGAATCCAGTGGCGATGACCTCGGCTATGCCCTGCCCCGAGGACACGAGTGTGCCAGCAAATAGCGACGGCAGATCGTCGCCACCGGGCCGCTGCAGCGAGCGGGCGTCGAGGGACGGTGATTTCCGGACCGGTACCGATTCCCCGGTCAGAAGCGATTCGTCCACGCTCAGGCTGGTCGTTTTCCTGAGAATGGCGTCTGCAGGCACGCGATCGCCCTCGGCGACCAGCAGGATATCGCCGCGCACGACCTCCCGACCGGCGACCCGCCGCCGGCGTCCGGCTCGTACCACCAGTGCCCTGGGGCTCGACAGATTGCGCAGGGCCTCCAGTGCCCGCTCGGTGCGGCGTTCCTCAATGATCGTCATGCCCATGACGATGAACACAAAGCCCAGCAGCGAGAAGGCGTCGGTGCGGTTGCCCATCAGCAGATACAGGCTACCCGCAGCGATGAGGAGCACGAACATGGGTTCGCGGCCCACATCGGTCGCAATGGCGAATACGCCACGCCCGCGGTGTGCGGCCAGTTCATTCGGTCCGTCGGCCCGGAATCGCCGCTCGGCTTCGAGATCGTCCAGTCCGGAGTAGCCACTCAGTTCCACGGTACCGGTTACATCGGCAGCAATCCGGTCGCTGGCGGGCTGCGGCCCGTTGTTCTGTTCAAACATGGGAGTGACTCTGGTTACCTGGGCGCCCGCCCGCCTGGGGCGGACCATGCTGCGGGTACCTTGCGTAAGGGCAAGTCGCCGCGGATCAGGACAATTGCGTAGTCCAGAGCGCAGACAATAGGCGGAGACTGCCGCATCTGGAGCATCCTTTGTCTGAACCCGAAATACCGCTGCGCACAGCGCACTCGAGGCGACTGCTCCTCGATTTCCTGCTCATACTCCTGGGCCTGGCCTGCCTGGCAGTGCTCCAGCCGTTCCTGGCGGCCATCGCCTGGGCCCTCATCCTCTCGTATGTGACCTGGCCGGTGCACCGCTGGATACGTGCCGCTCTCGGGAAGTTTGATTTTGCCGCCGCACTCGTGTCCACGATGCTGGTGATTTGCGCGGTCGTGGTTCCGGTGCTGTGGCTCGCCGTGCTGGTGCAAGGTGAACTCGTGGCCGGCTATGGGAATCTTGCCGCCTATTTCGCCGCGGGACCCCACCCGTTGCCCGCCATGGTCCGGAATATTCCCGGAATCGGCGCCCAGTTGCAGGCCAGCATCGATCGGCTGGCCGCGAGTCCCGAGGCTTTCGGACGCTCGCTCATGGGATGGGTGCAGCGATGGGTGACGACTTCGCCAGGCCTGGCCGCGAATATCAGCCGTAATGTGGGCAAGGCCCTGACAACGGTCTTTACGCTGTATTTTTGCTATCGCGATGGCGATGCCGCCATGCGCCAGGCGCGCGCGGTCATCCGGCGGCTCTTTGGCAAGCGCCTCGATCCGTATTTTCAATCGGCTGGCATCATGATGCGCACGGTGGTCTACGGATCCCTGGTCTGCGCGCTGGCGCAGGGCCTGATCGCCGGCCTTGGATTCTGGATCGTCGGCATGCAGGCGCCAGTGTTGCTGGGCGCCCTTACCGGCCTCCTGTCGGCCGTGCCCTGGGTCGGTACCGCGTCGGTGTGGGGACCCATTGCTGTCTGGCTGCTCGTGACCGGGAAGATCTGGCAAGGTGCCGTGCTGCTGGGCTGGGGGGTGCTGCTGGTTCATCCTACGGACAACATTCTGCGTCCCTTTCTGATCAGCCGGGTGGCGCATGTGCCGTTCCTCCTGGTCATGTTCGGCGCGCTCGGCGGGCTCAGCTGTTTCGGGCTGGTCGGTGTGTTCGTCGGTCCGGTCCTGCTCACGGTCGGCCTGGCTATCTGGCGCGCCTGGGCGGAAGAATGATGCGCGCCGCCTGATTGCGCCGACGGGCCCGCAACTGGGCGTCGAGACGTCGGTCGTGCCCATATATGTCGTCGAAGTAGAGAATCTGGCCGGCTTCGGTGGCCAGTGCCGTGGCGTAGAGGATCATGACCGGCACTGGCTCGGCCAGCGTCACGCGCCGCGTCGTGCTGCCCTGCATGGCGGCATCCACCGCCGCTGCGGACCAGTTACCCGGGGACGTGCGCAAGACATGTACTGCCAGCGCCAGGGGATCGCTGACTCGTATACAGCCGTGACTGAAGTCGCGCCGGGCCTGGCCGAACAGGTGTCGGGCCGGCGTGGAATGCAGGTAAACGCTGTAGTCGTTGGGCATCACGAACTTGATCAGCCCCAGTGCGTTGTCAGGCCCCGGGCGCTGGCGCAACCGCAGGCTCCCGGCCGCCAGCGCATCGATGTTGGCCGCGCTGCCCGCTACCACCATGGCGTCGTCACCGCCGCCCTGGACAATCTCCAGATCGTTGCGATCCAGGTAGCCCGCATCGGCGCGCATCGGCGCCAGCATCTCATTGCGCACGATGCTGGCCGGCACGTCCCAGTACGGCCGGAAGACAATGGAGCGCAGTTCGCTGATGAAGACGGGCGTGCGCCTGCGACGAAACGCCTGGCCGACGATCACCGGCATCTGGGCCACGTCGGCCGCGCGATCGTCGGTGGTGCGGAACGCAAACAGCTGGAACTGCGGAATATTGACAATGATCGGCGGCGCCGTGAATGCCGGCAGCCAGCGCCAGCGCTCGAGTGTCAGCTCAATCTGACGCGCACGTGTCGCCAGCGGCACGGTCAGCGCATTGAAGGTCTTCCGCGACAGCAGGCCGTCGGCGACCAACCCGTGCCGTCCCTGGAAGCGGGCAATCCCCTGGATCAATTTTGCATCGATCAGCTGCCTATCACTGTCCGCTACCTCGACGTCGAGGACAGGCAGGTCGCCCAGCTCAATCAGCAGGCGGCGCAGCGCCTCTGCGCCTGCGTATGCATCGCCCTCGCGCACAGTGCGCTGCGGGAGCGGAGGCAGTTGCGTGAGGACCGGATGCCGGGCGAGCTCCTGATAGCGGTGCAGGGCTGTCTCGAGCAGGCGATAGTGAAGAAATGGTGGCTCGAGCGCCGCAAATTCGGTGGCGAGGTCATGGCTGGCGGCAAGCCGCTGCAGCAGGGCTGGCCCGTCCAGTGGGGCACGGCCCGAACCAGCGGCGTAGCCGGCATCCCTCGGGCGAACGCGACCGTCATGCAGGTCATGGGCAAGTTCGAGCGCGGAGCGCGACAGGGCTGCGTCGGTCTGCTGCAGCACTTCGGCCGCGGGCACTGGCTCGTGCCGCAGTCGATCGACCATCGCCTCGAGCGAGGCGCCACCGTAGTCATCAGCGTCAAGACCGTGATCGGCGGCGGCAGCGATTTGTGCCAGCAGCATCAGCGCCTGAGGCGTGGGTTGCCCACCGTGGAACCAGATCGGCTGATAATCGTTGGCTGCGGTCGGAGTACAAATGGAGCCGAGCGTTAGCGCCAGCCAGGCAATGCGCGAACTCAGACTCCGCATCCGTGATTCATCGCGTGGAACTGCGCATCAGCAGTACGGCGATGATGGCCAGCAGGCAGAATCCGAGTGCGATCAGCGAGGCCGCCAGCACCGGATGGGAATCCCACGCGGCGATCAGTATCGCAACCGCGCCAAAGGCGAGCGCCGCGAAGCCCAGCGCCGCCGCGGCTATGGCCCACGCGAAAGCGGCTGCGGCGCCGCGCACTTCCTTGCGCACTGCCACGCGCAACTGCTCAAGGCGCCGCTCCAGACTCACGGCCACGGTCGCGCCCAGATGGCCCACCGCCTCGATGACTCCGGTTATTCCAGCGCCCAGCATGCTCATGGCGGCCTGCCCGTCAGTCACGACGCGCGGTCAACGCGCCGAGCAGGAAGGCCACGGCCGCGGCGATGCCGATGGACATCCAGGTGTGATCGTGAACGTATTGATCCGCGGCCTTGGCGCCGTGGGTTGCCTCGCGCTGCACAGCCTGCTCGGCATCCCGTATGCGAGTGCGTGCCGAATCAAGCGTACCTTTCAGGCGGCCGAGCAGATCGGTGCCGCCTTCTCCAGCCGTATTGGCCGCCGATTTAGCCAGGCTCTCCAGCTCGGCCAGCACCTTATGAAGCTGCTTGAGCGGTTCGCTCGCGTCCGCGTGCATGATGCGACTCCTCACAGAACCTGTTTCAAGTGTGTGCGCCGGGAGTCGCTGGCACCATCAGCACTTACCCCTAGACTCTTATCGGGTCTCCCCAGATGCGCACGCTACCCGTATCCAGATGCACGAAATCCGACACCTGGTAGTAGCCAACACCGCCGCTGGCCTGCTGGCGCGCCATCCGCGCCAATCTGGCCGTTTCGACCCCGGGGAGGCGTACGTCGATGGCGCGTCCCTCCAGGTGCAGGCTGTGTTCTGCTACGCCGCTCGAGGCTTTACGCAGCGCCGCATTCGTCGTGGGCGAGCGGTAGCCGCAGATCACCTGGAAGGCTTCGCTTCCGCCGGCCGCCGCCTGCAGGTCGAACAGGCGATCGAGCACGCCCGGATCAATGGGATAGACGGTGTCGGTGCGAAAATCGCGCAGCAGCTCGTTGACCCGGCGGAGCGCGTTACCGACGTATTGGCCACCCTCGAAATACACCGTTGTCAGCCGCTCACCCGTGTGGGTATGTACAAACGAGAGCAGGCGACGTTCGACACTCCTGGCGAGCGCGGTCCCGCAAGCGCCCAGCCCCACTGCGGCAAGGCCGAGGCCGCGCAGGAAACTGCGCCGGTCCATGGAGCCCCATCGCGCAAGGCTGTGAGTATTGGCCATTGGGAGAAATTGCCACAATTAAGCGCCGGAAGCACGCCCATTACCCACTATTAACCCGGCGTGTGACGCGAATCATTCCCTCTGGTGCCCCTGGGACAGCTTGACGAACTATTAAATAGAGGTTCCGGATCAGGCACTGGCACGCTGCACTGTCGGTACGCTGGGCGGCAGCTGCGCGTAGCGCGCCGCAAGGTCTATGCCCATTTCCGCCTTCATGATGCGGCGCGGCATGGTACGCGCGCCCCGCGCAAGGCGCGCAACCGCACTACCCACGTCGGCCAGCGTGCCGAGGTCACTCCAGCCACAGTCGGGCACCATTTTGACGCGCAGGGGCAAGCCTCGCGCTACCCCCAGGATCTCGTGCGAGAAGTCGACGACGGGCAGTTTCCCGTAGAGTGCCGCAAGTGCCGTTTGCCGGTTGTTATGGAAATCCATGGCCTGCTGCATGGGGCGGAACAGGTCAGGCCGGGTCATCTCGAACAACCGGAGCAGTGCCTTGCAGCTGGTAACCAGGATCAGCGTATCAAGCAGTGCGCCGCGCCTGATCAACAGGGCAGCTGTGGCAAACGCCGGTTGTTCCACGAACGTGAGCACTTCGCATACACCCCGGTCATCGGGCGGGCCAGGCACGATGTACCCCAGCTCCGGATCGGGAGTTGCCGGCGTCATGCCCAGGAGGACAAGTTCCTCCGGCGCGGCGCGTACATGATCGAGCGCGTGCTCCATGGCCTGCCTGAGCAGGGATTCATCAAGCACCGCGTGATCAGAGGGCAGCAACACCACTGCGGCTTCGGCGTCCCGCTCCGCAATATGGAGCAGCTGCAGGAGGATGCCATTGCCGGTGCCGCAGTTGCGCGGCTGTACCACGACATTCCTCGCCGGTAAATGCTGCAGCGGGCGCCACCACCAGCGGCGGTGTTCCGCCGCCACGACCACGCTGACGCGATCGGCATCCGCCACCGACCGGGCGCGATCCATCGCGCCTTGCAGGAGCGAGGGTCCACCGGCCAGCGTGCAGTACTGCTTGGGCACCGCTCTGCCGTCGGCGTCGGTGGTCAGCGCGCTGAGGCGACGACCTTCGCCCGCTGCGAGGACCAATGCCCAGGTGCGTGCGGCTTCGTTTAACATGGGGGACGCCCCTGGTTCGGTCGTGCGACTTATGAGATCACGCTACCGACACTAGCACCACAGGTCTATTCGCGAATGTACGTAATCGCACATAGCTTTCGGGGCGAGCGCCGGTTCATCCACTACGCTCGTGCCCAGGAGCCGGTATCATTGGCTTCGGCGATAATTTCCATGAATCTCAGGGATCTATCCATGAGCACTGGCAAGTTGGCCTGCATCGGCAGCGCGACCGGTTGGCCGCATGGCCACTGAAATGCAGCCGGTTTTTATCTGCGACGCGCTGCGCACGCCCATCGGCCGGTACGGCGGCGCGCTGGCGACCGTGCGTACCGATGATCTGGGCGCCGCCCCTGTCCGCGGGTTGATCGCGCGCTACCCGTCGATCGACTGGGCGCAGCTTGACGAGGTCTATCTGGGTTGTGCCAACCAGGCGGGCGAAGACAACCGTAACGTGGCGCGCATGAGCCTGCTGCTGGCAGGCCTGCCCGAAAGCGTTCCGGGAGTTACCATAAATCGCCTGTGTGGCTCCGGGCTCGACGCCGTCGGCACGGCCGCGCGCGCCTTGCTGTCGGGACAGATTGATCTGGCGCTGGCTGGCGGCGTGGAATCCATGACGCGCGCCCCGTTGGTGATGGGCAAGTCGGAGGCTGCCTTCGGCCGTGAGCAACGAATCGAGGACACCACCCTGGGTTGGCGATTCGTCAACACGGCATTCAAGGCCCGTTTCGGCGTCGAGACCATGGCGGAGACCGCGGAGAACATCGCAGCGGAACGCGGCATCTCCCGGGAAGACCAGGACGCGTTTGCATTGCGTAGCCAGCAGCGCGCCCTGCGCGCGCAGGCGCGGGGCTACTTCGCTGCGGAAATCGTGCCCGTGAGCGCACCGGCTCGCAGGGGCGCAGAGCCCGTGACGGCCGCCAGCGATGAACATATCCGCGCCGATACCTCGCTGGAATCGCTGGCCCGGTTACCGTCGCTGGTGCGGACGCCCGGCACGGTGACGGCCGGCAACGCATCCGGAATCAACGACGGTGCCTGCGTTCTGCTGCTGGCGTCGGAGCGAGCGGTGCGACGGCACGGGTTGACACCCCGTGCACGCTTCCTGGGCATGGCTACGGCTGGTGTAGCGCCGCGAATCATGGGGATGGGTCCGGTGCCCGCGACGCGCAAACTGTGCGGATTACTGGACCTCATGGTGGGCGATTTCCACGCCATCGAGCTGAACGAAGCCTTCGCCGCGCAGGCGCTCGCTTGCCTGCGCGAACTCGGGCTCCCCGACGACGCCGGGCACGTCAACGCCAACGGCGGTGCAATCGCGCTGGGACACCCGCTCGGCATGTCCGGTGCACGACTCGTGATGACACTGGTGCACCAGCTGCAGGAAACGGGCGGCAAGCTCGGACTTGCTGCGATGTGCGTCGGCGTGGGTCAGGGTGTCGCGCTGGCAGTGGCCGGCGTATAGGCCGCGGCAGCTGTCCGCTCCACGGTGCTCAGAAATCCGAATGGACGGTGCCCAGCGGGAAGTTCTTCAGGTCGTAGGGCGTCACCTGATAGACATAGTAATTGAGCCAGTTGGCGTACAGCAGGCTCGCGTGACTGCGCCACTGGACCTGTGGCGGTTGTGACGGGTCGTCATTCCGATAGTAGTTCCGGGGCACGGTGATCGGCAGGCCCCTCGCCACGTCGCGATCGTATTCGGCCTTGAGGGTGAGCGGATCATATTCTGAATGGCCGGTGACGAAGACGTGCCGGCCGTCCTTGGTACCCACGAGATAGACACCCGCTTCATCGGACTCCGCGAGGATGGTCAGTTCGGGCGCCTTTTCGATATCCGCGCGGCGCACCTCGGTGTAGCGCGAATGTGGTGCGAGAAAAGTGTCGTCGAAGCCGCGCAGCAGGCGCTCGGTCGGCACCAGCGTGCGATGCTCGAAAACGCCGAACAACTTCCGCGGCAGCGGGTGCTTGGGAATGCCGTACAGGTGGTAGAGCGCGGCCTGCGCACCCCAGCAGATGTTGAAGGTGGCGACCACGTCGGTGGCTGCCCAATCCATGATGCGCGTGAGTTCGCGCCAGTAGTTCACGGCTTCGAATTCCATCTGTTCGATGGGCGCGCCGGTGATGATCAGGCCGTCGAATTTCTCGCCACGGATGTCGTCGAACGTGGTGTAGTGCTTGAGCAGATGGTCGGCGCTGGCATTGCGCGGGTCGTGGGTCGCGGTGCGCAGCAAGGTGACATCCACCTGCAGCGCTGAATTGCCGATCAGCCGCAGGATCTGCGTCTCGGTGGCAACCTTGGTGGGCATGAGGTTCAGGATCGCGACACGCATCGGACGGATGTCCTGGCGCGCGGCGCGTTCCTCGCCCATCACGAACACGTTTTCGCTCTCGAGCGTCGCGCGTGCGGGCAGGCTCGCGGGTATCTTGACCGGCATCGCTGCTCGCTCCAGGTCCTAGACGCTCGCGTTGAGCGCCTGGTCCAGATCCCAGCGGATGTCGTCGATATCCTCGAGACCCACGCTCAGGCGCACGAAATCCGGGCTGACGCCGGCGCTCGCCTGCTCCGCGGCGCTCAACTGGCTGTGCGTGGTGGACGCCGGGTGGATCGCCAGGCTCTTGGCATCGCCCACGTTGGCCACATGACTGAACAGTTTCAGGCTATCGATGAATTTCTGCCCGGCAGCGGCTCCGCCGCGGATGCCGAAGCCCATGATCGCACCGCACCCCTTTGGCAGGAGTCTGCGGGCACGTTCGAAATCCGGATGGCTGTTGAGGCCGGGATACTTCACCCAGGCCACCTTCGGGTGCTGCTCGAGGAACTCGGCAACCGCCTGCGCGTTGTGTGTGTGCCGCTCCATGCGCAGGCTCAGTGTTTCGACGCCCTGAAGCGTCTGCCAGCTGTTGAACGGCGAAGCGCAGCCGCCAATGTCGCGCAGCACGTGCACGCGCGCCTTGATCGCGAAGGGCGGCAACCCCATGCCAAGCAGATCGGCATAGACCAGCCCGTGGTACGAAGGATCGGGCGTGGTGAAGTTGGCAAAACGCCCGCTCCGCCAGTCGAAGTTGCCGCCATCGACGATCATGCCGCCGATGCTGGTGCCATGCCCGCCGATGAACTTGGTGGTGCTGTGCACGACCACGTTGGCGCCCCACTCCACCGGGCGGAACAGGTATGGCGTCGCAAAAGTGTTGTCGATCATCAGCACGATGTTGTGCTGTCTGGCAATGGCGGCCACTTCCTCGAACGGGAAAACCGCGATGTCCGGGTTGCCGAGCGTTTCGCCGTAGATGATCTGGGTGTTCTTGCGGATGGCGTCGGCGAAGTCCTGCGGCCTGGTCGGGTCGACGAAGGTGACTTCGATGCCGAGGTTCCGCAGCGTGTGGTTGAACTGGTTATAGGTGCCACCATACAGCCGGCTGCTGCTGACGATATGAGCGCCCGAATTGCAGAGCGTGAAGATCGCCTGCGACTGCGCGGCATGGCCCGAGCTCGTCGCCAGCCCCGCCACGCCACCTTCGAGCGCGGCAATGCGCTGTTCGAGTACGTCGGTCGTCGGGTTCATGAGCCGCGTGTAGATGTTGCCCAGTTCCTTGAGTGCGAACAGGTTCGCCGCGTGTTCGGTGCTCCTGAACTGGTAGCTGGTGGTCTGGTAGATCGGCACCGCGCGGCTCCCGGTGGCCGGGTCCGGCGTCTGGCCGGCATGCAGTTGCTGGGTAGCGAATCCGTACTTGCGGGGCGGCGTAGCCATGAAACTCATTCCTCCGGATTGATCAGTGCTGCCTGCGGTGTGCGCCAATCATAGCGGATTCCGGACCGGCTGCGCCGGGCCGGTGTGGGGATCAGCCAGTGTGCCGCAGCGTGCCGATGCGGCCATCGCTAACACGGTTCTTGATCGTATCAGCGCCCTGTCGGCGCAATCGGGGGTCAGGACGCGCAGCGCCTCCGACGGCCGCTACCTCACAGGTGTCGCGACTCCAGACTACAGAAAAGCGGATTCGAGCGGATAGCGGCTCAGCACCTCATGGCCGGTAGCCGTGATCAGCACCTGCTGCTCGAGTTTGACACCCTCCGCTCCGCCGACTTCACCCATGTAGCTCTCGATGCAGACCGTCATGCCGGAAGCCAGGACACCGTCCTGCGCCAGGGGATCGTTCAGGTCGGCGCCAATTGCCGGCCACTCATCGACCATGCCGACGCCATGCAGCGGGCAGCCGTAGTTCTGGTCGAGGTAGCGCTCTGGTATCCGCCACGCGCGCTCGCGAAACTCGCGGAACGTCAAGCCCGGATGGAGCAGTCCGCAGTTGTGCGCGACCTGATCCGCCGCAAGTCCGTAGAGCCGCCGCTGGGCCGCGGAGGGCGCGCCAGGCCCGCACAGGAACGTGCGGCTCACGTCGGCGCAGTAACCGTGGGGTCCGATCATGTCGGTGTCGAAACTCACCAGGTCGCCGGCCTCGATGCGGCGGCCGGAGGCTTCCTGGAACCAGGGGTTGGTGCGGGGCCCGGAGCTGAGGAGCCGTGTCTCTATCCATTCCCCGCCGTGCGCGATATTGGCGTAATGAAGTTCGGCCCACAGTTCGTTTTCGCTCATGCCGGGCCGCAGCGCCTGGTGCAGTCTCGACATGGCGATATCGGCCACGGCCAGCGACTCACGCATGCAGGCGATTTCCCCGGGACTCTTGAGCGAGCGGGCGAGCTCCAGCAGGCGCTGGCCCTCGACGAGTGTGAAGCCCTGGCCGCGCAGGGCCTCTACGCCGATCACGTCGGTGCGATCGACGGCGAGCCGGTGCGGGCCCGGACCCATGAGCGCGCACACCACATCCCGGATCTCGCCGGCCCAGCGTCGGCTCACGGCCACGGCGTGCTCGGCGACGTTGAAGAACGCATGGATGACCGCCGGCCTCACCTCGGCAATTGCGGGCAGGTCAGGGACGTGGTCCAGGCAGTTGCGGTTGGCGTATTCGAACAGTACCGCCCTGCCCTGTGCCGGTACGACACAGTAGCGCCCCATGTTGTGCAGCATCCACACGGTCATGTTGCGCGAGTCGGTGGCGTAGCG
>JANYLH010000051.1 GCA_025357915.1 Gammaproteobacteria bacterium
CTTTTTCCACGTCGGTGCCTGGCGGCACCGTCAGTGTCGCGTGGGTCTTGAAGCTCGTGAAATAGCTCACGCGCTCGATGCGTTCCAGCACGCCTTCGACACGGCACTCGAGGCGCGACCACTCGAGGCGGGTGGCGCGGCCCAGGGCACGGAACGTGAGGATGAAGCAGTCCGCGAGCGCAGCGCACAACAGCGTCTCGGGCGACCACTGGCCGCCGGGTCCGTCAAATTGTGGCGGCGGTGCGGCACTGATCACTTTCGATGAGACGCCGGCCCCGACGCTCACCGATTTCGGCACCAACGGTGCGGGTGCGGTGATCGCGACCGACCCGGCGGGCGGCACCAACAAGGTGCTGAAGATCTTCAAGTACGCGCTGCCAGCGCCGGGCTCGGAGCAGTGGGCGGGAACGACGATCTCGAAGCTTCCGGGCGACTCGATTGCGCCAATTCCGTTCACGGCGAGCGCGAAGACCATGACGGTGCGGGTCTACAGCCCCGCCGTCGGTGTGCGCGTGCGACTGAAAGTCGAGGACGCCTCCAACGCCGGCATCAGCTGCGAGACGGACGCGATCACCACGATGGCTGGCGCCTGGGAAGTACTCACGTTCGACTTTGCCAACCCGGGCCTGAGCCCGCCGGTCGGCGGTGGTCCGACCTCGCCGCTGGACGTGACCAAGACCTACAACCGGCTGTCAGTCTTCATGGACTTTGGGGTAGGCAATGGCGGCTCCGGCCCGCTGCCGGCCGATCGCACCTACTACATCGATGACATCACCTTCTGACGACACGGTGGCCCGGTATGAGTGACACTCGTACCGGGCCTCCTTTCTAGCCCGGCGCAGCAGCGTGGCCTAGGGGCGCCCCTTTCGACTCACCAAATGCCCGGCAGGAGCTTGCTCTTGCCGGGCTTTTCATTTGCGGAAAATCGCGCCAGTACGGTACCGCACACAGGGTGACACGGCTTCTGGTCCACAATGTCGCCACGGCGGGCCGCGTCGCGCTCTGGCCCCGCCCGTTGTCACTGGATTAACCAAGGCTATGCTCCTTGTCCATGCCCACTGACTCGCTCCTGCCCTATCGGCTGCCAGCAACATGGCTCGGTACGGTCGTGCTCGCGATGAGTCCCGCGATTTGCTGGAGCGGCGATCGGGACAGTGAATTGCCAGTGGAGGAAATCACCGTCACTGCGACACGTTCGCCGACCCTGATCAGTGACGAGCCGCTGCGGGTGGAAGCGGTGCCGGCGGACGAGATCGAGGAAAACCTGACGCTGCGGCCAGGGAACGTTTCCTCGCTGTTGAAGGAGTTGCCCGGCGTCCGGATGCAATCCAGCGCGCCCGCGCTGGCGGGCGGCGGGATGCAGCTGCGCGGGATGCCGGCACGCCACACGCTGGTGCTCACCGACGGGCTGCCGCTGCTGGGCGCCGAGCCCGACGCCTTCGGACTCCTGCAGACGCCGCCGCTCGATCTGGAGCGGGCCGAAGTGATCAAGGGCGTGGCCTCGGCTCTCTACGGCGGCGCGGCTCTCGGCGGAGTGCTCAACCTGGTTTCGCGGCTGCCCGGATCCGAGCCCGGATGGCTCGCCAACGTGACCTCCCGCGGTGGTCAGGACCTCGCCGGTTTCTTCACCGCGCACGGCGCGTCGCGCTGGAGCGGGACCCTCGCGGCAGGCGCCCATGCCCAGTCGCGGGTCGACGTCGATGACGACGGCTGGGCGGACCTCGCAAGCTACCGGCGCTACAACTTGCGTCCACGAGCCTGGTGGCAGGATGGCCCCGGGCGGTCGCTGATGCTCACCGCCGGTTTCGTCAACGAGGAGCGCGAGGGCGGAACCCTGCCCCGGCGGCAACTGGCCGACGGCAGATCGTTTCCCGAGAGCCTGCACACCCGCCGTGTCGATGCGGGCGCCATCAGCCATTGGACGCTGGGCAATCAGGTCAGTCTGGACGGTCGGTATTCGGTGACCTCGACGCACCTGGATCGAGCCTTTGGCGCGCAACGCGTGGCTTCGACACAGTCCACTGCGTTCGCCGAGGAAGCAATGGGCGGTATGAGCCGTGGCCACCGCTGGGTGGTGGGCGTGGCCTTCGAACGCGATCAGCTCGCGGTCGCCTCAGTGCCTGGCGTGAGCTACACGTATAGCGCGCCTGCGCTATTCGCGCAGGATGAGTACGCACCGGTCCCGTGGATCACGCTTGCTGGCAGCGCACGCGTCGACATGCACAACGTCTACGGCACCTTTTTCAGCCCGCGGCTCTCGGCATTGCTGCGCGACCCCCACGGCCCCTGGAGCCTGCGCGCCTCGGTGGGTGGGGGATTTGCGGCGCCCACTCCTTGCGTCGACGAAATCGCGGCTACCAGTCTGGGCGTGCTGCGGCCGTTGCAAGCGTTGCACGCGGAGCGTGCGCTGAGTGCCTCGCTCGATGCGAAATGGGCGCGCGCGGGTTGGGATCTCAACGCGAGCGTGTTCACCGCCGTGATCCGCGATCCACTGGCAGTGGTGCCGCGAGCCGGCAGCACGCTCGAACTGGTCAACGCGCCGGGCCCGCGGCGCACTCCGGGTGCCGAGATTCTCGTGGGCTTCGTGCGCGCACCATTGCACGCGATCGCGGCGTGGGCCTGGCTCGACGCCACGGAAGCGGACGCCGACGGAGTGCGGCGCGCGGTTCCGCTCGTGCCCCGCTACACGGCGACGCTCGATGGCATCATCGAGAGCGAAAAGCGTGGGCGTATCGGCCTCGAACTCGATTACATCGGGCGCCAGTCGCTCGCCGATAACCCGTACCGGAACGTCAGCCCGGGTTACCTGGAGTTCAATATCCTGGCGGAATTGCGTTTCGGCGGCGTCGCCGCATTCCTGAACGCGCTCAACATCACGGGCGTAAACCAGACGCACTACGACCCGCTGGTTCGCCCGAGCCCGGGCCCGGGCGGCGATCCGATCACGGACGTGTGGGCGCCACTGGTCGGCCGCACTTTCAATCTCGGCGTTCGCGCCGAGCTGTAGTGGAAATGGCGCTAGTAGATGTCCAGTTCCAATCCCGCGGCAAGGGTAGCGCCCACTTCCCGGCAGCGCGCGAGATCGACCGCACCTATCTGCTTCGGCTTCAGGATCTGCTCCGGAGTCTGCGCATGCGTGCACACGATCAGCGGCGGCGCAATCTGCTTGAGCCGCCAGCCGGTCGCGATGCGTTCGATCTGCCGCGCCGCGTTGCTGCCGTCACTCCCGGCGCAGATCAGCGTGGCATAGGGCCGGCCGTTGAGCCGCTCGAGCACCGGGTAGTAGCAGCGGTCGAAGAAGTCTTTCATGAGACCGGCCACGGCCGCCAGGTTCTCGGGGCAGACGAACAGGTAGCCATCAGACTCGAGCAGCATCTGCGGTCCTGCGGCCGGGGCCTGGACGAGCCGGGCCGCGACACCTGCCACGTCGGCGGCGCCCGCGGCCGCGGCGTGAGCCATCTGCGCCGCGCCGCCGGTGAGCGATTGATAGACGATCAGCAGTTTCTTCATGGTTGACATATTGTGACGCCTGCGCGCGTCGCGGATTGGCGAATTGTTGCGCCATTTCACGGATAGGCCAACCTCGTCACGCGCTCGCCGCGTGCCTGTCGATACGATTCGGGCGTAGCGATCGCCCGCGAGGAGCCGTTAATGTTCAACCCGCTGAAGCACTGTGGCGTCGTCCTCGCGGCCGCCGGGTGGCTGTTGGCCGGCTGTTCCGCGCAGACCGATCCGGGTGCGGCGCGACCGGTACACGCCAGCGCGGCGCAGCGGGTTGATCTCGGCCCGGAGGCCGCAGAGCCCACCTCTGCGGTCGGAGTTACGGCCGCCGTTTCCGCCGCGCGCGTGGTGCCCGAGGCCCCGGAAGTCATACGGCTCCCGGACGGCACGGTCGGCGTGAAGGTGGCCCAACAGTATTTTCACACCATCGTGGCCTGCCGCCGGAAGGACGGAACATTCACCACCGAATGTCCGGTCGGTCAGGAGCCCAGGCCATGAGGCCCGCTGCCACCCGTGTGGTCCTCGCCACGCTGGGGCTGCTGGCCGCTGGCGCCGCGTCTGCAGCGACGTTCACCGTCCAGGTCATGGATGGTCCTGGCGAGGGCTTCAACGACCCCACGCCTTTCACCCCCATTGGCGGCAACAACGCGATTACGGTGGGGCAGGCGCGACTCAACGTCTTCAACGAAGCGGCGCGCCTGTGGGGGCAGCTGATCAACAGCACGAAGACGATCGTGGTCGAGGCGACTTTCGACCCGCTGACCTGCAGCGCCAACAGCGGCGTGCTCGGTTCCGCCGGCCCGATCTATATCTGGCACGACTTCTTGAATGCTCCGGTTGCCAATGTGTTCTACCCGAGTGCACTCGCGGACGCGCTCTCCGGGCAGGACCTGGGCGGCAAACACGATATCAGCGCGCAGTTCAACAGTGATGTGAACGGCAACCCCACCTGCCTCGGCAGCAGTTACTTCTACTACGGCTTCGACCACCAGCTGAGCGGACACAATGACGGTCGCAACTACATCGCCGATCTTCTCGGCGTCGTGCTGCACGAAATTGGCCACGGACTCGGCTTCGTTTCCATAGTCGACCAGAATGGCGCGGGCGTGACCGACAGCACCGACCACATCACGCGCCTGGGAGTGTTCGAGCAGTTCACGTTCGAGGAATCGCTCAACATGTACTGGTCGCAGATGACGCCGGCGCAGCGCGTGCAATCGGCGACCGGCCAGGCGCCAGGCGGCAACGCCGAGTTGGTCTGGAACGGGCCACGTGTCAACACGAACCTGGCGCGACTCACGGTGGGCTTCAGCTCGGCCGGGCACCTCAAGCTGTATGCGCCAGCGACCTTCGATGCGAGTTCCTCCGTGTCGCACTGGGACAGCAGCGCGACGCCGAACCTGCTCATGGAGCCGCGCTACAGCTCGACGACCGGCAATCACACCGACCTGACCACCTGCGCGCTCTACGACATGGGCTGGGGCGGGAACCGCTGCCCGGACGGCGTGAACGCAAGTGCACAGAGCGTGAGCGTCACGGCCGGCGCGCCCAAGACCATCACGCTGCAGGCCAGTGACGGTGACGCCGACGTGCTCACCTACACGATTGTGACGCAGCCGACCCATGGCACGCTCGGCGCGCTCAACGGCGCTGCGGTCGTGTATACGCCAACCGCAGGCTACACCGGCGCCGACCAGTTCAGTTTCAGGGCCAGCGATGCGCTGGTGAGCTCGAACACGGCGATCGTGTCGATCACCGTCGCGGCCGCAACGGGCGGCGGTACGGGCGGCGGCAGTGGCGGTGCGGCGGCCGCGAGCACGGGCGGCGGCGGTGCGCTCGATTGGCTGTCGGTGTTTGCCCTGGCCCTGTGCCTCGGCGCGGGGCGCCGGCGCGCTCAGGCCGCGGTGGCGAGCCGCGTCTGCGCGGCTACCGGCTGAGCCCAGTCGGCCAGCTGCCACAGGCGCAGTTCGCCCGCGCGATCCTCGATGAGCGCGGAGCAGTTTTCCACCCAGTCCCCGGTATTGCAGTAGCGCACGCCATGCAGCTCGTGATTGGCGGGGCGGTGAATGTGCCCGCAGATGATGCCGTCGAGCCCGCGCCGCTGCGCGGCGTGCGCGGCCGCCTCTTCAAACAGTTGTACATACTTTCCGGCGCTCCCGACCTTTGATTTCAGGTAGGTGGCCAGCGACCAGTACGGAAAACCGAAAGTGCGGCGCACGCGATTGACGACGCGGTTCAGGCCGAGCGTCACGTCGTACATGCCCGAGCCCAGCGCCGCGAGCGCGCGGCTGAATTTCACGTGGGCGTCGAATTCGTCGCCGTGCGCCACCAGCAGGCGGCGGCCGGCGGCGGTGGTGTGCACGTATTCGCGGTGCACTTCGAGATTGCCGAACACCGCGCCATCGAGATCGCGGAATTCCTCGTCGTGGTTGCCCGGCACGTAGATCACGCGTGTGCCGTGCTTGGCCTTGCCAAGGATCGTGCGCAACACGTTGTTGTGGAGCTGCGGCCAGTAGAAACTGCGGCGCAGGCTCCAGACGTCGACGACATCGCCGACCAGGAACAGCTCCTTCATCTGCACGCGGTGCAGGAAGTCGAGCACCAGGTCGGCGCGGCACTCGCGCGCGCCAAGGTGAATGTCCGACAGGAACGCCGTCCGTACCTGCAGGTGAGGGTGGTGCTGTTGAACCATACGCTGCGGCGCTCCGGTGAGGGTAGGCGCCTTGCAGTTTCGGTCCGGGCCGTGACGCCCGGATTGCAGTTGGATGACAACCGTGTGAAATCAGGTCTCTACGGCATTTTGTTCAACGGATCATGTAGACCTTGGTCACGGTTTCGTGGACGGTGCAGACGCCGCGCCAATCCTGGGGGAAGAACGCGACGGTGTCGGGAGCAATCTCGATGACTTCGCCGCTCTCATGCACATAGGTGCTGCGCCCGGACAGGAAATGGCAGTACTCGTCGCGGGTCACGTGACAGGCCCATTTTCCCGGCGTGCAGCGCCAGATGCCGCTCTCCGAACGACCCCCGGGGCCCTTGTGCAGGAGCTTCCCGGAGGTGTGTGACGCGCCCTCCAGCATGGTGGGGATGGGGCCCCAGTCGACGAGGTTGGTCTGCGACAGCGGGTCCCGCAGCGCCGGTGTGGCGAGCGGCGCAGACTCCTCGCCGGGGGCAGGAGCGCCTGCAGTCAGCATATAAGTGTTGCGCATCGTCTCGTGCACCGTGCATTCGCCGCTCCAGCCGCCGGGGAACAGCACCAGCGTTGCGGGCGTGATTTCGATGCGCTCGCCGTTGTCGCGCCGGTAGTCGGCGCGTCCGGCGACGAAGTAGCACAGCTCGTCGCGCGGTATTGCGAGCCGCCAGCGGCCGGGCGTGCAGATCCAAAGTCCCGCTTCGGGCTGGCTGTCCGGGCCTTTGTACAGGAGCCTCCCGCTGGAGTGCGATATGCCCGCGATGGCGTCGGGCTGCACGCCCCAGGACACGACGTCGCTGCGCGTCGAGGCGTTGGCGAGGTGCGGTGCGGACGAGTCGAGTTCAGCCACGGCGGTGCCCTGTTTCGAGCAGGCCCGCGAGGAGCCGCGCCGCCTTGGCGGGCCCGTCCTGCGCGCGCATTTGAGTGCTGGTGGCGGCGAGCCTGGCATGCAAAGCGCGATCGTGCAGGCACCCGTCGATGCGTGCGGCCAGTTCGGCCGGGGTCCACTCGGCCCGGCCCAGGCGGAAACCGTGGCCGCTCTCCTGCACGCGCGTGGCGTTGTCGTGGCCGTCCCATGCGAAGGGCATGATGATGGCGGGCTTGCCGAACAGCAGACACTCGGTGAACGAGTTGTTGCCGCCGTGGTGTATCACGACGTCGACCTGCGGTATCAGCGAAGGCTGCGGGAACCAGCTTGCGGCAATGACGTTCGGGGGCAGGTCGGTGTACTGATCCTGGTAGCCGCCGACGTTGACCAGTGAACGATAGGGCAGATCGCCCAGTGCCTTGATCAGCCGCTTGAGCAGCGTCACGTCTCCTGCGCCGAGGCTCCCGAAGGATAGGTAAATGAGCGGCGCGTCCTGGTGCGCCGCGAAGCGCGGTACCGTGTACGGCTTCTCCTGGCGCACGCAACCGTCCAGATACTGGAACTGCGCCGGCGGCAGCGGGTGCGAACGCCTGAAGCGCACGGATTCCGGGTACAGCAGCAGGTTCAGGTAGGGCGAAGTCTCGAAGAACTGGCCAAGCGGGTAGGGCTTTTCGCCCTCCGCGACGAGGA
>JANYLH010000056.1 GCA_025357915.1 Gammaproteobacteria bacterium
CCGCGGGATTCGAGCCGGCCATCGCCGCGCAGCACGAGCGAGGCGAGCGGCAGGGCCGCCAGCACCGAGTAGCGGCCGAGCGGGCCGACCGCCGCGCTGTCGAAAAGGACCGGGAACAGGTCGGGACGCTGCACGGCGAGCGCGCGCAGCTGCGCGGGCGTGGCCTGCATTTCGCGCACCAGCAGGCTGCGCGCGTTCATGGCATCGGCGCGCGAGCGTCAGCCCGGCAGGCGGCGGATCACCAACGTACCGTTGGTGCCGCCGAACCCGAAGGAATTGGAGACCGCGACGTCGATGCGCATGGCGCGTGCGGTGTTCGGCACGAAATCCAGGTCGCAGTCGGGGTCGGGGTGCTCGTAGTTGGTGGTCGGCGGCGCGACCTGGTCGCGCAACGCCAGCACGCAAAAGATCGCCTCGACCACCCCGGCCGCGCCCAGCAGGTGGCCGGTCATCGACTTGGTGGAACTGACCGCGAGCTTGTAGGCGTGATCGCCAAAGGTGGCCTTGATCGCGGCGGTCTCGGCCTTGTCGCCGAGCGGTGTCGAGGTGGCGTGTGCGTTCAGGTACTGCACCTCGCCCGGATTGACTCCCGCGTCGCGCAGCGCATTCTGCATCGCCAGGCGGGCGCCGGCGCCGTCTTCGGGCGGCGCGGTGATGTGATAGGCGTCTCCGCTCATGCCGAAGCCGACCAGTTCGCCGTGGATGCGCGCGCCACGGCGCCGCGCGTGTTCGTATTCCTCAAGCACCATCGCGCCACCGCCGTCGCTGAGCACGAAGCCGTCGCGATCGCGGTCCCACGGACGGCTGGCGGTGGCCGGCGAGTCATTGCGCATCGACAGGGCCTTCGCTTGCGAGAAGCCGCCGATCGCCGTCGGCGTCGTGCCCATTTCCGCGCCGCCCGACACCACGAGGTCGGCGTCACCGTACTGGATCGCGCGCATCGCGAGCCCGACGGCGTGCGTCGAGGTCGTGCAGGCCGTGACTACGCCCAGGTTCGGACCGCGCAGACCGTAGCGGATCGACAGGTGTCCGGCGAGCATGTTGATGATCGAGCCTGGAATATAGAACGGCGAGATGCGGCGCACACCGCCGGCCAGGTAGGCGTCGTGTTCGGACTCGATGGTGCTGAGACCGCCGATGCCCGCGCCCATGACGACACCGCACCGGTCGCGATCGAGCTGGTCGAAGTCCAGGTCCGCGTCGGTAACCGCCTGCACGCCGGCGGCGATGCCGTAGTGCATGAATGGATCCATGCGGCGCGCTTCCTTGGGCGGCAGGTAAGTGGCCAGGTCGAAACCGCGCACCGCACCGCCGAAGCGCACCGGGAACGCAGTGGGATCAAAGCGCGTGATCGGGCCGATGCCGCTCTCGCCGCGCAGCAGCGCGGCCCAGGCATCCGCCACGGTACTGCCCAGCGGACAGACGAGTCCGAGGCCTGTGACGACGACGCGGCGTTTGCTCAACTTGCGGAACCCGAGCGGCTGGCGGCTGGCTCAGGCCTTGTTACGGCGCTCGTTGATGTAGTCGATCGCCTGCTGGACGGTGGTTATTTTTTCTGCGTCTTCGTCCGGGATCTCGATTTCGAATTCTTCCTCCAGGGCCATGACCAGCTCGACGGTGTCGAGCGAATCGGCCCCGAGGTCGTCAACGAAGGAGGCAGCGCTCGTAACCTGTTCGGCCTTGACGCCCAGCTGCTCGGCAACGATCGCCTTTACTTGTTGTTCCACGTTGCTCATCTGTGTTCTCACCCTCTGTTCAATTGACGGCGGCGTATTGTAGGGGAACACCCTGCGCACCGCCACCGGCCCGTTTTGCGAGTACTTGATTTTTCTGATGATTTGTCGTTGCTGGGAGGCACCGGCCGGGCCCGGCCTAGCCCATGTACATGCCACCATTGACGTGCAGGGTCTGGCCGGTCAGGTAGGCCCCCTGGCTTCCGGCGAGAAAAATCACGGTGTTAGCCACGTCCTCGGCCGTGCCGAAGCGCCCCAGCGGGATCTGCGCCTGGTAAGCGGTGCGCTGTTGCTCCGAGAGCGCACGCGTCATGTCGGTCTCGATGAAGCCGGGGGCCACGGCGTTTACCGTGACGTTCCGGGAGCCCAGTTCGCGGGCCAGTGAGCGGGTGAAGCCGATCAGTCCGGCCTTGGCCGCCGCGTAATTGGCCTGGCCGGGGTTGCCGATCGCGCCGATCACCGAGCTGATATTGATGATGCGCCCGCGCCGCTCCTTGAGCATGCGCTTCAGGCACAGCTTGGTGAGGCGGAAGACGGCCGAGAGGTTGATGTCGAGCGACTGATCCCAGTCCTCGTTCTTCATCCGCAGCATCAGTCCGTCGCGTGTCATGCCCGCGTTGTTCACGAGTATGGTCGGCAGGCCCTCGTGCGAGTCGAGGTCGGCGAGCAGCACTTCGGCGCTGGTGCGGTCGGCGGCATTGTATTGCGCGCCACGTCCGTTGAGCCCGCGCTCCCGGAACCAGGCGGTGATCGCAGCCGCGCCCTCGGCCGTGGTTGCCGTGCCAACGACCGCGGCGCCGGTACCGGCGAGCGCGGCGGCGATGGCCTGGCCGATGCCGCGCGAGGCGCCGGTGACCAGCGCAACCTCGGTACTTGTCGTCATGATGCACTCCGCGTGGCCGCGAGGGCCGCTTCGAGCGAGGCCTGGTCTTCGATCGCCAGGCAGCTGATTTCCGGGCGCCGCTCGATGCGGCGATTCAGCGCGGTGAGCACCTTGCCCGGGCCGCATTCCACCAACACGTTCGCGCCGCGCGCGCTCAGGGCCAACACCGTGGCACTCCAGCGCACCGGACTGGCCAGCTGTCGCTCCAGCAGCGCGCGTATGTCCGCCGGTTCACGGTGCGCCTGCGCATCGACCGCGCTGATGTATTCGATGCGGGGCGCGCTGATCGCCACGCCAGCGAGCCGCTCTCGCAGCTGCGCGGCCGCGCCCCGCATGAGCGAGGAATGCGCCGGCACGCTCACGGGCAGCAGCACCGCACGCTTGGCGCCGCGCGCCCTCGCGGCCACAATCGCGCGCTCCACCGCGGAGGCCTGGCCGGCGATGACGATCTGTCCTGGAGCGTTGTAGTTCACCGCTTCCACGATCTCGCCCTGCGCCGCCTCGGCACAGGCCGCTTCGGCCGCCGCATCGTCGAGCCCCAGGATGGCCGCCATCGCCCCGCCGCCCGCCGGCGTCGCCTCCTGCATGTAACGGCCGCGATCGCGCACCAGGGCGGCGGCGGTGGGAAAATCCAGCGCGCCCGCGCAGACCAGCGCCGTGAATTCACCGAGGCTGTGCCCGGCGACCATGGCGGGCGTGGCGCCGCCCTGCTGCGTCCACAGCCGCCAGGTTGCGACGCCGGCTGCAAGCATCGCCGGCTGCGTGCATTCGGTGCTGTTGAGCCGCTCGGCCGGCCCCGCTGCAACGAGCTGCCACAGGTCGTACCCGAGGGCGCCCGAGGCCTCCGCAAACGTGTCCTGCACGATGGGGTGCTGTGCCGCCAGTTCTCCCTGCATGCCAACAGACTGCGAACCCTGACCCGGAAACACGCAAGCGAGCGACATGCCAAAACCCCTGGAGCGAGTCGTCAGAGTATGAAAGCGCCACGGATTATAGCGGCTTGCGCGCCAGCGCCAATGCCGCCACGGCCAGCAGCCCGCCGGCGGCACCGTACAGGTGGGCCACGCTCACCACTGGAAAACCGCTGACAATCAAGCTCGCTCCGGCGCGCTGCTCGAGCGCCAGCTTCAGCACCAGGACCGCCAGCATGATCCAGCCCGCGCGCTGCCCCCGCGCAGCGAGCGCTGCCGCGCCGGCCGCCCAGGCGCCGTGCAATAGTCCGGAAATGCCGACATACCACTGCACACCGGGCTCGCTCCACCACAGGCCGGCGTCAATGACGGCGGTCGCGCAGGCGGCGACCAGCAGCCAGGCGCCTGGCCGAAGCTCACGCGCATAGAGCGCCCAGAGCAGCACCAGGCCGATGGCATCGGGGACCAGGTGGCGTAAGCCCAGGTGTACCCAATGGCCGGTCAGGAGCCGCCACCACTCCCCGCGGAGGATCGCGCCGCGCTCATAACGGAGCGCCTCGGTCCAGGCCTCGCCCCCGCAGGCGAGCGCGACCAGCAGCGCCAGGGTAGCCAGCAGGGCAAGGCCCATGCGGCCGTCGCCGTTGAACGACGCCAGCAGGGTACGGCGCGGCATCACGGCCGCCGGCGACAGTCATTTGTTATCATTGATGCATCGCATGCTACCGCCTCAGGCGGCTTGGAAACACCATGAACTCACACCGCCCCCAATCCGGCTTCACCCTGATCGAAATCATGGTGGTGGTGATCATCATCGGCCTGCTGGCCGCGGTGGTGGTACCGCAGTTCCTGGGCCGCGTCGACGACGCGCGGGTGGCGAAGGCCAAGCAGGACATCCAGGCGATGCAGACCGCGCTCACCATGTACAAGCTCGACAACTACGTCTACCCGACCGCCGAGCTGGGCCTGAAAGCCCTGGTCCAGAAGCCCGATGCGGCGCTCGCCCGCAACTGGCGGCCCGGCGGCTACCTGCAGCACCTCAACAAGGACCCGTGGGGCAACGACTACCAGTACGCGGCGCCCGGCGCACACGGCGGCGAGTACGACCTCTACTCGTTTGGCGCCGACGGCCAGCCGGGCGGCGAGGAATACAAGGCCGACATTGGCAACTGGAACCTGGACCAGTAGCGGCATTGCTGCGCGTCGTGCAGCGAGCGGCATCTGCACTGATGAACCACCCCTGCCGCACCCGGCCGCGGTTCGCGGGGTTCACGCTGGTCGAGCTGCTGGTGGTGATCGTCATCATCGGCGTGGTGATTGGCGCGACGCTCCTCTCGCTCGGCGGCCGCGGGCGCGACAGCCAGCTCGAGCAGGAACGCGACCGGGTCGCGGCGCTCATCGAATACGTGCGTGAGCGCGCCGCGCTCCAGACGGTCGAATATGGCCTGCGTTGCGAACAAGGCGGGTTCCGTTTCGTCATGTATGACTCACGCAAAGCCCAGTGGCTGGAGGATCCGCTGGACGAGGCGCTGCGCCCACGCACGCTGCCCGCCGGGCTCGACCTCGCGCTCAGCGTAGAAGATCGCCCGATCGTGTTGCCGCGGCCTGCCGATCCCGGCAAGGGCGACGCCGTCCCCGACCTCACCCCGCAAGTCATGCTGTTCTCGAGCGGTGAACTCACGCGCTTCAGGCTGACGCTCAGCCGGAGCGTCGCGGGCCGCAGCGTGGTCCTCACCGGTTCGCCGGCAGGCAAGCTCGAAGTCGGCCCCATCGTGGAGCAGGCGACGTGAAGCGTGCACGCGGTTTCACACTGGTGGAGGTGCTGGTGGCGCTGGTGATCGTCGCCCTGGGGATGGGCGCGGCGCTCAAGGCGCTGAGTTCCGCCGCCGACAGCACCGCCCGGTTGCGCGAAAAGAGCTTTGCGGAATGGGTGGGATTGAACCAGCTGTCGACGGAACGGCTCAAGGCCGGCCTGCCTGTCACGGGTACGAAGGAAGGCGACGTCGATTTCGCCAGCCAGCGCTGGCACTGGCGGCAGACGATTGCAAACGCGGATGTGCCGGGGCTCAGGCGCATCACCATCGTGGTGCGACACGCCGATGCAGACAGCACCGCGCGCGATCGCGCCCCGGGCGCCACGGCCGACGGCAACTGGCTTGCCACCGTCGTCGGCTTTCGCGGCGACGCGCTGCAGTCACCGCTCACCGTCGTGACAGGCTGGGACAACGCGGGCGGGCCGCCACCCGCGCCCGGCGCCAAGCCCTGAACATGCGCACCCGCCATACAGCCGGATTCACGCTGGTCGAGCTGCTCGTCGCGGTGCTCATTACGGCCATCCTGTTCGCGATGGGCTACGGCGCCCTGACGCAGGCGCTTACCGGACGCAAGGAAGTGGAGGAGCACAGCGCGCGCGTCGGGGCGCTCCAGCAGACCTTCAGGATCATCGAGCAGGACATCGAACTCATGCAGCCGCGTCCGGTCCGCGAACCGCTCGGCAATGGCTATCTCAACCCGGTGGTGGCGGACCAGAATGCGCTGGCGAGCGGCGGCACCGCTACGCCCGGGAGCGTCGCTGCGCCCTCGGGCATGGTGCAGCTGAGTTTCACCCGCGGGGGTTGGGCCAATCCGGCTGGCCTCCCGCGCAGCGAATTGCAGCGCGTCAGCTACCTGGTGCGCGATGGAAAACTGATCCGCCAGCACGTGCCGATACTCGACGCCACCGCCGCGACGTCGCCCGAGGAGCGCGAACTGCTCGATCAGGTAGAGGTGCTGAGCTTCCGTTTCATGGACGATTCGCTGGCCTGGTCCAACTCCTGGCCTACGCCCGGCATGCAGCGCCAGCCGCCCGGCGCGCTGCTGCGCGCGCGGCCGGTGGCGGTCGAGGTCACGCTCAGGCTCAAGGACTATGGCCTCGTGACGCGCATCATCGAGGTTGCCGGGTGAGCGCGCGGCAGCACGGCATCGCGATGCTGACCGCGATCATCCTGGTGGCGATCGCGGCGATCGTCGCCACGGCGATCGCCTGGCAGAGCCAGCTCGCGGCGCGACGCGGCATCGCTGTGTTCACCGTGGCGCAGAGCCTGGCGCTCGCCGAAGGCGCCGAGGCGCTGGCCGCCTACGCGCTGCGCAGCAACCGGCAGAACAATCCGCAGATCGTCGCGCCGAACCAGGATTGGGCGAAACCCTACGGGCCGGTGGAAATCGACGCTGGTGCGACCCTGGAAGCCTCGCTCGAGGACCAGGCGGGAAAATTCAACCTCAACGGCGTCGTGATGCCGGCCCCGACCGGCGGCCCGCAGCCGCCGGTCGGCGCCCTGCCCGGCGGAATCAGTGCCCCGCTGGTCGAAGACCGCGATGCCGTCGCCCAGTTCGAGGCACTCCTGGCAGGCCTGAACATCGACGCCGCCTATGCCGCGCGCCTGGTGGACTGGATCGACACCGATGACCAGCCGACGTTTCCGGGCGGCGCCGAAGATGGTTTCTACCTGTCGCAGCAACCGCCGCACCGCGTGCCCAATTTACCGCTGACCAGCATCTCGGAACTGCTGTCCATGGGGATGGATCGCGCCAGCTACGAAAAGCTGGCGCCGTTCGTCACCGCGCTCCCGCCCGACACCAAGCTCAATATTTGCACCGCGCCTGGTGAAGTGCTGGACGCGATTTCCGGACAACGCAGCTACGGGCTGGACCCGAAGCAGCTCGCCCAGCAGCGCCAGCAGTTCAACTGCTACCCGGACCGGGCAGCCTTTCTCGCCGGTGTCTCCTCCCAATGGAAGAGCTACGTGCCGAACCACGTCGACACCCGCTCTTCCTTTTTCCGGCTGCGCACCTGGATCACTATTGGCACCACACGATTCACCTTGTACAGTCTGATCAAGCAGGATCCGAGTGGGCAGATTCGCCCCATCCTAAGAACTTTCGGCACGGAATAAGCATGGCGGAATGGCTCATATTGCGCATGCCGCGCGCCGCCGCTGCCGCGGCAGACTGGCTGGTCGCGGACGGCGCCGGCCGCCCGCTCGCGGCCGTGCAGAGCGGCTCGCTCGAATCGGCGGCCGCCGCGGCCAGGGGGCGCCAGGTCGCCGTACTGGTCGATGCCGCCGAGATACTGTGCCTCGAGGTTGAACTGCCCGCGCGCACCGGCGCGCGCGCTGCGCAGCTGGTGCCCTTTGCGCTGGAAGAGCAGCTGGCTGGCGACGTCGAGACGCAGCACTTCGCGATCGGCACTGCCGCCGGCGGCAAGACCGCGGTGGCGGTCGTGGCGCGAGCGCTCCTCGAAGGCTGGCTGGCGCAGCTTGCTGCGGCCGGCATCAGGCCCGATCTGCTGTGCAGCGAAGCCGCGCTCATGCCGCGCATGCCTGGTCACATGGTGGGCCTGCTGGAGGGCGAAACACTGCTGCTTGCCGCGGGTGAAGAGTCGGCGCCATTGGTGTTGTCGGCCCCGGAAGGCGGCTTTGCCGCGGCCATTGCTATTGCCGGCGGCGAGGCCGGCCCCGTGAGCGACCTGCTGCTGCATGCCAGCGCCGCCGACTGGCAACGCCGCTCCGCCGAAGTCGAAGCGGCGCGAGTACTGTTTGCGAGCCTCAAGGTACAGCTGCTGGGCTCCGGGTCACTGCCGTGGCTGGCCGCACAGCTGCCGGGCGCTGCGCCCATCAACCTGCTGCAGGGCAGCTACGCGCCGCGCGGCTCGCTCGGCGCGGGCTGGCAGCGCTGGCGTACCGCGGCAATACTGGCCGGCGCGCTGCTGCTGCTGCACATGGGCTCGCAGCTCTACTTGTTGTGGCATCAGGCTCGCGTCGAGCGCGAGCTGGACGGCGCCATTGCCGCACTGGTCGGTCCGCAATACAGCGGCGGCGGGGGCTCAGTGCGCGCGCGCGTCGAGTCGGGCCTGCGCGAGTCACAGACGCCCGGCGGCCGCTCGGGGCTCCTGCCGGCGCTCCAGGTGCTGGCGCAGGCGATGAACGCCGCACCTGGTGCACGCGTGCAGTCTTTGAGTTTCCGCGACGGGGCCGTGCAGCTGCGGGTTCGCGCCAGTGACGCGCAGAGCATTGACCGCATCAACCAGACGCTGCGTGCTTCCGGCTGGCAGGCCGAACTCATTTCCGGCGGCGCGGCCGGCGACGCCTTCGAAGGCAATATCCAGCTGCGCGGCGGAACCTCGTGATGGCAGCGCTCAGAGCCTGGTTCAATGGGCTCGCGCGGCGCGAGCAGCTGGCCGTGCTCGGCGGCGCCGCTGTCTGCCTGCTGCTGCTGTTGCTGGCAGCATGGCTGCCGGTGGAACGCCGCGTCGCGCGCCTCGAGCAGCGCGTGCAGAGCAAGCGGGCCGACCTGGCCTGGTTGCAATCAGTGGCTCCGCAGCTGGGCGCGTTGCGCACTGCCCCGGTCGCCGCGGGCGGCGAGTCGCTGGTAGCGCTCGCCGATCGCGTGGCGCGCGAAACCGGCATTGCCCGCTCGCTCAGCTCCCAGCCCGGGGGCGACGGCACGCTGAGCGTGCGGCTCGAACAAGTCGCCTTTGATTCGCTCCTCAACTGGACCGGTGAACTGGTGCTGCGCCACGGCGTGCGCGTCACCTCGGCGAGCATCGACGGCGGGCCGAACCCTGGCACGGTCAGCGCCACCATCGTGCTGCGCGCAACCTAGAGCGCCCGGCGTGTCGACGCGCAGGCTGATGCTCGTGGTGGCGGCGCTGTTTGCGCTCACGGTGCTGGCGCGCGCTCCCGCGTCCTGGCTGGCTGGCGCCCTGCCTGCCAGCGTCGCCTGCCAGTCGCCATCGGGATCCGCGTGGCGAGGCCAGTGCGCGCAGCTGCTGTATCCGGGCGGCTCGCTGGAAGGCGTCAGCTGGGCGCTGCACCCCTGGCCGCTGCTGCTCGGCCGCGTTGATCTGGACCTGCGCAGCGCCGATGCGCGCGCACCGGGCACGACACGGCTGTCGCTCGGCATCGGCGGCAGACTCGCCCTGCAGGAGCTGCGCGCCGAGCTGCCGCTCGATGCGGGTTTACTGCCCTACTTCCCCGCCGGCTGGACCGGCCAGGCGCAGTTCGCGCTGGATTCGGTCGAAATAAGCGGCGGTCGCCTGCTCGCCATCCAGGGCACCGTGACGGCGCGCACGCTGGCCCAGCGCAATCCGCCCATGCCCTTCGGAAGTTTCGAGCTGCGCTTCGCGCCGGCCGCGTCCGCCAGCGATACACCGATTACCGGCGTGCTGAGCGATCTGGGCGGGCCACTTTCGGTCAGCGGCACGCTGACCATCCGCAATGGCAACGAATACGAACTCGCCGGCCTTGCGCAGGCCCGCACCGAGGCCAGCACCGAGCTGGCCAAGGCGGTCGAGTTCCTCGGCCCGAGCGATGAGCAGGGCCGGCGTCCGTTTTCGCTGGGCGGATCTTTCTAGGCCTGCGCGCCGGCGCGGTCCGCGAGCGTCAGCTCGCGAAAGGTTCCGAGCAACGGGAAATACAGGGCGACGCGCACCGCGCCGGGGGACTGGGCGCCCACCAGGGCCGCATAGCGTTGCAGCTGCGGGCGGTAGCGCAATTCCTCCTGTGCCAGAAACGCCTCCAGTTCGCCCCCTTCGTGGCGGCTGGTCTTGAAATCGATGACCCAGCGGACGCCCTGCGCATCGACCAGCAGCCGATCGATGATGATGTTCACAACGCGCCCCTCGTGCAGTCCGGTCAGGCGCAATTCACTGTGGGCCTGCGCGTGATCCGGCCCCAGTAGCCAGCGGCCGCGCCCGTCGCGCAGCGTGGCTGCCAGCGCGGCCTGTACGCGGTCCCCGGCCGCCAGACGCTCCGCCGGCTCGACACCCAGCTCGGCCAGCCACCCGGCGTAGTCGCTCGCCGTTCTGTCCGGCGCCTGGGGCAAGAGCGGCAGCTGGGCCAGGCGCTGGAGTTCAGCGTGCACGATCGTGCCGACGGCACGTGCCGCCATGCCCACCCAGAGGTACTCCGGCTCGACAGCGGTATCGCGGAGCGACGTTTCGAAGCGCTCCGCGCTGACCGGTGCAGGATGCTCCGGTGGGGCCCACGCCGCCCGCAGCCGCCAGGGCGCCGGCAGCGTGGGTACGGACGCGGGCGCGGGCGCGGACGCGGACGCTGGCGCGGGCGCGGACGCTGGCGCGGACGCGGGCGTGACCGCGGGCGACTCTGTCGCCTGGAAAGCCGCTTGTACGGTGGGCCACAGGAGCCACAGCGGCGTATCGGAGCGGGGTGCAGCCTCACCGGCGCTGTTGACGGGCACCGTTCCAAACCAATGCAGCTCGCGGCGCGCGCGGGTTGCTGCCACGTACAGGAGCCTGGCGCGCTCGAGCCGCGCGCGTGCGCGCCGCAGGCCCTGGATGTAGCGCGCCAGCGAGCGCTCAGCGCGCGTGCCCGCGACGCTGATCGGCGCCAGCAGCAAATCCGTCCCGGCACCCGTTCCTGGAAGCTCCAGCCAGTTGAGCAGCGGTTCGCGATCGCCACGCTGCGCGCGGCCGATGCCAGGCACGATCACCACGTCCCACTCGAGTCCCTTGGCCCCGTGCATGGTAAGAATTTCCACCGCGTCGCTCGCCGCAGCCGGCGCCGCGTAGAGCTCGGCGGCGAAATCGTCGAAGGCGTCGCCTGCCAGACGCTCGGCGGCGGGCTCCGCCGCGAGCGCCTGGATGAATTCCTGCGCGTCGAGCAGGTCGCGCTCTTCGCCGCAGGCGGCGGGACCGCCCAGGCGCAACCAGGCGCGATCGACCCGCTGCCACAAGGGCAGCGCGCGCTCGGACCCGAGGAGCGTGGGCGCCAGCGCGACGCTGACGCGCGCCAGGCGCGCGGCGGCGTCGGCGCCGAGCCGCTGCACGCGCGCGGCATCACCGATCAGCTCCCAGATGGCGGCGCCCTCGCCTTCGCACAGCTCCTGCAGCTGCGCCAGGGAAAGTCCACAGCACGGCGCGTGGAGCAGCGCCAGCCAGGCGCTGCGATCACCCAGATGCTGGATGGCGCGCGCCAGCGCGCCCAGGTCGCGCGCCACCGCGCGCTCCAGCAGCGGCTCGAGCCGCACGCCGCGGACCGCGATGCCAGCGGCCTGCAGGGCCGCGGCAATCGGCACCGCGTGCTGGCGTGCGCTGACCAGCACCGCGATCTTCAGGCCCGGATCACGTGCCCGGCAATCGCGCACCAGCGCGGTGATCTGCTGCGATTCGGCGTCCTCGGTCTGGCCGGTCACCGGATGCACGCTCACGCCGCCCGGCAGCGTGAGGCGGGCCGCGACCGAGGGCAGGTAGCGGATCGCCGCCAGGCGCGGATCGTCCTGCGGCGGAAACATCGTGGCGCAGTGACGGTTGACCCATTCGATGAGCGGCGGCGCGGACCGGAAATTGCATCGCAGCTGGAGCGCGGTGAGCTGCACTGCGCCGACACCCTGGTCGCGCGCGCGCAGGAACAGCCCGACCTCCGCTTCGCGGAACTGGTAGATCGATTGCATCGGATCGCCAACCGCGAACAGCGTGCGGCCATCGCCCGGCTCCCAGCCGGCGGTGAGCGCGCGCAGCAACTCGAACTGGTCGAAGGAAGTGTCCTGGAATTCGTCGATCAGGACATGACGGATCGCGTTCCCGCAGCGCAAGGCCAGGTCGGTCGGCTGTCCCTGCTCGGTCAGCCCGGCACGCGCCGCGCCAGCGACCGCCGCGAAATCAACACGCCCCTGGGCCGCGAACTCCAGCTGCAGTTCGGCCGCGGCGTGCCGCAGCATCAGCGACAGCGCCGCGAGCGCCGCGGTGTCTTCCGGCGCGATCGCTGAATCGGGAAGCGAGAGCAGGTCGTTGACCTGATCGAGTGCACCGGGAACAGCGGCGAGTGCCGCCACCCATTCCGCTACCTCGTGCTTCTCCTCCCGGTGCTCGGGCAGGAAGCCGCTGTTGCGGTTCCACTGTTTGCGCCAGGTACCGGCGCCGGTAACTGCAAGGGCGCACATGAAACGCCAGCGCTGCAGGTCCTCGGGATCTGCCTGCAGCGTACCTGCGTTGAATGGCTCCGCGAGGGTGCGCGCCGCGTGCGCGGCCAGCGCCAGGCCGCGCTCGAGGAGCGGCACCGGGAGGTTTGACAGTGCGACGCGCAGACGCCCCGCGATCACCGACCTGAGGCTCGTGGCGACCCGCGCGTCAAGCGACGCGCCGCCGCCGGCGCCGGCGCCATCATCGGCCAGCACGCGCGGCAACCAGTGGGCGCGCTGCGCCAGCATCAGGATCAGCAGTTCCTCGAGGCGCGCCCAATCGTTGTCGACCCGCGCGAACAGCAGCTGCGCTGCCGCCACCAGTGCGTCATCGGCCAGGGCCCGCTCCAGCACACGACGCGCGGCGGCGGCATACATGGGCCGCGCGTTCGGCGCGACCTCGGGGCGCAATCCGCTCCGCGTCGCGATCGGCAGCTGTGCGCACAGGCTCTGGCAGAAAGCGTCGATGGTCATGACGCGCAGCCGCGCCGGCGTGGTCAGCAGGTTCCAGCCCTGTGACTGGTCGCGCTGCCAGGCAGCCGCTGCGTGCGGTGCTTCCAGCGCCCGCCCGCCCACTCCCGTGGCGGCGCAATGCAGTGCCTCGAGCGCGCGGTTGCGCATTTCCGCGGCCGCCTTGCGCGTGAAGGTGATCGCCAGCACTTCCTCCGGCGCATCGACCGTGGCGAGCAGCGCGAGCAGCCGGCAGGTCAGCACCGTGGTCTTGCCTGAGCCGGCCGGCGCCTGCAGCAGGAAGGAGGCCCGGGTATCGAGCGCGGCGGCGCGCGCCGCCTCGTCGGCGCGCAGCGCGTCCGCCTGTGCCGCCGTTGCCGCGGCCGCTTCAGGCTTCATGGGCATCAGCGGTTTCCGGCTCTGGCTCGTTGTGCCGCAAGGCATCGACGCGGCACAGCGCCGGCAGGTGGCAGTTCCGGCACGCGCCCTCCTGCGGGTCCACAGCTGCCGCGCCCGATACGAACTGACGCACCAGTGCGTCGATGACCGTGCGCCAGTGCGCCAGCAGCTCGGGCCACGGCACCGTTGGTCCGCGCGAGCGCGCCAGCTCCGGCAACAGCGCCGCGTCGGCCGCCACGCCGCGCCAGCGGATCGCATCGGGATTGAGGTGCACGGCCGCCACGCCGGCCACTTCGCCGGCGGCGAGCAGCGCGTAGGCCAGCAGCTGGGGCTGGCGTGGGCGCTGCGCGCGCGGCTCGAAGGACTCCGCGGCGCCGCTCTTGTAGTCGATCACGATCACACGGCCGTCATCCAGGCGATCGAGGCGATCCATGCGCACGCGTACCGGCGTGCCGCCAAGCTCGCGCTCGAGCGACTCTTCCAGCTGGGCGACGGCAAATGCGGCAACCCCTTCACGCCGTCGTTCCTGCTCCAGCAACGCGCCGATCAACCGGTTGAGTCGCGCCAGCTCGTTGTGCGCCAGTGGCGGCGCCAGCGGCTGCGCGCGCACCGCGAGCCGCTCGCCCAGCGCCCGCTCGCCCGCCGCCTGCACCAAAGTCTGGAGCTTGTGCGCGTCGGCGGCCATCTCGCGGAGCGAGCGGGAATCGCGCAGCTCAGTCCAGACCAGCTGCAGGGCGCGATGCAGCAGCTGCCCGCGCTCGAACCGATCGAGACCCGGGACTGGCGGAGGCACGGGCGCCGCGCGCAGCCGCAGCTCTGCGACGGCGCGAAACGGGCACAGCGACTGCAGGTGTAGGGCCCGGGTGCCGCCGGGCAATGCCCGGCCCTCGCCCCAGGCGAGTGCGCGGTCGGCGGGTCGCCCCTCACGGCCGACGCTGGTGCGGATCGCCATGAGCAGCGGGTCCAGCGCCGCGGCCGGCGCCGTCGCGGGATCGTCCCGGCCGCGGGGTTGCGCCACCAGGCTGCTGGGCTGCAGCACGACGTCCCCGTCGGATTCCGGCCAGCTCAGCACCAGCTGGCCGGCACAACGCCGCCAGGCGCTCAGCGCCTGCTGCGCGGCGTCCAGCTGGCCTTGCGGACTCGCCTGGGGGACGCCAGCCGCGCGCTGCGCTGCGATGGGTACGAATGGATCCGGTCGCGGCGGTGCGGGCCAGTGTTCGGCGCCGAGCCCGGCCACCCAGATGCCCTGGTAACGCGCCAGCGGATCCTCGACGGCGTCGGTAACCGTAACCGGCACGTCGCCGCTGGCGGCTTCGAAGGCGGTGCGCTGGGCCATCGCATCGAGCAGATCTGCGGCGGCACCATGCGCCAGCGGCGCCCCGGTCGCGCCCAGCACGGCCAGCTCGCCCAGCAAGCTGCGGAAGCGGTCGCGCTGCTGCTGCTCCTCGCTCGCGAGCGGCGCCGGGCCCGGCCATCCACCCGCTTCCAGGAGTTCGGCGAAACGCCGCGCCCAGCCCGATGCGCTCGCACGCAAGCCTCGGGGCAGCGACAAGGCCGGCGCCAGAGCGTCGAGGACCGCAGCCAGCGGCTCGCAGCCCTCACTCCCCGGCCGCCGCGCCAGTTGCCCGAGGCCGGCGAGATCTGCGGCGTGGACGTTGCGAGCGCGCAGCACCAGCTCGAGCGCGGCGCGCTGTGCGCTGGTGCCGCAGCCAATGTATGGAGACCGCAGGAGCGCAGCCAGCTCCCAGAATTCGAGTTCCGCGCCGCACAGGCGCAGCAGTGCCAGCGCGGCGCGCACCAGCGGATATTCGGCGAGGCTCTGGCCGCCCTCGATGGCGTAGGGCGGCTCGCCTCCTGCCGCCAGCAGGGCGGCGCCGCACAACTCGTGATCAAAGGCCAGCACCACCGCCGCACGTCGCTGCGCCAGCTGCGGAATCACGACCAGGAGCCGCGCTGCCGGATCGCGCTGCAGCTCCTCGCGGCACCATCGCGCCGCGCGCCGCAACTCGTCCGTCGCCGTGACACAAGCCACGGGTCTGACTGCCGGAGCGGAGGGCGCCGCCGTATCGGGTGACAGGAAAACCGCGCCCAGCTCCCGCAGGCGCGAGCCCAGGGCTGCACCGATAGTGCCGCAGCCGGCGAACCGGAGCGGCGCCGGGGACGGTGGCGCATTGCGCAGGATCAGCGGCCAGTCACTCGCACAGTAGACCTGCAGGGCCTCGCAGCGGCGCTCCACAAACCGGCGTGCCTTCTCCAGCACGGCCGACTCGGAAGTCGGCGTTCCGGCCCACCGCAGCCCCCAGTCACGAGCCAGCCCCGCCGATCGGCGCAGCGCATCCGCGAGGCTGGCCGGCTGCAGCACCTCGCTCCCGTCACAGGCCGCTACTGCAGCGTCCCGCCACAGGAGCCACTCCTCGGCGGCCCCCAATCGACGGAGTCCGCGCAGCGTCCCGTAGCGGGCCTGGGACGCCTGGCGCTCGAGCCACGCTGCGAAAGGCAGCACATCACATGACGCCCAGGCCCGCTCGCCGGAGCGAATCCTGGCGCGTGTATGGGCGAGGCGCACGGCAACGGCGCGTTGCCGGCTGGGCACGACCAGCGTGCCGCCCGTTTCGGAGACGGAAAAAAGGATATCGTTATCTATCGTATTATCAATATGTTATAAAGTATCTTTAATAATCTACTTCAATACATTGCCCGCGTTCACCACCCGGCTGGCGGCGAGCTGTTCCTCGATGCGCGCAAACACCACGCGCAACGTCGCCGCATCGGGAAGCGAAGTAATCCGGAAGTGATTCTGGTACGGCACGTTGAAACTCACGCCGGGCGCAACCAGCACGTGGCGGCGCTCGAGCAATTCGAGCGCGAATTGCTGGTCATCAAACTGTGGCAATACCGCGCGGTTCACGCCGACGAAGGCATACATCGCGCCCATCGGCGGTGCCAGCTGCAGGTATTGGCTTGCCGCCACCATGTCGATGATGGCGCGGCGCGACTCGTAGAGCCGCCCGCCCGGCGCCACCAGTTCCCGGATGCTCTGGTGGCCGCCGAGCGCGGTTTGCACCGCCCACTGCCCAGGCACGTTAGCGCACAGCCGGAGCGAGCTGAGCAGTTCGAGCGCTGAGAGGTATTCCGACGCGTTGCCGGTGCGTCCGGAGAAAGCGACCCAGCCCACCCGGTAGCCGCAGGCGCGGTAGACTTTCGACAGCCCCGACAGCGTCGCGCACAGCGTGTCGTGCACCAGCGTGGCCATCGGCACGAACTCGGCGCCCGCGTAGACCATCTGGTCGTAGATCTCGTCGCTGAACACCACCAGCCCATGCCGCTCGGCGACGCGCGCCAGGGCCTCGAGCGTGGCGCGCGGGTACACCGCACCGGTGGGGTTGTTCGGATTGATGACCACCAGCGCGCGCGTGCGCGGCGTGATGAGCGCTTCGACCTCGGCGGGGTCGGGCAGGAACCCGGCCTCCGGCCGGCAGGGGTAGTGCACGGCGCGGCCGCGGTTGAGATTCACCGCGGCCGTCCACAGCGGATAGTCGGGGCTCGGCACCAGCACTTCGTCGCCGTCGTTGAGGAGCGCACGCAGCACCAGGTCGATAAGCTCGCTGACGCCGTTGCCGATGAACACTTCCTCGGCGCTCACGCCGCTGACGCCGCGCGCCTGCTGCTGCATGACCACGGCCTCGCGCGCCGGGAAGATGCCTTTCTGGTGGCAGTAGGCCTCGGCCTCGGGCAGGTTCCCGATCATCGCCAGCCGCATTGTTTCCGGGGTGCGGAAACCGAACAGGCCAGGGTTGCCGATATTCAGCGAGATGATTTCGTAGCCCTGCCGCTGGAGTTCATGCGCGCGGCGGGCCAGGCGCCCGCGGATTTCGTAGCGCACGTTCTGCAGTGAATCGCTCGGCGCGATGTCAGGGTGGCTCATGATGGCTCAGTAGCAAGCCCGCGGGATCGCGGGTGCGCACGGCACTGGCTGGGGCCTAGATCTGCCCGAGCACGTATTCGGCGGCGGACACCTTGAACTCGCCCGGTCCCTCGACCAGCACCCGGGTAGCGACACCGTTGTCGACCACCAGCGCAAAGCGCTGGCCACGCATGCCCAGGCCGAAGCCGCGCCCGTCGAGCTCAAGGCCCAGGGCCCTGGCGTAGTCGCCGTTGCCGTCGGCCAGCATCTGCACGACATCGGCGGCGCCGGCACTCTTGCCCCAGGCGCTCATCACGAAGACGTCGTTGACCGCCATGCAGGCAATGGTGTCGATGCCCTTGCCGCGCAGTGCGACGGCCTGCTCGATAAACCCGGGCAAGTGTTTCGCGCTGCAGGTCGGCGTGAACGCGCCGGGTACCGAGAACAGCACCACGCGCTTGCCGTCGAACAGCTGGGCCGTGGTCAGATCCTCCGGGCCACTCGCGCCCATGATCTTGAACTTGCCCGCAGGCATCCGCTCGCCAGCCTTGATGGTCATTGGCTGCGTCATCAGGAGCGGGCTTCGAGAGCCCACAGCTTGGCGAGGCGCGCGTACTTCGGATCGTTCGTGGCGCGGTTGAAGGCGCGCACTGCCTCGGACGTATTCTTGTTGCGCTGGTAGGCAATGCCCAGCAGCATGTAGGACTCGTCGGCGTACTTCAGGTTGCCCTTGGCGATACCGGCACTGATGCTCGCAAGCGCCTTGTCGGCCTGGCCAAAACCCAGGTAGGCGGCGCCGATCTGCACCAGCCCGTCGCCCGCTGCGGCGGCTGCGGCGGCCTTCTCTTCCTTCGGGAGCGAGGCGCGATCTTCGGCGGCGCTGCGGCGGACCTTGTCCAGCAGCCGCTGGCTGCGTTCCTTGTCGTGCGGATCGCTGTAGAGATTCTTGGCAAATGCCTGCTCGAGTACCACCTGCGCCTCGCCCGGGTTTCCCTGGTCGAGGGCGATCTGCGCCATTTCGGTGAAATCGGCGCCGCGCTTGAGAATGCCGACCTGCGCCATCAGCCGGTAGGTCATGAGCAGCAAGCGGTCATCGGTCGTCTTGCTGGCAAGCACTCCGGCCATGGCGTTGGCCCAATAGTCGGGTTTCGGATAGTGCAGGATCAGCTTCTCGATCGCCCGCGAAGCGGCCGCGTCGTCCTTGGTCTTGATCGCGCAGCTCCAGATGAGATTCAGGCTCTTCTCCGCCGGCTTGCGCCCGGCCTGCTCATCGCGCGCAACAATTGCGTCCATGCCAGCGAGTGCTTCCTTGTACTTGCCGGTCAGATAGTAAGCCTGGGCGATGATGAGCGGCGTGTCGCTGCTCAGGTCGCCGGCAGCGAGCGCGCGCTGGCCGTATTGAATCGCCTTGTCGTAGTCCTTCTGCTGGTAGTCGATGCTCATCAGCGTGCGCAGCATCTGCGGCCTCGAGGTGGCGGGCAGGTAGGGAGAATCGATGATCGCCTCGATGGCGTTGGCAGTCTCGGTGTAGTTGGACTGGGCCGCGAAAGCCGGCATCTGCATGTAATGGATGACGTAGTCGTCGTAGGCCGTGCGCGGCGTGATGGCCGCCGCTTCGCGCGTCCTGGCCAGCACCTCGGCATAGTTCTTGACCTGCAGCGCCTCGTTCGCGGCCTTCAGGCTCTTGGCCACGGCGCGGCTCACCTGCGGTTCGTCGGCGCGCGACACGCCGCCCACGAATGCGAACCCAAGAACCAAAGCGACAGTCAATGCAAGACGGCTCATTACTCGACCTCTGGTCAGGACATGACCCCAAGTGGTTCCACAGTTAATTCGACGGCCGATCGGCGCCTCTGGTTCCCTGACGGGCGACGACCAGGGGACTTGTGAGGCAATTGTCGGTCGCTACTCAGAAAATTCGGTGGTATTCACAAACCCGATCTTTTCCATATGGTTGCGCTGCGCCGAAGCCAGCACCTTGGCCGTGGTGTCATAATGCGAGCGCTTGTCGGGGCGCAGATGGATCTCGGGCTGCGGATCCTTCTTGCTCTCGGTGCGGAAGTACCCTTCGACCTGGTCCAGTTCGACCTTGTTGCCGTCCCAGTAGACCGAGTCGTCGAAATCGACATCCAGGTTGATGACTTCCGGCAGCACCGGCGGCGGCGGTTGATTGGTCGGGGGCGGCATGTCGAGCTTCACCGCATGCGTCTGGATCGGCAGCGACATGATCAGCGTCACCAGCAGCACCAACATGACGTCGATCAGCGGCGTCGTGTTGATTTCGCACATCACGCCCTGCTTGTCACCGCCCACGCTCATTGACATGACTGCTGACTCTCTTTGGCTATGGACTTAACGGCCGAGCGAACGATCGGGCTCAGTGATGAACCCGATCTTGGTAAGGCCGCCGCGCTGGATGGAATACAGGGTGCGGCCGATGGCCTCGTAGCGTACGCCCGCGTCGCCGCGGATGTGAACCTCGGGCTGCGGCACCTTGACCGCCTCCACCACCACCCTCTTGATCAGCGTGTCCCGGTCAGGCACGAACTGGCCGTTCCACCAGATCTGCCCCTGGAGGTCCACCGAGATGGTGATGTTTTCCGGCTTGGTCTTGGTCGGAATATTCGCCGCCTTCGGCAGCCGGACGGGCACCGTCTTGGTGATGATCGGAATGGTGATCAGGAAGATGATCAGCAGCACCAGCATGATATCGACCAACGGCGTGGTGTTGATCTCCGACATGATGCCGTGTTCATCGTCGTTGGAGCTCTGCACGTTCATTGACATGGCGCTAATACCCCGAGGTCTGCTGCGTCGGCCTGCTTCAGATCACGCTTACTTGCGCTGCGCAGTGGCCGCACTGTCGCCGCCGCCGACGCGTGCACCGCCCATGAGGTAGGCGTGCAGGTCGCCGGAGAAGTTGCGCACGCTGTCCTGCAACCCCTTGTTACGGCGCAGCAGCCAGTTGTAGCCCAGCACCGCGGGCACCGCGACGAACAGGCCGATGGCGGTCATGATCAACGCCTCGCCTACCGGGCCGGCCACCTTGTCGATGCTCGCCTGGCCGGCAACACCGATGGCGATCAGCGCGTTGAGGATGCCCATGACGGTGCCGAACAGGCCAACGAACGGGGCTGTGGAGCCCACCGTCGACAGGAACGAGAGGCCGCCGGTGAGGTTGCCGTTAACCTCTTCGGTCGAGCGCTGCAGCGCCATTGTGATCCACTCGTGCAGATCGATGCGGTCGGTCAGGCGCCCTTCATGGTGCGAAGAGGCGCGCAGGCCGTCCTCGGCGATGAAGCGGAAATCGTTGCCCTTGGGCAGGCGCTCGACGCCTTCCTTGATCGAGTCGGCGGTCCAGAAGCTCTTTTCGACCAGCTTGGCCGATTTCTTCATGGCCCGCTGGTCCCACACCTTCGTAAAGATGATGAACCAGGAACCGAGCGACATGATGACCAGCACGATCAGCGTGGCGCGAGTGACGATATTGCCGTTGACCCACAGGGGAATGAGACCATAAACCTGTTGTTCGGGAGCGGCGACGGGGGTATCCATGTTTAATCCTCTTGCTAATCCGGCCTGCAGACCGTGTTAAATCGAAAACAACCTGACTCTAGTTTAGTGACACCAAATGGAAAATCTCACGCCCGGGCAGTCGCGATCATTGCGACGCGTCCCGCGGCTTGAACGTTACCTTGTAATCCTTGCAGGAACGCGCGGGCTTGCCCTCGACTGTTCCCGCCTTGAAGCGTCCGGCGGACATGCACTTTCCGGCTGCTTCATCCAGCGAGGGGTATCCCGAGCTGGTGATCAGTGCGATCGGACCGTCGATCTTGTTGTTGACGCCCACGCAGACCCGCACGATCGCCGAACCGGAATGCCCCTGACGCAGCTCCTGCGGCGGGAAGTAGTCTTCGCCGCAATCTGGCTGCTGGACGGTCTTGACCGGCGTCGAGGCGATGATGGCCACCGGCCGCGGCGGCGGCGCCTTGGTCACGACCATCACCGGGGCGTCGTTCGGGATATTGACGGTGATGATCGGCACCGGCACCGAAGGCGGCGGCGGCCGGTCCAACTCGGGCTTCGGCGGGGGCGGCGGCAGGTCCTTGGGCTGGTCCTGCTTTATGATCGTCGTTTCGAGGATCTGCACGCCCTGGTGGATCGCTTTCTGGCCGAAGCCGGAAATGAAAGCCCAGGCAATGAACAGGTGGACGCCAACGATCGCGGCGAGTGCGACCATGCGGCGCTGGTTGTAGCCTCTGTCGTGATAGCGCGATGTCATAAATTGGTTTCGTCTAGCCCTGCATTTGGCGGCCCGCCCGGCAGCCCCCCGTTATATTAATCATCGCAGTTGACCCCGGGGAAACCGCGCTCTGACAACGCGAGCAACCTCGGGTTTTGCGACTCTAGCTGCAACTTCCGGCCGTTACAACCTTCTTTTTAGTCTAACTTCAGTCGCCACGGCCACGCAATCGGTGACGGCGCCGAATGATGCACTGCTTACGGCGCGCGCGTATTTGGCGAGGACCCCGCTGGTCGCGTAAGGCTTGCGGGGCTTCAGTTTCCGCGCGCGGCGACGCAATTCCGCCGCCGGCAGATCGACGTCGATGGAGCGGCGGCCGGCGTCAATGGTGATCCGGTCGCCGTTGCGGAGCAGCGCGATAGGCCCGCCCACCGCCGCCTCCGGCGACACATGCCCCACCACGAAGCCGTGACTGCCGCCGGAAAATCGGCCATCGGTAATCAGCGCGACCTTGTCGCCGAGGCCACGGCCGACGATCGCGCCGGTGGGACTCAGCATTTCGCGCATCCCCGGCCCGCCCTTCGGTCCCTCGTAGCGGATCACCACGACGTCTCCGGCCCGTACCCGGCCGGCGAGGATCGCCCGCGTCGCGCGTTCTTCGCCGTCGTAGACGCGCGCCTTGCCCGAGAAACTCAGCCCTTCCTTGCCGGTGATCTTCGCGACCGCACCCTCGGGCGCCACCGTTCCGCGCAGGATCACGATATGGCTGTCCTTCTTGATGGGTTTTGACAGCGGCCGGATGATCTCCTGGCCGGCCGGGTACGGCGCCACCGCCGCCAGGTTCGCGGCCAGGCTCTGGCCGGTCACCGTGAGGCAATCCCCGTGCAGGAGCCCGGCGTCGAGCAGCGCCTTCATGAGCGGCTGAATCCCGCCGATCGCGATCAGTTCCGACATCGCATAGCGCCCGCTCGGGCGCAGATCCGCAAGCAGCGGCGTGCGCCGCCCGACACGCGTGAAATCGTCCAGCTTCAGCCGCACGCGCGCGGCCTGGGCAATCGCCAGCAGGTGCAGCACCACGTTGGTGGAGCCGCCGAGCGCGATGCTGACCGTGATCGCATTTTCAAAGGCCTTGCGCGTCAGGATATCGGCGGGCCGGATGCCGGCGCGAAGCAGTGCCACGACCGCCGCGCCCGCGCGCCGGCAGTCGGCCCGCTTCGCTTCGCCGACCGCTTCCTGGGAGGAACTGCCCGGGAGGCTGAGGCCGAGCGCCTCGATCGCCGAGGCCATGGTATTGACGGTGTACATGCCCCGCAGCTGCCCGCACCGGGAATCGCCGTGCGCTCGACCTCGGCGACTTCGGCATCGGTGATCGTGCCGGCCGCGCGCGCGCCGACCGCTTCGAACACCGAGACGATATCGCGCCGCTGCGCGCCGAGGCGGATCGTGCCGCCGTAGACGAATACCGCCGGGCGGTTCAGGCGCGCGATGGCCATCGCGCAACCGGGCATGTTCTTGTCGCAACCGCCGATGGCCACCACGCCGTCGAAGCCTTCGGCGCCCACCACTGTCTCGATCGAATCGGCAATCACTTCGCGCGACACCAGCGAATAGCGCATCCCGGGTGACCCCATCGAGATGCCGTCCGAGACCGTGATGGTGTTGAAGGGCACGCTCTTGCCGCCCGCCGCGTCGGCGCCCGCACCGGCGTCACGCGCCAGCTCGGCGATGTGCATGTTGCAGGGCGTGAGATTCGACCAGGTCGAGGCGATGCCGATCTGCGGCTTGGTGAAATCGGCGTCGCCAAAGCCCACCGCGCGCAGCATGGCGCGCGCCGGAGTCTGCTTGAGGCCATCAACGACCAGGCTTGAATATTTTCTAAGATCAACAGGTTGGATTGATTTTTTCATTTATCTTCTTACAGAAGTTTCGCGCGCCATATTGCGCATTCTCACAAACCCTAGCGCACCTGCAGTGACCAGGCCGAGCGGCAGCAGGAGCGAGGTGGCACCCGACCCCGGCCACCGCCATTCGAGCCATTCATAGCAGGCCATGCCGAGCGGCGGGGCAATCAGGCCGCGCACGCCGGTGAGCGTCACGTGCACACCCATGTAGTGCTGCGCGCGCCCTGGCGTAGCGAAATCATTATGGCCCAGATTCCAGCCGAGGTTGGCGCCCGCATAACTGACGCCGACCAGCACCGCGCCTGGCCACAGGAGCCAGTTGATCCTGAACATGACCCCGAGCGTCAGCAGCGCTATGGCCGCCACCAGTGCCCAGCACTGGCGCGCGCGGTACTCGATGATGTGTCCGCGATCGAACAGTCGCGCCCACGCGGGCAGGAACAGCGGCATGAGCAGCAGGGGCACGACGGTCAGCAGCAGGATCTGCGTCAGGCTCGCCAGGTGCAGCCGGTCGCTGAACAGCACCACCAGCTGCGCAGTCATCATCAGGTTGCCCGAGCCATACAGGCTCATCCAGAACATGTAGCTGCGGAAGGCTGCATCTTCCCGCAGGATCTGGCGGAACACGCCCAAGCTGAAGGCGCTCGCCGCCAGGCCGCTGTCCGCTTCCGCGGCGAGCAGCTGGTACTCACGCCGGACGCGCACCGCCCGATAACGAAACGCGGCCAGCAGGCCGCACAGCGCGGCAAACAGATACAGCCAGCGGGCTGCGCGCGCATGCAGGTCGACAATCCAGCCTGCCAGCAGCGCGACCAGGGCGATGCCGAGCGAACTGGCCATGACAATGCGGCTGGTGATGCGCGCCATCACGTGCCGCGGATAGTTGGCGCTCCAGACCGCGGCGCGCACGGTGAGGATCCCTGCCCACAACACGCGCGCAATGATGACCACCACGAGGGTGAGCAGCAGCCCGCCGGGAGCGATCGGCGCCAGCGCCACCAGTCCGACCGCCAGGGCGAAGGCCGCCTGCACTCTCGCCAGCACGCCGACCCGCGCGCGACCGTGCGCCAGGTTGGCCCAGGCGAAGCTGGAAATATTGGCGAGTGCCGGCGCACCGCTCACCACCGCCACAGCGAAATCCACCCAGTGCGGCGCCACCAGGCCGGCATAGCCCTTCTTGACCAGTACCGCGACGGTGCCGCCCTCGACCAGGCCGCAGCCGATCCCGAGCAGCGCCCACGGCCACAGCTCGCGGGCGTACATGGCCTCGACGAGCGGACTGGGGCTGGCCGCCGGCTCAGCCAAACTTGGCGCGGATCAGCGCGTACAGCGCGCGCAGCCCCTGTGCCTCGGCACCCTGCGGGCGGCCGGGCCGATCCTTGGGATTCCAGGCGTAGAGATCGACGTGCAGCCATGCGGGCGTCGCCGTCACGAAGCGCTTGAGGAACAATGCCGCGATGATGGCGCCGGCGAACGAACCGCTGGACACGTTGTTGAGGTCCGCCACGCGGCTCGCCAGCTCCTCGTCGTAGCCTGCCCACAGCGGCATCGGCCAGAGCGGATCGCAGACTGCTTCGCCCGCCGCACGCGCCGCCTCGGCCAGTGCAGGCGGGTTCGCAAACACGGCCGGCAGATCGGGGCCGAGTGCCGTACGCGCGGCGCCGGTCAGCGTCGCCAGGTCGATGAGCAGATCGGGCTGCTCGGCGTCAGCATCGGCCAGTGCGTCGGCGAGCACCAACCGCCCCTCGGCGTCGGTGTTGCCGATTTCCACCGTGAGGCCCTTGCGCGATTTCCACACGTCGCCCGGCCGGAAGGCCGCGCCGCTGACGCTGTTTTCGACCGCCGGGATGAGCAGCCGCAGCTGCACCGGCGCGTCCATGGCCAGCAGCAGGCGCGCCAGAGCGAGCGCACAGGCTGCGCCGCCCATGTCCTTTTTCATCAGCAACATGCCCGAGGAGGGTTTAAGGTCGAGCCCGCCGCTATCGAAACACACCCCCTTTCCCACCAGCGTCACGCGCGGCGCGCCGGGGCGCGGCCAGTGGCAGTCGACCAGGCGGGGCGCGCGCGCGCTCCCCTGCCCAACCGCCGCGATCAGCGGATACTCGCGCCGCAGTTCCTCGCCTTCGCAGACCGCGCACTCGCCGCCGAATTCGCGCGCCAGGCCGGCGGCGGCGGCGGCCAGCTCGGCGGGGCCGAGTTCGTTGGCGGGCGTGTTGACCAGGTCGCGCGCCCAGCCCATGGCACGTGCGGCGGCGCTGGCGTAGGCCGAATCGCCGCCTCTGGGCGCGACCAGCTGCGCCGCAGGCGCCGGCTTGGGCTGGCTGCGAAAGCGCGTGAAGCGGTAGCTGCCGAGCAGCCAGCCGAGCTCGAACTGCGTGGCCGCCGCGGCTGGCAGATCGGCGGCCAGCACGTAAGTGCCGGCCGGCAGGCGTTCGGCGCAGGCCGCGCCATCCCACATCGAAAGCTGCGCGGCGTCCGCAAGGGAGCCGAGACCGGCAACCGCTGCGGCCACCACGCCGCGCGGCCCTGGCAGGGTCAGTACCCTGGCGCGTTCGGCCTGGAAGGCGTGGCCGTTGAGCCAGGCGGCACCCGCCGCATCAAGGCCCGCCAGCCACGCCGGGAGCCCGCCTTCCGTGACGAGCCAGAGCGGGATGGCGTCCTTGCGATCGGCGGGGTCTTGCGGCATGAGCGCTAGCTTAACCAATTGCGTTGACAAGTACTTGATGCCGTGGTGTTATTCGGGTGTCATGCCACCATTGCTCGTCCTGCTCGCCAAGAATCTGCTGCTGCTGCGGAGCAGTCAGTGCGGGTGCTGCATGTTGAGCTAGGGTCAGAAGGACACAACAACACAGAACCCCGCACCGGCCGCCGATGCGGGGTTTTTTTTGAACCTTGGGAGATTTTCTACATGAAGTTGTTCTCGCAGAAAGACGTCGACAAGAAGGCACTGAAGGGTTCGCGCGTGGCAATCCTCGGCTACGGCAGCCAGGGCCGCGCCCATGCACTCAACCTCAAGGACAGTGGTTTCAAGGTCGTCGTCGGCGTACGCAAGGGCGGCGCCAGCTGGAAGAATGCCAAGCGCGATGGCCTCAAGGTTGCCGAGCCGATCGATGCCGTAGCCGGGGCCGACCTGGTGGCGATGCTGGTGCCGGACATGGCGCAGAAGGCGCTCTACCAGGCCATCAAGGGGAAACTGGCGAAGCACGCGACACTGCTGTTCGCGCACGGCTTCAACGTGCACTTCAAACAGATCAAGCCGCGCAAGGACCTCGACGTGGTGTTGATCGCGCCCAAGGGCCCCGGTGGCCTCGTGCGGCGCCAGTACCAGCAGGGTTACGGCGTGCCCTGCCTGATCGCGGTGGCGCAGGACGCGACCGGCAAGGCGCACAAGCGCGCCCTCGCCTATGCTCACGGGATTGGTGGCACGCGCGGCGGCGTGCTCGAGACCACCTTCGCAGAGGAGACCGAGACCGACCTGTTCGGCGAGCAGGCCGTGCTGTGCGGCGGCGCCACCGAGCTGGTGGTCAAGGGCTTCGAAACGCTGGTCGAAGCCGGCTATCAGCCGGAAGTGGCCTACTACGAATGCCTCCATGAGCTGAAGCTGATCGTCGACCTGCTGCACGAAGGTGGCATCACCAAGATGCACAAGTACATCAGCGACACCGCGAAGTTCGGCGACCTGACGCGCGGTCCGCGCGTGGTCAACGAGCGCACGCACAACGAGATGCGGCGGATCCTCAAGGAAATCCAGAGCGGCAAGTTCGCGCGCGAGTGGATCCGCGAGAGTGAAGCCGGCGGCAGGAACTACCAGCGCATGCTCAAGGCCGACCTGAACCAGCCGATCGAGAAGGTCGGCGCGAAACTGCGCGCCCGCATGCCTTGGCTACAAGCGACCCGATAGAGGTCACTTGTGCAGCAATGCAGGCGACGCGCTAGACATCAACGACAGTGGAGGCACCCATGGCACCCGACGCGGATCGAGTCCTGATCTTCGACACCACCTTGCGCGATGGCGAGCAGTCGCCGGGCTGCAGCATGACGCAGCCGGAAAAGCTGCGGGTGGCGCGGGCGCTGGCGGACCTGGGTGTCGATGTCATCGAGGCGGGCTTTCCTGCCGCCTCGCGCGGCGACTTCGAATCGGTCAATGCCGTGGCGCGCGAAGTGCAGGGGCCGATCATTGCCGGCCTGGCGCGCTGCACGCGTGCCGACATCGAGCAGGCCGCGAAGGCCCTCAAGCCCGCGCCCCGGCATCGTCTGCACGTGTTCCTCGCCACCAGCGCGATACACCGGCAGTACAAGCTCAACATGGCGCAGGACGAGATCGTGCGCGCCGCCGTCGAGGCCGTGCAGATCGCCCGCGAGTACTGCGACGACGTGGAATTCTCGCCCGAGGATGCCTCGCGCACCGAACTCGATTTCCTGGCCCGCGTGGTCGAGGCCGCCATCGAAGCCGGCGCGACCACCATCAACATTCCGGACACGGTCGGCTACACGGTGCCCGACGAGTTCGGAATGTTGATGGTGGTCGCGCCGGCTTCGATGGCGGCCTCGACCACGCGGGCCAGGAAATCGAGTTCGGTGCGCGAGGCATCCTCGGGCGAGAATTCCACGTCGTCGCAGTACTC
>JANYLH010000083.1 GCA_025357915.1 Gammaproteobacteria bacterium
TGCGAGATCTTCTCCGAGTTCGTCAGCACTGGCACGCGAGCGGACGGGCAGGAGATCGGCAAAGGCTGTGTCTACCCCGCACACGTGCACACGCTGGTAAACCAGCTCGAGGGCTTGCACCTGGAATGGAAGGCTTACCTGGAAGACATGGGCAATGACCCGGCGCGCGAATCGGCCACCTGCGCCCATCCACCACTCGGCAAGCCCGACAATACCGAGGCTGCGACGGCCCGCGACCAGTACGCCACGCGCCACAATCCCTTCGTCTACTTCCACGCCATCATCGACACTCCGGCCTGCGGAAAGCACGTGGTCAACCTGCGTGACCTGGCCCGTAACCTGCGCAGCGCGGACACCACGCCACATTTCGCCTTCATCGTGCCCAATCTGTGCCACGACGGACACGACGGCGGCGGCAGCTCGCACTGCGTGAATGGCGAACCAGGCGGACTGGTTTCGGCTGATGCCTTCCTGCAGCGGCTCGTGCCGCAGATCACCGCGTCACCAGCCTTCAAGCGCGACGGGCTGCTGGTGCTCACCTTCGACGAGGCGGACATCGCGGATGACTACGACAGCCAGGCCGGCGCCCGCATGGCCGATGGCGCTGCGGCCGCCTGCTGCAATGAGCAATCGGGGCCCAATATCGCAGCCTACAACCCCAGCCCGGGTTACCGATCGCCGACGGGGATGAACGGTCCTGGCCTGGTGGGACCCGGTGGTGGGCGCATCGGCGCGGTCATGCTCTCGCCGTTCATCCGCCCCGGCACGGTCACGGACACGGCCTACAATCATTACGCACTGCTGCGCAGCGTCGAAGATCTGTTTGCGCTTCCGCACCTGGGCTATGCCGCACAGGCGGGACTGCAGGCTTTCGGTGCGGACATCTACACCGGGGCGCCGCCGCGCCCTGCCAGGCCGTGATCGCGTAGCACTGCGCGCAGCAGATCGGGGCGATCGCTGATCATGCCGTCGACATCCATCGACAGGATTCGCTCCATGTCAGCGGGTTCGTTGACGGTCCAGGGTACGACCTTCAGCCCAAGTGCGTGGGCCTCGGCTACCTGCGCGCTGCTGAGATCAAGATAGTTGGGTGACCAGGTGCCCGCGCCGCTGGCCTTGGCCAACCGGGGCACCGAACCGTTAAATTGACGCGCATCCAGGCCACCAAGCCATGGCGATGGAGCGGGACGATCAAAGTGCACGGTGTCGTCGTCCCCCTGCTGGTCGGTGAGCGCCCCGGTTGCAATGCCGGGAGCCAAGCGATGTACGACGTTCAACACCCGCCAATCGAAACTCTGAATCGTGCAGCGCGCGGCGGCACCAGCGACGGTCACCACCTGCAGCAGAGCCTGCGTGAAGGGCTCGGGCGGCAAACTCAACTCAGGCTGTATTGGAAAGACCTTTACCTCGATGTTGAAGCGCACGGTCCGATCACCTTGTGCTGCTACCATTGCAAAAAGATCTGCGAGCCGCGGAATACGCTCGCCATCGAGCGGTTGCTGTTGGGGATGTGCCCGAGCGTAGTCACTGCCCGGGCGAATGCGCCCGACGTCGTATCGTGCCAGCCGCGCATAGTCCAGAGTGCAGATCAACGGCCCTGGCTGCCCAAGAAAATGCCCTTGCGCATCGCGCGTGTGGTCCGGATTGAGCTGCGGATCGTGACTGATTACCACCACGGCATCACGGGTAATCGAACAATCCAGCTCGAAGGTTGTTACTCCCAGCGCCAGCGCGCGTGCGAAGCCGCCGAGCGTGTTCTCGGGCCAGAGTCCGCGCGCCCCGCGGTGACCTTGCAGGTCAAATGCCGCGCTACTCACCCACGGCCTCCGTCGCGATACCGCCGGCCTCCAGCTGGGCGCGCAGGCCCGCCAGGTGCGCAGCGTAATGCCGCCATTCGCTGACCGCCGACGTGTAGATGGGTTGCCGCACCTGGTGGGCGCTCGCAGTCGTGCTCGCCGCCGGATTGAGATGGAATTCGAGGCAGGCGTCCTCCCATTCCAGGCCGCAGTAGTCGAGCAGGCGCCGCGTCTCGACGCGCTGCGCAGTTACCAGCTGTTCGTAGGACAGTTCGAGGATCTCCCCCGGCATGCTGCGTTGCCAATGCTGCATCAGCTTGTGGTACGCCAGGTAATAGCGCGCCAGTTCATCGAGATCGTAGGTGAATCCGTAACCTTCGTTGAACAACATCTTGTACATACCAAAGCAGGCCGCCGTGGGACGGCGCGCCACGTGTACGATGCGGGCATTGGGCAGGGCGCGGCGTATCAGGCCACAGTAGAGATAGTTGAGCGGCATCTTGTCGATGAAGTGGGGCTTTACCCCGGCCACCGGGCCGCAACGCGCCAGGTAATCATGGCCCAGCGCCGCAAAGTCGAACTGCGCCGCCAAACCGTAGAGCTGCCGCAGATCCGGGCTGCGTTGGCCGCTCGCAGCGCGAGCCGCATCCGCGATTGCATAGGTGAGATGCCCGAGTTCCCCGGCGGCATGGACTTGCGAATGGCTGGAGAGGATCCGCTCCACCAGTGTCGAGCCCGAGCGCGGCAATCCGACGATGAAGATCGGCGCCGCGGTTGCGGCCCCGGGCGCGGGCGCTTCCGGCCTGTTTGGGAAGGCGTCGATCAGCCAGTCGACGATATTGAGATCGGTGGTCAGGTCAAAGCTCAGCTGACTGCGCTTCAGCTTCGACCCGAGTTGCAGATGATTCCAAGCCTGCACATGGCTACCGAGGTCGGCGTGCTCCTTGGAGAGCGCGTAGTGCAGCTGAATTTGGCCGTCGCGGTCGGGGTCCGCCCGTTCGAGTACCCGCTGCAGAATCTCGAGGTGGTTGCGCTCGGCTGTCTGCCGACGGAGGTTGGATCGATTGAGATACGCCTCGTATAGCCTGGGGTCGAGCGACAGCAGCCGATCGTAATCGGCCTCGGCCTCCGCCAGCTCACCCAGAAAGCGGTGCACCACGGCACGGGCATAAAGGAAACGAGCGTTGTCCGGCCCCAGGGCGCAGGCCTGATTGCATACCGCCAACGCCTGGCGATGCTCGCCCACGACCGTGTAGAAACCGGCGATGGCATCGAGCGCCTGAGGATTGCCCGACCCCGCCTGCAGGGCAAGCTGCGCCGCCTGCAAGGCCTCTGGACGCCGCCGCAACCCATCGAGACACTGTGCCCGTCGTAACAGTGCGGCCGGGTCGCCCGGAGCGGCCGCGACCGCACGTTCAGCCAGCTGCAAAGCGCGTTCCGGCTCCATCAGCTGCTGGGCAATCAGGCTGGCCATGAGCCAGCCAGGGCCGAAGCCTTGATGCGCAGTGGTCAGCTGCCGGCAGCGGGCATCGGCTTCGCGCCAGGCGCGCGCGCCCATCAATCGCGCCACCTCGCGATACAGTGCGTCGGCGTCCATGCTCATCGGCGCGCGGGCAACCGCACCCGGCACGCTGCGTGGCGTACCGGAGTACGGCTAGTCAACTTAGCTGTGCGCCTCAGAACTGCGCAAACACCGATACAAAGAATTGGCGGAGCGAACCCACCTGCAAGGTGGCCGAATCCCCGGAGTTCTTGAAGCCATTGGATCCTACGGTCGCCACGTATTGCTTGTCGGTCAGGTTATACACGTTGCCCTGCACCGTCAGCCTTTTGGCGAAACCGAGATCCGACCAGTGGAAACCGGCAGTCAGGTTGACCAGCGTATACGCGGGCACCTGCTGATCGTTCGTATAAGTGTAGTAGCGCGACCCGGTGTAGTCGACCGCGAGCTTGGCAAATAGGTGACTGTTGTCGTATCCCAGTTCCGACTTCACCATCTGCTTCGGCGAATCGACCACTGTCTTGCCGCCTGTATAGGTGGTGGTGGTGACCGGATTGCCACTGCCATCGACGGAATGCGCGACGACGTTGTCCTGATATTTCGAATCGTTGTAGCTGAGGGAGGTGTACCAGGTCCAGTCCGGCGCCACCCGCCAGTCGATGCCCACCTCGGCGCCCTTGGTCCGCACGTCGCCGACGTTCCGCACGATCGTCTGGTTGCCGGCAATGCCGCTGCCCACGGTCTGCACGAGCAGGCGGTCTTTGAAGTCAACATAGTAGACCGTCGCCGTGGTGTTGACCTGCGAGGTGTTGTAGCGCCAGCCGACTTCCAAGGTAGTTGAAGTCTCAGGATTCAACCCGCTGGCTTCCAGCACCTTCAGGCCGGCGGCGCTCGCCGAGAACACGCCTGCCGTAGCGGAGTTGGCAAAGGCGCGCATGTTGCGTGTCACGTCACCGAAGATCTCCGACGGCCCGCCCAGCTTGTAGTTGAAACCCACTTGCGGCAGGAAGCTTTTTTTGGCTTCGATCGAACCGCACACCGGCGCACTGCCGCCGGTGACCACGCTGCAATCCGTCACCGCCGTGTTCTCAATGACCTGCTCAACCGCCTCATTCTTGACGTCGAGCGATTTGAAGCCGTAATTGAGCTTCAGCGCGTTGTTTACTTCCCACGTGTCCTGGAGGTACAACATCGTGGTCTTGGTGCTGAATGCGAACTGCCACTTGGTACGGTACGGATCCTTCATGAACTCCAGCGAATTACGCTGCGGCGCAGAGCGATGCAGGCCATAGTAGCGGCGGGCCTGGTCGAAGTCGTTCTTCTCGTACCAGATGCCGCCGTCGATCTTGTGCGCACCCGTGGTCCAGGTCAGGCCCGAGGTGATGCCCTTGCGATCGATCGAGTACTCGGTGGTGCGCACCGCGATTGTGGCGATGTCGGCGATCGTGCCGCCAAAGCCGTCGGGCGCGCCGACAGGCGCGCTCTGCCCGGGCGCGAACCAGATGCCCTCACCCTCGTTCTTGTGCAGGTATACGGTCGTGTTCCAGTTGGCGTTGTCCGTCACCGGCAGGTTCAGCGATGCGCCGGCCAGCTTGTCCTTGCGCAGTCCGGAGGCGTTGAAATACGACTCGCCGCCGGTCACGAACGGCGCCGGGAAAGGCCCGCCCGCGTTGTAATTGTCCGAAACGGCGAGCGAAGTCTGCCAGTTGGCCGAATTGACGCCGACCGGACCAGAGAGGTTATCCCAGTTGTAGCCGAGCG
>JANYLH010000045.1 GCA_025357915.1 Gammaproteobacteria bacterium
TTCGGAGACCCGATGCTTCTCAAGCGCGGGAGCGCCAGCTATCAGCTCCCCACCGATGTGGACTTCGTGAGCTGGGGCGACTACAGCCGCACGACGCTCGACCCCACGGACGACCAGACGTTCTGGACCATTCAGCAGATCGCCGTCGATGCGACCCACTGGGCCACGCAGATTACCGCGCTGCATATCGAACACTGAGAGCGGCTGGCGCCGGGCACTCCCCTGCGCTGGCGGGAAACGGCGAAGCACGCGCAGCCTAAGGATAGGAATTGCAACGGTCTTTTTGAAACTTTCACCTGCCGCAAGGGAATTGAGCTGACCATTGGGCTGCGCAAGTCTAGCGTCGAGGCCTGAGTCCCCGCGCACGCACGGGGGCTCGGGCCACGTACGCTGATTGGGATCGATCTTGGCGATCGCTGGTTCTTCCTGTTCGGATTCGAGAAGAATGACCGGGATAACATTGATGCGCGCGAATTGGCGTCATTGCAATCCATCGCGCATGTGCTGCTTGAAATGAAGCCGCGGCAGCTTGACCATGCAGTCGAGGCTGGCGAACTGATGGAGACTGAAACATGAAGCGGAGCAGGATCCTGAGTGAGATGCGCGAAACGGCCGCCGGGCTGGTGCGCGCGGGTGTCGTCGAGAAGCAGACCATGAAGGAATTCGACGCGCTGGCCCTGGCGCCGGTGCGCGATCTATCGCCAAAGCAGATCCGTTCCATCCGCGCACAATCGCGGATGAGCTAGGCGGTATTTGCTGCCGTTCTCAATACCAGCATCTCGACGGTGCAGAAATGGGAGATTGGTGAGAAGCGCCCGAGCGGCCCGTCGTTGAAGCTCCTGGACGTAATTCAGCGCAAGGGCATCGAAGCCGTCGCGTAAGCCAATCGGAGTTGGTCGGCAATACCGGATAAGTTCCGCGGGAACTTCGCGGGACTCGGTGGTGCTCTGTTGTGCTCAGTAGGGCAAATAGCAACGGACGCCCAGCGGCAAGTTATTGAATTGAAAGATCCTTTAACTTACTTTCCGCTCTCATGATGCCGAGGTCGTGGGTTCGGGTCCCACCCTAGCCACCATTCCCGTCCCCTATCCGATCTGCGAAGAGATCAAGGGACGTCTATTCACCCATAGAAATAGCCTATTAAAAATAGGCTATTGCACGGTAATCGTGTTCGGGTTTCGTGCAGATGCTTAGGGAAATTCACACGGGGTTCCGGTCCGTTCCGGACTCACCCGGTTCGGCCCACATCCGCTACATAGAGAATCGGCCCGGTCGGCTGGCCGCTCGGTGATCCGCCCGGCGGCTCGAGACTGACCGCGACCTTGCTCGAAGCCAGGAGCGCCAGGCGCTGCGTTGTGCTGAGGGTGCGCTCGATGCTTCCCGTCCTCGGCAACAGGCCCAGCGAGACCGGGGGTTTGCCGTCCCGCGGCAGTGCCCACAGCTCATAGGCCCGCTGCGCGTTGCCGCGCACATCCTGGAGGGCGCGGATGGTCAGTGAGCCCGAATCCCCAGAGCGCGCTACGCTCCACAGCGGGTGCGATCGGTCGTCGCCCAGCGCCGCTACGGTCTGGAGCGGCGGATTGAGCAACCGGATTGAGATCCCGACGACCAGGCTCAAGGCCAATGCGCCTGCGGCCATCCACCTCCACCAGCCCGTGCCGCGCTTCGAATCCACGGGTCTACTCTGGATGCGTTGCGCAATGCGCGCCCAGACCTGTGGGCTGGGCGCGACCGGCGCCACTACCGGGAGCAGGTAAATGAGTCGATCTTCCCAGCGCTGCACCGCTGCACTCGCTGCACTATTGTGCTGACAGAGCCGGCCAAAGCGCGCGCGCGCCGGGCCGCGCAGGGTGCCGAGGGCGTAGGCTCCGGCGAGTTGCTCCAACAGCTGGGGGCGCAGGTAGTTCATGATTCAAGGCACTGCCGCAGTGAGACCAGCGCCCGGCGCACCCAGCTCTTGACCGTGCCCAGGGGGCAGCCGATCGTAGTGGCGATGTGGTCCTGGCTCAGACCCTGTTGATAGGCCAGCACCAGGCATTGCCGCTGGTCGCCAGAGAGCAACTGCAGGCAGCGCTCGAGCGCATTGCGGGTCAGCGTCGACTCCTCGCGGCCTGCCGGTGCGGCGGGCTCCGGCACGGATTCCAGCGTTACCCAGTTCCTGTTTGCGCGTTGCATGTCGATGGCGCGATTCCTGGCGATGCTCACCAGCCAGGCCATGGTGCGCCCCCGATGCGCATCGTATTGCCCGGCCTGGCGCCAGACACGTACAAACACATCCTGCAGGGCATCTTCAGCGAGATCGCGCGTGCGCAGCATGCCCATGAGCAACGCAAGCAGAATGGGCGCCACCTGCTGGTAGAGTTCCTCGATCGCGGCGGAGTCCTGGCGAGCGCAGCGCGCCAGCAGTATTTCAAGTGCCGCATTGTCTGGCTCTGGAGCCCTCACCACCCGCCTCCGATGCCGAATGCACGACTGCAAAACCAGAACGCCGCCAGCACGCCAATGGCGCCGGAACCGACCGGTACGAAGATCCGCCGGTAGAAAAATGTATCACGTAAATACAAGGCAAGCGGCAGAAAGGCCAGGACGATTGCAAGCTGCCCCGTTTCGACTCCCGCGTTGAAGCCGATCAGGGTCAGGGCCAGGTTGATCCCATGGAGCCCGAGGTCCGCCAGCACCGAAGCGAAGCCCAGCCCGTGCACCAGCCCAAAGGCGAATGCCACCAGCCACCGGCGCTCGCGCACCACCGGGACGAGGTTGTTCAGCGCTCCAAGCATCACGGTGGCGGCAATCGCCGATTCGACCAGGCGGCTTGGCACATGCACCAGACCCAGGACAGCCAGCGACAGGGTCAGGGAGTGCGCCACCGTGAACGCCGTGACCACCTTGAGGACCTCGTAGACCGCAGAACGTGCAGATGCGCGCGGCTCCCATCGGCCCTTGAGGAACACGACGACAGCCGGGAACAGCAGCGTCAACAGGAACAGGATGTGATCGTACCCTTTCCAGATATGCCAGATGCCTTCGGAGACAAACTCGGCGAATTGCTGCGAACGCTGCGGCGATTCCAGGTTGATGGTCACGGCCGGCGACTCGCGGGGGAGCACGGCGGCCTGGCTGGCTCCGCCGGCGTCGATCTGCACCAGGCCGCGGTGCGTGGGGTCCACGTCGAACAGCAACCCGTAGTGCAGCGCGACCTGCGCGGGCCTCTGTGGGCAAGCGGCTGAAAAGCGCAGCACCGCGTAGTGTCCGTCCACGTGCTCGTCGACCAGCATTGCGCCCGGCTCCAGCGTGCAGGCCGCGCGCTCGCCGCGACCGATTGCCTCAACGCTCAGTCGTTGCAGCGCATAGCCGGAGACCCGCGACTGCGCGCCCCTGAGTTCACCCCAGGTGATCTGGCCGTCACGGTTGGTGTCCAGGCCGATGGCGTAGTCCAGATCGCGCAAAGCGATGTCCCACTGACCGCTGAAGGTGGAGCCATTTTCAGACAAACGCAGCGACAGGTAGCTGTCCGAGAGTTTGTGGGCGTCGGCCACTGTTGCGCCCGCCAGTCCGAGCAGCACGACGCAGACCTTTACAAAGGTACTCATTGCCGCGCCACCCGGGCCAGTGAAGCGGCCGGCGTTCTTGCTGGCAGTTCCAGAGTAGCGTCTTCGTAGTGCGTCGCGCTGAGCCATTGCCGCAGCACAGTCTCGTGCGCCGCGGCGCCTGCGGCGCGCGCCGCCCGCCAATAAATACGCAGATCCGCGGGCTCGCGCTGCGAAGACCAATTCTGTTCCGCCAGGGCCAGGGCGCGTGGCGCGTCCTGCTGCACCTCCAGCGCAAAGCGCGCTTGTTCCCTGATGTGCACGGTATCGCCGTCACGTTGCGCCGCCGCGATACGATCGGCGTAGAGCTGTGCCCAATGCGCGCCCGCCGCGCTTTGCAGCCGGTGGCCGGCGATGGCCAGGCGCAGTAACAAGTTGTCCTGCGCTTCACGCCCTCTTAGCAGGTCGATCGCTTCCCGATAGCGCGCTGCGCGAATCAGCAAATCGGCATAGGCCGCCAGACTGAAACTGTCGGCCGGAGCTACACGCAGCGCGCTCCGGAAGTAGCGCTGCGCGGCGTCGTCATCGCCGAGCCGCTCGGCCATGTCAGCGAGCTGCGTCAGTGTCCAGACGCGAAGCGCAGCCGGCAGGCGCTCGTCATCCGCGTATACCTGGCGCAATGTCATGTAGCTGGTGCCCAGGCGGCCATTGCGGCTGTCGATTCCGCTCAGGCAGGTCAGGGCCACCAGCACATCGGCCGTGCGCGCCAGACGCGCACAGGCGCGCCGCGCATTGCCCACATCATTACGGAGCGAAAAAATCGTGGCACGCGTCAACCAGACTTGCGGGTCGCCCGGGTTCAGCTGCATCGCACGATCCAGCAGCGCCATGGCCGCCGGGAATTGATGTTGGTTCTGCAGCGCCGTGGCCTGCAGGACCAGCACGGGTTCGGGTATTGGCGTCGCCGCCATCCATGGCAATAGTGTGGATTCGGCATAAGCCGTGAACCGCGGATCGCCTGCAGCCCGGCCCAGCTCGAGAAGACTCTGTGCCAGTTGCAGTGTGGCCGCCAGGTCGCGCGGATTTGCCTGGACTCTGCGCCGCAGGGGTTCGAGCCGATCCAGGTCACTGCGTGCGGCCACCTGCTCGAGCACCGTGTCGTCCGCTGCCGGCAGGTAAGGCGCAGGCGCCGCGACTGTCGCCCACGCGATCGTCAGCAAGAGGAGGGCGCGGACCTTGCGCCCGCGCCCTCCCGTTCCTGCGCTCATGTCAGGGATTCTACTCATGACAGCGCGAACTCACATCACCGCTGCAAGGAGGTCATCGAAGGCCTGGGGGTTTTCATCATCGCCATAGGCGATCTTGAGGTTCCCCAGTTCCAGCGGCGCCGCGTTATCCGCGCGAGCCGCCATGACCTGTTTGACCAAAGCCGTGAACTGCGTGCTTGCGGACGGCGGCGGCATCGATTGACTGTTGCCTCCGCATCCCGCCAGGATGGTTGCTGCGCCCAGCAACAGGACGATTGTGCGTTTCATGTCTGTACTCCTGTTTACTGGTGCGTCAGTCGGCGATGCCGTTGGGCGAGCCGCCGAACGGCGTGGCCAGGTACGGGAACACGTCGAGGTAGGTGTCCGCCGCGCCGATCGCGCCCGTAACGTGACTGTTGGTCGCGTCGGCTCCAGCCGCGCGGGCTCCGTCCGTGTACGGAATGCCGTTGTTCGGGTCGGCCTTCTGTGTGCCGCAATCGCCGATGGCTCCGCACAGCGCACCCATCGCAACCCGCAAGGTGATGTCGACCGTGTCATCGTACGGGCGGCGGCCATTCGGGAACCCGGCATTGTCGCCGCCGAGCACGCCCAGATCGTTCTGCATGGCCGGTGGCGTCGGCGCAATGGCGGTGTTGAGCCGCAGCATTTCCGAGGGCGTGACCTGCGCGGGCTGATTGAGGCCCTTTACGCCAGTGAGGAAAGCGGTAACCAGATCGTTGCGCGGCGACTGCGGGATCTGCGCTGCGCCACCGAACAGGGCATTGAGCAGTACCGGCAGGGACGGATTGGTCACATAGTCGATGAACTGGCCGTCTTTGGCCGGCTGGCTGGCATTGAACTTGTTCTTATCCGGTAAGCCGATGACCAGTTCGTTGACCAGCGGCATCCCGAGGCGCGAAACCTGCGTCCAGGCGCCGCCTTCAATGCGCGCATCACGGTCGGCGTCGTCGCCCTTGGGCGATGGATTGAGCACGCGGCCCTGGCGGAGGCTGGCGGTGGTCCAGGCACCGATCACAGGATCGCTCCCGCGGGTCAGGCAGGCGCTGGGGACTTCGAGCGCGATCGCGGTCACGTTCTTGTCGTCCAGGGTATTCGGTTCCGCATCGCGCGGACCGGCAGGGTTGGTGTTCACAAGATCAAACACTTCACCCAGGTTCACGACGAAGCCATCCTTGCGCTGGCCGACAAACACGCGGCCGGGCCTGGTGCAGCCGGGGATCGAGATGTCGTACATGAAGTTCTGGGCATAGGCGGCGTAGTCGGGGATCGACTTGCTTCCGATATTGTCCATCGGCTTGTAGAACGTGGTGCCGCCCAGGGTGGCGTTGTCAATGCTTTGCGAGGTGCGGGCACCTGCTTCGCCGGTGACCAGCTCCAGCGTATAGCTCTGGGTGAGGTTGAGGTTCTTGCCGGTGCTGTCAATCGGCCCGATGTTGCTGAGCGGTACAGCCACATCCTTGCCGTTGGCATTGACCTTGAGATTCTTGTAAATGTTGGTGAAGCGCAGCCGGAAGCTCAGGTCGGGCTTCGCGTCGCCATTGTTGTCGACGTGGATCTGATAGCTTGCGGACGAGTCGAGCGAGAAATAGTTGGGGCCGCCGTAGGCATCCTGCAGCGGAACATAGTTTGCGATCAGGGTGACGTAGTCGCTGCGACCGGGCTCGTAGCTGCGGAACATGTAGAAGTCGGTGCCATCAACGCGCGGTGACCCGGCGATGAAGGGCGCTTCGCGATGGCTCGAAGCCAGCGCGGTCAGGGGCAGGGTCAGCGCGGCGACGGCCACGGCGGCCCAGTGGAAATGACGGTTCATGGTCAGGGTACTCCTGTTGAAGGGATGAAGTCGTTCACCCACTACTACGGGGCAGCTCCGGTCCTGGATGCACGGAGTGGCAAAAAAGCCGGTGTATGTGGTCTGTCGACCCCAATCCAGTCCACTGCCCTGTTTCATCCGTAGGTGCAGGGTCCGTAGGAAGACAAGGCTGGTCGATGAACCTTGCTGCATCGCAAGGCGAAGCTGGAGAGATACCCTGGCCACCAACTCATTGATTGATAGAATTCAGACACTCAACCCGGCCGGCGCACCGCAATTGCAGTGGAGAGCCGCTGGGCGGGCAAGCCGTCCAGGCTGGGCGATGAGGCTTCGTGCTCTCATCACGCACTCAACCAGGTTGTAGGGTAGTTGGCCATGGCCGTAAGTCGCGCGATCGGATGGGAGCTGGAAGGCATGCCGCGCATTGTGCGCGGCGCGGGCAGCTACCTGTACGACGCGGCCGGAAATCGCTACCTGGACGGTTCCGGCGGGCCGGCCGCCTTCAGCCTCGGTCACGGCAACCGCGAAGTGAACGCGGCGATTGCCGCGCAGCTGGCGCAGGTGGCCTGCGGCTACCGCTACCTGTTCACCAGCGAGCCGCTCGAGCAGCTCACCGAGCTGGTGCTGCGCAAGTGTGGTCCGTTGTTCGGCCATATCGTCTTCGCCGCCAGCGGCTCGGAGGCTATCGAGGGTGCGATGAAGGTGGCGCTGCAGTATTGGGACGCGCAGGGGCTCCCGGACAAATGTCGCTTCATCGCCCGCGAGCGCTCCTACCACGGCAGCACAATCGGGGCGCTGTCGTTGTCCGGGTTTGCCGAGCGCCGCAAGTCATTTGAGCGGAGCCTCCTGGATGTTTCATTCGTGTCCGCGGCCAACGCCTACCGGCCCCCAACCGGTGTCGCAGCCACGGAACTTGTGCCGGCGCTTGCCGCCGAACTCGACGCGCGCATCCGCTCGCTCGGACCCGAAAACGTGGCGGCGTTTGTGTTCGAGCCGGTCGTGGGCGCGGCCGGTGGCGTCGTTCCCGCGCCGTCTGGATACGCACAGGCGGTGCGCGAGGTGTGTAGTCGCCACGACGTGCTGTTGATTGCGGACGAAGTGATGTCTGGGTCGGGGCGCTGTGGGACGTGGAGCGCCCTGGAGCATGATGGCGTCGTGCCGGACATCATCGCCGTTGCAAAGGGACTGGCGGGCGGCTACATCCCGCTGTCGGCGACGATCTTTCGCCGCGATATTGGCGATGCGATCATGCACTCGCACGGAGCAATCCTGACCGGCCACACCTATTCCGGGCACACCGCCGCCTGCGCGGCGGGCCTGGCGGTGCAACGCATCATCGAACGCGAGGCATTGCTCGATCGGGTGCGTTCACGCGGCGAGGTGCTGCGCGCTGCGCTGCGTGACTCGCTGGGGCGTTTCGCGGAGGTGGGCGATGTGCGCGGTCGCGGTTACTTCCTCGGCATCGAGTTCGTCCAGGATCGTGCCTCGAGAGTGCCGTTCCCGGCCGACCGCGGCTTGAGCGCGGACATCGGCCGGCGCGCTTTCCAGGACGGGCTGATCTGCTTTCCCTGCGCCGGGAACGCGGGCGGCGGGTTGGGCGATGTGATCATCATCGCGCCGCCCTACAATGCCAGCGACGCCGAGTTGTCGGAACTCGTCGATAGATTGACGCGTGCGGTGGAGCGCAGTCTGCTGCAGCAGGCGTGAACAATCGGGAGTCTTGCACATGCGCCCAGGTGGCATCCACCGACTTTGCTGTCTGATCACACTCGCTTTTGCGATCGGGCGTCAGGCCGCCGCGAGCGACGCGCTGCTCACGCATGGTCACTTCTATACGGGTGACCCGAAGATGCCCTGGGCCGAGGCACTCGTGGTGCGGGGGAGCCGGATTGAGGCCATCGGGACCGACAAAGCGATGAGCCGGTGGCGGCACGGCAAGGGGCAAGTAATCGATCTGCACGGGAAGACGGTGATTCCGGGCATTGTCGATTCACATATCCACTTGCTATTTGGTGCCTACGCGCTCCACGCCCTGCAACTGACGACGCCGGAGGCGAGCATCACCGTCAACAAGTCGGATGAGCTCATCGCGCGCCTCAAGGCGTATGCCGCAGCGCATCCGGACGACGCCGTGATTTTCGCGCGCGCCGACTTCAGCGCCGCGCCGCCCTCGACGCCGACCAGCGAACTGCTGGACCGCGCGGTGCCGGATAGGCCGGTCGTGATCCATAACTCGTCGGAGCACGCGCTCTGGGTCAACACTGCGGCACTGCGGCTCGCGGGTATCACGGACTATCCCGTTGCTGACCCCCAGGAAGAGCGTGGCATCATCCGCGATGCCAGCGGGCACCCGAGCGGAGTGCTGATCGAGGCCGGAATGGAGGTGATGGAGCGTGCGGTCGCCGCGCATGTGCCCGAGGAGGCGAGGCTCGCGATGTTGGAGATCGCAACGCGGTACCTCAGCAGTTTTGGCATTACCAGTGTCGTCAATGCGACCGGCAGTCTCGACGAGCTCCGGCTTTACGCCGCACTTCGCGAGCGCGGCAAACTGACCGTGCGCACGCGCACGGCCATCGGCTCCGTGGCCGTGGCGCATCGCCTCACGCCGGAGTTCTTGGCGGAACTTGAGCAGGCCCGTAGTCGTTACCACGACGAATGGGTGTCAGCGAACCTGGTCAAGTTCTTCGCCGACGGGTTCTCCGGGCTTATTCCGCCGCTGGTCTACGAACCGCACGCCTACGAGGCCCTGGTGACGGAGCTTGATCGCCGCGGCTACCAGGTCATGACTCACGCGGCGCGGAGCGACTCCGTGCACATGATTCTCGATACCTACGAGCGTGTCGAGGCGCAGAACGGGGCGCGCGACCGACGGCTTCGGGTCGAGCACGCCGACGTCACCGACGCAGCGGATATCCCGCGCTTCGCAGCGCTTGGGGTTTCGGTGGTCATGGAGCCGAGCTTCTGCTGCGCGGGGATCGGCCTCAATTACGATGCGGCTCACATGGTGCCCACGGACCGATGGAGAAGTTTTCTCGCCAACGGTACCGCCCTGGGCTTCGCCAGCGACTGGCCCTGCACGATGCCGCCCGATCCGTTCCTTGGAATACAACAGGCAGTGACCCGTGATGTGTGGCGCTCGACCGATACGGAGTCAATCGTCGGCAACCCTTTCGATGGCGCTGGGCAGGGCGGTGCCGCGCGGACCGGCGGCACTTACGTTCCCGCGGAGCGGATCAGCGTCGAGGACGCCGTAAAGGCCTACACGTTGGGCTCTGCGTATGCATCCTTTCTTGACGAACGAGTGGGCACGCTCGAAGTGGGCAAGGAAGCGGACCTGGCCGTGCTTTCACAGGATCTGTTTTCGGTGCCACACGAGGCCATTGCCTCTACCCGCGTGCTTATGACGATGGTGGGCGGCGAGGTCGTGTTCCGGAACGGGTCGTTGCAGTGACCGTTACGCTGTATCGAATCGCCGCGTTCTCGGACGGCCCGGCCGGCGGGAACCCGGCCGGCGTGTGGATCGGCCCCGAGTTGCCTGCGTCCGATGAGATGCAGCAGATCGCCGCGGACGTGGGCTACTCGGAAACGGCCTTTGCCGCACGCGTGGGCGGCCGGTGGCGCGTGCGCTGTTTTTCGCCGCAGAGCGAGGTTCCGTTCTGCGGGCACGCGACGATCGCGCTCCAGGCTGGCGACCATGAACTACGAACTGGAGCGGGGTCGCGAGTTCATGCGCTCGATCATTCACGCGCAGATACCCGAGCCCAGAGGTGCGTCGATTCGCGTGTCAGGCACCGCCCGGCTGATGACGTAGGCATCGGGCATGGGCGCGCGAGCCATCCGCTGCGTCAATGCGCGGAGCGGGTCCCCGGCGCGCCAAACGGCCCGCGCGCATACCAGACAAAGGGAATCAGCACGAAGAACGCGACGGCCAGCAGGTGGAAGACGTCATTGGCGCCGAGCGTCATGGCCTGCTGGGTGACAAAGCGATTGGTGTATTCCAGGGCGGCGGAACCGGAAAACCCATGGCTGGCCAGTTGCCGGTGCAAGGCTTGCCACGCGGGCGAATCCGCGCGGATGTGCTCGGCCAGCACCGCGTGGTGATAGTCCGAGCGGGTGTTCCACAGATAGACGCACACCGCCGTGGAAATGCCGCCGGAAATCGTGCGGATGAAATTGCTGAGGCCCGCGGCGGAGGCCAGTTCCGCCGGCGTGACCCCCGACATGACGATCTGGTTCAGCGGCAGGAAGAACAACGGCATGCCGATACCCTGGAACAACCGCGGCCACGCCAGTTGCGGGAAACTCGCGGTCTCGTTGAGTCCGGCGACCCACCAGATGTTCACCGCGAACACCAGGAAGGCGAAGGATGCAGCCGCGCGCAGGTTCATGCGATGGAGATTGCGGCCGATGATCGGCGCCAGGAACAGCGCCAGGATGCCCACCGGCGCCATGGCCAGGCCCGCCCAGGTGCTGGTGTATCCCAGCGTCGTCTGCAGCCAGAGTGGGAACACCACGTTGATGCCGGTAAAGGCGAAATAGGCCACGGCGATGGTTGCGCTTCCGACCAGGAAGTTGCGGCGCTGGAACAGATGCAGGTCAACCACCGGGTGCCGGTCGGTCAGTTCCCAGGGGATCATGAAGCCGAGCGCGACCACAGCTATCACGGCGGCCGCAATGATCTCGACAGAATCGAACCAGTCCTGCTCGTTGCCGTTGTCGAGCATGAACTGGAGGCTTGCCACGCCGATGATCAACAGCCCGAGGCCGACCGCGTCGATCGGCGAGCGGGTCTTGATCGATTCGCGCCGCCGTAATATGACGCCGATGATCAGGGCCGCGGCGATACCGACCGGCACGTTGATGTAGAAAAGCCAGGGCCAGGAGAGATTGTCGGTGATCCAGCCGCCCATGATGGGTCCGAAGATCGGCGCGATGATCACCACCATGGCCCACAATCCCAGCGCCAGGCCGCGCTGCTTCACCGGATAATTGCGCAGCAGCAACGCCTGGCCGACGGACATCATCGGCCCGGACACCAGGCCCTGGATGAGGCGGCCGGCGATCAGCATCGGCATGCTGGTCGCCAGTCCGCACGCCGCCGAGAACAGCACGAACAGCAGCGCCGAGGTGACGAAGGTGCGCACTTCGCCAAACTGGCGGCCGATCCAGCCGGTCAGCGGCTGCACCACGGCGGCCGCCAACATGTAGGAGCTGATCGCCCAGGTGCCCTCCGAGGGGCTGACCGCGAGGCTCCCGGCGATCGAGGGCACCGAGACGTTGACGATCGTCATGTCCAGGATTTCCATGAACGAGGCGATCGAAACCGCAATGGTCAGCAATACCAGCTTCATGCCATGAAGCGGCAGGTACTCGCCGAATTCGTCGCGCGGCTCGGAAGCGGTCACTGGTGGATGCCCTGGACTGCCGGACTACGCTAGCGCGCGCCACCCAAATTGTCCGTGATGATCGCATCGGCGGCCGCATCCGCGCGCGCGATGTCGGCGGTGTACACGTCAGTGCTGGCGCCGCCGCTGGCGCGCGGCGCGGCCGCGAGCATCGCGCCGCCCCGCTCATGCGTATCTACGGTGACCGTGGTCGATAGCCCGATGCGCAGCGGGTGCCGCGCCAGGTCCTCCGGCGCAATGGACACACGCACCGGCACGCGCTGCACCACCTTGATCCAGTTGCCCGACGCGTTCTGCGCCGGGAGCACGGAAAAGGCCGCCCCGGTCCCTGCCGCCATGCCAATGACCTTGCCGTGAAAGATCACGGCCCCGCCATACAGATCGCTCCGCACCTGCGCGGGCTGCCCCAGGCGCAGGTGACGCAACTGTCCTTCCTTGAAGTTGGCTTCGACCCACAGATGCTGGAGCGGGATGAGGCTGAGCAGCGCTTCACCGGGCAGGATGTGCTGGCCAAGCTGCACGCTGCGGAGCGCCACGTAGCCGGTGACCGGCGCAACGATCGCGTTGCGGCTGGCGTTGACCCACGCGTCGCGGTACAGGGCTTTCGCCTCCTGCACGGCGGGGTTGTCGCGCAGCGGCACGCCATCGACCAGCGCACGCGCGGCGTCTGCCTGGCGCTGCGCCTGCGCAAGGCTGGCGCGCGCCATCGCCACCGCCTCTTCGGCGTGCGTGATTTCCTCCGGCGCCACCGCCTGCTCGGCGAGGAGCGGCGAGCGCCGTGCGTAATCGGCCGCGGCGCGCGCCAGCTCGAGCCTGCCGCGGGTGACCAGGGCATCGTACTGCCCGGCCATGGCCTGTTGCTGGCGCGCCTGCCGCACCGTGCGTGCCAGGGCACTCGCGGCCCGGTTCAGCGCCGTCCCGGCATCGGTCGGATCCAGGCGCACCAACACCTGGCCGGCGTTGACGAGGTCGGTATTGTCGGCGTGGACACCCACGACCGTACCGGCGATCTGCGCCGTGACGGTGACCTGGTTGCCGCCGACATACGCATCGTCGGTCTTTTCGCGCTCGGACAACACCACGAACCACAGCAGGAACCACAGGATGCCGAGCACGGCGAAGACGCTGGCGACGATCGTCAGGATGCGGCGGCGCCTGCCGTTCGGAACGGCAGCGGGCGTGGCATCAGTCGTGGTATTCATGGTGTGTTTGTCGATCCGATGGTGCGGGGCAAGTCCTCGAACCCGCCGCCCAGCGCGCGCTGCAGGGCAATGTCGGCAGAGATCCCGGCGGCGTCGAGTTGCACCAGGGCATCGCGCTGCACGAGCAGGGCGTTTTGCGCGCTCAGCGCCGGACGGATGTCGGTGAGGCCCTGCCTGGCGCGCGCAGCCGCGCTGCGCTGTAGTTCGGTGATGGCCTCGAGTTGCGCCAGTTGCTGCGTGCGCTCGGCCGCCGCCTGCTCGCCTGCGACCACGCTGCTGGCCACTTCGCGTGCGGCGCCGATGATCGCGTCGTTGTAGGTCGCAACCGTCGCGTTGATTTCGGCGTCGGCAGCGCCCAGCTGCGCCGCTCGCAGCCCGTGGTCAAAGAGCGGCAGGTGGATCGCGGCGCCGATCTGGGGAACGGCGCTGCCGGCGCGCAGGAGGTTATCCAGTTCGATGCTCTGCAGGCCGGCCAGCGCTTTCAGCGATAGGTCCGGGTAGTACTGCGCGGCGGCGACGTGACGCCGGCGCTGCGCCGCCTCGACACGCCAGCGGCTGGCGGCAATGTCCGGCCGGCGCGCGAGCAGGTCCAGGCGCACGTCGTCCGGTATCGCCGGCGACAAGACCGGCAGCGCCCTGGCCACGAGCGAGGGCAGCCCGGCCACCGCGTGCCCGGTCAGCGCCGCCAGGGCGACGAGCCGCAGCTGCGTCAAACCTTGCAGCGCCGCGAGTTGCCCGCGCGCTGCGGCGAGTTCGGCGCTGGCTTTACTCTGCTCGTCCGCGGAGTCGATGGCCGCGCGTGCCCGTGCGGCGTCGATGGCCGCCATGCGGGTGAGCGTTGCGATCCGCTCCTGGACCAGCGCGAGGCGGGCCTGATCCGCCTGCCAGCCGAAGTAGGTGTCGGCCACCGAGCTGGCCAGCAGGAGTGCCGCGGCGGAACGGTCGGCCGCGGCGGCGTGCGCCTCGTTCGTGGCCGCCTCCACGCTGGCGCGCTGCTTGCCCCACCAGTCGAAGGTGTAGCTCGCCGAGAGGTACAGGTCCGTCTGGTTGTACCAGTTGAAACCGAGGAATTTCGGCGGGAACAGGCCGTGGTCGCTCAGGCGCTGTCGCCCCGTCTGCGCACCCGCGTCGACCCGCGCACCCGCTGCGGCGGCCGTAACCCGCACCGACTCACGCGCGCTATCGAAGCGCGCATGTGCGGCGGCCAGCGTCGGACTGTCGCCGAGCGCCATGCCGACCAGCTGATCCAGCGTGGCATCCTGGTAGCGTTGCCACCAGTTCGAACCGGGCCACTGTCCCCCTGCTGGCAGTTGCGTTCCGGCGAGCGGAACTTCGCGCAACATGGCCGCTCGCGCGGCGGGCCCGCCGGCCGCACAGGCGGCCAGGGCGGCGCACACCAGCAGCAAGACGAAGCCCCGTACCCTCATCCGTGCTGGCCCTTGCCGGCGGCGGCGTCTTCGCGGGTGAGCTGCGTAAACAGCTTTCTCAGGTCGCGCAGCAAGCGGGCCTTCTCCGCCTGGGTGAAATCCTTGTACAGGTCGCGCGTGTAGCCGAACATGCGCGGCAGCACCTCGCGCACCAGCTGCTCGCCTTGCGGAGTGATCTTGATGTCCATGCGCCGCCGGTCCGCGTCGCTGAGCACGCGCGTGATGAGGTTGCGGGCCACCAGTGCGTCGCCGATGCGCGTCATGCTGGCCGGGCTGTGCGCCAGGCTCGCGCACAAGTCACTCGGGCAGGCGACGCCCTCGGGAGCGGAGAACAGCGACAACAGGGTGCGGAATTCGACATCGGTCAACTGCTGGGGGCTGATGACCTCGTCTATATGCGCGGTCATCACTCGCCCCATCAGGATGATCACGCGGCTGAGCAGCGCTTCGGTCACGGGGAGTCCGGGCAGGCGTTCGGCCGCGCGCCGTATTCCCTGCTCGACGGTGGTGATCCGGTCCAAGGGGAGGTCCTGGCATGAAGGATGTAAAGAGCGGCTTGTATTTTACTACGGAAATATTCCTCCGCAAAGCATATTCGGCAGCCATTGTCTTTTGGCCGCCCATCCGCGAGGGTAGCTGCATGCGAATCGCTGCATTGATCGCCTGCTCGACGGCTGCCTGTCTGGCCACTGCGGTGAACGCGGCGGGAGCGGCGGATACACGCCCCGCAGCCGATCTCATCATCCGTGGCGCCAGGATCTGGACGGGCGATTCCCGCCATCCCGAGGCGCAGTCCGTCGCCGTCCTGAATGAGCGGATCGTGGCCGTGGGGCGCGATGCGGCCGTGGCGGCATGGAAAGGACCGGCGACCCGGGTCGTAGACGCCGCTGGCCATCGCCTGGTGCCCGGCTTCAATGATGCGCACGTGCACCTGGTGGGGGGAGGCGAGGGGCTCGACTCCGTGCAACTCAAGGACGTCACCAGCGCCGCCGAGTTCGCGCGCCGCATCGGCGAGCGGGCCGCGCGCACGCCCAGGGGCGAGTGGATACGCGATGGCAACTGGGACGAGACCAGGTGGGCTCCGGCCGCGCTGCCGACGCGCCAGATGATCGACGCGGTCGCCGCCGAGGTTCCGGTCGCGGTCAATCGCTACGACGGCCACATGATCGTCGTCAATACGCTGGTGCTGAAGCTTGCCGGCATCACTGCTGCGACCGCCGATCCGCCGGGTGGTGTGATCGTCCGCGATGACAAAGGTGAGCCGACCGGTGCGCTGAAGGATGCCGCAGCGGAGCTCGTGCAGCGGATCATTCCGCCGCTGTCGCACCAGCAGCGGCGGGCCATCGTGGAGCAGGCCTTGCGCCACGCTGCCTCGCTCGGCGTCACCAGCATGCAGGACATGAGCGACGGAGATCTCCAGGCCGACTACGCCACTATCGCCGTGTACTCGGAGCTGCTCGAGGAGCATCGCCTGACCGCGCGCCTGTACGTGGCGCCATCGCTGGCCGGCGTCGACGACTTCGTCAAACTCGGTCTCCGGCGTGCCTTCGGCGACCCGTACCTGCGCGTCGGTGCCATGAAGTCCTATGCCGACGGGTCGATCGGGTCGCGGACGGCCTATTTCTTCGATCCGTATGACGACGGCCCGGGCTATCGCGGGCTGCTCGCCGAAGACATGCAGCCGCTGTCGCGGGCGCGGGAGCGCATGCAGCGCGCCGATTCCGCCGGCCTGCAGCTGTGCACACACGCCATCGGCGATGCTGCGATCTCGACCATCCTCGATCTGTACGCCGACATCGCCGCCAGCGGCGCCCCGCGTGATCGCCGCTGGCGCATCGAGCATTCCCAGCACCTGGCCGCGAAGGACTTTGAGCGCTACGCCGCACTCGGCGTGATCGCCTCCGTGCAGCCCTACCACGCGATCGACGACGGACGCTGGGTGGAGTCGCGCATCGGGCATGAGCGCTCGACCCGCACCTATGCGTTTCGCACGCTGCTGGATCACGGTGTGAAGCTGGCGCTCGGTACCGACTGGCCGGTGGCACCGCTCGATCCGATGCAGACGCTCTACGCCGCAACCACGCGCGCGACCCTGGATGGCACACACCCCGAAGGCTGGTTCAGCGAGCAGAAGCTGACCGTCCAGGAAGCACTGTCCGCGTATACGCATGGTTCGGCATTCGCGGAGTTCCAGGACGCGGACAAGGGCACGATCCGGGTCGGCGCGCTCGCCGACTTCGTGCTGCTGAGCGAGGATGTGCTCGCAATTGCGCCGCAGCGGATCCGGGACGTCAAGGTGTTGAAGACCTGGGTCGGCGGGCAAGTCGTGTTCGACGCGGCGAGCGCCGCGGCGGCAGCGAGACGGCCTGAAACTCACTAGCGGAATTCGGCAAGCCGCTGCTGAAGTTCTGGTCCGCACCACCGGTTGAATTCATGACATTAGCTGTTGGCCTCGTGGGTTTTGGAAATGCGGGCCGCACGATTCATGCGCCGCTGATTCTCGCCAGCGGCATGGAAATTGTAGGTGTTGTTTCAAGCCGGCACGACGCGGTTCGCGCAGCACTGCCTTCGGCACGCGTGTTTGCGGATCTGGGTGCCATGCTTGCCCTGCCTCGGCTTGATCTGGTGGTCCTCGCGACGCCGAACGATCTGCACGAGCCACAGGCACTCGCCGTTCTGGCTGCCGGTAAGCGCGTGGTCGTCGACAAACCGATGGCACTGACTGTCGCGGGCGCCGACCGCATGATCCTGGCGGCCAGGCATATTCGTGCAGGTCTGACGCCCTTTCACAATCGCCGCTGGGACGCTGACTTCCTGACGGTGCGGCGGGTCATTGCAGAGGGTGTACTGGGCCCGATTCACACATTCGAGGCCCGCTGGAATCGCTACCGGCCGAGCGTGCCCGACCGATGGCGCGAATGCTCCGCTCAGGGCGGAGGGGTCCTGTTTGACCTGGGTACGCACTTGGTCGACCAGGCGCTCTCGCTATTTGGCATGCCCGATTGGCTGCAGGCGGACCTGTACAGCCAGCGCCCTGGCACGACCGTTGAAGATGCCTTTGAAGTACGAATGGGCAGCGGGCGCCTGCGGGTCGTGCTGGGCGCCAGTTCACTGGTGGCGGAGCCCGGACCGCGCTACCGGGTTGTTGGCGATCTGGGGTCGCTGACCATGGACGGAATAGACCCACAGGAAGAGCAGTTGCGGGCGGGAACGACACCGGCAGACACCGCATTCGGTCTGGCCTCCTCAGACCAGGGGATCCGCCTGACGATCCCTGGATCGGCGCAGCCCGCGACCGTCCCCATGGAGCGGGGCGGCTGGCTCGAGTTCTACCGGTTACTGCGCCTGTGCATCGAGACCGGATCGCCGCCCCCGGTGCTGCCCGAGGATGCGCGGCGGGTGCTGCAGGTCATGGAGGCCGCGCGTCACAGCACTCACAGTGGCACGCGCCTGTCGATGGGAGAGGTTTGAACTACTGCGCAGCGGCCTGTGGTGGTTCATGTCCCGTCCGCTGACATTCCTTCAACACATGCTCGCGAATGAGCTGCGCCAGGCGTAACGCACCGGACCCGGCGTAGTCGCGATCGGCAAACACGAGGTAGAGCTCGCCCCAGCGCTCGCCCCCCTCGCGAAGCGGAAGCGGCTTGAGTTCGCCGCGATCCAGTTCGCCGCGCACGGTGTCTTCCGCGAACCACGCGAACCCCAGCCCGTGGCCGGCGGCGTGGATCGAGGTGGCCTTCTGGCTCACAGTCCAGCTTTGCTCCGCGCCGAGCCAGCTGCCGCTGCGGCGCTGACTGCCCGTGTCGCGGATGATCAGGTGGCGGTGCTGGCGCAGGTCCTGGAGCGTGAGCTCGCGCCCGAGCCGGTGCAGCGGGTGCTGCGGGCTTGCCATGGCGACGAAGCACAGTCGCATCAGCGGATCGCCCGCGAACCCCGGCGGCACTCGCGAGCAGATGGCCAGATCGACTTTGCGCTGTAGCAGCGCTTCCTCGGTGCCGCTGAGCACGCTCTCATGGAGTTCGATGCGCGTCTGCGGATGTTCCTCGCCGAAGCGCGCGAAGCATTGCAGCAGCATCCAGGTGGGAAAGATGATTTCGACGGCCAGCCGCAGCTCGGATTCCCAGCCCGCGGCGAGAGTGCCGGCGGCGCCTTCGAGTGCGCTGGCCTCTTCGAGCAGCGCCTTGGCGCGGCGATACAGCACCTCGCCATTCGCTGTCAGGTGCGCCTTGCGACCCCGCACCTCGAATGCTTTCAGCCCCAGGAGTGATTCGAGCTTCTGTACGCCGTAGGTGACCGCCGATTGGCTCTTGTGCAGGACGGCGGCGGCCTGCGCGTAGCCGCCCGCGTCCACCACCGCCAGCAGGCAGCGCCACTGCTCCAGGGAAATTCGAGGCTGGTCAGTCATTTATCTAATAAAAAGATAGGTAGACGCCATATTTTCTGCTTTTCTATCCAAACAGTAAATAGTTCAATGGAGCCACTACCAGACAGACAGTTCTATCCCCCCATTTCAGGAGATACGCCGTGACCACCCTGCTCCAGATCAACGCCAGCATCAGCAATGGCAATGGCAATGGCCAGTCCAGTCAGCTCGCCAGGCAATTTGTAAGCGCCTTCCAGAAAGGTAACCCGGGGACGAAAGTCATGGTGCGCGATGTCGCTGCAGCCGAGCCCGTGCCGCATCTCGACGGCGAGCGTTTCGGCGCGTTCATCGCCAAACCAGAAGAGCGCAGTGCCGCGCAGCAGGCGGTGGTGGCGTACTCCGATGCGCTGATCAGCGAGCTGAAGCAGGCCGACCTCATTGTGCTGGGACTGCCGATGTACAACTTCGGCGTTCCCTCGCAGCTCAAGGCCTACTTTGATCACATCGCCCGCGCCGGGGTAACCTTCAAGTACACCGACAAGGGCCCGGTAGGCCAGCTTACCGGCAAGCGGGCTTACGTGTTCGCGGCGCGCGGTGGCGTGTATGCGGGTACGCCCCTGGACACGCAGACGGGTTACGTGCGCGATTTCCTCCGATTCATCGGCATCAGCGACGTCACTTTTGTATACGCCGAGGGTCTGGCCATGAGCGCACACAGCAAGGAAGCGGGCCTGGCGAAAGCCACGGCCGAGATCGAACGACTCGCGGCATAATGCTCACAGGAGATCAAGCCATGAAGATCCGCACCCTGGTGCAGGTTATCGAATCGCACCCGACCTCCGACGGTGCCGGCGTCAAGCTGCGCCGGAGCCTCGGCAGCCAGCGCGGCGTGCACGTCGATCCGTTCCTGATGCTCGACGAGTTCTATTCCGACAATCCGGACGACTACATCGCCGGCTTTCCCTCGCACCCGCATCGCGGCTTCGAGACGGTCACGTACATGCTCGATGGGCACATGCGCCACGAGGACCATCTGGGCAACCGCGGCGACCTGGGTCCCGGCGACGTGCAGTGGATGACCGCGGCGCGCGGCATCATCCATTCCGAGATGCCGCAGCAGAGCGAGGGGCGCATGCGCGGCTTCCAGCTGTGGCTCAATCTCCCATCACGGGAAAAAATGAAACCCGCTGCTTACCAGGATATTCCCGCCGCGCAGATCCCCGTGGTGAAGCTGTCGCAGGGCGGCGAGGTGCGGGTCATTGCCGGCGCGCTCGATCTGGGCGGTGCGATCACACAGGGTCCGGTCAACGGCAACGGGGCGCGGATCACCACCGATCCGTCATACCTCGATGTCCGCCTGCCCGCCGGTGCGGAATTTGGCATGCCGATTGCGGCGGGCCACAATGCTTTCGTCTACACGTATGAGGGCAGCGCGACGCTCGGTGCGGGCGCAGAGGCCAAGCTCCTGCCGCATCGCGCGGCTGGCGTCCTCTCTGATGGCGACCAGGTGCACGCGCAGGCCGGACCCGGGGGCGTGCGCTTCCTGCTGCTGGCCGCCAAACCACTGCGCGAGCCGGTGGTGCAGTACGGTCCGTTCGTGATGAACACGCGTGAGGAAATCGAGCAGGCGGTCGCCGACTATCGGGACGGACGGCTGGGCTCGGCTGCCTGAGGCGGACGCTCCAGCCTGCGCCCAGATCGCTGGTGCGCGAACGCTGACGCCCCGCGCATATGACTCAACCTGCAGCAACCGGAGAATCAGCTGGCGCGCCGCCGTCCGCCGTCGGCTTCTGGCAGGCATTCGGGTTCTGGCTGAAGCTGGGCTTCGTCAGCTTCGGCGGTCCGGCTGGGCAGATTTCCATCATGCACCAGGAACTGGTGGAGCGACGGCGGTGGATCTCCGAGCGCCGCTTTCTCCACGCACTGAACTACTGCATGGTGCTGCCCGGTCCCGAGGCGCAGCAGCTCGCCACCTACATCGGTTGGCTGATGCATCGCACCCGGGGTGGCATTGTGGCGGGCGCGCTGTTCGTGCTGCCTTCGCTGGTGATTTTGATCGGGTTGTCGTGGATCTACGTGGCCTTCGGCCGCGTGCCCTTCGTGGTCGGGCTCTTCTACGGCATCAAGCCGGCGGTGACCGCCATTGTCATCCATGCCGCGCACCGCATCGGCTCGCGGGCGCTTAAGAACTCCGCGCTGTGGGCGATTGCCGCCGCCGCATTCATGGCGATCTACGCGCTCAACGTGCCGTTCCCCGCGATAGTCGTGACGGCCGGACTGATTGGTTACGCGGGTGGCCGGCTCGCCCCTGGCTGGTTTCAGCTCGGTGGTGCGCACGGCGGCGCCGGCCCGTCGCCAGGCAAGGCGCTCATTGACGATGACACGCCGACACCTGCACATGCGCAGTTCCGCTGGTCCGGGCTGCTCCGGGTCATGCTGGTCGGCGCGCTGTTGTGGGCGCTGCCGATAAGCATCCTGAACGCAACGCTCGGGTGGCAGCACACGCTGACGCAGATGGGCTGGTTCTTTACCAAGGCTGCGCTACTCACCTTCGGTGGCGCCTATGCCGTGTTGCCTTACGTCTATCAGGGCGCGGTGCTGCAATACGGGTGGCTGTCGCCGCCGCAGATGATCGACGGCCTGGCGCTGGGCGAAACGACGCCGGGCCCGCTGATCATGGTGGTGGCCTTCGTCGGCTTCGTCGGCGGCTATGCGAGCACGGAGCTGCAGGCTCTGCTCGGCCCCAACGCCCTGTTCATGGCGGGTGCCATCGCGGCGACGCTGGTGACGTGGTTTACCTTTCTGCCCTCTTTCATATTCATTTTCGCGGGTGGCCCGCTCATTGAATCGACCCACGATGACCTGAAGTTCACGGCACCGCTGACGGCGATCACCGCGGCCGTCGTGGGCGTGATCCTGAATCTGGCCATGTTCTTTGGTTACCACGTGCTCTGGCCGCAGGGTCTCCACGGCAGCTTCGACTGGGCCTGTGCCGTCATGACCATCGCTGCCGCGGTCGCGTTGTTGAAGTTCAAGCGCAGCGTCTGGCAGGTGATCGGCGCTGGCGCGGCGCTTGGCCTGCTGCTGCGGGTGATATAGCTCCCGACATCCGCCTGGCTCGCAAAAGGTGCAGTCAGGAAGCTCTTGACACGAGAATTGGTAGCGCTATCATCAAGACGACGCGGCAGCGCCCGGCCGTCGAAGATTCCGCGCCGCCGTGCTCTCCCGTGTTGCGATTACTGCCGCCGACCGGTTGTTCCATGGCGCTGAGGCGAACAGTGAAGAGGACCCCCAGACGAAGCCGCAACACGGTGACCATGCATGAGGTTGCGATGCACATCGGTGTTTCGCCCATGACGGTATCGCGCGTGCTCAGCGGCGATGCCAACGTCAAGTCGGAGACCGTGCAGCGCGTTCAGGCCGCCATCAAGCTGCTGGGCTATACGCCAAACGTTGCAGCCCGAAACCTGGCGCGCGCCGCCCCGACGCACATAGGGCTGCTGTACACCAATCCGAGTGCGGCCTATCTTGGTGAGCTGTTGGCGGGTGTACTGGAGGAGAGCACTCATGCGGGGTGCCAGCTGGTCCTCGAAAAGACCGGTGGCCGTGCGGAGCGTGCCGGCGTCGAAAGGCTGGTGAAAGGCGGCGTCGGCGGCGTCGTCCTGATGTCTGAATCAAAGTCATTGTTGCAGGCACTGCGTACCGCAAAGATACCCTGCGCCGTGGTGGCGATGGGCCGGCCAGGCATGGCCGGGATATCGGTTCGTATCAATGACTTCGAAGCCGCTGCGGCCATGACCCGGTATTTGATCTCAATAGGGCATCGCCAGATTGGCTTCATAGCCGGACCACCGAGCCACCTTTCCAGCAGCCAGCGGCAGGAAGGATTCACGGCGGCCATGCGCGAGGCTGGTGTTCCGGTGCGGCCGGCGTGGCTGGCGCATGGGGCGTTCAGCTACCGCTCCGGCCTGGTCGCTGCCGAACAGATTCTCAACACGAGCCAGCGTCCGACGGCGATATTCGCCAGCAACGATGACATGGCGGCAGCGACTATCGCCGTGGCCAATCGCTTGCGAATTGATGTGCCCAATGGTCTGTCTGTTGTTGGCTTCGACGACACAGAACTGGCGACCACGATCTGGCCCAGCCTGACTACCGTGCGGCAACCGATCGCGGCCATGGCGCGCAAGGCGGTGGAACTGCTGCTGGAGGAGATCCGTCTGCGTCGTCTCGGGCAAACGCAGGGATCCGTGCAGCATGTCATGAATTATTCGCTGGTGGAGCGCGAGTCTTCTGCGGCGATCCCGCCGTGAGCCCAGGCAACGAGGTTTGATGCCTCGCGATTCAGGGTGCGGCGGCACCCGGGCATGCCGCGTTTCCTGCGGCAGCGGCCAGCTTGATCTGCGAGAAACTGATGTCGAAACTGCCGGCGGTTTCCAGCGCAAACTGCGCGTTGACCAGCGACAGGTCGGCGTCGGCACCGGCGAGGCAGCCAAGCGGTACCGACAGCGTCTGCCAGGCGCCCAGTGGCGCAGCGGCAAAGGCCGTCGTCACGTCGAGCGCTGCTCCCGCCGGCGTGCCGCACTTTGCCCAGTCGCGGGGCGTGCCGTCAGCGTTCATCACCGGCGCGGCCCGATACGGGCCCTGGCAGCGCAGGCTCAGGCGTACCCGCTGTGCAGGCCGCGCATTAACACGATAGCGCGCGACGAGTGAGTCATGTTCAACGAGCCGCGCATGCAAGTCGACCGCGCGCCCTTCGATGCGGACCTCGCCGCTCCCGCTTCCTGACCAGCTGGCGCGCAATACAGCGGGCTCCATCCGGGCTGTGACCGCGCCACCGGCGCTGGCCTGCGTTGGCGTGGTCACGCGGGTATCGGCGCTGGTTGTGTCGCCGACGTAGAGCGAAAAGGGGGCCGTGACGTGCCCGGCGTGAAACAGGGTGTCTGCAGTGCCCAGCGCCGGCGGAATGCGCGGGCTTTCGGATAGCGCAGCCAGAGTGCCGCTGTCTTTGCCAGTCAGGCCGAAGCCGCGCTTGAACAATGCGCCACTGACTGCGCCGGACTTGCTGAACCTGACAGGCATCGCGGTGGCGGGCCAGGAAAAACCCAGGCGTCCGGTGAAGTCCGCGGCGACCGCGCCGTCGGGGCGACGCAGCAGCACGTCGGCAACACCTGCTCCCTCGCTCCCCGGTAACCAGGCGGCGACGAACGCATCCGAGGCGTTGAGTTCGCGGTTGACCCACATGGGCCGCCCCGACAGAAACACGCTGATGACCGGGATCCCCGCCGCGTGCAGGCGCTTGAGGATCTGCAGATGATGGTGATCGTCCGGCGAAAACTCCAGGGTCTCGCGATCGCCCAGGAATTCGGCGTACGGTGTTTCACCGTACACCACGATAGCGGCGTCCGGGCGCGTTGCGAAGGTACCGTCGACGCTCAGGGTCGCGGTGCCGCCCGCGGCATCGACGGCGGACTTGATACCCGCATAGATCGAGGTGGCGCCAGGAAAATCGGCATTGGTGTTGTGATCGCCCTGCCAGTCGATCGTCCAGCCGCCCGACTGCATGCCGATGTTATCGGCGCCCGCGCCTGTGACCAGGATGTGGCGGCGTGGGTCGAGCGGCAACGCGTGGTTGTTGTTCTTGAGCAGTACCAGTGACTTTCGCACCGCTTCGCGGGCGATGGCACGATGGGCCGCGCCGCCGAGTTGTTCGAAATGACCCGCGTCAGCGCGCTTACTGGGCGCGGGCTTTGTGAACAGGCCGTTCATGACCTTCACCCGCAGTATGCGGCGCACGGCATCATCGAGGCGTTGCCGCGGAATGACTCCCGTGCGAACCTCGGCGAGGAGGTTTTCGTACAACTTTTGCCAGCCGTCCGGCGCCATGTACATATCGAGGCCAGCCAGGAACGCCTGGGGGCAGTCGAACTTGGTGCAGCCCGGGATGTTGCCATGGGCGTTCCAGTCGCCGACCACGAAGCCGGGGAAATGCCAGCGGCCCTTCAGGACCTCGGTGAGCAAGGCATGGTTGGCGTGCATTTTGGTGCCATGCCAGCTGTTGTAGGAGGCCATGAGGGTGAGCGCACCCGCTTCAATGGCGGGCGGATACCCGGCGCCGTGCACGGTGCGCAGCGTGTGTTCATCGGCAAGGTTGTTCCCCTGATCGCGCCCGTCCACGGTGCCGCCGTCGCCCAGAAAATGCTTCACGGTGGCGAGCGTGCGCCCCGGGGCCATGAAATCCCTGGTTCCCGGTGCGCCCTGCAGGCCGAGGACCATGGCGCGGGCGTAGGCCGCAACCAGAGCCGGGTCCTCGGAATAGCTCTCGTAGGAGCGGCCCCAGCGCACGTCGCGTACCACGGCGATGGTTGGCGCAAAAGTCCAGTCGACGCCGATAGCGGCGATCTCTTCGGCTGTCGCCTGGCCGATCTTCTCGATCAAGGCCGGGTCGTGCGCTGCACCGAGGCCGACGTTGTGCGGGAATACCGTGGCGCCTGGTATGTGCGTGTTGCCGTGTACGGCATCGATCCCGAACAGCAGCGGTATCGCCGGATGGTCAACCGTGCCGCCGGCGACTGAAGCCTTGTAGTAGGCGTCCGCCAGCTCGAGCCATTGCCTGCCGCCCGTGCGGATGTCGTTGCCGGGTGCGGAGTTGCCGCCTGCCAGCACCGAACCGAGTTTGTACTTGCGGATATCGTCAGGCGAGATGGCGCTGATGTCGGCCTGGATCAGCTGGCCAACCTTTTCTTCGACCGTCATCTTCGCGAGCAACTGCTCCACGAAACTCCCGGTCTTCGCGTCCGGTGGACTTGCCGGAGCTGCCGCCGGCCAGGACTGCGGATGGATGAGGTCGGTTGCATCTGCCGCCAACGTCAACCCTGCCACCAACGGCAACCCGCAGCTCAACAGTAGACGTGCCAGGCCCGCGATCCCCGATTTATGCACTGCATGCTCCCGCTGAAGGTTCTTGTTATCTGTTCTCGAAGCGACGGATCGCCGCGCCCGCGCAGCCGGCCACGCCAGTCGCAACACCCGACCCTGGCGCAACACCCGACCCTGGCGTAATGATAGCGCTACCAATGATCGTGTCAAGGAGCCGGGTGCGGACCGGCCAATGCAGATGCGCCGACCTACGTGGATGTCCTTAGTTTCAGCTCTGGCATGCGCCGTGGGAAAGCCGTCAAATGGGTGTCAAGCCGCCCCAGGCCAAGCCGATGGGAGTCACGCCATGACGCGAACGTCTCGATCCCGAACCCTCAAGGCCCCGGAGTTCCGGGCCCGCGGGCGCGGACCCATTGCCCCGGCGGGTCTGCCCACAGGCGAAGCGGACAGAACCGGCATGCGTACGCGACCGGGATGGCGCGTGATCATTGCTGACGCAAGCGAAGCGCGTATCTACGCCGCGGGCGCCGCTGCCTCGCACCTGACGCTGCTGGCGACGCTGCGAAATCCGTCCGCGCGCATTCCTGAGCACGATCTGCTGACCGGGCGTGGTGGCAGCAGGTTCAACCGCTCCGGTGGCCTCTTTCAGGCGCTCGCGCCGACGTCGCGAGTCCATCGTGAGCGCTTCGAACAGTTCGCTAAAACCATCGCCACGGTGGCCGCGCGCGAGTGCGGAACCACCGAACAGCTGGCGCTCATCGCCGCGCCGCGCCTGCTGGGCCTCATCCAGCGCTCCTTGTCACGCAGCGCGCGCGCGCGCCTGGCGCGTGCCGTCCCGCGTGACGTGACGCATGAATCAAGCGCGCGGCTGCGAACCAGGCTCCAGCGCGAGCTGGGCCCTGCGGGCTAGCAAAGCGGGTGGCCGAGGCCGGCTCGAGCGCCGGGGCGCGCGAGCGCCTGACCTCAGGCCACGGAGGTGTCCTTGACGAGCCCGATTATCCACCCTGGCGCGCACGGCCCGCGCGGCCCGGAAGCCGACAGCGGCTCGCTGGCTGCGAGCGTGCTGCGGCGGGGGTGCGCGCGCTTTACGCGCACCCTTGGCGCCGCGCGCAAGGGGCGCCGGGGCGCTGTCCATGCGTTTCGAGTCGCGGCCCGGCGGCTTTGCGCCGCCATCCAGCTCATCCGGGCGATCCGGCCTCGTGGGGAGTGGCTCGAAATCGAGCGCCAGGTGCGCGAGCTGTTCGAGGCGTGCGGGCGCCTGCGCGACCTGCAGGTGGTGCGCAGTTCCCTGCAACGGCGGCGTTGCCGGGGCCGCAGCCTGGTGCGGGTCCTGGCGCAGACGGATGAGCGGATCAGGCGGCACAGAAAGCGGCTCGCGCGATTCCTCGATGATGCGCGCCCGGAGAAGTGCTGTCGCCAGGTGCAAGACCTGGCGGCGGCGCTGGCGGGGACGGGGCGCGCAACGCGCCACTACGGCACGTTGGCCCGCGCGCGGCGTGCGGTCGAAAGCGCGCTGAATCGCAGCCGGCGGGACCTGCGGCTGGCCTGTCGGCGCGTTCAGATCGATAAGCCGAAGAGACTGCACCGCGTGCGCGTGGCGGCCAAGGTCTGCCGCTATCAACTCGAAATTGCACCGTCGCTGGGGGTGCGCACGCGCCAGCCTGAAGTGCCCGGCTTGCAGCGGCTACAGAAAGGCCTGGGCGTAATCACGGACCTCATGCTGCAGCAGGCGGAGCTCGCGAGGTACGTCAGGAAGCATCCTGGAGCGCGGCGCGAGCTGGGCGCGCTGCAGGAACGGATCGAACACGAACGCAGGCGGCGCTTCGCTGAAGTCTTCGCGAAAGCCTGGCCGGTCAGGGCGGGGGCGGTGCGGGTGCATGCCGCGAGGTCGGCGCGGCCCGGTTGATCGCCTCGACCAACGGCACGCCGCGGCCGCGGGGGTCGGATCCGGCGTTGACCGTGCCGGACTCGTCCACGTCGATGACCTGTACGTCACCGAATTCCCAGGGGCTTTGCTCGGGTTTGTAGCCAAGTGCGCGCAGGCCCGTGATGCTCTCGGCGGGCAACGCGCAGCAGATGGAATAGATGATGCGGTCCGGCGGCAGCAACTGGTGATGGAAGCGGCCCGCTGCCACGGCCTGCTGCGGCGTCATGTGGAAGTCGTAGATATTGAGCATGGCCTGGAACACCGACGTAAAGATCGTGGACCCGCCGGGCGACCCCGCCACCAGCGCAACGTGGCCGTCCCTGAGCGCGATGGTCGGCGACATGGACGAGAGCATCCGCTTGCCTGGCTCGATGGCATTGGCGCTGCCACCCACCACGCCGTACATGTTGGCGTAGCCGGGCTTGACGCTGAAATCGTCCATCTCGTTGTTGAGGAGGAAGCCCGCGCCCTCGACCACCACGCCGTTCCCGTACCAGTCGTTGAGCGTGTAAGTGTTGGCGACCGCGTTGCCATCGGCATCGAGGATGGAAAAATGCGTGGTGTGCATCCCTTCAGCCAGGCCGGGTTTCACGCTGTCTACGGGGGAAATCTCGTGCAGCCGCACCTCTGCCGCGCGCTTGTTGATGTAGGCCGGGTCGATCAGCTTCTCGATGGGCACATGGACAAAATCCGGGTCGCCGAGGTACTCGGCGCGGTCCGCAAACACGCGCTTTTCCATTTCCGCGATCAGGTGGACGTACTGCGTGGAATTGTGGCCGAGGCCTGCGAACTGCGCGCCGAGCGCATCGTGCATCTTGAGCAGCTCGATCAGCGCAAAACCGCCGGAGCTGGGGAGCGGGGCGGTGAGCAGCGTCATGCCGCGCCACTCGGCCGTCAGTGGCTCGCGCCACCTGGCGCGATACCCGGCCAGATCCTTTGCGGTGATGAGCCCGCCGTGCTGCATCTGCGCCACCAGCAGCTGCGCGGTCTTGCCGTGGTAGAACTCCTGCGCACCGCCCCTGGCGATGCGCTGGAGCGTGGCGGCGAGCTCCGGTTGGCGCAATAGCTCGCCGGCACGCACCTTGTCGAAGTACTGGTCGAAGTTCGTCCGTCCGGTGTAACTGCCGCGGGCCTCCTGGATGCGATTGGCCATCGCTGTTGAAGGCGTGAAGCCATCGCGCGCCAGAGTGATGGCCGGCTGCAGCAGTTCGCGCCAGGGCCGCGTGCCGTAGCGCTGATGCGCCAGCCACAATCCGGCCACCGTGCCCGGTACGCCGGCGGCGCGCGGTCCGATGACGCTGGCGTCCCTGATGACCTCGCCCTTCTCGTCCAGGTACATATTGCGCGAGGCTGCGGCGGGCGCCGTCTCGCGATAGTCGAGGAAGGCGCCCTTGCCATGGCCCTTGCCATGGCCCTTGCCATGGTGATAGATCATCATGAAGCCGCCACCGCCCAGATTCCCGGCTTCCGGGTAGGTGACGGCCAGCACGAAGGCCGTGGCGATGGCGGCATCGACCGCGTTGCCGCCGCGCTTCATCACGGCCAGTGCCGTACGTGAGCCGAACTCGTCGGGCGTGGCGACGGCAGCGTAGTGGGGTGCGCTTGCCGCGCCGGCCGGAGCGGCGCTGACGGGCAGCGCGAATGGCAGCATCGCGATGAATGCGAAGCGGGCCAATCTGAAAACGGGAGACAGAGTGCAGGTGATTTGCATCTGCGCCACGCTAGCGCGATTCCGGAGTCTTGGCAAACGGGCGGCATGGTGGGTGGACTACGGGCGCTGACCGGCAATACCATGCGTCATGCATGCTTTCATTGCCGTGTTTTGCGGGTCCCTGGTCGGGTTCTCGCTGGGGCTGATCGGCGGCGGAGGTTCCATCCTCGCCGTGCCGCTGTTGATCTATGTCGTCGGCATTCGCGATCCGCACGTCGCGATAGGCACCAGCGCACTGGCCGTCGGCATCAATGCCGTCGTCAATCTGCTCGGGCACTGGCGTCGCGGTAACGTCAAGTGGCCGTGTGCGATCGTATTTGCCGCCTCGGGCGTGCTCGGAGCGGCGGCCGGTTCAACGGCCGGGAAAATGGTCGACGGCAGTAAGCTGCTGTTCCTGTTCGCGCTGGTCATGGTCGCCGTGGGCCTGGCCATGCTGCGGCCGCGCGCCAGTGGCGGCGACCCGGACGTGCGCCTGAACCCGGCGATCGCCGGCCGCTTGCTCGCCGTGGGTTTCGTAGTCGGCGCCGTATCGGGGTTCTTCGGCATCGGCGGCGGGTTCCTGATCGTGCCGGGCATCATGCTCGGCAGCGGGATGCCGGTGCTGAATGCAATCGGCTCATCGCTCTTTTCGGTCGCCGCATTCGGGCTGACCACCGCCGCAAATTACGCCCGCTCCGGCCTGATCGACTGGCGCGTGGCCGTGGAATTCATTGCCGGTGGCGCGCTGGGCGGCCTGTTCGGCATCGTGGTGGCCGGCCGTCTGGCGGTGCAGCGCCGCGTGCTGTCGTCCGTCTTTGCAGCGGTGGTGTTGACGGTCGCCGCCTACATGCTGGTCCGCTCGGGACTCGCACTGTTCGGTTAATCTATCAGCATGGGAACAGGGGTTAACATGATACGCAAAGCAGTGGTCCTGGCTGGCTTGATGCTGGGAGCGGTGGGTGTGGCACGGGCGGACACCGCCTGGATGGAGGGTGAACACTATTTTGCGGTGGAGCCGGCTCAACCCACGGCGGTTCCGGCGGGCAAGGTGGAGATCGTCGAGGTGTTCTCATACGCTTGCCCGGCCTGCAATCTTTTCTACCCGATCATCGACAAGCTCAAGGCCACGTTGCCACCCAAGGTGCAGTGGCGCTTCGTGCCGGCCTCATGGCACCCGGAGGAAGACTGGAAAGTCTTTCAGCGCGCCTACTTCGCCGCGCAATCGCTCGGTATCGCCGATCGCACTCACGGGCGGATCTTCGACGCCGTCTGGAAAAGCGGTGAACTGGCCACCATGGACACGGGCAGCGGCGGTCTCAAGAACCCACTGCCGAGCCTGGCAGATGTGGCTCGTTTCTACGAGGGAATCGCCAGCCTCAAGCCGGGCGCATTCCTGGAGGCCGCTCATTCCTTCGAGGTCGATGCCCGGATGCGCGAAGCCGACGCGCAGGTCCGTGCCTACCAGGTGGATTCAACACCGACGCTCATCATCAACGGAAAGTACCGGTTGACGCCGCGCTCGGCCGGCGGAAATGACCAGTTCACGGCCCTGGTCCGCTGGCTGGTCGCGCGCGACAGCAAGTAACTCACCGTGACACCTGACGAGTTTCGCAGCGCTGGTCACGCGCTCGTGGAATGGGTCGCGGCCTACCGCGAGCGGCTTGCGCGGGGCGAGTTGCCGGTGCAGTCCGCAGCCAAACCCGGGGACCTGGTCGCGCAGCTCCCGGCGGCAGCGCCCGAGCAGGGCGAGTCCTTCGAGGCGATCCTCGGCGATCTCGACCGACTGATCCTGCCCGGCATCACCCATTGGCAGCACCCGCGTTTCTTCGGTTATTTCCCTTCCGGCGGCTCGCTCGCCTCGGTGCTCGGCGACATGGTGAGCACAGGCCTCGGGGTAATAGGTCTCAACTGGCAGGCGAGCCCGGCGCTCACCGAGCTCGAGCAGGTCATGACCGACTGGCTGCGCGATCTGCTGGGCCTGCCGTCGGGCTTCAGCGGCGTCATCCAGGACACGGCTTCGGTCGCTTCGCTGATCGCGCTGATCTGCGCTCGCGAGCGCGCCAGTGACTATTCCGCGGAGCGTGTGGGACTCCAGGGAACCGAAGCGCCGCTGGTCGTCTACGTCTCCGCGCAGGCGCACAGTTCTATCGAGAAAGCCGCGCTGCTGGCCGGCTTCGGCCGGCAGCATGTACACGCGATCCCGGTCGATGCGGAGTTTCGCATGCAGGTCGAAGCGCTCGCAGCGGCCGTCGCCGCAGATCGTGCGGCGGGGCTCAGGCCCTGCGCCATCGTCGCGACCACGGGCACCACCGCCACCACCGCGATGGATCCAATCGCGCCGCTCGCGGCACTCGCGCAGCGGGAAGGGATCTGGCTGCACGTCGATGGCGCCATGGGCGGCCTGGCGATGCTGCTGCCGGAATGCCGCCACTATTGGCAGGGCATCGAGGGCGCCGATTCGATCGTCGTCAATCCACACAAGTGGATGACGGTGGCGTTCGATTGTTCTCTCTATCTGGTCCGTGATCCGGAGCATCTGGTGCGCGTCATGTCCACGCGGCCGAGCTACCTGCAAACGCCAATGGATGCACAGGTGCGCAACTATCGCGACTGGGGAATCCCGCTCGGCCGGCGATTCCGGGCGCTCAAGATCTGGCTGACATTGCGCGAGCAGGGCATGGAGACGATCCGGGCGCGGCTGCGGCGCGACATGGCGAACGCGCGCTGGCTCGCGGCGCAGGTCGATGGGGCAGCGCCGTGGCGCCGGATCGCGCCGGTGACGCTGCAGACCGTGTGCGTGCGGCACGAGCCGCCCGGGCTCGAGGGCGCGGCGCTCGATCGCCATACGCGGCGCTGGGCGCAGGCGATCAACGACTCGGGTGTGGCTTATCTTACGCCCGCCATGGTCGATGACCGCTGGATGGTGCGCGTGTCGATCGGCATCGAGTCGACCGAGGCGCGGCACGTCGAGGCGTTGTGGCAGACAATGCGCGCGGCAGCGGACGCCAGCGCGCGCGAGGGCTAGGCGCGTGCAGGAATCAGCAGCAAAGCCGGAGGCCGGCGGGGGCCGCGGCGCGACGGAGCGCCCGCGCTTCGATCCGTTCACGCGTCTGACGATCAGGAGCGGGCTCACGGGTCACGGTGACCTGTACCACAGCGCAGTGCGCATGTCCTGGCCGCAGTTTCTCGCCGCGCTGGCCGGCGGGTTCCTGCTCATCAATGCGCTGTTCGGGGTGCTGTATATGCTCGGCGCGCACACCATCGCCGGCGCGCATCCCGGCTCCTTCGTCGACCATTTCTTCTTTAGCGTGCAGACGCTGGCGACCATCGGGTATGGTGTCATGTACCCGCAGTCGGTCTACGGAAACATGCTGGTGACGCTTGAGGCGATGCTCGGCATGTTTGGCATCGGCATCGTGGCGGCGATCGCTTTCGCGCGTTTCTCGCTGCCGCGCTCGCGTATCCGCTTCAGCAAGGTGGCGGTCATCTCGAACTTCGACGGCACCCCTACGCTGATGCTGCGCGCTGCGAACGAGCGGCGCAACTCCATCATTGCCGCGCGCGTCCAGGTGAGCCTGCTGCGCCAGGAGACTACGCAGGAAGGCCTGGGCATCCGCCGCTTTTACGACCTGACCCTGGCGCGCTCGGAGACGCCGATCTTCTCGTTGTCATGGCTGATCATGCACCCGATCACGAGTGCGAGCCCGCTGCACGAGATTACGGCGGAAGGGCTGGAGCGCGGAGAATTCGCGCTGCTGGTGTCAATCACGGGGCTCGACGAGACCTTGTCGCAGACGCTGCACGCGCGGCAGTCCTATTTCAACACCGACATCCGGCTCAACCAGCGCTTTCGCGACCTGCTGGAAGTGTCCGCGAGCGGCGATCGGGTGCTCGACCTTGGCCGCATCGACGAGACCGAGGCGGTCGCGGCTCAGTGAGCTTCCGCGACGACGACCTGCGCTTCGAGCGTGCGTGTGCCGCGCACTGAATTTGAGATCAGGCAGGAGTGCTCCGCCTGTTCGAGGAGCTTGCGCGCTTTTTCCACGTCGGTGCCTGGCGGCACCGTCAGTGTCGCGTGGGTCTTGAAGCTCGTGAAATAGCTCACGCGCTCGATGCGTTCCAGCACGCCTTCGACACGGCACTCGAGGCACGACCACTCGAGGCGGGTGGCGCGGCCCAGGGCACGGAACGTGAGGATGAAGCAGTCCGCGAGCGCAGCGCACAACAGCGTCTCGGGCGACCACTGGCCGCCGGGTCCGTCAAATTGTGGCGGCGGTGCGGTGACCAGTGCGGGCAGGTCAGGCGAGTTCACGGTCACCGACCCCTCGCTCGTGCCACTCGCCGTAACGCCGTAATGATGCGGGTAGGGATGCATGGTGGCTTACTCCCCGACTTCCGCCAGCGACTGCGACAGCAGGCGGCGGACTGCCTCGGCGGTCGCTTTGAGCGCGGGGTTTTCCGTCCGCTCCATTGAGGCGACCGGGTCGATGCTGGCGATTTCCACGCGTCCGTCCGCGGTTTCGCGGACGATGACATTGCAGGGCAGGAGCACGCCGAGCTTGTCCTCGAGCTTCAGCGCCTCATGCGCGAAGCTGGGATTGCAGGCGCCGAGGATCCGGTACTTCGGCAGGTCGGCGCCAATCTTCGCTTTCAGCGTCGCCTGCACGTCGATGTCGGTAAGCAGACCAAAGCCGTGCGCCTTGAGCCGGGCCGTGATGTCGGAAACCACGGTGTCAAACGGCGCGCTGACCGTCCTGGCAAGGTAATAGCTCATGCATGGCACCTTTGTGGGTAACCCCCACGGTGCCATGCTGGCGGGACGCTAGTGTCCTGAGTTAGAAGTTCGTATGCAGAATCTTTTTAGACTTTCGAGAATCTGGTCGGCGGATTTGGTCCATACGAAGGGTCTCGGGTTACGATTGTGGTTCTGCACGTACGCCTTGATGGCGCGCTCGAGTTCGAGGGTGGAGCGGTGAGTGCCGCGACGGATCTGTCTTTCGGTGAGCGTGGCGAAGAAGCGCTCGACCTGATTGATCCAGGAAGCCGAGGTCGGCGTGAAGTGCGCATGAAAGCGAGGATGACGCGCCAACCAACGACGCACGGCGGCGGTCTTGTGCGTGCCGTAGTTGTCCATCACCAGGTGCACATCGAGCTTGGCCGGAACGTTGGCCTCAATGGTGTGCAGGAACTTCAGGAACTCACTGCTCCGGTGGCGAGGATGCAGTTCACCGATGACCGCGCCGCTCGCGATGTCGAGTGCGGCAAACAGCGTGGTCGTGCCATGCCGCTGGTAGTCGTGCGTGCGTCGCTCGGGCAGGCCCGGCATCATCGGCAGCATCGGTTGTGTCCGATCGAGCGCCTGGATCTGGCTCTTCTCATCAACACACAACACCAGTGCTTTGCTCGGCGGATTGAGATACAAACCGACGATGTCCCTGACCTTCTCGATAAAAAGTGGGTCGGTGGAGAGCTTGAAGGTCTCGGTGCGATGCGGCTGCAATCCAAAGGCATGCCAGATGCGCACCACCGCAGTCTGCGACAAGCCGCTGGCCTCGGCCATCAAGCGGCTACTCCAATGCGTCGCCCCCTCGGGCCGCTCGTGCAGCGTTTTGGCAATCACCGCCTCGACCTGCGCATCGCCAATGCGCCGCGGCGCTCCGGGACGCGGTTCATCCAGCAAACCGTCCAGCCGCTGCAGCAGAAACCGACTGCGCCACTTGCCCACCGTCTGCCCGGTCACGCGCAGCTGCTGCGCCACCGCGCGGTTCGTGTGGCCCTCGGCCGCCGCCAGCACCATGCGCGAGCGCAGCGCCAGGGCCTGCGCGCTCTTGTGCCGACGCGTCCACTCAAGCAGCCGTTCGCGCTCCATCGAGGTCAACGTCAACTCCTGCAGTCCTGGCCCACGTGACATCGCTCGCTCCTTGTTGCCCACTCTACCGTTGGACGACAAGGACTCATAAACGTTCTACGAACTTCTAACTCAGGACACTAGTTGCTCGCGTGTGCCGGACGTGTCAGCGCGTACGCGCCGCTCCCGAGCAGCGCCGTCACGATGCTCGCCACGATCAGG
>JANYLH010000065.1 GCA_025357915.1 Gammaproteobacteria bacterium
CGCGTCGTAGGGAATGATGTCGACGCGCTCGCCGGCGATCTCGTTGGAGACCGCCTGCACGCGCGAACCGCGCATGCCGACGCAGGCGCCGACCGGATCGATACGCGGATCGTTGCTCTTGACCGCGATTTTCGCGCGGATTCCGGGATCGCGCGCGGCGGCCAGGATCTGGATCATCCCCTGTCCCACTTCCGGCACTTCCAGCTTGAACAATTCGATCAGGAATTCCGGCGCGGTGCGCGTCAGGAACAGCTGCGGGCCACGCGGCTCGGGACGCACCTCTTTCAGGAACGCCTTGACGCGATCCTGGGGCTTCAGCTGTTCGCGCACGATCATGTCGCTGCGCGGCACGAAGCCCTCGGCGTTGCTGCCCAGGTCGACGTAGATGCCGTTGCGATCAATGCGCTTGACCACGCCGCTCACCAGCGTGCCGACGCGATCCTGGTACTGCTCGACCACCTGGGCGCGCTCGGCCTCGCGCACCTTCTGCACGATGACCTGCTTGGCCTGCTGCGCGGCGATGCGGCCAAAGGCCGCCGATTCCATCGGCTCCTCGACGTATAGCCCAGGCGCCGTGTTCTTGTCGAGGTCGAGACCATCCTCAAGCCGCAGTTCGGCTTCGGGGTTTTCAATCTCGCGCGAATCGTCGGCGAACACCTTCCAGCGGCGGAAGGTTTCGTATTCGCCGGTCTTGCGATCGATGGCGACGCGCACGTCCCACAGCTCGCTGTGCTTGCGGCGGGCCGCGGCCGCGAGCGCGGCTTCGAGCGCCTCGAAGATGATTTCCTTGTCGACGCCCTTCTCGTTCGAGACCGCGTCAACTACCAGGAGGATTTCCTTGTTCATCGTTTTCTGCCTTTGCTCGAGGTATCCGGCCACTCCGGAACCAGCCGCGCGCGGAAAATGTCCGCGTAACCCAACGGCACCTGCGCGCCGTCCACTGTCAATTCAATGCCGCTCGCGCCCACCTGCGCCAGCCGGCCCGTAAATCGCCGGCGGCCATCGCGCGGTGCCGCCAGTTCGGCCTCGACCTGCGCACCGGCAAAACGCGCGAAATGCGCGGGGGTGCGCAGCACCCGATCCAACCCTGGCGTCGACACTTCGAGCCGGTAGGCCGTCGGTATCGGATCATGCACGTCGAGCAGCGCGGAGATTTCCCGGCTGACCCGCTCGCAGTCCTCGATGCCGACACCTTCGGCCCGGTCGATGAACACGCGCAGCATTCCCGAGCCACGGCCCGCCGACAGCTCCAGGTCCACGAGCTCGTAGCCGAGATTGGCCAGCAGGGGCTCCACGAGCCCGATCAGCTTCTCGCGCAGCACCTCAGCCATGAACCACTCCGCCCGCCAATCCGAAACTCAAACCAAAAAAAAGGGCCAGCGGCCCACCAAAACGCAAAAAGCCCCGAGTGGGGCTTTCAAATCAAGCTCTTGGCCGCACCATCTGCGACTGCACAGAACCGCCTTTCAAGCCTGTTCCGGCCACCGGGGGCGGATTCTAGTGCTTTGCACCCCCGGAATTCAACCCTGATCGCAGCTGCCCCGCCTAAGGGCCGGCACGTGGACCGTGGGGCGTTACGGCGCCGCTCAGGGTCTCCTCGCCCACCGACAGGTACAGCTGCCGGTCGCTCACCGCGAGGTCGAAGCGCATGCGCCGCTCGAGGCGCGCCACCAGCGCCGCCAGGAACGCCTGGTCGAGCGCGTAGATCTCGATCCGGTCGGCCCGATGCACCGCCTCGGCAGCGAGTCGTTCAATCAAGGCCGTGACATCCTTGTGCGAATAGATTGCCACCCGCGGTGAGGCTTTCGCCGCCTTGTGGAGCCGCGCCGTTTCGGGCGTGCCGATCTCGATCCAGCTCTGGAGCGCCCCGGTCAGGTCGCGAATCGACAGCGCCGGCGCATCGGGGTCGGAGAGCCCGCCTTTTGAGAACGCGAGACCTTCCGTGTATTCCAGGCAATAGGCCAGCATGCGCGTCACCAGGTACTCCGCCGTCTCCGAAGGGTGGCGCGCGAGGCGGAAATCCAGCGACTCATGGACGCCCCGGTCGGCGTCGTTGAGCGTGACCTCAAAGGAATGAACCGTTGCGCTGAGTGCCAAGCTCAGGCCCGCCGCAACCGGGAGCGACCACGCGCCGCCTCCGCTACAATTTCCCTGACGTTCATGAAACTCCGGAGCCCCTGCATGAGTTCGGCCATTCGAAAGAGCACCAGTGTAGCGCTGGCGAGTCTCGCACTCACGAGCTGGCTCGCCTCCTGCGGAGGTGGCGGCTCGAACGCGCCGGTCGTACCTGCGCCACCGCCCCCGCCACCAGCAGCGCCCGATGTCAGTACCGTGGCCCCCAGCGATCCAGGGAGTTCCTTTCCTGCCAACTCGAACTGGCAGCACGGCGCCTTCGTCGAAATCTTCGTGCGCAGCTATAAGGACAGCGACGGCGACGGGAAAGGCGATCTGCGGGGAGTGACCTCGGAACTGCCTTACCTGCAGGCACTAGGCGTCAAGGGCCTGTGGCTGATGCCCGTGACCGTGAGTTCCGACCACGACCACGGCTATGCCGTCGCCAACTATCGGGACATCGAACCGGACTATGGGACGCTCGCCGACCTCGACGAGCTGTTGACCCAGGCCCACGCGCGCGGCATCGGTGTCGTGATCGACTACGTCATGAATCACAGCTCAGACCTGAACCCGGTGTTCCTCAATTCCCGCTTCGCCACGACCAACGCCTACCGGGACTGGTACATCTGGCAGGCCACGGCTCCGGCAGGCTGGAACATTTTTGGCGGCAACCCCTGGCGCACGGCCAGTACCGGCGCGTATTTTGGCGTTTTCAGCCCGACGATGCCGGACTGGAACCTCAACAATGCCGCAGTGGTGGCGTATCACGAGTCGAACCTGCGTTTCTGGCTGAACCGGGGCGTGGATGGGTTCCGCTTCGATGCGGTCGGGAACCTATATGAGAACGGGCCGACGGCCTGGGAAGACCAGCCGCAAAATTACACGCTGATGATGCAGGTCCGCGCGCTGCTGGATACCTACAGCCAGCGGTACATGGTGTGCGAAGGTTCCGGCGATCCGCAGGGTTTTGCCGCTGCGAGCGCGTGCGGCGCGGCCTTTGCGTTCGATCTCAAGGGCGCGCTTCTCGGCGCGGCCCGCAACGACCCGGCGAGCATCCAGGTCGTGTCTGATTACTTCAAGACCGCGCCAGCCGGCATGGCGAGCATTCTTGCCAATCACGACTCCTTCGCCGGCCAGCGCATCTGGGACCAACTGGCGGGCAACGCGGCTCAGTACCGGCTCGCAGCCGCAAGCTACCTGCTTGCGCCGGGCACGCCGTTCATCTATTACGGCGAGGAAATCGGCATGGCGGGGGCGTCCAGCCTCAGCGGCGACGCCGCGTTGCGCACGCCGATGAGCTGGGCGGCGGTCAATACCGCCACCGACGGCTTCACGACGGGCGCGCCCTACCGCTCGTATGCCGCCAACGTTGCCGCGGCAAACGTCGCGAGCGAGGATCCCGATCCGGTTTCGCTGCTCAACTTTTACCGCTCGATGCTCGCGCTGCGGAACACGCGCGTCTCGCTGCGCGATGGCGCCTATGCGCAACCCCTGGTGAGCGGCAGCGTGCTTTCATATCAGCGCCGCAGTCCGGGCGAGACGACGCTCGTCGTGATCAACTACGACACCAATACGATGAACGCGTCCATCAGCGGGCTGGGTCCGAATGCCGTACTCGGCTACCGCTACCCTCCGGCAGCAATTCCCGACCTCGTGGCTGATTCCAGCGGCACGGCCACGATTTCCATGGCCGCGCAGAGCGTGCTGGTGTTCGACGTCTCGCCGGCGCTCTGAGGCGCGCGACGCGCCTGCTAGGCCGCGTTGCGCGCCGTGACGAACCAGGTGCTGGACGGCGCCCAGACGCCGTTGGGCTGCACGTAGCGCGACAACGTCTTGTTGAGCGCGGCGACCACCTGCGGCTTCAGTCGCTCGCCTTCCTCGCCCGCCATCCGGATGATTTCTCCAGCCGGCCCCAGCGCCATCGCGAACTCTATCGCGTCGTCAAGATCGCGCCCGATGCAGATATCGGTATCGAAGCGCTCAAAGGTAATGCCGCTGAACCCCGCCGCCTTCATCATCGAGCTGACCATGTCGGGGCCTGACATCGAGAACGGCCCGGGCCCGCAGTGCACCTGATCGCTCTCCTCGTGCGAGACCACCGGGACGATGCCGCGCACGCACAGCTCCGCGTCGTGCAGCCAGGGGTTGTCTTCGCGCTTGCGCCACACGACCTGCGTGAACACGCCGCCGGGCTTGAGCGCCTTGCGGATATTGCGCAACGCCGCGCCCGGCATCATGAAGAACATGGTGCCGAAGCGCGCGAATGCATGGTCGTACGGGCCGTGCAGGTCGTCGCACTGCGAATCGGCGCAGAAAAACGTGGCATTGTCCGCGCCGGCGGCGCGCGCATCCTGTTCGGCCATGGCGATGAAATTGGCGGCGCAATCGGTGCCGACGGCCTCGCCCTTCGGACCCACCTCGCGGGCAATGCGCACCGTGCTGTCGCCGAAGCCGCATCCCACGTCGAGCACCCGCGCTCCGGCAGGGAACAGGTGGCGCGAGAGCAGCTCGTCGCTGTGGCCCGCGAGGCCCGCGATCAGCAGGTGCTTGAAGCGCAGGAACTTGTCGAACAGGACCGTGTTCCACGCTTCGATGACGATGTCGTTGTCGTTCACGGGTCGCTCCCGGTGACTGCCACCAAGCTTACCATGGCGGATGTCGCTGGAAATGCCCGGCAAGCTCCCGCATGCTTGGCCGATGCCGAACCGGCGACATCGGGTGCGAAGCAACGGTGTGCTGGCGGCGCTGGCACTGGTCGCGTGGCCAGCCCCGCCCGCGCACGCGGCCGTGTCGGTCGTGGTGGGCCCGACCGCGATCGTCGCCGGCGATGCGCGGGCAGAGCGTGACATCACGGTCAGCAACGAGAAACTCGCGTTCGCGCTGGCGGCGCAATCGCCCGTGCCCTATGGGGTGCCGCGCGGGGCCCTCATCGATCTGGCGCCGGTGAGCGGCGACAGGATCGGCCACGACCGCGTCGTGTTTGCCGATTTCATCCCCAACGACTGGTCAGCCTGGCCCAACACCTATCAGAAAATCGACATCGTCGAGCGCGGTCCCGCACAAGCCGTGGTCCGCACCGTACGTGACTGGGGAGCGGTGACGATCACGACCACGTACACATTGCGCGCCGGTTCCGACCATATCGAAATAGCGGTGACCATGGCCAACGGGGGCAACGCCGTGCTGAAGGACCTGCGCTCGGGCCTGACGCTCTGGCCGAACAGCGGGTTCCGTTTTCGCGTGCCTGGCCTGGCAGCGCTCGAAGCCGGCGCCGCCGACGCGGCGCTGGCCGATCGCACCGTCGCCTACGACGCGCAGTGGTTCATCGCGCTGCACGCCCCCTATCTAACGCACGTCGCCCACGGCTCGCGCGACCTGTATCAGCTGCACACCCTGGCGCCGGGCGAAAGCCGCAGCTTCGAAGGCTGGCTGCAGGTTGGCGGGAGCGGTGATCTCGCGCCGGTGGTGGGCGCGGAAATCGAACGCAGGCAGCTTGCCGCCGGACGCGTACGCGGCACCGTAACCGGACGCGACGGCCGCAAGCTTGCCCAGCCCGTCATCGTCATCGAGAAATCAGGGCAGCCCTACGCCTGGACGCTGGGCACCGCGGGCGCGTACCAGCTGGCACTGCCCGTCGGCGAATACGAGCTGTACGCGACCGCCCGGGACCACAGCCAGAGCGGCAAGGTCCCGTTGTCGGTCAAAGCTGACCAGACACAGACGCGCGATTTTCGCGGCCTCGAGGCCCCCGGCCGCGTGCGCTTCGAGATCAGCGAGTCCGGAACCAGCCGGGCGCTGGACGCGCGGATCACAATCAGCCAGGGGCAGCAGCCGCTGGTCGAATTCCTGGGCCGCAAAACGTTCTTCACCGAGCTCGAACCCCGGGGCCGGCTTGATCTCACCATCGCTCCGGGCCGCTACACGCTGGCAGTGTCTTCCGGCGGCGGCTTCACCAGCGCCGCGCGCAGCATTGATGTTAGCGTCGCCCCCGGCGGCACACAGGTGGTGAAGCTCGCCCTGGCGCCGCAGTTTTTTCCAGCGAAGCGTGGCTGGTACGCCGCCGATCTGCATCACCATGCCGACCAGGCGGAAGCGGTCACTCCACCGCTCTATCTGGCGCGCTCGCAACTCGCAGCCGGCCTCGACCTGCTGTTCGTCAGCGACCACGACTCGCTCGCGAATCTGCCCGCGCTGCGCGCGATCGCCCGGCGCCGGAACGTGCCCTTCATTGCCGGGGTCGAGCTGTCACCTTCCTGGGGACATTTCAATGCCTATCCCATCGCTGCCGGAAAGACGCTGGCGGTCGACACCAGTACGGCGGGCGTCGATGCGCTGTTCGCGGAGGCGCGCCGGCTCGGCGCGAGTATCGTGCAGGTCAATCACCCGCTGATTCCCTACGGCTATTTCACCAGCCTGGCCGCGGGCGTGGCCCCGGGCGGCTTCAATCCGGCGTTCGAGCTGGTGGAAATCAACGCCACCGAGACCGACACCGACGAGGCGGTGTTCCATCGCATGTGGGAGTTCTGGAACGCCGGCCACCGCTATTACCTCAGCGCCGGTACCGATACGCACGACGTCTGGAACGTGCTCTCTGGCCGCATCCGCGCCTATGCCCACGTCAAGGGCACGGTGACGGCGGCTGCGTTCCTCGATTCACTCCGCTCGGGTCATGCTTACGTGAGCTACGGCCCGCTGCTCTACCCCGGTGTCGATTTCGGCGACACGTTGCTGGTCAAGCCTGGTGCGCCGTTCAAGCTGGGGTTCGACCTGGAGTCCGTTGTTGGCCTCAGCCGGGCCGAACTCATCGGCGGTGGCGTGAGCGCGGCCAGCAGGTCTTTCGACGGCCAGCCAGCGCGGAGCCATGTTGATTTCGAACTGAGCACCGCTCATGCCACGTGGTATGCGCTGGTCGTCGAAGACGCGCAGGGTCACAAGGCCTTCAGCAACCCGATCTGGGTGGATCCCGTCGAACTGCCCCTGGCGCCTGCCACGGCCGCAAGCCACTCCCGCTAGGCCAGCGCCGTGCCGTCCGCTACCGGCTGGTCGAGCGTGGCCAGGACGACCGCGCCATCCGCGCGCAGGAATCCGGTGGTCAGCACTTCCGATCGGAAGCCAGCTATTTTTTTCGATCCCAGGCCGGTCGCACAGATGACCTGCCGCCCTACCAGCGATTCAGCGGTGTACAGGACAGTCAACTGCGCACTGGAGGTCCGCTCGCCCAGCGTTCCCAGGTCGATCCAGAGTTTGAAGGCCGGTTTGCGCGCCTCCGGGAACGGCTCGGCGCGGCGTATGGTCCCGACACGCAGGCCAACGCGCTCGAAGTCCGACCAGCTCGCCGTGTCGGGTTTATCCATCTGTCGCCCGCTCCACGGCCGGCGGAATCAGCACAAAATTTCCTACGTGCTGCTTCTCGAGGAATTCCCGCTGCGCGTCGGCGATGCGCTCGAGCGGAAAGGTCTTCGCGACCAGGGGCCGGATCTCGCCGCGCTCGAGGTAGCGCATGAGGTTTGGAAACACGGGCTCATCCCACGCCGTGCAGCCGATCAGTGTCAGGTCCCGCAGATAGAAGGTGCGCATGTCGAGCTCGACCAAAGGACCGCCAATCGCCCCCGATGAAACGTAACGCCCACCGCGCCGCAGTACCCGCAGCAAACCCGGGAATGCGGGTCCAGCCACGTTGTCGACGACGAGGTCTACCGATTTTTCACCGAGGCTGGCCGCGATGTCCGCGGCGCGGTCGATGACGCGATCGGCGCCGATCGATCGCACCTGCTCCATCTTCGCCCACGCGGCGATGGCCGTCACCAACGCGCCGCGCCGCTTCGCCAGCTGCACGACCGCCGAACCCACGCCGCCCGAGGCGCCGGCGACCAACACGTGCTCGCCGCGCAGCAACCGGGCCCGGTGCAGCATGTTTTCCGCCGTGCCATAGGCGCAGGGTATGGAGCCGAGCTCCGCATCACTCCAGGCGCATTGCACGGGAAATATTTCCGCCGCCGGCACCTTCACGAACTGCGCGAAGGCCCCGTCGAAATCCGAGGCCATCCAGACGTTCTCCATCGACTGGAATCCAAGCGGCCGCATGCACGGCCGCACCAGCACGCGCGTGCCGATGATCCGCTGGTCGCCGCCGCGGCCTACCGCTACGACCCGGCCGCAGCAGTCGGTGCCCTGGATAAAGGGGAAGGGTGTCGCGGCGTCCCAGCCACCATCCGCTTTCGCGGTGGCGGCCTGCTCTGCAGCTGCGGCCTGGTCCGAGGTGCCGGTGGTTACGGTCGATGAGTACCAGCCCAGGCGCGTGTTGATCTCCGTATTGTTGACGCCGGCAGCGAGCACCTGCAGCAGCACCTCACCCGCGCCGGGTTCTGGAATCGGCACGTCGCGGTAATGGAGCCTGTCGTAGCCGCCGTTGCCAGTGGTCACCACCGCCTTCATCGTGAGCCGGCCCGGCACCAGATCGAAGCGATCGGGCTTCGTACCCATGCTGCCATCACGAAACATCGGGTCGTTGCTCACTGCTCAGTCGATCAGCGCATCGGAGCGCAGTCCGGCCCGTTCCCAATGCACGGGCAGGACGCGGCCGTAGAGCTGGCGCGTCCGCTCGGGACTCCCGACCATGCCCGGCTCCTCCACGAAACTGAAGATTGCCACGTAGCGCACTCGCGGGCCCGACAGCGCCGTAACCCGATGCAGGGAGTAACGACCCTTGAAGATCTGCAGGTCGCCCGGCTGCAGATGGAGCGTGCGGATGAGCTTGCGATCGCCATCGAGTACGGCCTCCACGCCGGCATAGTTCTCCTCGCTTGGGGTGCGCAGGTGCGGGCTGTACTGGAAATCACCGCCGGACTCGGCGTTCTGGATCGCCAGCGTCACTGTGTAATTGTTGGTGTCGAAGTGCCAGGGAAATCCGTCGCCGCTCTCGGTCAGGTTGACGATCACATCCGCCAGCGGGTCGGCGTAACGGTAGAAACGCGCCTCGCCAAGCGCCGCCTGGATGAATGGCGCGAACACGGGCCACTCGTAGATGCTGCGCAGGATGCTCTCCGCACCGAAATTGTCCGCCGGTACGAAGGCATTGGAGCGATCGTAGAAGCGCCGCAGGGGGTGGCTGGCGGGGTACTCGGGCCGGTCCTGGGTGAAATAGGCGTTGGTGCGGCTGAAGTTGCGATGGCTGTGGACGGCGACGCGATCGCACTCGGCCACCAATTCGTGCAGGCGTGCGGCCGGCACGAAGCCCTTGAGGACGGCACACCCGACCGTGTCGAGTTCATCGCGCAGCTGCGCCACCAACGCGTCGCGGGCCGCACCGTTCACGCCGATGGGGTAGCGTTGCGTATCAACGTAGTCGTGCGCGTTGGGAATGGACTGCATCAGACCGCCGTGTTGCCGCCGTCGACCAGCCAGGCGGCACCGGTGACGTAACTCGAAGCGCTGGAGGCGAGAAAGGCCACGACCGTGGCGATTTCGAGCGGACGACCCACACGGCCGAGCGGAAATGCGGCGCCCTTGCGCGCCAGACCCGCCGCGATCTCTTCCCCGCCGGATTGAATGCCCTCCAGCAGCATCGGCGTCTCGATGTCGCCCGGACAGACGGCGTTGACGCGGATGCCCTGGCGCCCGTGATCCAGGGCCATCGCCCGCGTGAGCTGCACGATCGCACCCTTGGAGGCGCAATAAGCCACCTCTTGCCTGCCCGCCACCACTGCGAAGTCGGAGGCGATATTGACGATGCTGCCACCCGCTGTCGTCACCATGTGACGCACCGCCGCACGCGCGCAACGCATGACCGCCGTGACATTGACGTCCATCACCCGCGCCCAATCCGCGTCGCTGGTTTCGAGAATCGTGCCCCGATGCGTAATGCCAGCGTTGTTGACGAGGATGTCGAGGCGACCATAAGCGGCCACGGTCTCGGCGACCAGCCGGTCGGGCAACTGCGGGTCGGTGATATCCCCGCTGATGAACCGCGCGCCCAGTTCCTGCGCAAGCTTCGTGCCGGCGGCCAGGTTGCGGCCGGTCAGCATCAGCTGCGCACCGCAGGCCGCAAAGTGTGCGGCAATGGCGTGTCCGATGCCCGAAGTGGCGCCGGTAATCAACGCCGCCTTGCCCGTCAAGCCGCCAACTTCTGTCAACGCGCCCACCATGGGGTATCGAGTCCTGCGCTCATTGTACGTGCGTCGCTGCCCCGATTGGCGATTGCCGCGGGCCGGCCGCCGTTCAGGGCGCGTGGCCCGCTTTGGTCATCTGCTGCAACTGTGCAAACATGCGCCATGGAGCCACGCCAACCCGGCGCCCCGGTACATTCCGCCTCGCTCGTAGGGCGGTGCGCGCACGCCTTGCTCGGGATATTGGGCTGGCGCAGCGTCCTGGTGCCGCCGCCAGCAGCGAAGGGCGTGATCATCGTCTACCCGCACACCTCGAACTGGGACTTCATCATCGGCGTGCTCTACAGAACTGGCACCGGACTGCCCGTCCGGTGGCTCGGCAAACACACGCTGTTCCGCTGGCCGGCCGGGCGCCTCCTGCAGCGCATCGGCGGCATCCCGATCCGGCGCAACGAACACTCGGGATTCGTGGCCGGCGTACTCGCGGAGTACGCCAGGCAACCGTGGATGTGGCTGGTGCTGACGCCCGAAGGGACCCGTTCGCGCACCGACCACTGGAAGTCGGGCTTCTACCAGATCGCAGTCGCCGGCGGCCTGCCGGTTGGCCTGGGATTCATCGACTATGCGACCCGCACTGTCGGGATCGATACGTATATGAACCTGACCGGAAATGTGGACCAGGATTTCGCGCGCATCCGCGCCTTCTACGCCGGCAGGCGCGGCCGCAGACCGGAGAACGAAGGCGCAATCCGGTTGCGGCCGTGACGCCGGCTGCGATCAGGGCCTGAAGCGTGCGTACACGTTGCGCAGGATGATCATGATCGCCGCCCCCGCCGTGGCCACGCCCACTGCACCTACGATATTGGCCAGGTAAACGCCAACAGCCGGGATGCTGCCGAGCGTGCCCGAAAGCGTTGCCAGCGCGATGGCCGACACAATCACCCTGACGTGGTCGGCACCGTCGATCGAAAAGCCGATGACGAGGCCGAGGACCACCAATATCGCCGTGGCCTCAGGAATGGTGACGAAAGCGCCCACGATGGCCAGGGCCACCGCGACCAGGCCAAGAATCTTTTGTATATTCATATTGTTACCCCTCTAATTAATTATTATACTTTAGGTCAGTACCAGCGCCGCTCCGGCGCTCGTTCGACTATACAGCAGCGCGATTCGGGCACGCCGCCGCGCTGGCAGGGGCGTATAGCGAAAAGCGAAAGAGGAATTGCCGGCAATACGATTACCATCAGGCCAGGGGCAGACTCCCCTTGTCTCAGGTTCTGCGGCATGAAAATTACAAAATGCTGATGACACCACCGGCCGAAGCGGCAGCGACAACCCTGCCGGGCGCCATGCGGCCTGAGCCTCGCGCCTTGGCGGTCCCCCACTACCTGCAGCAGATGTACTGGTGGGCTTATGTGCATCCCAAGGCAGTGCACTTGTTCGAGCGCGAGTGGCTCGTCAATGCGATCCTGTTCGGCAACTACGCCCGCTTGCGCGATGCGGCGCTCGCCGAACTGGGCAAGCCGGTGCAGGGCAGCACACTGCAGGTTGCCTGCGTGTACGGCAACCTGACCGCAACGCTCCAGCAGCGCCTTGCGCCGGACGCGCGTCTCGACGTACTCGATATCCTGCCGATCCAGCTGCGCAACCTCAGCGCGAAGCTGCCGCCCGATGAACGCGTGGCGCTGCTGCACGGCGATTCGACTGCACTCCCCTTCCCGGATGCGAGCCATGACCAGGTGCTGCTGTTCTTCCTGTTGCACGAGCAGCCCCGGCCGGTGCGATCGGCGACGCTCGCCGAGGCCCTGCGGGTCGTGAAGCCGGGCGGCAGGATCGTCATCGTGGACTATCACCGGCCCGCGCTCCTGCATCCGCTGCGCCTGCTGATGAAGGCGGTGTTCAGGAAGCTCGAACCCTACGCGATGGACCTGTGGACGCACCAGATCGAGGCCTTCATGCCAAGGCAGGTGCGTCCGGCCTCCATCACCAAGCGGACCTATTTCGGCGGGCTCTACCAGAAGCTCGTGCTGGTGCGCTAGCGCGGTACATGTCATGGACGTGGCAGAGGTCGATGTTGCGATCGTCGGTGCCGGAGGCGCCGGGCTCCGGGCCGCGATCGCGATAGCGGAATCCGACCCCTCGCTCAGCGTCGCACTGATCTCCAAGGTCTATCCGATGCGCAGCCACACCGTGGCGGCCGAGGGCGGTGCCGCGGCGGTCACGCAGGCGCACGACACCCTGGAGGCCCACTTTCACGACACCGTGGCCGGCGGCGACTGGCTGTGCGAGCAGGACGTGGTCGAGTACTTCGTCGGCCAGGCGCACCAGGAGATGGTGCAGATGGAACACTGGGGGTGCCCCTGGAGCCGCAAGCCTGATGGCCATGCCAACGTGCGCGCCTTCGGCGGCATGAAGATCGAGCGCACCTGGTTCGCCGCCGACAAGACCGGCTTCCACATGCTGCACACGCTGTTCCAGACCTCGATCAGGTACCCCTCGATCCGCCGCTTCGACGAGCATTTCTGCGTGGACCTGATCGTCGAGGCGGGCCGTGTGCAGGGCCTGCTCGCGATCGAGATCGCGAGCGGCGGCTTCCGGCTCATTCGCGCCCGCTCGGTCATCATCGCCACCGGCGGCGCCGGCCGCGTGTTCCGCGAGAATACCAACGGTGGCATCGTCACCGGCGACGGCATGGCGCTCGCCTACCGGCACGGCGTGCCGCTGCGCGACATGGAATTCGTGCAATACCACCCGACCTGCATGCCAGGCACCGGGCTCCTGTTTACCGAGGCCTGCCGCGGCGAGGGCGGGTTCCTGCTCAACAAGGACGGCTACCGCTACCTGCAGGACTATGGTCTCGGGCCGGCTGAACCGACCCCGCGCAACAAGGCGATGGAGCTCGGTCCCCGCGACCGCCTGAGCCAGGCCTACTGGCACGAGAAGCGCAAGGGCCGCACGCTCAGCGGCCCGCACGGCGAGGTTGTGCACCTCGACCTGCGTCACCTTGGTGAGAAAAGGCTGCGCGAGCGCCTGCCGCAGATCTATGAGCTGGCCGTGCAGTACCTTGGGGTCGATCCGGCCGCGGCGCCAATCCCGGTACTACCCGCCGTTCACTACACGATGGGCGGCATCAGCGCCGATGGCCTCACTGCCGCGCCGCTCGCCGGACTGTACTCGGCAGGCGAATGCTCGAGCGTCGGCATCCACGGCGCCAATCGCCTCGGTTCGAACTCGCTGACCGAACTGCTGGTGTTCGGCAGGGTGGCTGGCATGGAAGCCGCCGCCTACGCCAGGACGGTCCCGCATGGCGCGCCGACGAAGATCGGCGCACTGGCTGAGGAAGCGCGCGCGCGCGCCCTGGCCATCCTCGCGCGCCCGAGCGGTGGCGAACGTATCGCCACGCTCCGCCGCGAGATGGCCCAGAGCATGGAAGATGGCTGCGGCATATACCGCACGGCCGCCGCGATGCAGGCCACGTGCGACAAGCTCGCTGAACTGCAGCAGCGCTATCGGCGCGTGCAGATCGACGATCGCTCCCGGGTGTGGAATACGGAGTGGCTCCTGGCCATCGAGCTCGGTTTCCTGTTGGATGTGGCGCAGGCGATTGCCCATTCAGCGCTCAGTCGCAGGGAATCGCGCGGCTCGCACCAGCGGCTCGATGGCTTCGCCGAGCGCGACGACGCCCACTTCCTCAAGCACTCGCTGGCCTTCCATGACGGCGACGGCCCGCCGCGCATCGCCTACGGTCCGGTGAAGATCACCCGTTCACAGCCTGGCACGCGCGCCTACGGCGCCGCTGGCGAACAGGCCGACGCCGAGCGCCGGGCCCGGGAGGACGTGCATGCCTGAGCCGAAGAACATCGAGATCTGTGTGTTGCGCTACCACCCCGAGCACGACCCCGAGCCCGCGTGGCGGAGCTACCAGGTGCCCTGCACGGACGATATGTCCGTATTGCAGGGGCTCCAGCACATCAAGGACGAGATCGACGGCACGCTGGGCTTCCGCTGGTCGTGCCGCATGGCGATCTGCGGCAGTTGCGGCATGATGGTCAATGGTAAACCGCGCCTGTCGTGCCAGACGTTCCTGCGCGACCTGCAACCCGGCCCGGTGCGCATCGAAGCCCTGGCGCACCTGCCCATCGAGCGCGACCTCATCGTGGACGTCGGTGAATTCGTCAACAAGCTCGAGGCGATCAAGCCATACCTTATTCCGAGGGAGCCGCGCACGCTCGCCGAGGGCGAGTACCTGCAGACGCCCGCACAGCTGGAACGGTTCGAGCAGTACACCTCGTGCATCAACTGCATGCTGTGCTACGCCGCGTGCCCGGAGTACGGCCTGAACCGCGATTTCATCGGTCCCGGCGTCATCGCCCTGCTCCACCGCTACAACGCCGACTCCCGCGACGGCGGTCAGGCGCAGCGTCAGCCAATCCTCAACGCCGAAGAAGGCGTATGGAGCTGCATGGCGGTCGGTTATTGCTCCGAAGTCTGCCCCAAGCAGGTGGATCCGGCCAATGCCGTGAACCAGAACAAGGCCGTGAGTGCCAGGGACTACTTTCTGCGTTTCCTGGCACCTAAGGGAGCCGCCCCGTGAACCTCGATGGCGGCGTCCCCCGACCGTTCGTCCGGCCGATGCGCGGTTGGTGGCGCCGCGACCCCTTCTTCGTGCGCTACATGCTGCGCGAGCTCACCGCGGTCGCGGTGCTGGCCTACGCCGTGGTACTGGCGGTCGGCGTCGTACGCCTCTCCCAGGGTGAGGTGGCCTGGAACGGCTGGCTCGCCGCGCTCCGGGCTCCCTGGTCGATCGTGCTGCATGTGCTGATACTCGCTGCGATGGCGGTGCACGCGTGGAGCTGGTTCCAGATCATGCCCAAGACGCTGCCGATGATCTTCGTCGGCGGCCGGCGGCTGGCGGGCGCGACGATTACACGCGCAGGATGGCTCGCGACCGCGCTGACTTCGATCGCGCTGTTCGCGCTTGCCCGCTGGTGGCAATCGTGAAGCGCTCCAACGCACCGCTTTTCTGGCTGCCCTTCGGCGCCGGTGGCATGCTCGCGGCACTGACGGGCACCATGCTGGTCTTCATCACCGGCATCGCCGTGCCACTGGGCTGGACGCTGCGCGCGGAGCTGATGAGCTACCCACATGTGCTGGCCCTGGCGCAGCACGGGTGGGCCAGGGGTCTGCTGCTGGCGGTCATCGCACTGTTCGCCTGGCATGCGGTGCACCGCATCTTCCACAGCCTGCACGATCTGGGCATCCACAGCGGAGCCACGGCGAAACTTGTGTGCTACGGCGGCGCGTTCGCGCTTACCGTCATCACCGCGGCAAGCCTGTGGTCAATTGCCCATTGAGCGAACGACTTGTCGCGCTCGCTCGATCAGCCCGATTACGGCCAGGCCCTGCAAACGGGTAATATCGCCTCCTCCTGCGGCAAATGCTGATGGAACGGTACGGCTTGAGCGCCATAATGCTCAGCGCGATGCGTATTTTTCCCAGGCGGCTGGTTGACCAGCGAGACGTTGAGCTGGAGCGCGACTTTATCGACGCCGCCGATAACGTGGCCATGCGGGAATTCGCCGCGTCCCTGGGGTGTGAGCGCAGCACAACTTCGGGCGATGCAACGGAAGTCATCCATACGCTGCCTGTGGCGCGGGCAACCGCCTGATGGGTGCACAAGTTCCCCAGAGGTCCCGCAGACTCTGTAATCAACGACTGTCGCACGTGCGGAAATGACGATCAGAAACCTCCAATTCTTGCTGCAACCGCGCAGTGTCGTGGTAATCGGCGCATCTGACCGACCGCACAGCGTCGGTGGCACGGTCTATCGGAACATGCTCAAGGGCGGTTTCAAGGGGCCGATATGGCCGGTCAACACCCGGCACAAGGAGGTCGCCGGAACGCCCTGTTTCAAACTAGTGAGCGATCTTCCGCAAACGCCGGACCTGGCCATTGTGTGCACGCCCGCACCAACCATTCCAGACTTGATCAGCGAGCTTGCAACCCTCGGCACGCGCGCGGCCATCGTGCTGACCGCCGGCCTGGATGAGGCGCGAACCCCCGATGGGCGCAGTGTCATGTCCGCCATGCTGGACGCGGCCCGGCCCGCGTTATTGCGGATCCTGGGGCCCAATTGTGTAGGCTTGCTGGTGCCGGGCATCGGCCTGAATGCAAGCTTTGCCCACGCGCAGGCCCTGAGTGGGCAGATTGCTTTTGTATCGCAATCCGGAGCCCTCACCACCGCAATGCTTGACTGGGCGCGGGATCGCGACATCGGCTTCACACACTTTATTTCGCTCGGCAACTCGGCGGATGTCGATTTCGGGGACCTCTTAAACTATCTGGCCACGGACGCACAGACCCGCGCAATACTTCTGTACATAGAATCGATCTCTGCGGCGCGCAAGTTCATGTCGGCCGCGCGCCGGGCAGCGCGCAACAAGCCGGTCATAGTGGTCAAATCCGGCCGCGTCCCGGAAGCCGCCAAGGCAGCGGCCTCGCATACTGGCGCCCTGGTGGGATCGGATGCGATCTACGATACGGCTTTCCAGCGCGCGGGCCTGTTGCGCGTCGACAGTACGCGCGAACTGTTTGATGCCGCCGAGACCCTCGCACGTTTGCGACCCCCGGTCGGGGACCGCCTGCTTATTGTCAGCAATGGGGGTGGGCCTGCCGTGATGGCGCTTGATGCCCTGATTCGTCTGGGCGGGCAACTGGCGGAACTCGACACAGCGACTCTCACGCGCCTCGACGCGGTTCTGTCGAAGACGTGGTCACACGCCAACCCCGTCGACCTCATCGGAGACGCACCGGTAGAGCGATACATTTCCGCGCTCGACGCGCTGTTGACGGCGCCGACCGCGGATGCATTGCTGCTCATTCACGCTCCGACCGCAATCGTGTCGCCCACGAATATCGCGCGTGCGTGCGCGCCCATCCTCGGTCGATCACCGATCCCTACGCTGGTTTGCTGGATGGGCGGCCCCGCGGTACGCAAGGCTAAGTCCGTGTTCGACCACGCGCGACTCGCCGCCTACGAGACGCCCGAGGAGGCCGTCGGGGCCTTCATGCAGCTGGTGCGCTATCGACGCAACCAGGAACTGCTTATGCAGACCCCGCTGTCGATGGCTGAATCGCTGCGCCCAGATATTGATGGCGCTTTGCGGGTGATCAATTCAGCGCTGGACGCGGGACGAACACTGTTGAGCGAAGCGGAGTCGAAAGCGGTGCTCGTGGCGTATGAAATCCCGGTGGTCGAGACGCGGATTGTGCTTTCCCCCGACCCGGCGGCACCCGCGCTCGAGGCAGCGGCAAACCAGCTGGGCTTTCCGCTGGCTGTGAAGATCGTCTCGCCGCAGATATCACACAAGTCGGATGTCGGTGGCGTTGCGCTCGATATCGAGACACTTGTTCAACTACGCGATGCTGCCCGCGCCATGGTGGACCGATGCCGGCAACAGCGGCCCGATGCCGAACTCGCGGGCTTCAGCGTACAAAGGATGGTTCAGCGCGGTGATGGGGTCGAGCTGATCGCCGGAATTGCGAGCGACCCGACCTTTGGTCCTGTAGTCATGTTTGGACGAGGCGGCACTGCCGTCGAACTGATAGACGACAAGGCACTGGCGCTCCCGCCGCTTAATCTCTTGCTGGCACGGGAACTGATCGCGCGGACCCGGGTATCCCGCGTGTTGCACGGGTACCGTAATCACCAGCCAGTCAATCTGGACGCTGTGGCGCTGACGCTGGTCAAGCTCGCCCAACTTGCCACTGACCTGGCTCAGGTCGCTGAAGTGGATATCAATCCGCTGCTTGCCGATGCCTCGGGCGTTATTGCGCTGGATGCACGCATACGGGTGCAACGTGCAGTGGCCGCTGGTGTCAGTCGCCTGGCAATACGCCCTTACCCCAGGGAGCTCGAGGAGCGCACAGTGTGCCGAGGCCGATCGATTTTGCTGCGTCCCATACGTCCCGAGGATGAGCCGCAACATCGGGAATTCCTGGCGCGTGTAAGTCCCGAGGACTTGCGGGCTCGCTTCTTTCATGCCGTGAACGTCTTGCCTCACAGTCAATTGGCAAGCTTCACACAAATTGATTATGACCGGGAAATGGCATTTATCGCCGTCGACGATCTGGGGCCTGGTGACCCAAGGACACTGGGTGTGTCACGTTCGTCCGCGGACCCGGATGGAGAGCAGGCAGAGTTCGCAGTGCTGGTGCAATCGGATCAGCAGGGTCTCGGTCTGGGCGCAACCCTCCTCAATAAGATGATTCGCTATTGCCGCAGCCGCGGCATCCGCCGGCTGGTGGGCGAGACCCTGGCAGACAACCGACGAATGCTTGCTCTGGCGCAGGCGTGCGACTTCGATGTTATTCCGACCGAGGCCGGCTCGGTTCGGCTAATCCTGGACTTGCAGTCAGGCCACTGAGTTCAGGATGTGGTCGCGTGTTAAGGAGTGGGCGCAAAGGCTCGTTGTTGCCCTTTGGTGTCTGCGGCGTGCAGCCCTGCTAAGGACCGATTGTAAATTGGTAGCGGGGGCAAGCTTCGACACTTGTCTACTGGAGTTGCCCTACCCTAACAGCCGTTAGCCGCACCTGATCGGCACCCGCCTGCAGCGTTGTGGCGCAGCCTGACGCCATCGCTACCAGCCATACCACGGCCACGATCAGCAGCATGACCCACACCCACCCGCGCACCGAGCTGCCTTGCTGTACGGGCGCTTCAGGCGCATCAGGCGGCGCGTGAGCGGGCTTCGACACTTCGGTGTAGGAAAGGCCGCTGCCCGGTATGCCGACTGTCGTACGCGTTCCTGAAGGTCCACCGAACGTGACGTGAGCGCCGCGCACGCCGACTGACACTGAGGCGCTGCGCTTGCCGAGATTCAGGCGCAGGCCGGGCAGTATGCGAATTGAGCGGCGGAAGCGGAAGCCCATGGAGGGTAACACTACTCCAGCCGTGAGCGTGTTGCACTGGACGGGTATCGAGTGCCGCAATCGAACCGGCGAACCACGACACCCCTCGCAACTGGCTAAGTCAACACCCCTATTTGATCAAACCGGCTGGCGTTCCGGCAGTTAGGCCGTTCGCCTGAGCCTAACGCGGGCGGCACTATTGACGTACTAAAACTCTGGTGGTGTAGTGCAATCAAGATG
>JANYLH010000030.1 GCA_025357915.1 Gammaproteobacteria bacterium
GACCCTCGTTATGGGGGCATCCATGGGGGCACCTTAACAAGGCTGGCTCCGGAGGGCAATCGACGTTGGTGGAGTAAAATGCCGAGAAACTCGGCACTTCTTCAGCGGTCTGTGGATGTCACTGGATGACTCCGGACGTCCCGCTATTTTCCGATGCAGAAGGTCGAGAAGATGCGTCCCAGCAATTCATCGGCGCTACCCACAGCGGTGATTTCACCGAGCGCGCGCTGCGCCAGGCGCAGCTCCTCGGCGACCAGTTCACCAGCGCCAGCCACAGCGCGCTGCGCCACGGCGGCATCCAGATGCACGGCCGTCACCGCCAGCGCCTCGAGATGCCGGCGGCGGGCCGAAAGCAGGCCGGAGTCCTGCCCCCGGAAACCGGCCGCTTCAAGCAGGTGCGTGCGCAGTGCATCGAGCCCCGCGCCGGTACGCGCCGCGACCGTGATTGCCGGCACCTCCGCCACCGCGCGCGGCATCGTAGCACCCGGCTCCAGCAGGTCCGCCTTGGTGTACACCACCGTGAGCGCAACTGCAGCGGGAAGCTGTGCGTGTTCTTTGCGGAAGTCCGCGGCCTGCGGGTCATTCGCCGCATCGACGAGGAACAGGATCCGGTCGGCCTGCGCCATCGCCGCGCGCGCGCGGCGCATGCCCTCGGTCTCGATGGCGTCGCCGCTCGCGCGCAGGCCCGCCGTATCGAGCAGCAGCACCGGGACACCCTCGATCTGGACGCGCTCGCGCAGCACGTCGCGCGTGGTGCCCGGGATCTCCGTCACGATGGCCGCTTCGTGGCCAGCCAGTGCGTTGAGGAGCGTGGACTTCCCCGCGTTGGGTGCGCCGGCGATGACCACGGTGAGTCCTTCGGTGATGAGGCGCCCCTGCGCCGCCGCCGCCTGGAGCGCAGTGCACTGTGCACGCACGTCCGCCAGCCGTTCGGCCAACACGCGGTCGGCGAGAAAATCAATTTCCTCGGTGGGAAAATCGATGGTCGCCTCGACATGCGCACGCAAGGCCGCCAGCGCCTCGTCGAGCGCGTGCACGCGGGCGGAAAATTCCCCCTGCAGCGAGCGCAGCGCGGCACGCGCGGCGGCTTCGCTGCCGGCGTCGATGAGATCGGCGACCGCCTCGGCCTGCGCCAGATCGATCCGCTCGTTCAGGTAGGCGCGCTGCGTGAATTCCCCGGGCAGCGCGCGACGTGCCCCCAGGTCCACGGCGCGCGCGACCAGCGCCTCGATGAGCACCGGTCCGCCGTGGCCGTGCAGCTCGAGCACTTCCTCGCCGGTATAGGAGTGCGGGGCCGGAAAATACAGCGCCAGGCCTTCATCGATGGCGCCGCCATCGGCCGCCGCAAAACGCGCGCGCGTCGCGTGACGAGGCAGGGGAACCCGGCCGAGCAGGGCGCGCGCGAGCGCGGGCGCCAGCGGCCCCGAGATCCGCACGATGCCGACGCCGCCGCGTCCGGGAGGCGTGGCCGCGGCGACGATGGTATCCATCGTGGGCCGCCCTAGTTACGCGCCTTGGTCTGCGCGGCGAGGCGGCGGTTGATGTTCCATTGCTGCAGGATCGACAGCACCGTGTTCGTGGTCCAGTACAGCACCAGGCCCGAGGGCATGAAGGCGAACATCACCGGCATGGCGATCTGCATGATCATGAACATCTTCTGCTGCGTCGGATCGCCCATCTGCGGGTTGAGCTTGAAATTGATGTAGGTCGCGCCCGCCATCATGACCGGCAGGATGAACAGCGGGTCGCGCGCCGAGAGGTCGCCGATCCAGCCGGCGAACGGCGCCTGGCGCATCTCCACGCTCTCGAGCAGCACCCAGTAAAACGCGATGAATACCGGGAACTGGATCAGCATGGGCAGGCACCCGGCGACCGGATTGACCTTCTCCTTCTGGTACAGCTCCATCGTCGCCTTGCCGAGCTTGTCGCGCTGGTCCTTGTACAGCTCCTGCAGCGCCTTGATGCGCGGCTGCAGTGCTTTCATGCGTGCCATCGAGCGCATGCTGGCTTCGGAGAGCGGGTAGAACAGGAGCTTCAGCAGCAGCGTGACGACCATGATCGTCCAGCCCCAGTTGCCGAAGATGCGATGCACCTGGTCGAGCAGCCAGAACAGGGGCCGTGCCAGGAAACTGAGCTTTCCGTAGTCGGTGACCAGGTACAGCCGCGGGCTGGCCTGCTCGAGCAGCGCCTGGAGCTTCGGCCCGACGTACAGGGTCTGGTGCAGCGTCGTGCTGGCGCCCGGCCCGAGCTGCTGCGACGGACCGGTGGCGGCGAGCTTGTATTCATTTCCCTGGGTCGTGAGCTGGTAATGCCAGGCCGCGCCGACCGGCGGCACGATGGCCGCGACGAAGTGGTGCTGCATCGCCGCCAGCCACCCGCCGTCGATCTGCCGGTCGAGCGTCGGCGGCGTCTTGCCCATCTTGAGCTTCTGGTATTTCTGACCGTCGTCGTACGCCGGGCCCTTGTAGGCGTAACTCTCCGGATGAAAGTACGAAGTCTCGACCGGTTCGTTGTTCCGCAACAGCTGCACGTAGGGGGCAAACGGCCAGGACGCGGCTGAAGCGTTTTGCAGCGCGTAATCGAGGCCGATCTGGTACTGGCCACGGTGGAAGGTATAGGTCTTGGTGACCGTGACGCCCTTGCCGTCGGTCCAGGTCAGCGGCAGCTGCAGCTCTGCCTGGCCAGCGCCCAGCCGCAACTCGCCCTCGGGCCCACTGAAGCGCGCCAGGTGGGTGGGGCTCGATGCGCCCACGGCGCCGGCGAGCCCGGACTGCAGCACGAACAGGCTCGCGCCGCTGTCGCGGTTGAGGAGCCGCACGGGCGTAGCCTGGCCCTTTACCTGCGGATAGGCCGGCAGATCGACGCGCGTGAGCTCGCCGCCATCCAGTGCGACTACGACATCCAGTACGTCGGTCACGACGTGCGCCGTTGGTGCCGCCTGCACCGCCGACACACCCGGCGCCGCCGGCACGACTGGCGCGGCCAGCGTGGCAGGGGTCGGCGCCACGGTGCCGGCGGCCGGCGCCGCGCTGAGCGTTGGTACCGTGCTGCCAAGGCCCGTGTCACCGCCGCTCGCGCCGCCACCGGCCTGTGGCGCGGGCGCAGCGGCCACCGGCGGTGCCGGCGGGTAATCGTGCAACCAGGTCAGATAATTCATCAGCAACGCCATGGCCAGCGTCGCCCAGAGAATCATGCGCAGATTACGCGTGGTGAGCATGCGTCGCCTTTGATGAACAGTGACGGGGTGGCACGGGATCAACTCCCCCGGGATAGAACGGGTGGCAGCGGGCGATGCGCCGCAGGCCGAGCCAGAGTCCGCGCCACAGCCCGTGCACCTGCAGCGCTTCATAGGTGTACTGCGAACAGCTCGGGTAGTAGCGACAGCGCGGCCCCAACAGCGGGCTCAGGGCACGCTGGTACAGCCGGATCAGTCCCTGGATTATCTTTGTGCCCATGCTTCGTTGATCTGCTTCCACATCCGCTGCAAGGCCGCGCGCAGTGCGCCCGCCGCCGCCGTGCGCGCCGCGGTCCGCGCGCCGATCACGATATCCACCGGCGGCAAATTCGCCCGCTCGTGCCGGAAACTCTCCCGTATCAGCCGCCGCAGCCGATTACGGTGGACCGCGTTACCCACGGTGCGCGCGGCGATCGACAACCCGAGCCGGGCTCCCACCCCCTCGTTGGGACGGACCGTCGCGGTGAGCAGGTCGTTCCCAAAGCGGCGCCCCTGGGCATAGGTGGCCTTGAATTCACCGGGCCGGCACAGGCGCCTGGCGCGGCTGAACCGCGCGTCCGGCGCGCGCAGGCCGTCGCTGGACGGACCTGTCGTAAAAATTCCTTACGGAATCAGCCGCTTACGGCCCTTTGCGCGTCGCCGTGCCAGCACCTTGCGGCCATTCTTGGTAGCCATGCGTGCGCGGAAGCCATGGGTACGGGCGCGTCGGACCTTGCTGGGCTGGTAAGTGCGTTTCATGATTCAGGTGGTCCGAAAATTGACCGCAAAATGGGCGGGCAGGGTACGTTTGGGGGGCCGGCATGTCAATACGCGAACGCTTCCGGGCCGGCTTCGGATCGGTATAGACTTCGACCCCTTTTCCCCGAACACCACTCCAGAAAGGCAGCCGCCCGCTTGAGCGCAACATGGTCACGCTGTGTCGGCGCACTCGAAAGCGAGCTGCCGGAACAGCAATTCAACACCTGGGTCAAGCCGCTGCAGGCGATCGAGGGGAGCCTTGGACTGCGACTGCTCGCGCCCAACCGCTTCGTGGTCGACTGGGTGCGCAGCAACCTGCTCGAGCGCATCGAACATCTGCTGCTGGCCGACGGGGGGATGCCGGTCACCATCGAAATAGGCTCGCGCGAGCCCGCGCCCGCCATCGCTCCGGCATCGGCCGCGCCGTCGTCCCCGGCCGTGGTGCGACCTGCGGCCTTTCATGGCGTGCCGCTCAATCCCAATTTCACCTTCGCCAGCTTCATCGAGGGCAAGAGCAATCATTTTGCGAAAGCCGCCGCGCACCAGGTCGCCGAAAACCCGGGCTCGGCCTACAACCCGCTGTTCATCTACGGTGGCGTGGGCCTTGGCAAGACGCACCTGATGCACGCGATCGGCCACCTGATCCGCGAACGGAATCCGGGCGCGCGCATCGCCTACGTGCACTCCGAGCGCTTCGTCAGCGACATGGTGCGGGCGCTGCAGCACAACAGCATCAACGAATTCAAGAATACCTATCGCTCGCTCCACGCGCTGCTGATCGATGACATCCAGTTCTTCGCCGGCAAGGATCGCTCGCAGGAAGAATTCTTCCACACCTTCAACGCGCTGATCGAGGGCCAGCACCAGGTGATCCTCACCTGCGACCGCTATCCCAAGGAAGTCGACGGCCTCGAGGAGCGACTCAAGTCGCGCTTTGGCTGGGGCCTCACGGTCGCGATCGAACCGCCGGATCTGGAAACCTGCGTGGCGATCCTGCTCGGCAAGGCGCAGCTGGTGGGCGTGGCGCTGCCTGAGGAAGTGGCTTTTTTCATAGCGAAATGCATCCGCTCCAACGTGCGCGAGCTCGAAGGCGCGTTGCGCCGCGTGATCGCCAACGCGCGTTTCCTCGGCCGGCCCATCACGCTTGAATTCGCGCGCGAAGCGCTCAAGGACCTGCTGACTTTGCAGGCGCGGCTGGTGACCGTGGAAAACATCCAGAAGACCGTCGCCGATTACTACAAGGTGCGGATCGCCGACCTGCTCTCGAAGCGCCGGAGCCGCTCGGTCGCCCGCCCGCGCCAGGTGGCGATGGCGCTCGCCAAGGAACTGACCACACACAGCCTCCCGGAAATCGGTGACGCCTTCGGCGGCCGCGATCACACCACGGTGATGCACGCCTGCAAACGGATCCGTGAACTGCGTGACAGCGAGCCGCGCATCCAGGAAGATTTCACAGCCCTGTTGAGAACCCTGGCCGGATAGGCGGGCATTTCCTGTGGGTAATTTTGTGGACTCTTTCGCGCACAGTTCATCCACAGGGAGCGGTTGGGGTTTCACTTCCCGGCGCTGGCGCGCGCAGGCTGAAAATTTCGGTGTGTTGGCTCATGAAACCGGTTGTCCCCGATCATCACAGGCCTAATAATCATTACTGTCTTAACTTCTAAGAAGAATCTAAATCTATGAAAGTCTCCGCGTCGCGTGAGAGCCTTCTCGCCCCGCTCCAGAGCGTCATCGGCGTCGTCGAACGCCGGCAGACGATGCCCGTGCTTGCCAACGTATTGCTCGTGGCTCGTGGCGACAAACTCACGGTCACCGGCACCGATCTTGAAGTCGAGCTCATGGCGGCGACGACGGTCACCGTGCAGCAGGCCGGCGATGTCACGGTCCCGGGCCGTAAATTGCTGGAGATCATGCGCACGCTGCCCGAGAAGGCCACGGTGTCGCTGGTGCGCGAAGCCGAGCGCGTGGTGGTCAAGGCCGGGCGGAGCCGCTTCACGCTCTCGAGCCTGCCGGCGAGCGAATTTCCTGTCATTGAGGAAATCAACGCAAAACAGCTGATTCGCGTGGGGCGCGAGCATTTCCGGCGGTTGATCGAGAAAACGCATTTCGCGATGGCGCAGCAGGACGTGCGTTATTACCTCAACGGCACGATGCTCGAGACTTCAGGCACGACGCTGCGTGCCGTCGCCACGGATGGCCACCGACTCTCGCTGGCCGAGACCGAGCTGGGCGAAGCTGGGCAAAGCGGGCAGCAGGTTATCGTCCCACGCAAGGGTATCCTCGAACTGCAACGCATCCTGGGTGGTGAGGGTGAGCTGGAGCTGAGCATCGGATCCAATCACGTTAGGGCCCAGATCGGTGACATTCGCTTCACATCGAAGCTCATTGACGGCAAGTTCCCAGAATATGGCCGTGTCATACCCGCCAAGCCGCCCTTCACGATGAGTGCAGCACGCGATGTGCTGCGCCAGGCACTCCAACGCACATCGATCCTTTCGAACGAGAAATACCGCGGCGTACGCCTCACGTTCGGCTCAAATCTGCTGACGATCCAAGCGCATAACCCGGAGCAGGAAGAGGCGGAAGATCAGATTGAGGTCAGCTACAGCGGCACCGAAATGGAGATCGGCTTTAACGTCACCTACCTGCTCGATGCCCTGGCGGCCATTGACGTCGATACCGTCGATGTTTCGATCACCGATTCGAACTCGAGTTGCCTGATCCGCGCCCCCGGAGACAACTCGGTGAAGTTCGTCGTCATGCCCATGCGGCTGTAAGCGGGCCGCGTGAGCCTGCTGGCGCTCGAAGTCGAGGGCCTGCGGTGCCTGGCGCCGACCAGGCTGGAGCTACACCCCCACGTCAACCTGGTTACTGGCGCCAATGGCGCCGGCAAGACTTCGCTCCTGGAAGCGATCTACCTGCTGGGCAGAGGCCGCTCCTTCCGTACGCGCCTGACCGAGCGCCTGATTGCGCACGGCGCCGACAGCTTGATGGTCTTTGGAAGGACCGACGATTCCACCTTTCCGACCCTGGGCCTCGGGTTTCACCGGAAGGAGGGGCTTCGGGCCCGGGTGGCGGGCCGGGATGCAAAGTCCCTGGCGGAGCTGTCGGAAGCCTTTCCGGTCCAGGTGGTCGACCCGGGGATACACCGGCTGGTGGAGGAAGGCCCTGCCTACCGGCGCCGCTGGCTGGATTGGGGAGTGTTCCACGTGGAACCTGGTTTCGTCGCCGCCTGGACGGACCATGCCCGTACGCTCAGGCAACGCAACGCGGCCCTCAAGCAGGGGAGCGACCCGAGTCCCTGGGAGCCGGAGCTGGTGCGACTCGGCTTGCTACTGTCGACAGCGCGCGCCCGAACCATGGCCCTGCTCGAACCCTACTGGCATCAGACCCTCGCGGCGCTGCTCGGCGAGCCCGTGACCCTGACGTACTACCAGGGCTGGAGCCAGGAGCGGAGTCTGGCCGAGTCCTTTGCCATGCACCGGGAGCGCGATGCAGAGCGGGGCAGTACGGGCACGGGAGCTCACCGTTTCGACGTCCAGCTGCGGATTGATGGGCGCGCAGCGCGGGAAGTGCTGTCCCGCGGCCAGCAGAAACTACTCGGTGCGGCCCTCGCGCTTTCGATGGCGCGATTGGCCGGCAGTGAAGATCGGCGCCCGCCGACCCTGCTGCTGGACGACCCGGCCGCGGAATTGGACCGCGAACACACCGACGCGCTGGTCAGTGAAATCCGCAAAATGAGGGGTCAGCTGATCGTCACGGCGCTGCATTCCGAGGAAGGCCGATTTGGCACGCCCGACAAGGCGTTTCACGTGGAACATGGCCACGTTACCACGCTATAATAACAGTATGGTAACAAGGGCCCCTGCATGACAGCATCCGACGTCTACGATTCCAGTAAAATCAAG
>JANYLH010000031.1 GCA_025357915.1 Gammaproteobacteria bacterium
GCAGTCGAACGCGCTGCTGGCGGCACCGAGCGTTACCGGCGAGCGCTTCCATTACTTCGACACGGGCATCAAGCGGCTGATCATCGAACTCGAACTCGACGAAGTGTGCGTGTTCCTGGTGCACCTGTCGCTGAAATACCGGCACCGCCAGTACCAGCTGCGCACGCTCCACGACCTGATTGCCGGCGCCACCAAGCCGGTGATTGTCGCTGGAGATTTCAACACTTTCTGGGGCACGCACGAGATCTATCTGTTCATGCGCGCCTCGGGACTGCGCAGCGCCAACGCGCTGGGCCTGCCTTCCTATCCGGCCCGTGCGCCGCGCGTGGAACTCGATTTCATCCTGGTCAGCGCCGGGATCGAAGTCACCGCGTTCCGCATCCCGGAGGTCCGCTATTCGGACCATCGGCCGTTGCTATGCGATTTTGAAATTCACCAGCGATAAAGGCCAACTCATGAACCAGGTCATGAACGATACCAACGCCTGGCGGCTGGAGCGCGATGGCGCGGGGCTCGCCGTCCTGACGCTCGACCGCCCCGGAGGCAGCGCAAACACGCTCGGGCAGCCGGTGCTGCTGGAGCTCGAAGCCAGGCTGGGCGAGCTGCAGGCCGCGCCACCAAGTGGCGTGATCATCCGCTCGGGCAAGGCCTCGGGTTTCATCGCGGGCGCCGATATCCGCGAGTTCACGACCTTTCGAAGTGCCGAGGAAGCATTGGCCCACATCAAAGTAGGCCAGCGCGTGTTCGCCAGGCTCGAGGCACTGCCCTGCCCGACCGTTGCGGCAATCGCCGGCTTCGCACTGGGTGGCGGCCTGGAACTGGCGCTCGCCTGCCGCTACCGCATCGGTGTCAACGACGAGCGCCTGTCCCTCGGTCTCCCGGAGGTGCAACTGGGCATCCACCCGGGTTTCGGCGGCACGGTGCGCGCCGTGCGCCTGCTCGGCGTGCGCGCGGCGATGGAGCTGATGCTCACCGGCAAGCCGCTGCGCGCGGATCGGGCGCTGGCGGTGGGACTGGTCGACCGCCTGGTCACGGCCGGCGAACTCGACAGCGCGGCGCGCCAGATCCTGGCGGAGCGGCCCTCGCCGCACCGCCCACCCCTCCTCGACCGGCTGCTGAATCTGCCGGGCGTGAGACAGTTCATGCGTCGCTCGCTCGAGGCCCGTGTCGCGCGCCAGGCGCGGCGTGAGCACTATCCGGCGCCCTACGCGATCATCGACCTGTGGGTGCGCCACGGCGCCCATGGCGACGGCGCCTACGAGGCCGAAGCGCGCTCAATCGCCCGGCTGTTCACCAGCGACGCCGCCCGCGGCCTGGTGCGGATGTTCCTGCTGCAGGACCGGCTCAAGGCGCTGGGCGGCAAGACGCCAACGCCCCTCAAGCGCGTCCACGTCATCGGCGCCGGCGTCATGGGTGGGGATATCGCCGCGTGGTGTGCACTGCGCGGGCTCGAGGTCACGCTCCAGGATCGCGAGCAGAAGTACCTCGACCCGGCGCTGCAACGCGCCTCGGCGCTGTTTGCCAAGCGGATCCGCAATCCGGCAGAACGTGCGGCTGCACAGGCGCGGCTGCGCGCCGACGTCGCCGGTGACGGCGTACCGGGGGCCGACGTCCTGATCGAGGCGATCTTCGAGGACCTCGACGCCAAGCGCGCCCTGTACGCGCAGGCCGAGCCGCGGCTCGCCGCCGGAGCCGTGCTGTGCAGCAACACCTCGAGCATCACGCTCGAGCTGCTGGCCGAGCGCCTTGCCGATCCGGGGCGCCTGGTGGGCCTGCACTTTTTCAACCCGGTGGCGCAGATGCCGCTCATCGAAGTCATCCACTCCGCGCAGACGCGGCCCGAGCCGCTCGCCGCCGCGATGGCCTTCGCGCGCCGCCTCGACAAGTTGCCGCTCCCCTGCCGCAGCGGCCCCGGGTTCCTGGTCAACCGTGTGCTGTTCCCGTACCTGCACGAGGCCCTGTACGCGGCCGGCGAAGGCGTACCGCTGGCGCTGATCGACCGCGTGGCCGTCGAATTCGGCATGCCGATGGGACCGATCGAACTCTCCGACGTCGTCGGGCTGGACGTGGCGCTGCACGTGGGCGAAATCATCACCCGCGAACTGGGACGCGAGATGCCGCCCTTTGCGCAGAAGCTGCGTGAACTCGTGGCGGCGCGCCAGCTCGGCCGCAAGAGCGGCCAGGGTTTCTACACCTGGCATGAGGGTAAGGCGGTGCGCGAACCGGTCGCGGCCGGCGCGCCCGCCGACCTGAGCGATCGCCTGATCCTGGCGCTCCTCAACGAATGCGCCGCGTGCCTGCGCGAACAGGTGGTGGCGGATGCGGACCTGCTCGACGCCGGCGTGGTGTTCGGGACCGGCTTCGCGCCCTTCCGCGGCGGACCGCTGAATTATGCCCGTACGCGCGGCGTACCCGCGGTGGTCGCGAGGCTCCGCGAGCTGGAAGCGCGCTATGGCGCGCGCTTCCGTCCCGATGCGGGCTGGAGCGCACTGACTTGATGCCCCCTGCGTCACGGTGGCAGCGCGAATCGCTGTGCTAACATCGAGCCGGTTTCCGGTGTCCATGGTGCGCGCATGAGTGAAGGCCGATCCGCCAATGTGGCGCTGCTGCGCAGACTCTCGCCGCTGGACGGCATGAAGAACGACAACCTTGCCGCGCTCGCCCGCAAGGTCACCGTCAATGAACTGCCGGCGCACCGCAACCTCTTCAAGGAAGGCGACACCGACCGGCGCAGCTACTGGCTGGTCGCCGGCATGGTCGAGCTGCGCGAAGGCGACCGTACCGTGGCGATGATCCGCGGCGGCACGCCCGAGGCGAAGAACCCGCTTGCGCCGAAACTCCCGCGCCGCGTCAGCGCACGCGCCGTCGACGCCATCGAGTACCTTGCCGTCGACTCCGACCTGCTCGACATGATGATCACCTGGGACCAGACCGGCACCTACGAAGTCGGTGAATTGCAGGCGCATTTTGGCGGCGGCGGGGGCGATGACTGGATGACCACGCTCCTGCAGACCAAGGCCTTCCACCGTATTCCGCCGGCCAACATCCAGGCGATCTTCATGCGCATGCAACGGGTCGCCTGCCGCACCGGGGAAATCATCATCCAGCAGGGCACCGAAGGCGATTTTTTCTACGCCGTCGTCAGCGGCAAGTGCGTGGTGACGCGCGAGACGCCGCTTAATCGCGAGGGGATCCGTCTGGCCGAGCTCACGGTGGGTGACACTTTCGGCGAGGAGGCCTTGATCTCCGAGGCCAAGCGCAACGCCACCATCACCATGCTGACCGACGGCGTGCTGATGCGGCTGTCGAAGCAGGATTTCCGCGAGCTCATGAACGAGCCGCTGCAGCAGTGGGTCAGCTACGAGGAAGCGCGCGCGATCATCCAGCGCGGCGGCAAGTGGCTGGACGTGCGGTTACCGTCCGAATACCAGAATCTCGCCATCGACGGCGCGCTCAACATCCCGCTATATTTCATCCGCCTCAAGCTCGCGACGCTCGATCGCGCCACGCCCTACGTCGTGTATTGCGACACCGGCCGGCGCAGCGCCGCCGGCGCGTTCATCCTGCTGGAGCGCGGGTTCGATGCCTACGTGCTGCGCGGCGGACTCTCGAGCGCCGAACCGGAACTGCGGCGCCCGGGCTAGAGCCGTCCGCCTGCACGGCGGCGGCGTTACATCGTATGCGTGGCCTTGTCGCCCGAGAGGGCGCCGGCCAGGTAGTTCTCGATCTTGTGGCGGGTCTGGCCGCGATCCTGTTCGCTGAACTGCACGCCGATCCCGGCGGTGCGCTTGCCCTGCGCGCCCTTCGGGGTCACCCAGATGACGCGGCCGGCGACCGGGAGCTTCTCGTCCTCGCCCATCAGGTTCAGCAGCATGAACACTTCATCACCAATGCGGTAGTTGCTGTTGGTCGGGATGAACAGCCCGCCGTTGGTAATGAACGGCATGTACGCGAGGTACAGGGCGCTCTTGTCCTTGATGGTCAGCGTCAACAGCCCCGGTTTGGCGGCTGCCGGACGCGCCAGGTCGGCCCGCGGCAGGGTCTCGCTGCGGCCGGTGGGCTCGGCGCTCCTGGCCTGGTTGTCTTTTGCCATCGCGTCTCTAGCTCTTGCCCGTCGCGCGCAGCTGCCAGAGGAGCTGCTCTACGGCGAGCGATTTGTTGATCGTAGTCGAGGCCAGCCGCCGGAGCTCGTACAGAGCATCCATGAGCCGGATCAGACCACGTATATTCATAGAGGATCTGGCCGCTGGCAAGTGCGCGCCAGTGTGCAATTCTGTAAAAGGCCCGGGCCGGGCCAGCAGGGCCGAGATCCGGCGTGTGACCCAGTTCTCAGCGCACAGGAGCCGCAGCTCCAGGCCCTCGCGCTGCGCCCAGCGCTCGGCGGCTGGCGCGATGTCCATACCGCCGCCCAGCGCGCCCTCCAGCGTGGCCTCGGTGTCGTCGCGGAGCGCGCGCAATGCCGCCGGATCGGCCTCGAGCGCGCGCAGCGGTGCGTTACCCAGCACGTCCAGCGCCGCCTCCCAGTCGCCCTCGCCGCGGCGCTGGCGGAGCCAGGCCGCGCAGGCGGTGCGAGCGGGCGGCTGCACCCGCAGGCGCTGGCAGCGGCTCAGCACGGTCGCCGGGAGCCGCGCGCTCACCACCGCTACCAGCACAATCAACACGCCCGGCCGCGGCTCTTCCAGGGTCTTCAGCAAGGCATTGGCCGAGCTGGGCGTGAGCATGTCGGCCGGATGGATGATCGCGACACTCGCGGCCGAGCCATGGCCGGAGAGCGTCAGGGTTTCATTGAGCGCACGGATCTGATCAATCTTGATCTGGATCGAATCCTCCTCGGGAACCACGAACCACAGGTCTGGATGCGAGCGGGAGGCCACGCGCTGGCAACCGCGGCACTGCCCGCAGGGCGCGTCCGCCGCGGTGCACAGGGCGGTCTGCGCCGCCAGGAGCGCGAGTTGCTCGCCGCCCGCCCCGGGCGAATCCTGGATCAGCAGGGCATGCGGGAGGCGCCCCTGCGCGCGTGCCTGGCGCAGGGCCGCGGCCTGCGGCGCCAGCCAGAACAGGTCCAGACCCGGCTCGTGCGCCGTGCCGGCCGTCACCCGGACCCCCCGGGCAGGAGATCGGCGATCGCGGCGAGTGCTGCTGCGGCGACCTGCGCGGCCGGGCCCCGGGCATCGATCACCCGGATGCGTTGCGGCTCGAGCGCCGCACGGGCGAGGTAAGCTGCGCGCACCCGGTCGAAGAACTGGCGCTGCTCGGATTCGAATCGATCGGGCGCACCGGCGCGCGAGTTCGCGCGCGCAAGCCCGGTCTCAACCGGCAGATCGAGCAGCAGGGTGCGCGCCGGCCACAGGTCGGCATGTACGGCCTCGGCCAGTTGATCGAGCAGCGCCGCCCGGATGCCGCGCCCCGCGCCCTGGTAGGCGTAGCTGGCATCGGTAAAACGATCGCAGATCACCCAGCGGCCTGCGGCCAGGGCGGGACGGATGGCGTTCTCGAGGTGCAGCGCGCGCGCCGCGAACATCAGCAGCGTCTCGGCCGTGGGCGTCAGCACTTCAGTACCGTGCCGCAGCAACAGTTCACGCAGGGATTCCGCGACCGGAGTGCCACCCGGTTCGCGCGTCAGCAGTACGGCAAGCCCGCGTCGCATGAGCTCGGCCTGAAGCGCGCGAGCCACCGTGGACTTGCCCGCGCCTTCGACGCCTTCCAGCGTGATGAACCTCCCCGCACTCACTTCGGGTTTCCCGCGGCCGCGCTGTCGGGAACCGCGCCTGTACGCCGCAGGAACTCACGCAGCGCGGCGTTGTGCTCGGCGTACGTCGCCGAGAAATGATGGCTCCCGTCGCCCAGGCCCGTGGCGACGAAAAACAGGGCCTTGGTCGCGGCCGGATGGAGTACCGCGTGGATCGAGGCTCCCCCTGGCAGCGCGATCGGGGTCGGCGGGAGCCCGCCGCGCGTGTAGCTGTTGTAGGGCCCGTCGGTCTCGAGATCACGCCGCCGCAGGTTCCCATCGTACCGTGCACCGAGCCCATAGATGATCGTCGGGTCCGATTGCAGGCGCATGCCGATGCGCAGGCGATTGCTGAACACCGCCGCGACCTTGGCGCGCTCGTCCTCGCGCGAGGTTTCCTTCTCGACGACCGAGGCGAGGATGAGCGCCGCATCGGCACTGGCGACCGGCAGGCCCGGATCACGCGCAGCCCACTCCAGCCGCAAACGTTCGCTCATGTGTTGCAGGGCGAGTTCATAGATCCGCCGGTCACTGGTGCCGGCCGCGAAGCGGTAGGTGTCGGGGAAGAACCGTCCCTCGGCGCTCACGCCCCGCTGGCCGAGCGCGCTCATCAGGGCGTTGTCGTCCAGTCCCTGCCACTCGTGCGTGAGGTCAGCGTCGGCATTCAGTGCCGTGCGCATCTGCGCAAAAGTCCAGCCCTCTGGAATCGTGACCTGCGACAGTACGACCTGGCCGTCGTTGATCTGCGCGAGGATCGCGCGGGCGCTGGCTGCTTGCGGCAGCTCATATATTCCAGCCTGGGCGTTGAGATGCTGGCCGTGCAGGCGCAGGTACCACTCGACCATGTGCGGCCGGCGCACCGCCTGCACCCGCGCCAGAGAGGCAAGGATGCTGCGCAGGCTCGCACCGGAGCTCACCTGCACGCGCGTGCCAGCCGGAGCCAGCGAACGCGCGTCCATGCTCGCGCCCAGTTGCTGCAACAGCACCAGCGCTGCCGCCGCCAGCGCCAGTGCGAAGCCCGCCATCACCTTCCACGCGCCGCTACGGCGTGCCATCGATCAGCTCCTGCAAGCGTGCGCCGCGCTCGTCCACTTCGAGCCCGCGGCCTTCATACCAGTGTACGGGCTGGATGCCCAGACGCACATTGGTCACGAACATGGCCGGCGCCTCGGCCAGTTGCGGCACCGACAGGGGCGCGACCCGTATGCTGAGGCCGCATCGGGCCGCCACCGTCATCACCAGCGAGCGCATGACGCCCTCGACGCCGCAGTCGCCAAGCGGCGGGGTCAGCAGCTCGGCACCGCGCCAGACGAACACGTTGCTCATGCTGCCGCAGACCACGTTGTCGCCGCCGCAGCGCATCAGCACTTCGTGCAGACCCGCGCGCGCCGCGGCGCGCTGCGCGAGCACCTGCTCGAGTCGATTGAGGTGCTTGAGTCCCGCGAGCAGCGGATTCACCCCCAGCGCGACCGTCGACAGGCCGGCACGGAATTCGGCCGGCGACGCCGGCGGCCATGGATGGATCGAAACGATCCGCGTCGGCTGCTCATCGCCGTTGGGCCGGTAGCCGCGTGCCGTGGCCGCGCCGCGCGTGACGATGACCTTGACCAGCGCGCGCGGCAGGGTTGCCGCGAGTGATTCCGCTTCGGCGCGCAGCAGCTCGCCCGCGGGCGCTGCAATACCGAGGCGCTCGCAACCGCGCCCGAGCCGTGCCAGGTGCCGATCAAACCACCGCACCCTGCCCTGCTCGCAACGCATGGTTTCGAACAGCCCGTCGCCGTATTGCAGGCCGCGATCCTGCGCCGATACGACACTGGTCGGCTGCCCGTTAACCAGCACCGGCGCTGCGAAGCTCACGGCCGGGCTCCGAAGGCGCGCAACATGCCCTGCGCCTTGGTGCGGGTCTCGGCCAGCTCGCGCTGCCAGTCGGAGTCGGCGACGATGCCCGCCCCGGCCCGGAAGCGCAATTGGGCGCCCGCCAGCGTCGCAGTGCGGATCAGGATATTGAAATCCATGTCGCCGTCGCGGTTGAGGTAGCCGATCGAGCCGGTATACGCCCCACGCGGCTCGCCCTCGAGCTCACCGATGATCTGCATGCAGCGGTACTTGGGACAACCGGTGATCGTGCCGCCCGGGAACACCGCGCGCAGCGTCGCTCCCGGAGTGACCTCGTCCCGCAGCGTGCCGCGCACGTTCGAGACGATGTGGTGCAGGTGCGGGTAGCTTTCAGTCACCATGAACTCGTCGACTTCCACGCTGCCGGCATGACAGATGCGCCCGAGGTCGTTGCGCTCCAGGTCGATGAGCATCACGTGCTCGGCGCGCTCCTTGGCGTTGGCGAGCAGCTCCTGCTTTTCTGCGGCGTCGCTCCCCGGCGTGCCGTGGCGCGCACGCGTTCCGGCGATCGGCCGGGTCTCGACGCGGCGCCCCGCGACGCGCACCAGCCGTTCCGGCGAGGAACTGAGAATGGTCATGGCCGGGAGCGAGGCGTAGACCGCAAAGGGCGCCGGGTTCGCCTGCCGCAGCGACTCGTACAACTCGCCCGGATCGGGGTCCGCTGAATATTCCACGCGCCAGCCGCGCGAGAGGTTGGCCTGGTAGATGTCGCCGCTGCCGATGTAGTCCTGCGCGCGCCGCACGGCCCCGCCGAACACTTCCGCTTCCTGCTCGTGCACGGCGCCGGGCGCGGTGCCCGCCCGCCCGGCCACAGCGGCCGGCTCAGCCAGCGCCGCCAGTGCCTGAGCGATCACCGCGCCCGCGTCGCTGGCGTCCGCCTCGGCCACCAGCTGGCAACGGCGTTCGAGGTGGTCGTACACCAGAGCGGCGGGGATACGCAGCGCGAGCGCGCAGACCGCATCGGCCGGAAGCCTGGGCAAGCGCAGGCCCGGCTCGATGTGGGCAGCCATCTCGTAGCCGAGGTAGACCACCCAGCCGCCGCGAAACGGCGGCGGGGATTCCATGCTGGCAGTCGTCGCGGCGGGGCGCTGCGCGGCCCACCACTCATCGAGGGCGCCGAGAAAATCCGGGCTGCGCAGCGCCACGCC
>JANYLH010000005.1 GCA_025357915.1 Gammaproteobacteria bacterium
CCACCGGGCCGATGGCCTGCAGATCGTGGGCATCGCGGTCGATTTCAAGGATTCGGTGCAGGCCTTCCTCAAGACCACGAAGTTGAACTACAGCCTGCTGGTCGGCGAAGAGGATGGGCTGGAGGCTGCGCAGAAATTCGGCATGGAGCTGCTCCTGCCCTTTTCCGTGTTCGCCGATGAACACAACCGTATCGTGGCGGTTAAGGTCGGCGAACTGCACCGCGACGAAGCCGAGGTGATTTTCGCGAACCTGGCCCAGCTCCGGGCCGGAAAAGAGACGCTCGCCGAAGCCCAGGCGGCGATAGGCAGTGCGCTGAAGAAGCTCAGCCTCGAAAGAGCGAAACAATCCGCCAACAAATAGGGATTTTGTTTCACTATTGGGTCAATAAAAAGACCCGGGATTTTGGTGGATCCCTGCAGATTCGCCGACAATAGCTATCAATCAAAGCGACATTGGGCTAAATTCGCCGCGATTCAACAAGAAGACCAGTGTGGCAACCGACCCATGGCGCGACTGTTACTCCTCAACGGCCCGAACCTCAATCTGCTCGGCAGCCGCGAACCGGATACCTACGGCGTGGTTACGCTGGCCGATATCGAGGGCCGGGCCAGGACCCTGGCCGCCGAACTCGGTCACGAACTGCACGCCGCACAGAGCAACGCCGAGCACGTGCTCATTGAACTCGTCCAGCAGGCCCCGCGCGACGGCGTCGCGTTCCTGATCCTCAATCCCGGCGGATTCACGCACACCAGCGTGGCGCTGCGGGATGCGCTGCTGGGCGTGAAACTGCCTTTCATCGAAGTACACCTGTCGAACACGGCGGCGCGGGAAGAATTCCGCCATCACTCCTATTTCGCCGACATCGCCGTGGGCTCCATCGTGGGCCTGGGCGCCATCGGCTACGAGCTGGCGGTGCGCGCCGCCGCTGCGCGGCTCGCCGCCTGATTTTTCCAAGCACCTCGCACTCTGGAGTCAAGCGACCGATGGACATCCGCAAAATAAAAAAGCTGATTGAACTGCTCGAAGAGTCGGGCGTCGCCGAGATCGAGATCAAGGAAGGCGAGGAATCGGTGCGCATCGCGCGCCAGGCTCCGGCGGGCTCCTACGCCAACCCGCTGCCGGCGCCAGCTGTGACCTATGCCGCGGCGGCCCCGGCGCCCAGGTCGGCCTCGGCGCGTTCCGCCAGCGTCCAGGCGGGGTCTGAAGCGCCGGCCGCGGCGCCGGCCGCAAGCGCCGGAGAACAAATGGTCACTGCACCGATGGTGGGCACTTTCTATGCCGCCCCCTCGCCCGGGGCGAAGCCCTTTGTCGAGATCGGCGATGAAGTGCAGCAAGGCCAGGTGCTGTGCACCATCGAGGCCATGAAGATGATGAACCAGATCGAATCGGAATTTACCGGCCGGGTGCGCGCCGTACTGGTCAAGAACGGCGAGCCGGTGGAATTCGGCCAACCGCTGTTCATCATCGAATAAGCGCATGCTGGACAAGATCGTCATCGCCAACCGCGGCGAAATCGCGCTGCGCATCCTGCGCGCCTGCCGGGAACTGGGCGTCAAGACCGTGGCGGTCCATTCGACCGCCGACGCCAGCCTCAAGCATGTACTGCTGGCCGACGAATCGGTGTGCATCGGTCCGCCGGCGAGCCGCGACAGCTACCTCAACATGCCCGCCATCATCAGCGCCGCGGAGGTCACCGACTCGGTCGCCATCCATCCGGGCTACGGGTTCCTGTCGGAAAACGCCGATTTCGCCGAGCGTGTCGAAAAGAGCGGTTTTACGTGGATCGGCCCCAAGGCCGAGACCATCCGCCTGATGGGCGACAAGGTCTCGGCGATCAACCTGATGACCAAGGCCGGCGTGCCCTGCGTGCCCGGGTCCGGCGGGCCCCTGGGTGAGGATTCGGGCGCCAACCTGCGCATAGCACGCGAGATCGGCTACCCGGTGATCATCAAGGCCTCGGGGGGCGGCGGTGGCCGGGGCATGCGCGTGGTGCACGCCGAGGGCGCGCTGCTCAGCTCGATCGCGGTGACGCGCTCGGAAGCGGCGGCCGCGTTCGGGAACGATCAGGTCTACATGGAGAAATTTCTCGAGCGGCCGCGTCATATCGAGTTCCAGATGATCGGCGACAACTACGGCAACGTCGTGAGCCTGGGCGAGCGCGACTGCTCGATGCAGCGGCGCCACCAGAAGGTCATGGAAGAGGCACCTGCCCCCGGCATCAGCCCGAAGCAGCGTGCCAAGATGGGCGCACGCTGCGTCGACGCCTGCCGCGCGGTGAACTACCGCGGCGCCGGCACGCTCGAGTTCCTGTACCAGGACGGCGAGTTCTACTTCATCGAGATGAACACGCGAATCCAGGTCGAACATCCAGTCACCGAGCTGGTGACCGGGATCGACCTGGTCAAGCTCCAGCTGCAGATCGCCGCCGGCGAAAAACTCCCCTTCAAGCAGGATGACGTCGAGATCCGCGGCCACGCACTCGAATGCCGCCTCAACGCCGAGGATCCGCGCACCTTCATGCCCTCGCCCGGGCCCATCAAGCTCTGGCATCCGCCCGGCGGACCCGGCGTGCGTGTCGACAGCCACGTTTATTCGGGTTACAGCGTGCCGCCCTACTACGACTCGATGATCGGCAAGCTCATCACCCACGGCGACACGCGCGAGACCGCGATCGCGCGCATGCGCAATGCGCTGGCCGAGCTGGTGGTCGAGGGCATCAAGACCAACACCGCACTGCACCAGGAAATCCTGGCCCACTCCGCATTCCACGCCGGCGGCCTCGACATCCACTACCTCGAGCGGCGCCTCGGTCTCAAGTAGGCCGGGGGCGCATCCGTGGACCACCTGGCGTTGAGCTTCGAGCTGCGCGGGCTCGATCCCGGGCGCGCCGAAGCGGCCTGCCTGGCACTGGGCGCGCTGGCAATCACCTTCAGTGACTTGCGCGACGATGCCGTGCTGGAGCCGGCTCCGGGCGAGGTGCGGCTGTGGCCGGCGACCCGGGTGCAGGCGCTGTACGCAGGCGACGCCGACCCGGGGGAGCTGATCCGGCAGTTGAACGGCCTGCTGGGGCTGTCACCCGGCCGCATCGCCTCTGAGCTCCTGGCTGACCGCGCGTGGGAGCGCGAGTGGCTACGCGACTTCCATGCGCTGCGCTTTGGCGTTCGCCTGTGGGTGTGCCCGAACCATGAACAGGTGGACCAGCCGGGCGCCGTCGTCGTCAGGCTCGATCCGGGCCTGGCCTTTGGTACCGGCACGCACCCGACGACCGCCATGTGCCTGGAGTGGCTCGATGCGCAGCTGCAGCCGGGGGCGACGCTCATCGACTACGGTTGCGGCTCCGGGGTGCTCGGCATCGCCGCCTTGCTGCTGGGCGCGGCGCGGGTGGATGCCTACGACATCGATCCGCAGGCGCTGCTGGCAACCGCGGAAAATGCCGCCGCGAACGGCGTCGGCGCGCATCTGATTGCGCACGCCGATCTGGCGCGGCTCCCGGCGCGAGCCGACGTGCTCATGGCCAATATCCTGGCAGGGCCCCTGTGCGAACTGGCCGCGGACTTCGCCGCCCGGCTCGATCCGGGCGGCGCGATTGTGCTGGCCGGAATCCTCGACGGGCAGGCAGAAGCCGTGGCGGACGTTTATGCTCCGTGGTTTGATATTGCCCCTTGCCTCGAGCGCGAAGGCTGGGTGGCCCTCGCGGGCACCAGGAAGAACGATGAACACGGTTTGTCCTAAGTGCGCCCTGACCCTGGCCGTGACCGCGGCCGACCTGCGCGCCGGACAGGGCTACGTCCGCTGCGGGCGCTGCGCCAACGTCTTCAACGCGCTGCTCGCGCTGTCCGAGGAATCGGGCCTCGCGGCCGCCGCCGCTCGCGACCCGGACATCGACCGGGCCAGCGCAACGATGTCGCGCCCCGCGCTCGCGGAAAGCGCAGTCGGCGCCGGAGCCCGGCCACAGGAAGCACCGCCGCCGGAGGCCCCGCCACCGGAAGCGCCGCTACCGGAACCGCGTCCGCCGGCGCCGGCCCTGCGCCTCATTGAAAGCCCACCACGCCCCTTGCCGCCCGTCGACACACCCGACGATGAACTGGAGGTCGAGGAATACCGCAGCACCGGCACTTTCGAAACCATCGTCCTGGAAGGCGACACCTTTCTGCAGACCGAGGAGATGATTCCCCAGGAAGTGCTGGACAGCGAGATCGCCAACGTCTCGCGCCGCTTTGCCGCGGCGCAGGAGACCGCCGGAGACGATACGGGCGAGTATGAAGTCATTGACCTGGCCGCGGCTGCACCGGGCGAAGAGATCGCGCCGGCCGGGGGCAGCGCGCGGGCGGGAGACAACGCGCCGGCGGGAGATATGTCGCCCGAAGTGGCGGCGCTGCGCGAGGCGACCGGCGAGTTCCGTCACGAAGCCAACCTGACCGCCACGGGTATCGAACGCGACCTGTGGCGCCGGGAGTCGCGGGCACGATCAGTCTGGCCCATGATCGCAGCCGCCGTGCTGCTCGCCCTGGCGCTCGGCGCGCAGATGATCAATCACTGGCGCGACGATCTTGCCACGCACGGTGCGTGGTACGGTCCGCTCAGCCGCATCGCCGCGCAGCTCGGTGAACCACTCCACCCCAACTGGGACCTTAACGCCTACGATGTACGCCAGCTCGGCGCCGCGCCGGAAGGGGCTGACGGCCTCACGCTGCGCGTGCGCCTGAGCCTCGCCAATCGTGGCGCGCACACGCAGGCCCTGCCCTTGCTCCGTGTGACGCTGCTCGATCGCTACGGCAAGGCGGTGAGCCGCGGCGAACTGGAACCGTCCCAGTACCTGCCCGCGAGCCTGCGTGGCCAGCAGTTCATCAGCCGCGACCAGCGCATCGACACCGAAGTGCTGGTGCACAATCCTTCGCAGCAGGCCTCGAGTTTCGAGCTGGATGTGTGCGTAGCGGCCGCCGGCGGCGGCGTGCGTTGCGCGAGCGACACGCCCCTCGTCGCGGGAACGCCGTGAGCCTCGCGATCGGCCGGCACGCGCTCGCCGGGCGCGTGCTGCTGGCGCCCATGGCCGGCGTCACCGACCCGCCGTTCCGGGCCCTGTGCGCGCAATTCGGCGCCGCGCTCGCCTGCGGCGAGATGTTGAGCGCCGACCAGTCGCTGTGGCATACCCCCAAATCGCAGCGCCGCATGGCCGCGGGCAGCCACGGCGCCGCGGCGGTGGCGGTGCAGCTCGCCGGGAGCGACCCGCAGCAGCTGGCGGCGGCGGCGCGGCGCCAGGCTGACGAGGGCGCCGACATCATCGACCTGAACCTCGGGTGCCCCGCAAAGAAAGTCTGCGACAAACTGTGCGGTTCGGCGCTGCTCGCCGACGAAGATCTGGTCGCGCGCATCTTCGACGCGCTGGTGCGCGCCGTCGAGGTGCCGGTAACCGTGAAGATCCGCACCGGCCCGGATCCTTCCCGCCGCAACGCCACACGCATCGCGCAGCTCGCCGAGCGCGCGGGCCTCGCCGCCATCGCCGTGCACGGCCGCACCCGCGCCGATCGCTTCCAGGGCAATGCCGAATACGAATCAATCCGCGCGGTGAAGAACGTGGTGCGCATTCCGGTCATCGCCAACGGCGACATCGCCACGCCGGCGCAGGCCGCCGCGGTGCTCGAGCTGACCGGGGCCGATGCCGTGATGATTGGCCGCGGCGCGCTGGGCTCACCATGGATTTTCCGCGATGTCAATGCATTCGTGAATGCGGCGCAAATTGCGCCGCCACTCTTGCGCACTTCGATAACTGCGATCATCCTTCAACATCTCGAATCCCTGTACGCGTTTTACGGCGAGTACACCGGGATCCGGATGGCGAGAAAACACCTGGCACGATATTGCGACCTGTGGCCCGAGACGCGAGCGGCGCGCTCCGGGCTGCTGGCGGCGGAAGATTCCGCGTCGCAGTTCGCGCTGACCGAACGGGTGTTCAGTGCGCGGGCAGCGGCGATGGACGACGAAGAATTACAACGATGAACCGAATCGCAGGTAAAGATCTCCCGTTACGTGGCCACACCGAGCGCGTGCTCAGTGATTATTTCTCCAACCTCAATGGCCACCGCCCGGCGCGCCTCTACAACCTGGTGCTGCGCGAGGTCGAAGAGCCACTGCTGCGCGCCGTGCTCGACTACGCCGACGGCAACCAGAGCCAGGCAGCAGTGATCCTCGGCATCACCCGCACCACGCTGCGCAAGAAACTGCGCACCATGGGGCTGGCCGAATAAAACCGGCCATGGCGATCGCCCGCGCACTGCTTTCGGTATCCGACAAACAAGGCCTCACCGAATTCGCCCGCGCGCTGAGCCAGCGCGGCATCGAGTTGCTGTCCACGGGCGGCACCGCCCAGGCGCTCCGCAATGTGGGCCTGGCGGTGCGCGAAGTGGCTGATTACACAGGCTTTCCAGAGATCATGGGGGGCCGGGTCAAGACGCTCCACCCGTTGATTCATGGCGGCCTGCTGGCCCGCCGCGGCACCGACGAAGCGGTGATGGCCGCGCACGGCATCGGCGCCATCGACCTGCTGGTCGTCAATCTCTACCCGTTCGCGGCCACCATTGCGCGCGCCGACTGCACCTACGCCGAGGCCATCGAGAATATCGACGTCGGGGGGCCTGCCATGTTGCGCGGTGCGGCCAAGAACCACGCTGATGTCACCGTGGTCGTTGACCCGGCCGACTACGCCACCGTGCTCGCGGAACTGGAAGCGAGCGGCGACACCTCGATCGACACGCGTTCGCGCCTGGCCGCCAAGGCCTACGCGCACACGGCCGCCTACGACACCTGCGTGTCCGATTACCTGCAGCGCGCACAGCAGCTGCCGATCGAACGCTTTCCGGAAAGCCTGCCGCTGATCTTCGACAAAGTGCAGGAGCTCCGCTACGGCGAGAACCCGCACCAGCGGGCGGCGTTCTACCGCGTGAGCGGGGCGCGCGGCGCCTCGGTGGGAACGGCGCGCATGCTGCAGGGCAAGGAGTTGTCGTTCAACAATATCGCCGATGCCGACGCGGCCATCGAGTGCGTGCGGCAGTTTGCCGAGCCCGCCTGCGTCATCGTCAAGCACGCCAATCCTTGCGGCGTTGCGATCAGCTCGTCTGTGTCGCTCGCCTACGACCTCGCTTATCGCACCGATCCGACCTCCGCGTTCGGCGGCATCATTGCTTTCAATCGTCCGCTCGACGCCGCCACCGCAAAAGCCATCGTCGAGCGGCAGTTTGCCGAGGTGATTGCCGCGCCGTCGGTCGAGGCAGCCGCCAGCCACGTGCTCGCGGCGAAGCCCAACATCCGCGTGCTCGCGCTGGGCGATCTGGCCGCCGCGACGGGTGACAATTACGAGTTGCGCAGCGTCACGGGCGGCCTGCTGGTGCAGGATCGCGACGTCGCCACGGTTGGCGCCGGCGAGCTGCGCGTGGTCACGCGCCGCAAGCCCGATGCGCGCGAACTCACTGACCTGCAGTTTGCCTGGCGCGTGGCCAAGTACGTGAAATCCAATGCCATCGTCTTTGCCCGCGGCGGCGCCACCATCGGCGTGGGCGCCGGCCAGATGAGCCGCGTCTACTCGGGCCGCATTGCCGCGCTGAAGGCCGCTGATGAAAGACTTGAGGTGCAGGGTGCGGTCATGGCCTCCGACGCATTCTTCCCGTTCCGCGACGGCATCGATGCCGTAGCGGCCTATGGCATCAGTGCGGTCATCCAGCCCGGTGGCTCGATGCGCGATGCCGAGGTGATCGAAGCTGCGGATGCCCACGACATGGCGATGGTGTTCACCGGCATGCGTCACTTCCGGCACTGAAGCGCATAGCTGAGCACAGCGCGCCCATGAAGGTGCTTATAGTAGGCAATGGCGGCCGCGAACATGCGCTGGCCTGGCGCTGCGCCGCTTCTCCGGCCGTCAGCGAAGTGCTGGTCGCACCCGGCAACGCCGGCACCGCCACTGAACCCAGGGTGCGCAACATCAGCGTTGCCGCCACTGATATTCCCGGACTGATTGCCGTGGCGCGCGCCGAGGGCGTCGCGCTGACGATCATCGGGCCTGAGACGCCGCTCGTCATGGGCGTGGTCGACGCCTTCGAGGCCGGGGGCCTCCGCTGTTTCGGCCCGCACCGCGCCGCGGCCCAACTCGAGGGCTCCAAGGCCTTTACCAAGGAATTCCTGCGCCGTCACAACATTCCCACCGCGGGGTATCGCAGTTTCACGCGCGCGGATTTCGACCCGGCGTGGCTGCTCGCGCAGCCCACGCCGATCGTCATCAAGGCGAGCGGCCTCGCCTCCGGCAAGGGCGTGGTGATTGCGCAGAGCGGTGCCGAAGCGCTCGCGACAGTGGAGGAAATGTTTTCCGGCCGCTTTGGCGATGCCGGCGACACGGTGGTGATCGAGGAGTTCCTCGAAGGCGAGGAAGCCAGCTTCATCGTCATGGCCGACGGCACGCACGCACTGCCCTTCGCCAGCTCGCAGGATCACAAACGCATCGGTGATGGTGACACCGGCCCCAATACCGGCGGCATGGGCGCCTATTCGCCTGCGCCGGTAGTGACCCCCGCAGTGCACGAACGCGTGATGCGCGAGGTGATCACGCCGACACTGCGCGCTCTGGCCGCCGAGGGCATGCCGTATACCGGGTTCCTCTACGCCGGCCTGATGATCGACGGGCACGGCGCGCCGCGCGTGATCGAATTCAACTGCCGCTTCGGTGACCCGGAAGCGCAGGCCGTGCTGGCGCGGCTCCGCTCCGATTTGCCGGCGCTGTGCATCGCCGCGCTCGAGGGCCGGCTCGATCGCGAACACATCGACTGGGACGAGCGCGTGGCACTGGGCGTCGTGCTGGCCGCGAAAGGCTACCCGGGCGCCGTGCACCCGGGGGAACCCATCAGCGGTCTCGATCTTGCCGTAGCGCTCCCCGGCAAGGTGTTCCACGCGGGCACTGAACTGCGCGACGGCCAGACCGTCACCAGCGGCGGCCGCGTGCTGTGCGCCGTGGGCCTGGGCACGGGCGTCGCGGATGCCCAGCGGGCCGCCTATGAGCTCGTCCGGTGCATCGACTTCGCGGGCGTGCAATACCGCCGCGACATCGGCTACCGGGCAATCGCGCGCGCAATCTGATGTGCTGTCGGCACGGCATGCGACCAGCGCGTGTTAGCGTTGGAAGGCGCGGTACGAGCTATCACGAGTCATAACACGCCGAGCCAGGCTATTCACTCAGTAACAGGTCATCGCCCGGCCCGCAGGGGTTCGAGTGTCTTCGCCGGTGCCGCAATCTTGCCTATGGGGCGTGTTGCACAGCAGCGTGCCTCTGTCGCCAAGTCTGCAGGTCGGGGGTCAGCTGTCCCGTGATGGCGTCTGCGTACGCGCTCGCCCCAAGTAAGTTGGGGTGACCCATGGACGCCTCGACACACAGCGAAAGCTTCAGCGGATCGAGCCACTTGACCGTGCTGCACGTCTGCATTCGCGCCGCATACACCTCGTCCTTCGGAAACAGGTCGGTCGGCACCAGCCACAGCCACGTGACGGGCGCAGCGTAGGCGTTGATGTCCTGGAAAGGCGGCTGCACGAACGTGCTCCAGTAGCCGCCTGCCGTAGCGTTGGCCCGGTTGACCGCTGTGCCGAGCGCAGCCGTCGCCGTCGCGACGAACGCAACGGAGTGCGAAACCAGTTTGTCTTCCAGCGCTTGGCTCATCTCGAATCCGAGGATGGCTCCCGTGACCGGATCGAGCGGAATTCCGAACGTCGCCGCTACGGCGGGCGCGACGAAGATCCCGGCGTTCGCCATGAGTACGCTGA
>JANYLH010000009.1 GCA_025357915.1 Gammaproteobacteria bacterium
AAAACCGAAACCGAACCATCCCAGTCGCCCACTGAGAAACCCGTCGCACATTCCGCCTAAAAAGGCCCTCAAGGGCGCTTCGCCCGCGCGCAGAGAGCAAAATACCCCTCGCTATGCGCCGGAAAACGCCCTTCTCCCAGACTCGCATCCGACCCTACGATTCGCTGCAGACCAGGTGGCGGAGGGACGAGAATTCGAATTGGCATGCCGGTAGAGAAATAGCGATAAACGGGAACCGAACCATCGTAGTCGCCCACTGAGAAACGCGTCGCATATTCTGCCTAAAAAGAGCCGCAGGGGCACTTCGCCCGCGCGCAGAGAGCAAACTACCCATCGATATGCGCCAGAAAACGCCCTTCTCCCAGACTCGCATCCGACCTCACGAATCGCTGCAGACTAGGTGGCGGAGAGGGTGGGATTCGAACCCACGTGCCGGTATTACCCGACCATCCGATTTCGAGTCGGCGCCGTTATGACCACTTCGGTACCTCTCCTGACTTGGCATTCTGGCGAGCTGTTATTCTAACTGAACCGACCGGTCCGTGAGGGTGTCCCGTGACCCGTAGATTGACCAGGCTGGGCGTTGCCGCGCTGCTCGCGGGGTTGGCGCTGGCCGCTTGCAATGACGCGCCGGACGGGCTCGCACAACTGCGCGCACGCGGCCAGCTGCGGGTCGCGACCGTCAACGAACCCACCAGCTATTACCTGGGCGCCCACGGCCCGCAGGGCTTCGAGTACCGGCTGGCCCAAGCCTTTGCCGACAGTCTCGGGATCCAGATGGTCATCATCCCGGCCCATGATCGCTCGAGCCTGCGCGACATGCTGGCCGAGGGGCGCGTCGATATCGGCGCAGCCCAGCTCACGGCCGATGACAGCTGGAAACGCGTCGGCCTGGCGACCGCCAACTATCGCGAAATCCCGCAACTGGTCGTGCAGCGGCGGGGACTCCCGCCAACGCGCAATATCACCGGCCTCAACGGCGCGCGCGTCGTGGCCCGCGAGGGCAGTCCGCAGCTGCAGCTCCTGCGCGAGCTGCGCGGGAGCGGTGCCGCCTACCTCACCTGGACCGAACTGCCGCGCGAGCAGGCTGATCCGCTGGATTGGGTCAACACCGCCGATGCCGACTACGCGATCATCGATGCCAGTGAGTTCGCGTTTGCGCGTCACCTGTATCCGGACGTGTCGGTGGCCTTCACGCTCCCCGACCCGCGGCCCGTGCAGTGGCTGGTGCGCCGCTCGGCGCTCGAGCTGCGCGATGCCGCCAACCGGTTCTTCAGCAAGGCGCAAGCCTCCGGATTCCTGCAGCGCCTGGCGCACGATGCCGATGCCGAGGCCGGCGACTTCGAATATCAGGAGGCGCGGCGCTTCCAGGACGACATCGCCGCCCGCCTGCCCGTGCTGCGCGAGGTATTCGCGCAGGCGGCGGCCAGCCAGTCGCTGGACTGGCGCTTGCTGGCGGCGGTCGGTTACCAGGAATCGCACTGGGACGATCACGCGGTCTCAGGCGACGGCGCGGCCGGGATCATGATGCTCACGGCCTCGACTGGAAGGGCAATGGGCGTCGCTGATCGCAGCAACAGCGCGCAGAACATCGGCGGCGGCGCGGCGTATCTGGCGCAGATGCTGCAGACGATTCCCGCGCGCATCGCCGAACCCGACCGCACCTGGCTGGCGCTCGCGGCCTACAACGTCGGCTTCGGGCATCTCGAGGACGCGCGCATCCTCGCGCAAACCCAGGGAAAGAATCCGGATTCCTGGGCGGACGTCAGCCAGGTCCTGCCCTGGCTCGCGCAGGAGCGCTGGTACACCCAGGCGCGGCGCGGCTACGCGCGCGGCTGGGAACCGGTGCGCTTCGTCGAACAGGTGCGCGGATATCTGGCGGTGCTGGAGTGGTACGGTGACGCGCCCCATACGGGCCTCGCACCCGCGCCGGTAGCCGCGCCGCTACTGCCGGCGTGGCTCGAAAAACTGCGTTAGCAGCCCCTTGCACTCTTCGTGCAGCACGCCACCAAACACGTCGACCCGGTGATTGAGGCCGGGCAAGGCGAAGGCGTCGAGCATGCTGCCCGCCGCGCCCGCGCGCGGATCCCAGGCGCCGAACACCACGCGCCGCACCCGGGCGTGCACAATCGCGGCGGCGCACATCAGGCAGGGCTCGAGCGTCACGTACAGCGCGGTGTCGGTGAGGCGGTAGCTGCCGAGCGCCGTGGCGCCCGCGCGCAGCGCTTCGATCTCGGCGTGCGCGGTCGGATCGCACCCGCCGATCGGCCGATTGGCGCCGGTGGCGATGACGCGGTCGGCCTGCACCAGCACCGCGCCTACCGGCACCTCGCCCGCGTCGCGGGCGAGCCGCGCCTGAGCGAGCGCGAGCTGCATGAAATCGGTGTCGCTGTTCACCGTCAGATCCGCTGGCCGCCCGTGACCGGGATGACTTCGCCCGTGATGTACCCGGCACCCGCGCACAAATAGACAATGACTTCTGCGTAGTCGGCCGGCTGGCCGACGCGCGCCAGCGGCACGCCGGCCTTCGCCGCCGCCTCCATGTCGCCGAAGGAACATTCCCAGGGCGAGTCGACGAAGCCGGGCGCGATGCCATTGACGCGCACCTGCGGCGCGAGCCCGCGGGCAAGCTCGCGCGTCAGGCCCGCAAGGCCCGCTTTGGCGGTGGCGTAGGCGCTGCTGCTGCCACCGCCACCGCCGAACGCGGTCACCGAAACCGTGTTGACCACCGCGCCCCCCGCGGCACGCAGGCTCGGGGCGAGCGCCTTGGTCATCCAGAACGCGCTCATGAGGTTGACGCGCAGGATCCGGTCCCAGAACTCGTCGCTGAGCGCGTCAAGATCAGACGCCGCGATCGGCGTGCGCGTCAGCGGCGCGCCGGCGTTGTTCACCAGGTAGTCGAGCCCGCCGAGCAGTTCGCCCGCCCGAGTGGCGACCTCATGGGCATTCGCGCTCACGCCCAGATCACCGGGCACGGCTTCGACCCACAGGCCTTGCTGGCGCAGGCGCGTGACTACGGGTTCGAGCCGCTCGGCCGACAGGTCGTTCATGGCCACGTGAGCGCCGCTCCGGGCGAGCAGTTCGGCGGTCGCAAGACCGATGCCCGAGGCGCTGCCGGTCACGAGCGCGCGCCGCCCGGCGAGCTGGAATTCAATCCGCGGCTGGCCGGTCACGGCGCACTCCAATAGCAGCGAGGTCCCAGTCGATCGGCCGCACGGCCGGCAGCACGAAAACCCAGCCGATGAATCCAACGATATTGACAGCGGCGGCCAGCGCGAAAGCCGACTCGAAATGCCCGGTCTGGTAGACGAGCCAGCCGGTAAGCGCCGGCGCGATCATGCCCGCGACGTTGCCGGCGGCGTTCTGGAAACCCACCCAGCTGCCGGTCGCCACAGGACCGGCAACGATCTGCGGAATCGCAAACAACCCCGGATAGGAAGCGCCGCTGACAATGCAGAACAGGAACAGGGAGGCGATCGAGCCTTGTTCGGGCAGCAAAGCCATGCCGGCCATGCAGCCGATGGCCACTGCGTGGCTCAGGCCCATGACGCCCTTGTAGACCAGGGTGGTGCTGCGCCCGTTGCGGATCCAGTGATCCTGGAGCCGTCCCATCCCGAGCGCGCTCAATGCGTTCATCAGGTAGGCCCAGGAAGCGATCCAGGCCATTGAACCCATAGAAAAGCCGCGCGCCTTGACTAAATACAGGGGTAGCCACGACAGGATGAAGTAGTAGGTGTAGTTGGAGGCGAAGTGGCCGACCGAAGCGCCCCACAGCCCGCGCTGCCGCAGGATCAGTGCCAGCGCTGGCGGTCTCGCGACCGTCACACCAGCCTGCGCCGGTGCCTCGACTTGCGCGCGCAGCCAGGGCCACAGCCACAGGAGCGAGAGCACACCAAACACGATGAACACCGGCCGCCAGCCGTAGTGGGCCATCAGCAGGCCGCCGGCCAGCGTGCCCACCGCGGGTCCGAGCAGGTAGCCGAAGCCGAGTATGCCGTTCGCGACGCCCAGCTTTGAAACTTCGACATTGGCGGCGAGCACCTTTGAGGCGCAGGGAAACGCGACGCTCTCGCCTACGCCGAGCATGAGCCGCAATGCCAGAAGCGAGGCGAAACTTCCGGCAAACCCGGTCAGCAGCGTCGCCAGCGACCAGATAGCGATGCCGACGGCCAGTACGCGCTGCGTGCCGAATCGATCCGCCATCCAGCCCGTGGCCGGCATGAACAGCACATAGGTCGGGTAGAACGCTCCGAACAACAGGCCCAGCTGGAACTCGTTGAGCTGGAGTGCGTCGTGAATCAAGGGCGCGGCGGTCGCGAGATTACCGCGGTCGACGTAGTTGATGAACACGGCCGCCGTCACCAGCAGCACAAGGCGGGCGGCCACGCGTGGATCGCGGGCCACGGCCTGATTGGTGATGGTCATCGTGCGAATGCCTGTTCGGTGCAGGAGAATCCAGCCGCCGGATTTCAAGCTACCATTTGTCTAACGATTAGGAAATAGCTTAACGTGCCGCGCGCGCAGGCCAATGAGCACCGGGTGAGCATCATGTTCAAGGCACTGGTAGTGGACAACCGCAGCGGCAGCGTGAGCGCCGCGGTGCAGGATCTCGATGAACCCGCTCTCCCCGCGGGCGACGTACAAGTGGCCGTCGATTACTCGTCCATCAACTACAAGGACGGGCTGATCGTCAACGGCGCTGGCGGCCTCGTCAAGAATTACCCGCACGTGCCTGGCATCGATTTTTCCGGCACCGTGAGCAAGAGCGCTCACGCCGGTTTCAAGCAGGGCGACAAGGTGGTACTGACCGGCTGGCGGGTCGGCGAGGTGCAGTGGGGCGGTCTGGCGCAGCGAGCCGCAGTGAATGGCAATTGGCTCGTGTCGCTCCCGGCGGGTATGACACCACGCCAGGCGATGGCGATCGGCACCGCGGGCCTGACCGCGATGCTCGCGGTCATTGCGCTGGAAGCGCACGGCATCACACCCGCTTGCGGCGAAGTTTTGGTCACCGGCGCCGCCGGCGGCGTCGGCTCGGTCGCCACGGCGATCCTGGCCAGGCTCGGCTACCAGGTCGTGGCCTCAACTGGCCGCGCCGAGGCGCACGACTACCTGCAAGCGCTGGGTGCGCACACGATCATCAACCGCGCGCCGTTTGCGGAACCCGCCAGGCGCCCGCTCGAGACCGAGCGCTGGGCAGCGTGCATCGACTCGGTGGGCGGCAACACGCTCGCGCGCGTCCTCGCACAGACCAAGTACACGGGCGCGGTCGCCGCCGTCGGCCTCGCCGGCGGCAGCAAGCTCGAACACACCGTCATCCCCTTCCTGCTGCGTGGGGTGAACTTGCTGGGGATCGACTCGGTCATGTGCCCGACGCCACGCCGCCTCGCGGCCTGGGCAAGGCTGCGCTCCGACCTCCCGGCCGACAAACTGGAATCGATGAGCGTCGATGCGCGCCTCGATGAAGTGCCGCGGCTTGCACAGGCCATCGTCGCCGGCCAGGTGCGCGGCCGCGTTGTGGTCGACGTCAACCGCTAGGAACACAGCGTGCCAAAAATCGCAAAGCTGGAGACTTTCACGAACGAGTTCGTGTGCTTCGTACGCGTGACTGCCGATGACGGCGCCATCGGCTGGGGCCAGACCTCCACCTATAACGCCGACATCACCGCGACGATCTTTCATCGCCAGATTGCCCCCTGGGCACTCGGTGGCGATGCCCTGGATATTCCCGCGCTGGTCGACCTGATCGAGCGGCGCGAACACAAATACCCGGGAAGCTACCGCTGCCGCGCTCTCGCCGGTCTCGACACCGCGCTATGGGACCTGCGCGGCCGGATTGAGGGCAAGCCGGTCGTCGAACTGCTCGGCGGCAAGCCGCAAGCGTTGCGTGCCTACGCCTCGTCGATGAAACGCGACATCACGCCGCAAGCCGAGGCTGCCCGCTTCCTCCGCCTGCGCGATGAGCAGGGGTTCGACGCCTTCAAGTGGCGCGTCGGCGCCGAATGCGGCAAAGATATCGATGAGTGGCCCGGCCGCACGGAACAGATCGTGCCCACCGTCGCGCGTGCGCTCGGCGACGGCGTGGCCCGGCTCGTTGACGCCAACAGCGGCTACTCGCCGCAGCGCGCGATCGAGGTGGGCAGGCTCCTCGAGGCCGAAGGCATCAGCCACTACGAGGAGCCCTGCCCGTACTGGAAGCTCGAGGAAACCCGGGCCGTCACCGAGGCGTTGTCGCTCGATGTCACGGGCGGCGAGCAGGACTGGGACCTGGCCGCCTGGGCACGCATGATCGAGATGCGCGCGGTGGACATCGTGCAACCGGACGTCATGTACATGGGTGGACTCACGCGCACGCTCGAAGTGGCGCGCATGGCCGCCGCGGCCGGGATGCCGTGCACGCCGCACAGCGCGAACCTCTCGCTGGTGACGATCTGCACCATGCACCTGCTCGGCGCGATCCCCAACGCCGGCAAGTACCTGGAGTTTTCCATCGAGGGCACCGACTACTACCCCTGGCAGGTGGGGCTGTTCCTGGGCGACCCGTTCGCGATCCGCGACGGCAAGGCAACCATCCCCGCCAGCCCCGGCTGGGGCGTCGAAATCAATCCGGACTGGCTCGCGGCGGCCAGCCACCAGTGCAGCGAGCGCCGCACGCCGTAGTAATCAGTTGGCGCGCGACAAGCGCCCAATGAGCAGCGCTGTACGCTTGATCTGCCGGTCGAAACTGCCAAGATCCACCGTTTCACCAGGGGCGTGGCTGCCTTCGCCCACGGCGCCGAAACCGACCAGGCCGTCCAGCTTGTCGGTCACGAAGGAGATATCGCCGGCTCCACGCTGCAGCGGGTCAAGCTCGCCCATCGCCTCGAGCCCCAGCGCCGCGTTGATCTCGTTGAGTTGCGCGAGCAGTGCGCGATTGCCCGCGGTGGGCGCCATCGCCGGATACCCCTCGTCGAATTCGATCGTGGCCTCGGTCCCCGGCAGGTGCCCGGCGACGATGGCGCGCATGCGCGTGATCATCCGTTCAGTCTGCTCATTGCTGAGCGTGCGCAGATCTCCCGTGGCCAGGCACAGCGCGGGAATGACGTTGGTCTTGCCGCTGGCGACACCGCCGGCCCCGTCTTTATTCAGCGCCGCGCTCGCCCCGCCCAGCAGCAGGCCCACGTTGTAGGTGGCGTTCGGTTCGCGCAGGTCGCGCCGGAAGTCATCGAGAATGCGCGTGAGTTCGTAGGCGGCGCCGAACCCCGCGTCGGCCGAGAAGATGCCCGAGGCATGCCCCGAACGGGCCGAGGTGCGCAGGGTCCAGCTGGTGGCGCTCCGCCGGGCAATGGTGCCCATGTCGTGGCCGTGTTCGCTCGCCAGAGCCTCAAACTCGAGGGCCACGTCGGCGTGGCGCGCCGCCTCGATCATGTCGGCGCGCGACAACGTGAAGGGACTCCCGGCATCCTCCTCATCGCCGCTCAGCACGATGCTGACATCCGCGTCCTTGAGCGCGCCGGCACTGTGCAGCGCGCGCAGGGCGCCGATCATGATGACGAGCCCGTCCTTCATGTCGTTGACACCGGGGCCTTCGGCCGTGTTGCCACGCCGCTCGAAGCGCTGGAACGGACTGTCTGTTTCAAACACGGTGTCAAGATGCCCGATCAGCAGCACGCGCTTGCCGCGCCCCTTGCCGTGATGCACGGCGGTCACGAGGCCGGCGCGACCGACCGCGTACATTGGCTTCCAGGCTACCGTGAAACCCAGCGGCTCCAGTTTGCCCATCATGATGCGGCCGACGTGCTCGACGCCCTCGAAGTTCATCGTGCCGCTGTTGATGTTGACCAGGGTCTCGAGCAACGCGATGGCGCGCTCATTCTCCGCGGCGGCGGCCGCGACAATCCGCTGTTCACCGCGCGACAGCGTGGCCGGGCTGGCAGCGGCCAACGGCGCCTGCGTGGTCAGCGCGGCCAGAAGCGCGCCCCCCAGGAACGATCGGAAGGCGAGCCCGCGTCGGCAGGCGCTGCGGACGTTGGCAAACACACCCTGATCAGTTACACAAGATTTGTCATGCATCTTACTGATCCTTATCATGTTTATCATCAGAACGCTTTCCGCCGGAGCCCTTGCCAGGAAGCGGCCATTTGGCCGACACTGGCGGTGACGCAGGCCCGGCAGGCGATAATATTCGCGGGCTGCGGCAACAAAAAGTTTCAACAAAGGAACCACCCATGCCATTGACCTGGAGATTCTCGGCTCTCGCGGACCGTCACCGTGCTCTGGGCTCGAAGCTCGAAGACTGGAGCGGCATGGGTACGGCCTGGACCTACGCGAAGGACATTTACGAGGAGCATATCGCGATTCGCACCAAGGCCGGACTCATGGATGTCTCCGGCCTGAAGAAAGTACACCTGGTCGGCCCGCACGCGATCGCAGTGCTGGACTACATCACCACGCGCGATCTGACCAAGATCTATCCGGGCAAGTCGGTGTATGCCTGCATGCTCAACGAGCGTGGCCATTTCACGGACGATTGCATCGTCTATCGCACCGGCCCCAACTCCTTCATGCTGGTGCACGGCTCGGGATCGGGTCACGAGGAAGTGGTCAAGCAGGCGGCCGGCCGGAACGTGGCGGTGCTGTTCGACGATGACCTGCACGATCTGTCGCTGCAGGGGCCACTGGCGGTGGAATACCTGGCGAAGCATGTGCCGGGCGTCCGCGACCTGAAGTACTTCCACCATATGCCGACCACCCTGTTCGGGGCGCCGATCACGCTCTCACGCACGGGCTACACGGGCGAACGCGGCTACGAGATCTTCTGCCGCGGGCAGGACGCGGGGATGATCTGGGACACGATCCTCGCCGAAGGCAAGAGCCTGGGGATCATCCCCTGCTGCTTCAGCGTGCTGGACATGCTGCGGGTCGAGAGCTACCTGCTGTTCTACCCGTACGACAACTCGCAGATGTATCCCTTCGCGGACCAGCAGCCGGGCGATTCACTGTGGGAGCTTGGGCTCGATTTCACGGTCAGCCCCGGCAAGAGCGGGTTCCGCGGCGCCGAAGAGCACGCGCGTCTCAAGGGCAAGGAGCGCTTCCGGATCTTCGGGCTGCTGATCGACACCAATGGCCCAGCCGACCTGGGCGACGCGGTTTATGCCGACGGCAAGCAGGTGGGCGTGATCACCTGCCCCTGTTATTCCAAGCTGACCAACCGCTCGATGGCAATTATGCGCGTCGAGGTGGCGCACGCCAGGCAGGGCGCCAGGCTCGAGGTGCGCGGCAAGAACGTGCAGGCCAAGGCAATTGCCCATACCATCAGCTTCGATGACCCGGAAAAAAAGAAACGTACGGCCGTCGGCTAGGGCCAGGGGCGCCAGCACATGCTCGTACAGGGCATAAAGAGCCGTCCCGTCTACACGGGGCTGGCGATTGACCGGCACGCACAGCAGCACCTGTTCGCGCTCGAGGGCGAAGGTGCGCTGGCGTTTGCCGATGCACTCGCGCAGGCGGACCGGAAGTTCCTCGCCACGGCGGAAATTCTCTACGTCCCGGCCGGCTCCCGCGCCGCGCGCCACGATCTGGGGCTCTCGGCCGCCGGGCCGCTTGACCTGTGGACCGCGCCAACCGTACCAGTGCTGTTGAACCGCCTGCGCGTCACGCTGCAAACCGCGGCCATGGGCACGCGACTGTATATCGCCGGCACCGAGGGTTTCATTGGCGAGGCCATGCAGGTGGCGCTGGACGCGGGGATCGATTTCAACTCCATCCTCACCGAGCATCGTGGTTCAAGCGCGCGCCGGGTGCAGTGCGTGCACTGCAAGGGCATCACCGAGGAGGTGATCACCAGCCCCTTCACCTGCAGCCACTGTGGCCTGCCGCTGCTGGTGCGCGATCATTATTCGCGGCGGCTCGGCGCGTTCCAGGGCGTCAATGTCGATGCCGAGGAGCCGGGTAGCGCGCCCAGGCCGGAGGTGATGTTCCCATGAGCATCAACACCGAGATGAGCGTGCGGGTGGCCGCCATCACGCAGGTTGCCGACCAGGTCAGGCGCTTGCGCTTCGAGCGCGTCGACGGCCAGCCGCTGCCGGTGTTCTCGGGCGGCGCGCACGTCGTGGTGAGCATGCGCGACGGCGCCATCCTGCGCCGCAACCCCTATTCGCTGATGTCTTCGCCCGCCGACTCCAGCGGCTACGAAATCAGTGTGCTGGCTGTCGAAAAATCGCGTGGCGGCTCGACCTTCCTGCACCACAAGCTCAAGGTGGGCGACACGCTCGCCATCAGCCAGCCGATCAACCTGTTTCCCATCGACCAGCGTGGCCGCAAGCATATCCTCATGGCCGGCGGCATCGGTATCACGCCCTTCATGGCGATGATGGACCAGCTCGCGCGCGAGGACCGGAGCTTCGAGCTGCACTATGCGGTGCGCACCCGCAGCCACGGCGCCTATTGGCGCGAGCTGCAGGCGCGCTACGGGGCGCGGCGCGTCCACGTCTATTGCGACGCGGAGCAGCTGTTCATACCCACCGGCGAGATTCTCGGCCATCAGCCGCTCGGCACCCACCTGTACGTGTGCGGCCCCGCGGGCATGATCAAGGGCGTGCTCGGCAGCGCCGCGCAGCTGGGCTGGCCGCGGCAGAACCTGCACTCGGAGGAATTCCTGGCGCCACCCCCGGGCAAGGTATTCAAGGCCGTGCTGACGCGCTCGGGCAAGACCATCACTGTCCACAGCCACCAGAGCATCCTCGAGGCGGTCGAGGCCGCCGGCGTCGAGGCGCCCTACCTGTGCCGCGGCGGCGCCTGCGGCCAATGTGAGACCGCCGTGGTCGGCTGCGACGGCGCGCTCGAACACCACGATATCTATCTCGAACCGGAGGATAAGGCCTCTGGAAAGAAGATCATGATCTGCGTGTCGCGCATCTCCGGCAGCGAGATCCGCCTGGATCTCTAGGGACAACCATGAATATCGCGTTCAACGACGAGACCTTCCGGGATGACTTCACGTTCCGCAACAGTCCGCAGGCGATCCGCCGCTTCCCGTTCCCGTTCCACGAAGACAGCTACATGTACGCGGTCAACATGGAGCCGCATGTACCGCTGGCGCGCGACAGCGCCTATGGCACGCTGATCGACGTCGACGAGCACTATGTCGCGGAGATGCGTGACCGGGCCCTGGTCCTCAAGGAAGATCCGCTGCGCTACCAGGCCCTGCCGCACATGATGACGGCACAATGGGACACGCTCGAGCTGCTGATGGAGCAACAGGCGGCGGGCTACCCGGAGCTGTTCACGCTGACCAGGGATGGCGATCGCTGGCACTGGATCAACCGGCCGCTCAACATTGACCAGCGCTTCACCTTCGGCGATGCCGCCACGCTCCCCTGCGAGCCGCTCGAATACATCACGCGCCAGGCGCAGGGCGACTTCTGCATCGTCGACCAGCGCGACGGGAACCTGTGGATGGATGCCGGCATGGTCACCACGCAGGCCGACTGGTCGCTCGATTTCGACATCGGCATGAACTTCATGGAATGGCACGGACCGGTGCCGCTGGCGCACCAGATCGGCGTTTTCGACCGGGCGCTGAAATTCCTGCTGAACCTGCAGCAGGGCCGGCCGGTGCGGCGGCTCAACTGGACCATGACCATCAACGCGCGGCTCGACACCAGCCCCGAAAACTACCACAAGTGGGGCCCGGACCGGGCTACCGTCACGCCGGAGAACGTCGGCAACAAGGTGCACCTGCGCTGCGAGCTGCAGAGCCTGTGGCGGTTGCCGCGCTCCAACGGCATCCTGTTCGTGATCCGCTGCTTCCTGATCAAGATGGAAGAGCTGGTGACTGTGCCCAAATGGGCGCGACGTTTCCATCGGGTGCTGCGCGACCTGCCGCCTGAACTGGCCGACTACAAGGGTCTCACCCGCTACCGGCCGACGACGGTGGCCTGGCTTGCGAAGTATGACGATGGGGCGCCCACCAGTCCCGGCTTCTTTCCTGACTGAAGACACAACAAGGAACCGAACGATGCGCGTCGCAGTTGTTGGTGCTGGTCCCTCCGGTCTCGCGGCCCTGCGGGCCTTCCAGTCGGCGGCCCAGCAAGGGGCGCAGATTCCCGAGATCGTCTGCTTCGAGAAACAGGCGGACTGGGGCGGACTGTGGAACTACACCTGGCGCACCGGGCTCGACGAGCATGGCGAACCGGTGCACGGCTCCATGTACCGTTACCTGTGGTCGAACGGCCCGAAGGAATGCCTGGAATTCGCCGACTATTCCTTCGAGGAGCATTTCGGCAAGCCGATACCCTCGTACCCGCCGCGCGCCGTGCTCTGGGACTACATCAAGGGTCGCGTCGAGAAGGCTAAGGTGCGCCCCTGGGTGCGCTTCAACACGCCAGTGCGCATGATCGACTGGGACGCGGCCAGGTCGCAGTTTCGTGTTACCGCGCACGAGCGCGTCGCCGACCGCATGTACAGTGAGCTGTTCGACCGCGTGATCATCGCCAGCGGCCACTTCTCCGCGCCCAGTGCGCCGGAATTCGAGGGCATCAAAACGTTCAACGGTCGCGTCATGCACTCGCACGACTTCCGCGACGCGCTGGAGTTCAAGGGCCAGGACGTGCTGATCGTCGGCCGCAGCTATTCCGCCGAGGACATCGGCTCGCAGTGCTGGAAATACGGCGCGAAATCCGTCACCACGACCTACCGCTCGAAACCCATGGGCTTCAGGTGGCCGGAGCGCTTCGAGGAACGCCCGCTGCTGCAGACGCTCGTCGGCAAGACCGCCCACTTCAAGGACGGATCGCGCAAAGACGTGGACGCGGTCATCCTGTGCACCGGCTACCTGCACCATTTTCCGTTCCTGCCGGACGACTTGCGGCTCAAGACCACCAACCGCATGTGGCCGCTGAATCTCTATAAGGGCGTGGTCTGGGAAGACAACACGCGGCTGTCATACCTCGGGATGCAGGACCAGTTCTATACCTTCAACATGTTCGACGCGCAGGCCTGGTACGCGCGCGACGTGATCCTGGGTCGCATCAAGCTGCCGACGCTGGCCGCGATGCGCGCCGATTCCGCGAAGTGGCGCGCGCGCGAGGAAACGCTGGAGAACGCCGAGCAGATGATCTGGTTCCAGGGCGACAACGTGCGCGAGCTGATCGAGGCGACCGACTACCCGATGTTCAATATTGAAGCCGTGAACAAGACTTTCATGGAGTGGGAACACCACAAGATGGAGAACATCATGGGTTTCCGCGACAACGCCTACCGCTCGATCATGACCGGCAACATGCAGCCGCTCCATCACACGCCGTGGGTCGCGGCGATGGACGATTCGATGGCGGATTACCTGCGGCCCGCCTAGGGCTCAGGCGCGCGGCCGCTTCTTCTCCGGATCGTAGTGCGTCGGCGCGACGATCCGCCCCGGCAGGCGCTTCTGCTGGCCATCGAGCTTGCCAATTTCAATGGCGTTGCCCGGCACCGCGTTCACGGCATCGATGCGCGCCAGCGCGATCGTCCTGCCCAGAATGGGTGAGCGCGTGCCGCTGGTGACCACGCCGATCTGCGCACGCCCGCTGTGCACGCAGTCGCCGTGCCCGACCGCCTCATTGGCGTCGATCTCCAGGCCGACCAGCTTGCGGCGTGGATGCCCCTGGCGTTCCAGCAGTGCCGCCTTGCCGATGAAGTCGTCCGCCTTGGTCGTCAGCGGCACGCAGAAGCCGATGCCCGCCTCAAACGGATCGGTCTCGGACGTGAACTCGAATTTAGCGGCAATCAGGCCCGCCTCGATGCGCAGCATGTCGAGGGCCTCGAGGCCCAGCGGCCGCAGGTCGTATTTCTGCCCCGCCTGCCAGACGGCGTCGAACACGGTGAGCGCGTCCTTGGGGTGGCAGAAGATTTCGTAACCCAGCTCGCCCGTATAGCCGGTGCGCGATACCACCACCGGAGCGCCCTCGTAGTGGCCGATGCGGCCGACGGCGAAGCGAAACCAGCCCAGTTCCGCGATCCCGGGCTGCGCTGGTGCCGTCCAGATGATTTCCTGGAGCAGCTCGCGCGAGCGTGGCCCCTGCACGGCGAGGTTGTGCAGCTGCTCCGTCGAAGAGCGCACCCAGGCCTGGTACCCCTGCCTCGCGGCTTGCTCACGCAGCCATTGGCCGGAATAGTCATCGCCACCGATCCAGCGGAAATTGTTCGGGCCCAGGCGGAACACCGTGCCATCATCGAGCATGCCGCCGTTCTCGTAGCACATGGCCGAGTACACCACCTGCCCGACCGCGAGCCGGCGCACATCGCGCGTCAGGCAGTACTGCAGGAGCGCTTCGGCATCCGGGCCGGTCACCTCGAACTTGCGGAGCGCTGACAGGTCGGCGAGCGCCACGCGTTCGCGACAGGCCCAGTATTCCTCCACCGGCCCGTCGCCGGTAAAGCGCGCCGGCAGCCAGTAACCGCGGTACTCGGTGTAGTGGCGGGTCAGCGCCGCGAAGCGCGGATGGAAGGCGGTTTCGCGCGTCAGCGCGGCGTCTGATTCGGGGTTCATGCGATAGGCCACCGCTGTGGAGAAATGCTGTTTGCCGGAGTAAGTGCGTACATGGATGTCGGTCGGATCCCAACCGTTGGCAGCGTCGATGTCGTCCGGGCAGGCCGAGGACACGCACACCAGGTCGGTCAGCGCCCGCATCAGCACGTAGTCGCCCGGCCGCGACCAGGGCTCGTCCAGAAAGATCTGGTTCTGCGAGTCGATGCTGGTGTTGTAGAAATAGTTGATCGCTTCCCAGCCCTTGCGCGGCGCAACGCCGAACGGGGCCAGCGCCGCGTTGAAATTATCGCTGCAGTTCAAGTGACCGGGGTAGCCCTGATCGTCGTAGTAACGCGCGCTGCAGGCGGTGCCGAAGAAATCGTGGCGGCCGACGGTATCCTGGACGATTTCGACCAGCGCCGTGTAGCTGCGGTCGAAGGCCTTGGAAGGGAGCCCCGGAACCGGGTAACTGCGGCCCAGCATTGAGCGCGTCACCGTGGCGTCGAGTCCCAGGTCGAGCCCCTGATCGACGTTGCGCGCCGCAAAGGCCTGGAAGTCGCTGCACTGGCGTCCCGCCACGTCGATGACCTGGATGTACTCGCCGGCCTTGACGAGGTATGCCGTAGCGGTCGCGGCCCGCACGCGCAGGTCCTGGAGCGGTTCGGCCAGCGGCTCGGGCAGCGCGTCCACCTGCAAGACCGTACCCCGCGCGCGCACCACCCGCAGCTCGAGGTCGGTGGCCGTGTCCTGGTGGCCGGGCTCCATAGCCGCCCCGGGAGCCGCGGCGATAAATAGACCGGTGCGCACCACCTTGAATTCCGCGCGGCTCCCCGCCGTGCTGTCGGCGCCGAACAGGCGCAGCGTTTCCAGGCGCGCGATCTCAATGTTGCGGCGGCGCAGGGCTGCCAGCGTACGCGCCGCTGCCGGTGCAGCCAGCAGCCACTTCAGTCCTTCGCCGCGCCCGTCCGCGCGGCCGCCGATCGCGGCGAGGTCGCAGCGGCCCGATTCGTCGCAATAGCTGATCTCGCCCAGCTGCCCGCCCTCGATATCGGTGAGCACGAACAGGTCGCCCGGCCCCGCCTTGACAACGAGCGACCCACCGCCCGCGATCCGGTAGCGCTCGACGTTGGGTCCGAGCGTGGGCTCGCCTGGCCTCAGGATCATGCTGGGGCGCGGCGCAGGACGTGCGAGGTGGGTTGGCAGCATTGTGGTGGCGCACAGCGGGCCCTGGCTTTCCCGGACCTGCTTGACCACCGGGATAATATCATCAAGAATGAGAAGCACTTAAGCACGCTGCATACAACAATCAGCTCAGGACTCCATGGGTTCCTGAATAATGAACGTGGCGCAACCGGAGGGATCATCGATGTCTTCTGAAACCAACTCGGGCTCAGGCGAACTCATCCGTGCACTCGATTGGAAAGGCGCCTTCTGGGTGGCCGCGGGCGTGCCGCCACTGGTGCTGTTCTCGATTGGCGGCATCGCCGGCACCACCGGCAAGCTGGCGTTCCTGGTGTGGATCATCTCCATGGTCATGGGCTTCCTGCAGTCGTTCACCTATGCCGAGATTGCCGGCATGTTTGGCAACAAATCGGGCGGCGCCTCGGTGTATGGCGCGACCGCCTGGCTGCGCTACTCCAAGTTCGTCGCGCCGCTATCGGTGTGGTGCAACTGGTTCGCGTGGAGTCCGGTGCTGTCGCTGGGCTGCAGCATCGCTGCGGGCTACATCCTCAACGCTTTCTATCCGATCCCGGCTGCCGATTCGCAGCCGGTGCTCAGCTGGGTCGCCGCACACGCCTCCTCGATCGCCGCCGACAGTCCACGCGTGGTCGAATGGCTCGGCGCCAACGCCGGCAAGAATGCGCAGGACGCGATCGCAGCGCTCCTGCCGCTCGATGGCGTCACCGCGCTGACTCCGGCAATTCGCGGCTGGGAATTCCTGGGCGTGACAATTCCGGGGCTCGGCGCGCTGCACTTCAACGCCACCTTTCTGATTGGCGCGGTGCTGATGCTGGTCATGTTCTGGATCCAGCACCGCGGCATCGCCTCGACGGCCTCGGCGCAGAAGTGGCTGGCCGTCATCGTGCTGGTGCCGCTCCTCCTGGTCGGCCTGGTGCCGATCCTGAGCGGCGCGATCCAGAGCGCCAACGTCACGGGACTCGTGCCGCCGACCAAGGGTTACTCGGGGGTCGATGGCACCTGGTCGCTCGGCGGCTGGACGCTGTTCCTCGGCGGCCTGTATATCGCCGCCTGGTCGACCTACGGGTTCGAAACGGCGGTGTGCTACACCCGCGAATTGCGCAATCCGAAGACCGATACCTTCAAGGCGATCTTCTACTCCGGCCTGCTGTGCTGCCTGTTCTTCTTCCTCGTGCCCTTCTCGTTCCAGGGCGTGCTCGGGCAATCGGGCATGCTCGCGCCAGGCATCGTCGACGGCACCGGCGTCGCCGAGGCACTCGGCAACATGGTGGGCGGCAACAAGGTCATCACGCAGATCTTCGTGATCCTGATGATCCTGGCGCTGTTCCTCGCCATCATGACCGCGATGGCCGGCTCGTCGCGCACCCTGTACCAGGGTTCGAAGGACGGCTGGCTGCCGCGCTACCTCAGCCACGTGAACGACCACGGCGCACCGACCCGCGCCATGTGGACCGACTTCGCGTTCAATCTGTTCCTGCTCGCGCTGGCTTCCGACCTGGCGGGCTATTTCTACGTGCTCGCGATCTCCAACGTCGGCTATATCATCTTCAATTTCCTCAACCTCAATGCCGGCTGGATCCACCGCATGGATTCCGGCCACATCGAACGCCCGTGGAAGGCGCCGTCTTGGCTGATCGGGCTCAATACCGTGCTGGCTTTTGTCAATGCGCTGTTCCTCGGCGCCGGCGCCAAGGTGTGGGGTTACCAGAATGCGCTGTGGGCAGGACTGATCTTCTCGGCCTTCATCATCCCGGTGTTCTTCTACCGGCACTTCGTCCAGGACAAAGGCAAGTTCCCGGCCGGCGCGCTCGAGGCACTCGGCCTCAAGGACGGCGACATGGGCGTCAGGAAGGCCGGCGTGCTGCCCTACGTGACGCTGGCCGCAGGCGCCGCCGTTGTGCTGTGGGCGAATTGGTACTTCCAGCTGCCGGCCTGACATGGAGCGGCGCCGGCTCCGCAACGAGCGGGGCGCGGCGCCCTTGGTGCGCGGTGGACTTCGCCACCATTGCGCCCAGCAGCTCATCGAGTACCGCCGCCTGGTGCGGTGTCAGGTGCGCGCCGAGCGCGCCCTGGATCGCGGGCCCGTAGACGGCCCACATGCGCCGGCGAATGCTTTTCCCCGCCGCCGTGATCACCACGACCTGCCCACGGCCATCCTGCTCATAGACGCGCCGCCCGGCGTAACCTGCATTTTCCAGCCGATCGATCAGGCGCGACAGATTGCACTGCGAGAGCAGCAGTGCGCGCTCGAGCTCGAAGGGCCGCAGCCCGCAGGTTCCGGGCCGCTCCAGCTCGAGCAGCGCGTCGTACCACGCCAGCGGCGGCAGCCGCGCGGCCTTGAGCCGGCTCTCGATGGCGCCCTGCGCGAACTGCTGCGCCTTGACCAGGCGCGCCCATGCCCTGACCACCGTGCTGCTGGGATTCGTTGCCATGGGCCATTATGAGCTGATGTATGCAACTGCATCAAGCTTGACATGTGTATGCAGTTTTATTCAAATACATGCAACTGCAACCAATTGGAGGATCCCGTGAGCCAGTCCCGACAAACCGAACTTGCCGCTTTCCTGCTCCGCATCACGCTCGGGGTCATGTACCTCGCGCACGGGCTGCTGCTCAAGGTCTTCACCTTCGGCCTGGCAGGAACCGCGGGATTTTTCCAGTCCGTGGGCCTGCCGGCCTGGCTGGCCTACCTCACCACCGCCGCCGAGACCCTCGGTGGCCTGCTGCTGGTCCTCGGGGTGCAGACGCGTGTGGTCGCACTGGCGCTGATTCCGACGCTGCTTGGGGCGATCATCTGGGTGCACGCCCCCAACGGCTGGGTGTTCAGCGCCAAGGGTGGCGGCTGGGAGTACCCGGCTTTCCTGATCGTGGCGAGCATCGTGACGGCGCTGCTCGGGAGCGGCGCGTACGCGCTGACACGCCCGGCACACGCGAGCAACTAGGGCCTGTTCACACTTGGAACATCGATGCGGCCGGCCGTCTCAGTAGACGCCCAGTTCCCTGAGCGGCCGGCCGGCTGCAATACGCTCGATGCCCAATTCAGAAAGATCGAGCGTCCGGTAGGCCCCGAACGCGATCAACTCGGCCACCGCGCGGCCGACGGCGGGCGACTGCTGCAGGCCGTGGCCGCTGAAGCCGTTGGCCAGCACGAAATTACGCACTTCCGGATGGAGCCCGACAATGCCGTTCTGGTCAAAGGTGTTGTACTCGTAATGCCCGGCCCAGGCGCTGGCGACGCGGAGCGCGGCGAATGCCGGCACCCGTACGGCAAGCGCGGGCCAGACGGTTTGCTCGAAGAAGCCGTAATCGGGCTCCAGGTCAAAGGTTTCCGGATCGTTGGCCGGGTCGGGCGCCGATCCGCAGATGAAATGCGCTCCCTCGGGCCGGAACCACACGCCCGAGGCATCGCAGACCAGCGGGCACCCCGGCAGGGTTTCCGGACAGGAGACGACGAACACGTTGCGCTTGCGCGCTTGGACCGGCAGCACCAGCTGCGCCATTGCCGCGACCTGGCGCGCATGGGGTCCGGCGGCATTGACCACGGTACCCGCTGAGACGCCCACACCGCTCTTGAGCTGGACTGAATCGATCCTGCCGGCCGATCGGCTCAAGCCGATCACCTCATCGGCCACGTATTCAACCCCGCCGGCCCGCGCCTTGTTGCGGAAGGCCTGGAGGAGCAGATACCCGTCGAACCAGCCCTCGCCTTCAAGCCCCAGACAGGCCGCGCCGAGATCGTCGGTACCGAGCCAGGGAAAGCGGCTCCGCAGTTCGTTCGGCGACAGCAGCGCGATCTTCGCGCCCAGGCTGAGCTGCAGTTCGTGATTTCGCTTCAGGACACCGACGCCCTCGGGCGGCGCGGTAATCAGGTAGCCGGCCTCGTTGACGCTGACCGGCGGCCGCGCACCATCAACAGCCAGCACTTCGCCGGCGCGGCGCAGGAACCCGATGCCGTATTGGGAGATGCGGATATTGACCGGCGTGGAGAACTGCTGGCGGATACCGCTCGCCGAGAGTGCCGACGAGGCGCGCTGGTAGCCGGGGTCGCGCTCGACCACCAGCACCGACCCGCTGAAGCCAGGCTCAGCACTCAGCGCATAGGCGATCGAACTGCCGATCGCGCCTCCGCCCACGATCACTACGTCGTACCTGCTGCGTGTCATGGCGCAACTGTACACTGCGCGACCGACGTGAGCCTGGAACCGTGCGCTGCCCTCAGGCGGCGTTCCTGGCCGCGCCCAGCAACGTGCCGAGGAGCTGGTGCGGAAACCGGCGTTTCTTGACGATGGCATAGAAGCTTTCGACAACTTCTGGAATCCGGCAGTACTCAACCAGCAATCCTGAATCCAGCTCATCGCGCACCACGACGGGCGGCACCAGGGTAATCGCGTCGCGCTCGCGGGCAAGAAGGCGCAACATCGCCATATCGTCGACGTCGGCCAGGATGATCGGCCGGATCGCCGCGAGTTCGAGGACCCGGTCGAACGCCAGCCGGATCTCGCTGTCGAGGCTCGGCAGCAGCACGGGCTCTGTGCGCAGATCCTCGGGGAAACGAAACTTGCGCTGCGTGCGCCGGCGGCGGCGGCCAACCAGGCTCACGGGCTGTTGGTTGAGCAGATGATTGCGCAGCGATGAGCGCGCGTCCCGCGGCGCGGCGCAGTTGGCGAGAACCACGTCGACCGCATGGATCTCGAGCTGGGCAAGCAGGTCGCGCAACGTTCCGGACCGTACGACAAGCTCCACGTCCGCCCGCCCGACCAGGGGGCGCAGGAACTCGAGCTGGAAATTGCGCGACAGGGTGGTGAGCGCACCCACCCGCAGCACCTGCCGGTTGGCCAGGGGTCGATCCTGCAAGGTACTCAGCAATTCATCGCCGGCCTTGAATACGGTGTCGGCGTAGTCGAGCGCAATCTGCCCCGCCTCGGTCAGGAGCAACTTCCTGCCGACGCGTTCAAAGAGCGGATGTCCGACCTGGTGCTCCAGTTTCCTGATCTGCACCGAGAGTGCGGATTGCGATACGTGCAGGCGCAGCGCCGCGCGGGTGAGGTTGCTCTCGTGTGCCACGGCCCAGAAGTAGCGCAGGTGGTTGTAGTTCAGGTTTCGCATATCGTTCTTTAAAACAGAATGATACACAGCAAACAATGAATTTAAAACATGGGCAACATCCGGCTATAAATGGCGCCGGGCCGCGTTGCGCGCGGCGGGAGAAGGCCGTGCCGGTTGAGCTGTTGCCGTTATTCGCGCCGCTGGCGCTGGGTGTGGGCGCCGCATGCGGATTCCTGGGAACTGGCCGCTCGCCACGCTGGGTCCTGCGGTGCGTAGCGGCGTTTTCGTTGGCCGTGCTGGCGGTGGCGGCAGTGTCGCTGATCCCCTTGGCACTGCACGGGCCAGGGACGAGCCGGCTCCTTGGCCTCGGTGGCATCGGCTTGTCAGTGCGCCTCGACGCCGTGAGCGCAGTCATGCTCGTGATGGTGGCCTTCATCGGTTGGGTTGTGCTGCGCTATGCGACAACGTATCTGGACGGCGAGGAGCGGCAAGGGGCATTCACCGGGTGGCTTTGCCTGACGCTGGCCGCCGTCATGCTGCTGGTGCTGGCCGGCAACCTGGTGCAGTTGGTGGTCGCTTGGATCGCGACTAGCCTGTTCCTGCATCGTCTCCTGCTCTTCTATCCTGGGCGAATCGCCGCGCAGCGCGCGGCCCGCAAGAAATTCGTGTTGGCGCGCACCGCGGACCTGGCATTGATGGGAGCCGCGATACTGCTCGCCGGTGCCTACGGTACGACCGATATTGCAAGCCTCATGGCCGCGGCCCGGATCGGCAACGGCGGAGGCCTCGCCGTGACGGCGGCCGGCCTGCTCGCGGTCGCAGCCATATTGAAGTCCGCCCAGTTCCCCACTCACGGCTGGCTGACCGAAGTGATGGAAACACCGACCCCGGTGTCCGCACTGCTGCACGCCGGGGTCATCAACGCGGGCGGGTTCCTGCTGATCCGCTTTGCAGATCTGATGCTGCTCGCACCCGGTGTGCTGGCGGCTCTCGTGATGATCGGCGGGTTTACCGCCCTGTTCGGCGGACTGGTGATGCTGACGCAGTCGGCGGTGAAGACGTCGCTGGCCTGGTCGACTGTCGCGCAGATGGGGTTCATGATCCTGGAGTGCGGCCTTGGGCTCTTCCCGCTTGCGCTGCTGCACATTGCCGCGCACTCGTTGTATAAGGCGCACGCTTTCTTGTCCTCTGGCGGAGCGGTGGAGCGGGTCGCCGAGATCCGCCGGCCAGGCCCGGTAGCGATCCCGACGGCGCGGGACGTCGGACGGGCCTTCCTCGTGGCGCTCGCGATCTATGCGCTCGTCGGCCTCGCCTTCGGGTTCCAGCACAAATCCCCCCAGTCCGTCGCGCTCGGAGCCATCCTGATATTTGGAGTCGCCTATCTGCTGGCCCAGGGGTTCGCGGATGCAGCGCCGCGCGCCTTGACCCGACGCACGGCGGTGTACGCGGTGGCGGCGTCCGTCAGCTATTTCGCCTTGCAAGCCCTGGCCGCATGGCTGACTGCGGGGGTCCTGCCGGCTGCCCCACCCGCGGGGCCGCTTGAGTGGGCGTTGATCATCCTGGCCGTGATCAGCTTCGGCTTGATCGCCTTCGTCCAGGCGATGTTCCCGCTTTGGGCGTACCACCCGGCCGCAGCGGGCCTGCGTGTGCACCTTGCGAACGGCTTCTATGCGAATGCGGTGTTTGACCGGCTGCTGCATGGCTGGTCCGTGCGTACTCCAACTCCAACCCAAGTGGAGCGCTGACTCGTGAAGGGTCACCCTGAACCCACCTTGACTGACGTGGAGCGACTCCATGACGCGGTGGAGCGAGCGTGCCGGGCAATCCCTCCAGCCTGGCCCCTGGCATCGAGCGTCGCGGTCAATCCGTTCCTCGGGCAAAGCGGTGAGAGTCTCGCCCAGGTGGGCGCGCGTCTTGCGCGCGTGGCAGGAGCCCCGGTCACCATGTCCCGCAGCTGGTATCAGTCTCAAATCATCGCCGGCGTCATCAGCGATGCGGATCTCACCGACGCCCTGATGGCCGCACCCGTTGATCGGCGCCCTGCCGATCTCGCTGCGCTGAAGGCCGCGGCGCTCGTCCCGACACCCATGGTCGCGGCGTTGCCGACCCTGGCCGACCTGGCGGCGCAGGCATCGGGCCTCGATTGGCCGGCGTTCATCGCTGAGCGCTTCGGCGCGTGGGCAGCGGGCTATTTCGATCAGGGCCAGGCGTTGTGGTGCGCGCCGCGCGGCACAGGAGCCTACGCAGCCTGGCGGGCGGTGGCCACACACGATCTCACCCCCGAGATCACGGGCCTGCGGAACTTCGCCACGCACGTATCCGCAGCACCCGAGCGTGCCGAGGACGCGCTGCTCCAGGTGGTCAGCCGTCTCAATCTCGGCGCCGAGGCGATGGCGAGCTACTTCCACCAGTTGCTCATGACGCTCGGGGGCTGGGCGCAGTACGCCCGCTACCAATTGTGGCAGGCGGAACTCGCAGGAAACTCGGACGACACCCTCACGGACTTCCTGGCGATCCGGCTGATCTGGGAAGCAACCCTGTTCACTCGCTATGCCGATGATCTCTCCGCCGGGTGGGATGCGGTCAAGGCGAGCCATGCCGAGCCCGTGATCGCGTCCGCCGACCTGGTTGCCGACGCCATTCTCCAGGAAGCATCAGAGCGCGCCGCGCAGAGGGCGCTTCAGGGGATCCTCGCGCGGCCCGCGGTCGCAGCGAAGTCCACCCATCCCGCTTTTCAGGCGGTTTTCTGTATCGACGTCCGCTCAGAAGTGTTTCGCCGCGCGCTCGAAGCCGTGGACCCACGCGTTCAGACCTTCGGCTTTGCGGGCTTCTTCGGCCTGACCGTCTCGCACCGGCGCATGGCCTCGGATGTGTCGGAACTGCGCCTGCCCGTGCTCCTCAGTCCCGCCCTCGCAAGTCGCGCCGGCGGACCCGAGCTGGCGGCCAGGGACGGGTTGGCTCGCATCAGCTCGCGCGCCACGCGGGCGTGGGGCCGGTTCAAACTCGCGGCCGTCTCCTGCTTCGCGTTCGTCGAGGCAGCCGGGCCGATATACATCGTAAAGCTCCTGGGGGACGCACTCGGGCTGCGAGGCACGCCGTTGCCGAACGATCCCGCGCCGCGTCTCGATCCGGACCCGGATCTCGAGATCCGGACGAAGTGCGCCGAGTCAGTACTGCGGGCCATGTCGCTCACGCACGGCTTCGCCCGTCTGGTCGTCCTCGCGGGTCACGGCGCCAGCGTCGTCAACAACCCCCACGCCAGTGCCCTCCATTGCGGCGCCTGCGGCGGCTATTCGGGTGAGGTGAATGCGAGACTGTTGGCCACGCTGCTGAACGACGCGGCAGTGCGCGCGAGCCTGGTGCCCCGTGGCATCGCGATTCCGGCGGATACTCTCTTCGTGGGCGCCTTGCACGATACGACCACCGACGCGATCCGACTGTATGCGGAAGACCACCCTTCGGCTGCGCATGCGCCGGACCTTGAGCAGGCGCGGACCTGGCTCGCCGCAGCCGGCAAGGCCACGCGTAGCGAACGGGCCCTGCGCCTGCCGCGCGCAAAGGCCGCCAGCGCCATACCTGCGCGCAGCCGTGACTGGGCCGAGGTTCGGCCGGAATGGGCGCTGGCGGGCTGCAGCGCCTTCATTGCCGCGCCCCGGTCACGCACCGCAGGCAAGAGCCTCGAAGGGCGCGCGTTCCTGCACGACTACACATGGCATCAGGACCAGGGCTTCGAAGTACTCGAGCTGATCATGACCGCCCCCGTGGTCGTCGCGAGCTGGATCAGCCTGCAGTATTACGGCTCGACGGTCGCGCCGCAGGTGTTCGGGGCCGGCAATAAATTGCTGCACAACGTCACCGGCGGCATCGGTGTCGTCGAGGGCAACGGAGGCACGATGCGCGCGGGCCTGCCGTGGCAATCGGTTCACGACGGAGAGCGCTACGTCCATGAGCCACTGCGCCTGACGGTGTGCATCGAAGCCCCGCGCGCGGCGATGAGCGAGGTCCTGCGTCGGCACGCCGGCGTGCGCGCGTTGTTCGACAACCGGTGGCTGCACCTGTTCGCCCTCAACGAGCATGGCCGGATGGCCTGGCGCTACGCTGGCGACCTGCAGTGGGTGGCGATAGAGGATACCGTCGCACCGCTGCACCAGCTGAAAGTGGCGGTCTAGGACCCGCACAGGATCGCGCCCCTGGCGAAGGAAAACCCGCATTCGCGTGGCTGTCCGGCTGCCAGTGCGAAGCAGCCGGCGCGGCACCCTGGGCGTGGCTTAACCGCTGGTGACCTTCAGTCCGGAGGTGTCGACGCTCTTAACGTCCTTGACGCTGGCGGCGACCTCCCGCACGTGATCTATGGCAGCCTGCGTGGCAACGGTACCGGACAATGCCACGACACCGAGCGTCGTGGTGACGCCGACCTCGTAGCCCTGACTCGCGCTGTCCGCGGCCAGCTGCGACTTCACTGCAGCGGTGATCGAACTATCCGGGGCCGCGGCGTCGACCGGGGCCGCGGCTGCCGTCGCGACCTGCTCGATCGCCGGCGCCGGAGTTACGCTGAGGGCAGGAGCCACGCTGGCAACGGGTTCGGACACCGCGGCCTCAGGGAGTCCTGCTGTATAGGAGTCTGCAGTATCCTTGTTAACCTGCGGAATTCGGCGGACGCTGGCCACCTTTGGCGCTGCAAGGACTGGAGCCACACTCAGAAGCGCCACCGCGGCAATACTCGGCTTGGCAGGCGCCGCCGTGAGACGGATGCCTAGGCGGTTGCGCTGCACCGGAGTATCGTAGTTGCAGCGCACATGCGGGGCATTTTCTGGATACCGAGGGCGACGCACTGACCACTGGCGACGAGCGGCGCACCGAATCCGACGGCGTCGGCGTGGGTCTGCACGCCGTTACCCTGGCTGCGGCCGTAAGCCTGGCGGCCTGCGGCGGCGGAGGCGGCAGCGCTGTGGGTGGCCCGCCGCCGCCACCGGTGACGATGACCGACGTCGAGGCCGCGCGCTTTCTGCAGCAGGCGCAGTTCGCCGCGACCGACGCCGATATCGCTTCGCTCAAGACGCAGGGCTTCGCCACCTGGTTGAACAACCAATACGGCTCTATGCCCGGCCAGAGTGGTGTCGCCTGGCTCACGGCGCGCGGCCACAATTCCATCACCGCAGAGCAGCGTTACTTCTGGCAGCAGTTTGGCGATTTCATGATCTGGAATCAGCTGCTGACCGGGCCCGACCAGATGCGCAAGCGCGTGGCGCTGGCGCTGTCCGAGTATTTCGTAGTGTCGCTGACACCGATCGACGGCTTCTATCCGCCGTACATGATTGCCGCGTACTGGGACCTGCTCACCGGCAATGCCTTCGGCAATTTTCGCACGCTGCTCGAAAAGATCACGCTCAACGCGGCGATGGGCTTCTATCTCAATACCCGTGGCAACCTGAAGGAAGATGCGGCCAGTGGTCGCCAGCCTGATGAAAACTATGCGCGCGAGGTGATGCAGCTGTTCACGATCGGGCTCTATGAGCTGAACGTGGATGGCACGCCGAAAGTCGGTACCGATGGCAAGCCGATCGAAACCTATGTGCAGGACGACGTGTCGAATCTGGCGCGCGTGTTTACGGGTTACGACTACGACTATTCGCGCGTGACCTTCACCGACGTGGCCTGGGTCAACTACGCTATTCCCAGCACGGAGTTCGCGACCGATCCGATGCGGCTCAACCCCGCCGCTCATTCCAGTCTGGCGGCCACATTCCTTGGGACCACGATCGGCGCCAATACCGGCGGTGCCGAGGCGCTGCGCATGGCACTCGATGCGCTGTTCAATCACCCGAATGTGGGGCCGTTTTTCGGGCGGCAGATGATCCAGCGCCTGGTGACCAGCAACCCTTCGCCTGCCTACGTGCAGCGCGTTGCCAGCGCGTTCAACAACGACGGCAGTGGTGTGCGTGGCAATCTGCGCGCCGTATGGAGCGCGATACTGACCGATCCCGAGGCGCGCGCCGCGCCCAGCGCGACTGCGCCGCTGGCAGGGAAACTGCGCGAACCGATGGTGCGGCTGGTGCAATGGGCGCGCACAGTGGGTATGCGCTCCAGCACCGGCGCGTTTGAGATCTACGATCTGTCATCGAGCGACAACGGGCTGGGCCAGAGCGCCTTGCGCTCACCGTCGGTATTCAATTTTTTCCGTCCCGGCTATGTGCCACCGAATACCGCGCTGGCGGCCAATGGCAAGGAAGCACCCGAGTTCCAGCTGCTCAACGAGACCACCACCGCGGGCTATATCAATTTCCTGGAGTGGATAATCCGCTGGGGCTACAGCGACGTGCAGCCCAGTTACGCGACGCTGCTGCCGATTGCCCACGACGTACCCGCGGTGATCACCTGGCTCAATCTGCGCTTGTGTGCCAATCAGCTCTCGACCAATTCGATAGTCACGATGCAGGGTGCACTGGCGCCGCTTGGCGTCACCGCTGCCAGCAGCGACGACGCCAAGCTCTATCTGCTGGCCTCCGCCTGCCTGATGATCCTCAGTTGCCCTGAATACCTGGTGCAGAAGTAATCATGACAGCGCGCGCAGCGAATCTGTGGACCCGACGGCTGCTGCTGCAACGTGCTGTGCAGCTGGGAGCGATGGGTGCTGCCTGGCCGCTGGCAGTCAATCTGGCTGCGATCGGTGAAGCCGCGGCCTTCGATGCCACGGATTACAAAGCGTTGGTGTGCGTGTTCCTCTACGGCGGCAACGATTACGCCAACACGGTCATCCCCTATGACCTCCCCAACTACGATCTTTACAGTGCGATCCGCGGCGGTGGCGCCGGACGCACGCGCGGCGGCATTGCCTACGGGCACGACGAACTGACCGCCACCGCGCTGACGCCGCCGGGCGGCAACAGCCTGACCGATGGCCTGCAGTACGCGCTGACACCCGAACTCGGCGGTTTCAAGACACTGTTCGACGTCGGCAAGCTCGCCGTGCAGCTCAACGTTGGCCCACTGATCGTGCCGGTGACCCGGGCGCAGTACGAAGGCTCGAATCGCACGCTCTATCCACTGCCGCCGAAACTGTTTTCGCACAATGACCAGCAATCGATCTGGCAGGCGCTGGGGAGCGAAGGTTCGACGGTGGGTTGGGGAGGACGGATCGGCGATCTGGCGATGTCGGGCAATGGCAATGCCTTGCTCACCTGCATCTCGGCTGCTGGCAACGCAGTGTTCGTTGCCGGCCGTAATGCACTCCAGTACCAGATCAGCCCGGATGGTGCTATCAGGATCAACGCGCTGCAGGCCTCGCCTTATGGGTTGGACAGCGTCCGCGATGCACTGGCTGCGCTGATTACGCGGACCAGTGCGCAGTCGCTCGAAGACGAGTATGCCGTGGTCACGCGCCGCTCGATCCAGCTGGAGGGGGGCGTGAATGCCGCGCTGGCCGGCGTCAATCTCAATACCGTTTTTGACTCGAACAATCCACTTGCCGCCCAGATGAGAATCGTGGCGCGGCTGATCGGTGCCCGCGCTGCGCTGGGCGTCAAGCGACAGGTGTTCTTCGTGTCAATCGGCGGCTTCGACAATCACGATTTCCTGATGCAGAACCACCCGGGGTTGATGACCCAGGTCAACGACGCGATGAGCACTTTTTACCAGGCGACCGTGGAGCTGGGCGTGGTCAACAGCGTTACGGCGTTCACAGCTTCGGATTTCGGGCGCACGCTGAGTTCCAATTCCGATGGCTCCGATCATGGCTGGGGCAGTCATCATTTCGTCGTCGGCGGAGCGGTAAACGGTGGCCGCTTTTACGGCACGGCACCGCATGTCTCAGTCGACACCGACGATCAGGTGGGTCAGGGGCGGTTGTTACCGAGCACCTCGGTCGACCAGTTTGCGGCTACCCTCGCTGGCTGGTTCGGAGTCAGCGCCGGCGAACTGCCTGGCGTGCTGCCGAATATCGGCAACTTTGCGAGCGGCAATCCGGCGTTCCTGTAGCCTGCAGCGAAGGGCAAGAAGCAGGCACAGTGACGCTGGACGAAAGAGAGTACATGTACAACCGGTCGCGAAGGGTCGTCCACCGGGTGTTGCATATTGCCAAGGGTGCAATGTATCTCGCCGTTGTCATTGCGGCGGCCCTCGCCGTGCTGTGGCTGTACCGCAATACAGTACTTTCGCACTACGCCGACCTGCATACGGTCGCTGCAAGATTTCGTAGCTGGGCTTCGCGCTTGAGTCCACAAGGTGCAGGCTCTTTTGTGGTGGGAGCCGGATTGGTGCTGTGGTATGCATTTACAGGCCTGAGTCGTTGGTCGAAATTGACTTGGGACAGGTACCGCCTTCGTAAGGCTGAGGGTGCCAATAGGCGGCGCTGGCAAGCCCACAAGCGGGATAAGCCGACCAGTCTCAAAAAGCCAGGTGGTCGAAGCTGACGGCAGGATTCCTTGGCCGCAACCTTTCGAGCTACGTGATATTGCTATGCTCCGTCCCCAATGCGATTCAAAGGCACGATTGCGGATTGGAAGGACGCCCGCGGATTCGGCTTCATAATCCCCGCCGAGGGTGGTTCCCGCGTGTTCTGCCATGTGAGCGCATTTCGCGATCGCGGGGCTCGGCCCGCGAACGGCCAACGCGTAACTTACGAGATCGGGAGCGATGGCCGAGGTCGTACTCGCGCTCAAAACGTCGGTGATTCGCTGACTGCTGCCCCAAGTGCCACCCCAACTGCGGAACCCCCGCCAGCGCCGCCACACTTGGGTCGCGCGATTTTCATTGCGGGCGCTTTTCTGCTGGCGTTGCCCACACTTGCTGCCACCGGCCATCTGCGAGGGGTGGTGCCTGTCTGGTACCTGGCCATTGGTGTCGTGACCCTTTGTGCCTATGCGCTGGATAAATTGGCGGCGGAGCGACGCGGATGGCGGGTTTCAGAAGCACGGCTGCAAATGTTGGCACTCGCTGGCGGATGGCCAATTGCCTGGGTGGCGCAGCAACTGTTTCGCCACAAGACGCGCAAGCATGAGTTTCGGAAGGTGTTCCGGTTTTGCGTCGCTGCCAACCTGATCGTGCTGGGAGCAGTTATTTGGGTGGGCGGCGATCCAATAAACCTGGTCAAGGAGCTAGCCAGCCATTTGCAAAAGCAGGGGTTGCAAGCGGAAGGTATGTGAACCGGCGAGCCTGACTGACCAGGGTCCGTCGTCCAACCCTGGCCAGCGTGAAATGCCGCATCTCATTGAAACAAAATTGATGTTCTGCGAATTGGCATGGTCCGAGCTGAACGCCGGATAACAACCCTGGCCCACCATGAGAGGCTCGACCCCTCACTCCCACTCCATTGTCTCCGGAACGTATAAGCCGTTGAAGCTACATGCCTTTGAAAGTCACCGCTTCAATTCTACCGTCAGAGCCACCGACAAGAAATATTGCCTGCTGGCGAAAGCTGCCAATAGATGGCGAAAGGTTCATCGCGGTCATGGCGGAATCCCTGATGACGCCAGGGTCTCCCAGTTGCTACTCGGCGAACACCTCCTACAATGCGACCCATACTGCTGAGAGGGTCTTTGCAGAAGCCGCGCCGAGTCGCCTGAAAAACGAACCTTGTCCACTGTTCTGATTTGATCGGGTACGACTAACCCCTTTTTCGGCTGGCGCAGGGTCGATGACCATCCCGCAGGGAGTATTGCCTGACAATCGATGCACGCCGGCTTTTGCCATGTTTGCCGTCATCCCCCCGTAACGCGAAAGCGCGAACCGGGAGCATTCGCAGTGTTACCCTGGCCGGTGCGGGTGTCGAGGGGGCCTGGCGTTGCGCGCGTGCGCTGGCCACCGCGTCATCGACTGCAGCCGCCCTGCACCGGCCGTGTCCGGCCCGAATTCATGCCCCCTCCTTAACCCCGGCGCCGATGAAACCCAACACGCCGGCCTCGTTCAAGGGCAACAAGCAATCATTGGCAAGCAAGGCCTGCCTCGCCTGCGGCCGCCCGATGACCTGGCGCAAGCGCTGGGCGCGCACCTGGAACGACGTGAAGTTCTGTTCTGACGCCTGCCGCAAGTCAGGCATAGCGATCCACCGACCATGACCCGACTGCGCACACTCGTCGTCGTAATGGGCGACCAGCTCAATCCGGATGCCGCGGCCTTCGATGGCTTCGACCCGACGCAGGATGCGGTGTGGATGGCCGAAGCCGACGAGGAGTCCACCCACGTCTGGTCGAGCAAGCAGCGCATCGCGCTCTTCTTGTCGGCGATGCGTCACTTCGCGCAAGCACTGCGCGCCGCCGGCCGGCCGCTGCACTACACGCGACTGGCCGAGCCGGGCAACCGCGGCACCGTGGCGGCCGAACTGCAGGCGTCGTTGGCGACGCTGGCCCCACAGCGGGTGGTGATGACGACACCGGGCGACTGGCGGGTTTGGCAGTCGCTCAAGGCGGTGGTGGAGGCCGCGGGGCTGACACTGGAGGTCTGCGAAGACCGGCACTTCTATACCACGGTGCGCGAGTTCTCCGCGCATGCCATGGGGCGCAAGTCGCTGCGGCTGGAGTACTTCTATCGCGAGCTGCGCCAGCGCCATGGCGTGCTGATGCAAGACGGCCAGCCCATTGGTGGCCAGTGGAACTTCGACACCGACAACCGCGACACCTTTGGTCGCAATGGCCCTGGAACGCTGCCAGCACGCGCCACCTTTGAGCCCGATGAGATCACGCGTGAAGTCATCGCGCTGGTCAACGAACGCTTCGCGCAGCACCCGGGCTCGCTCGAGAGCTTCGCCTGGCCCGTCACGCGCGAGCAGGCGCTGCAGAGCCTGCATCGATTCATCGAACAGCGGCTGCCCCTGTTCGGCCGCTATGAAGACGCGCTGTGGCCAGGCGAGCCCTGGCTGTACCACTCGCAGCTGTCGGCGGCGCTGAACCTGAAGCTGCTGGGCGCCCGCGAGGTGGTGCAGGCGGCCGAGGCCGCATACCACGCCGGGCACGTACCCTTGCAGAGCGCCGAGGGCTTCATCCGCCAGATCCTGGGTTGGCGCGAATACGTGCGCGGCATCTACTGGACGCAGATGCCCGGTTACGCCCAACGCAACGCGCTGGACGCGCAGCAGGACCTGCCCGCCTGGTACTGGACCGGCCAGACCGACATGGCCTGCCTGCACGACGCCCTCACGCAGACCCTGCAGCATGGCTACGCCCACCACATCCAGCGCCTGATGGTAACGGGCCTCTACGCGCTGCTGCTGGGCGTGCGGCCGCAACAGGTGCACGAGTGGTATCTGGCGGTCTACGTCGACGCGGTGGAATGGGTGGAACTGCCCAACACCTTGGGGATGAGCCAGTACGGCGACGGCGGCCTGATGGCGAGCAAGCCCTACGTGGCCACCGGCAAGTACATCCAGCGCATGGGCGGTCCCTGCGCCAGCTGCCGCTACGACCCGGCACAGCGCGAAGGCGATCGCGCCTGCCCCTACACCACGCTGTACTGGGACTTCCTGATGCGCCATGAGCCGCTGCTGGCGAAGAACGCGCGCATGGCATTGCAGGTGAAGAACGTGGTGCGACTGAGCGACCCCCAACGCCATGCCGTGCTGCAGCGCGCCGAGGCCATCCGCCGCGGCGCAGTGGGCACGGCCGCATGACGCCGCTCGAGCACTTCCCGCCGACGCGCGCAGCGGCGCAAACCCGCATCGCCGCCGTGCGCCCGGCAGACTATGCGCGCAGCCGCAACGCCATCGAAGGCGCAGTGACGCGGCTGTCGCCCTACATCACTCACGGCTTCGTCACTCTGCCCGAGGTGCTGGCCGGCGTGGCGGCGCGGCACCCGCTTGACGTGCAGCACAAGTTCGTCTTCGAGTTGGGTTGGCGCGAATACTTTCATCACGTGTGGCAGCACCGGGGCAGCGGCATCCTGCAATCGCTGCACGCCGGCCCACTGCCCGAAAGCGCCTATTCGCCAGAACTGCCGGCCGATATCCGCCAGGCGTGTACCGGCGTGCCGGTCATCGATCAGGCCGTGCGCATGCTGTACGCCACCGGCTACGTGCACAACCACGCCCGCATGTGGCTGGCCAGTTACGTGGTGCATCTGCGCAAGGTGCACTGGCGCGCCGGCGCCGACTGGCTGGTGGCCCACCTGCTGGACGGCGATCTGGCCAGCAACCACCTGAGCTGGCAATGGGTGGCGGGCACCGGCAGCGACAAGCCCTACCTTTTCAATGCCGACAACGTGGCCCGCTACGCACCGCCAGCATGGCACAGCGCCGGCAGCGTGCTCGACACATCCTACGAAGCGCTGGACGCGCTGGCGCGCAGCCCACGGCCCATCCCGGCTACGCCGCAGGGCTACGGCGTCGACGAGCCGGAGTTGTGGTCCGCGCCCCAAGGCGTTAGTGCGGCAGCTTCGCAGGCCCCCGACGTGGCCGGCCGCGACGTCTGGCTGGTGCACCCCTGGGCGCTGGGCGAGCCGCCGGCCGACCTGCCCGCGGGCTGCCGGAGCGTGGGCTGGTGGCCAGTGGAACACCACGCGACCTGGCCGTGGAGTGCCGCGCGCTGGGACTTCGTGGGCGCACGCATGGAGGCCATCGCACCGCTGCGTTGGCACGGCAGCGGGCAGGATCTCGCGCAGGCGCTGGCCGGTGCGCGCTTGGTGCAGACACTGGCCGACCCGCATGTCGGCGCGCTGCTGCCGCGCCCGGTGGTGCAGCGCGCACCGCTGCGCCTGTTTGCCGAGGTGGACCGCCCGTGCGCGTCGTTCTCGACCTGGTGGCACCGCAGCAGCCGCGGCGGGAAGCGGCTCGCCGATCTGCCGGGCCTGGCAGCGCTGGCCGCGCCCGATGCACCCGGGCTGCCGTTCGAAGCGGCCTGAAGAGACATCAGACCTGATTCTCGAATGCGGACAAACGGAGGTTGGCCTGCATCATCGCGAAGCATCTGTTCCAACAGCACAACATGGGATTTCTGTCGTCGATGATCAAGATGCCGGTGTTCCAGATTTCGGATATTTCAAGCACTATGCTTCCCCAATAGAATCGACTGACCAATTTTCCGCCGCATCAGGCGACTGTGTCCTTTCCGGGTAAGCACTTCTCTGCCGCGTAAAGCAATGCGACATCCAACGCCTTCATAAATTCGTCGATCTTGATAGGCTTGGTCACATAGCGGAAGAATCCCGCCTCCATCCCCTTTGCGACATCCTGCGCAATGGCGTTGGCCGATATGGCCAGGACCGGAATGTGTGCTGTCTTCGGATCTTCGCGCAGGATTTTCAAGGCGCCAAATCCGCTGAGGCCGGGCAAATGAATATCCATCAAGATCACGTCAGGATGATGAACGCGCGCCATCTGGATGCCCAGATAAGCATCAACGGCCGTCAACATTCTCAAATCGCTGCGCTGCGCTATCAGTTGTTCGACCAGGAGCAAGTTGGCCGGGTTATCCTCGACGTACAGCAGTGTGCGCTGGGGCGACAGATTGGGTTCGCCTTGACGCCCTTGCTGCGTCGCCGCTATTCCATCGAAGCCGCTGATTGTCGCCGCCGGCGCGCTCGCGACCCCCAATTCAACCCAGAATTCAGTGCCCACACCGGCACCGCTCTCGACGCCGATAATGCCGCCCATCATTGTGACGAGCCGCTTGGTGACGACCAGCCCGATGCCGGTGCCTTCTATGGAACCAGATTCTTTCCCAAGGCGGTTAAACGGCTGAAATAGTTGTGCCAACTGCGTCGGGGAAAGCCCCGCTCCGGTATCCTTAATGCTGACGCGCACCCGGTTCTCTCCGTTCATCAAGCATTGGACTGTGACCGCGCCGCCAACCCGGTTGTACTTGATGGCATTCGCGATCAAATTGATCATCACCTGCTTGAGCCTGGTGTAATCGGCATAAACGTAGATGGGGCTTGCAACTGACGGGAACGTCATTTGAATCTCACGTTCCCGCGCCGGCGACTCCAGCAATTCATGGCAATCCCGCAGCACGGCAGGAAGGGACACTGGCTCCCGCGATAGCGTCAGCCCCCCCGCTTCAATCAACGACAGATCGAGGATTTCATTGACCAGGTTCAGCAGGTGCCAACCTGCCTTCAAAATCTGGTCGATTGACAGCGCTTGTTCCGATGTCGGCGGCGGTGTGCCGGCCGCCAGCAACTGAGCGAATCCGAGCACCGCATTGAGCGGCGTGCGCAGTTCATGGCTCATGCTGGACAGGAATTCGGATTTCGCCAGATTGGCTTTCTCGGCGGCCGCCTTCGCATTCTTCAAGTCCTTGTTATTGTCCTGGATTGTGCGCTCGATCGTCATGCGCTCGGTGATATCGACAGCCGTTACGACCACACCCGTACGCGTAGCCTCCGTCCCAAGCACGATCGCGTTGACAGAAATCCAGGTCAGTTCGCCGGAAGGCTTGTAAATTCCCATGATCACGTCGCGCTGCGGGATGCCCTGTTGCAGGGCCACCAATCCGGGATGGGTTTCGCGAGGAACATCGGACCCGTCTTCGTGAACGGCGCGCCAGCGTGTGTCGACCGCAGTCACTCCTCTCATCTGCGCCGCGCTTAGCCCGACGATGCGTTCCACGCTCGCGTTGCAGAACACGATCTCGCCATTTCTATCGAGTAGTACGACTCCCTCGCGCAACGAGCTGATTGCCGCATGAAACTGCGTTTCGGCCTCCTGCAGCAACCGTTCCGCACGCTTGCGTGCGGAGATGTTGCGAACCACGTTCGAGGCTCCGATGATCGTTTTTTCCTGGTCAAAGATCGGCGAGATCGTTACCGAAACCTCGATTTCACTTCCGTCTTTATGCAGTCTGGTCGTGTCAGACTGAACCAGTGTTTCGCCACCCCTGATCCGCGCAAGAATGACGTCTTCCTCGTTCACCCGTTTAGAGGGAAACAGCAGCGCCATCTTCTTGCCAATCATTTCTTCGGCGCTGTAACCGAACATGACCTCCGCTCCAGGATTCCAGCTGGTGACCATGCCATCCAGCGATTTGCTCATGATGGCGTCGTCCGAAGATCGGATAATGGTCTCGGACTGGCGGGCGGCAGCCTCCGTCTGTTTGAACTTGGTTATGTCGTGGAAAACGACGAAGAAGCGGTTGCCGTGTATCCATGTCGCTGACGCGCGGAACCAGCGGTGCAGCGCGCCACTATACTCTTCGAATGCTATCGGCTTCTTGTGGTGGACGAGCTCGCCGTATCGGAGCAGCCACGCCGGTTCGAGAATGGGCAGGATTTAAGTGACTCTCCGACCAACCACGCTTTCCCTGGATATGCCCGTTTGCGTTTCGTAGGCTGGATTCACGTCATGGATAAGGACGTCGATGGGATGCCCGCTCTCATCCACGATCAGTTCACACACCTGCACGCCATCGGTCATCAGGTTGAAGATTTCGGCGAACCGTCGTGTTTCGCCCCGGCTCCGCCGCAATTCGTCATTTAGCGTATCCAGCTCGAATTGTTTGATCTGCAGTTCCTGCAGAAGGTCCCGCTCGTCTGCAATCGCGCGTGGCGGGTCGGCTGCCCTGTTCGCTGGCTGCTCATGCTCGGTTTGTGGGCGCAATTCGTTTTGGTCCATGATTTGCGAACTCTTCCAATGATCGTGCAGCGACCAGCATTAACCCAGCTGGGTGGTGAGGACAAAAGTATCAGGTTCGGTGATTCATGCGCTCTGCCCGTAGAACGCGCCCAAGCTCGGCCAATGTATCCTTATAGGAAACCAGAGTAGCGGCCGTCTGTGCGGTAGTGAACATGGGACCAAGGTTCGCTGCGACAATGCACTTGGCGGCGCAACGGCCCTTGGCACTGAATGTCCGGACGCGGCCGAGTTCTGCCCGTCGCTTCTCGCTCGTCTGAGTCCGCTGTAGCAGGTATTGCTGCTGTTTGAATTGCTGAGGGCGAACTGTTCCCCCCGTGCTCGTGCAGCGACCGGCAGGCCCATTGACTGCATGCGTCGACACGTTTGGCAACCACCAAGTTCAAGCCGGATATTCGGTCCGATCCACCGCGCAATCCCCACGGCTCTCGATTGATACCATTAGACCTCGATAGACTTCGACAGACTCCCTATTCCCACTCGATCATTGATGAAGAATGTAAGTTGCGGTCACTGCTGAACTTCTCGAGAGAGCGCCACGATTTTACCGTCAGGAAAACCGTCGGAACGTGCCGCTTGACAGCGCATGTCACCGATTGAGCGTGAAAGCACATAACGCGATCCCTGAAGCGATGAGCGACTGACGGGCACGCTCGCCAGAAACCCCTACCTTGAGACCTGTATCCTATCAGGATACAATGCGCCGTGATCAAGTCATTCCGCCACGAGGGGCTTGAACGCTTCTTCCGTACGGGCTCCAAGGCTGGCATTCAGCCCAAGCACGACAAGAAGCTTCGCTCACAACTGACCGCCCTGGACGCCGCAACGCAACCGCAGGACCTCGCGGCGATCCCGAGCTGGCGCCTGCATAAACTGAGGGGCAATCAGTCCGGCCGCTGGTCAATCACGGTCAACGGCAATTGGCGGCTGACTTTTATTTTCGAGGGCACCGACGTTGTGCTGCTCGATTATGAGGACTACCACTAGGAGAGGCACAATGAATCAGATGCACAACCCCTGCCACCCCGGCGAAATACTCAAGGAAGCATTGAGCGAGATCAGCGTCACCGATGCGGCCAAGCGCCTGGGCGTGGGCCGGGTGGCGCTCTCGCGCCTGCTTAATGGCGCCACCGGCATCAGCCCGGAGATGGCACTGCGCCTGTCCAAGGCGCTCGGCACGTCACCGGAGTTCTGGTACGGCATGCAGGTCAACTACGACCTGTGGCAGGCCAAGAAGAAGTTCCGTGGCAAGGTACGGCCCATCGTACAGCGCGAAATCGCTGCGGCTTGATGGGCAGAAGGTTTAAGAATCCAGAATTTTGCTCACCGTTAGTGAGCAAATTCGACGACAGGTAAACCGGCCGGATAGGAAATTCAAAGGGCCCCTTCCGCACAGCCAACTTCGCCGAACGGGCCTTATTGGTGTGCCCGAGCCCGCCATCGCTTGCCCCCGCCCCGTGAATCCGGCAGCCACGATCCCCTCCGGACCGCCCGCCGGCCGCACTGACCCCGGCCCGCACCGGCAAATCCGCCCTTCCCCGCCCCGACCGCAAGCCAGGCACACGCCGGCCCACCCCGCCGTCTTCCGTCAGCGGTTACGCACTCTCAGCTTTGGTTCAAACCAGACGGGACTGCGCCGGCGGCGCTCTGGCGCCGAGCGGCAACTCGGGCTGGTAGTGATCCGGCGCCGTGCGCTCCAGGTGCGCCAGAATCTTCGCAATGACCGCCGGCTCCTCGATGCTGGCAATGACTTTGAGCTTCCCGCCGCAGCGCGCGCAGGCTTCGATGTCGACCCCAAATACCCGCTTCAGGCGCTTGGCCCAGCTCATGGCAACAGGGCGCGGGGTGGCCGGCTTCCCGGCGCCCTCTTCAGCCTGCGGCTTGCTGCCCTTGCCTCGACCCGCCGGCG
>JANYLH010000068.1 GCA_025357915.1 Gammaproteobacteria bacterium
CGGGCCCCCTAAGCCAGGACCTTGTGCGCGAACCTGACTGGATCGTGGTGGGCGACCGGTTATTGGCGAAGGTCGCCTGGGCGCAATTGCGGCGCGCTGCGGTCGTCCCCCGCCCTCGCCAGTAGGCTCTCCGAAGCCGAAGCAGAGCTTGCGAGGCTCAGGCAGCAGGCGGTGCCGCAGGGAGCCGCCAAGGTCGAGAGAATGCTGCCACGGCTGGCCGATGGCTTCCGAGAGATGGTTGCCGACCTTCCCAATGCCGTTCAACGGGACGTTGACCGGGCGCGGGCCACCGTGCGCCGCTACACGGGCAATGTGATCCGAGTCGTGACCGAAGGCGACCGGGTGCGGTTTCTATCGGAAAAAGCAGCGTTTGAGGCGACTTGCCTGCGTGCCGCAGATGGCACTGCGGCCTTGCAGACAAGTGTGGTAGCGGGGGCAGGATTTGAACCTGCGACCTTCGGGTTATGAGCCCGACGAGCTGCCAGACTGCTCCACCCCGCACCAGAAGGGCCGAGCATTCTACACCATTGCCGCCGAATAGGAAGCCACCACTCCGGGCCCCCTAAGCCAGGACCTTGTGCGCGAACCTGACTGGATCGTGGTGGGCGACCGGTTATTGGCGAAGGTCGCCTGGGCGCAATTGCGGCGCGCTGAGCCCGCCCGCAGGCGCCGTCAGGTACTTCGCACCAGGCCTCGGTGGCACAATATGGCCAAGGCGCCCGGGCGGGCGAAGGAACGCCGACGATTTGAGCTGGGCACAGCTCAAATCGTCGAAGCGGGCGCCGCCATGAGCCCAGGCGACCTTCGCCAATAACCGGTCGCGCCCCTGCTACCCGATCAGGCTCGTGCACAACGCCAGCAGCGCATTGGGCATCACCCCCAGCCCCGCCACTGCCAGGGCATTGAGCGCCAGCGCGCCACGCGTGAGTGGCTGCCGCGCAATGGCGGTCTGTGCCCTGCCCGCGTCGAAGTACATGAACCAGATAACGCGCAGGTAGTAGAACGCCCCCACCACGGAGGCCAGCACCGCCAGTGTGGCGAGCCAGACGTGCTGGGTGTGCAGGAGCGACTGGATGATCCACAGCTTGGCCCAAAAGCCAGCGAACGGCGGCACGCCAGCAGTCGAGAACATCAGCGCGAGCATCAGCAGCGCGAGCATCGGATCGCGGGCGCCGAGGCCCTTAAAGTCGTCGAGTTCCTCGGCCTCGCCATCGCTCCGCGCGGCCAGCAGCACGACGCCAAAGGATCCGAGCGTTGTCAGCACGTACACCAGCGTGTAGGCCAGCGCAGCCCGATACCCGCTGCTGTCGGCGGTGATGAAACCCAGCAGGATGAAGCCCACGTTGGCAATCGCCGAATACGCGAGCATGCGGCGGATGCTGGTCTGTGCGATGGCAATGAAATTGCCCGCCAGCAGCGAGAGCACCGCGAGCGTGGTAAGAATCTGCACCCACAGCGTTGGGTCGGCGCCCAGGCCATAGACCAGAAGCCGCGTGACCAGCGCGAAAGACGCCAGCTTCGGCGCCGTGGACACCAGCAAGGCCACGCTCACCGGCGCGCCGCTGTACACGTCCGGCACCCACATGTGAAACGGCACGGCGCCGAACTTGAAGGCTACCGCCACGACGATGAAGGTCACGGCAATCACGAAGCCGGCGCCATGCGCAGCCTCGACCGTGGCGAGCTTGTCCAGGTTCAAGGTGCCCGTCAGCCCGTACAGCATCGACATGCCGTAGAGCAGCGTGCCCGAAGCGATGGCACCGAGCACGAAATACTTGATGGCCGCCTCGGCGGCGACTCCCGAGTCACGATCGAAGGCGACCAGGGCGTACAGCGACAGCGACAGCAGCTCTATGCCCAGGTATACCGTGAGCAGGCTGTTGGCGGAAACCAGCACGCAGATGCCAAGCAGCGCGGTGAGCGAGAGCACCTGGTACTCGCCCCCCGGGATAGCACGCCGCTCCAGGTAGGCCTGCGAATAGAACAGCGCCAGGCCGACGCTGAGGAACCCGGCAAGCTTGAGGAACACGCCAAGCCGGTCAGCCACGTACAGGCCGTCAAACAGCACCGTGCGCTCCTGTACGGCGCCCACGGTGACCGTAAGCCAGGCGCACGCCGCCAGCGCCGCGAGCGTCAGGAGCGGGGTCAGGTAACGCCGGGAAGCGCCTGCGAACACGTCCGCGAGCAGCACGACGCAGATGGCGAGCCCGAGGGAAATCTCGGCAATCGCGGGCCGGAGCGAAGCAAGCGTCATGACGGATTCATTCATGGTCAAACCGCCGGTATCTTGCTCAGGCTAAGCTGCTGGAGCAGGTGCTGCACGGTCGCTTCCATCGTCTGTACGAGCGGCGCCGGCCACAGGCCCAGCGCGAGCACTGCGAGCGCCAGCATCGCCAGCACCAGGAATTCACGTCCGTTCAGGTCTTTCATGGCGGCGACCTGGTCGTTGGCCACCGGACCAAAGATCACGCGCTTGACGAGCCAGAGCGTGTAGGCAGCGCCGAGTATCAGGGTCGTCGCGGCCAGGAACGCATACCAGAAGTTGGCCTTGAACGCGGCGAGGATCACCAGGAACTCGCCCACGAAGCCCGAAGTGCCCGGGAGTCCCGAGTTGGCGAGCGCAAACAGCACCATGAAGGCGCCGAACTTCGGCATCACGTTGATCACGCCGCCGTAGGCGCTGATCTCGCGGCTATGCAGCCGGTCGTACATCACGCCGATGCACAGGAACAGCGCACCCGAGATCAGGCCGTGCGAGATCATCTGCACCATCGCGCCATCGAGCCCGTTGACGGCGCCGGCCAGCGCGCCGGTCGAAGCCTGAATATCGAAGGCCAGGAAGGCGCCAAGCGTGACGAAGCCCATGTGAGCGACCGAAGAATAGGCGATGAGTTTCTTCATGTCGCTCTGCATCAGCGCCACGAAACCGATGTAGACCACTGCGATAAGCGACAGGCCAATCACCAGCCAATCCAGCTCCCGGCTCGCGTCTGGAGTAATCGGCAGGCTGAAGCGCAGCAGGCCGTACCCGCCCATCTTCAGCATGATTGCGGCCAGGATCACCGAACCGCCGGTGGGCGCCTCGACGTGTGCGTCCGGCAGCCAGGTGTGCACCGGCCACATAGGCACCTTGACCGCGAAGGCCACAAGGAAGGCAAGGAAGATCCAGCGCTGCTCGATCAGGGTGAGCGGGAGTGACTGGAAACCGGAAATGGTGTAATCACCGGCGGCCAGATACAGGTAGATCAGCGCCACCAGCATCAGCACCGAGCCGAGGAAGGTGTAGAGAAAGAACTTCAGCGTCGCGTACACGCGCCGCGGCCCGCCCCAGATGCCGATGATCAGGAACATCGGGATCAGCATTGCTTCCCAGAAGAAATAGAACAGCAATGCATCGAGCGCGCAGAACACGCCGATCATCAACCCTTCCAGGATCAGGAACGCGGCGTAGTACTGCGCGGGGCGCTTCTCGACCACGCTCCACCCGGCAATGATCACCGGCACGGTCATGAAGGTCGTGAGCTGGATCAGCGGCAGCGATATGCCGTCGACACCCAGATGGTAATCAGCGTGCAGCTGGCTGATCCAGCTCAGCCGCTCGACATACTGGAAACTCGCGGTGGCCGTGTCGAACCCCTGCCACAGCGGCAGGCATAGCACGAACGTGGCGAACGCCACCAGCAGCGCGAGCCAGCGTGCAAGGCGCGCGTTGCCATCACCGAGCGCAAGCAAGGCCAGGCCGCCGCCGATAGGCAGCCAGATCAGGAGCGAGAGGATGTCGATGCCGTGCATCACGATTGCGCTGCCGGGCCCGCACCGGCGAAGAGCAGCCAGCCCAGGATCAGCACCAGGCCGACAATCATCCAGAATGCGTAGGAATACAGGAACCCGCTCTGGATCAGCCGCACGCGACCGGCGATCCAGCCCACCGCCCCGGCCGAGCCGTCGACGATCACGCCGTCGATCACCGCCTGGTCGCCGCCCTTCCACAACGCCAGGCCCAGGCCGCGGCTGGCGCGGGCCAGTACGTTCTCATTGAACCAGTCGAAGTAGTACTTGTTGACCAGCAGTCGGTAGAGCCAGCCAAAGCGCTCCTGGATAGCGGTGGCTTGTTGGGGGCGGCGCAGCACGAAGTGCCAGGCGCTCAGCACGCCCAGCAGCGCCAACCACAACGGCAGGTGCAGAACCGAATGTTCGGCGAATGAAGCGGCGCCGTGAAAATCGCGGCCGACTTCGGCGACCACGTCGTTGGCATCCAGGACCCGGATGGAACTGCCGAAATAGCCGCCAAACAGCTCCGGGCCGACGGTGAAGTAGCCGATCAGGAGCGAGGGAATCGCCAGCGCGACCAGCGGCCCCTTCATGTTCCAGCCGACGTCATGGAAATGCTCTTCCGCATGGTGATCGAGCCGTGACTCGCCGTGGAAGGTCATGAAGATCATGCGGAAGGTATAGAACGCCGTCACGAACACGCCCGCCGTGACGCAGAAATAGGCGTAGCCCGAGCCCCAGCGATGCGAGGCATGCACCGCCTCGATCAGCGCGTCCTTGGAATAGAAACCGGAGAAGAATGGCGTACCGATCAGCGCCAACGCGCCAATCAGGCTCGTCCAGTAGGTAACCGGCATACGGTGGCGGAGCCCGCCCATCTTGCGCATGTCCTGCTCGTGGTGCATGGCGATGATCACGGCGCCGGCCGCCAGGAACAGCAGGGCCTTGAAGAAGGCATGGGTCATCAGGTGGAAGATGGCGACGCTGTAGGCCGAGGCGCCCAGCGCCACCGTCATGTAACCCAGCTGCGAGAGCGTGGAGTAGGCCACTACGCGCTTGATGTCGTTGTTGACGATGCCGAGGAACCCCATGAACAGCGCGGTGGTGGCGCCGATCACCAGCACGAAAGACAACGCGGTATCCGACTGCTCGAACAGCGGCGACATCCGTGCCACCATGAAGATGCCGGCGGTCACCATGGTGGCCGCGTGGATCAGGGCCGAGATGGGCGTCGGGCCTTCCATTGAATCGGGCAGCCACACGTGCAAGGGCACCTGCGCCGACTTGCCCATGGCGCCGATGAACAGGCAGATGCAGATCACGGTGATCGCCGGCCAGCCCGCCGCGGTGCCGGCGATGTGCAGCGTGTGAGTGGCGATCTGCGGCGCCTGGTCGAACGCCACCTGGTAGTCGAGCGAGCCGGTGTAGTAGAGGACACCGGCGATGCCCAGCAGAAAACCGAAATCACCGACGCGGTTGACCAGAAAAGCCTTCAGGTTGGCGAAGATGGCGCTTGGCCGCGTGTACCAGAAGCCGATCAGCAGGTAGGAGACCACGCCCACCGCCTCCCAGCCAAAGAACAACTGCAGGAAGTTGTTCGACATCACCAGCATCAGCATGGCGAAGGTGAACAGGGCGATGTAGGCGAAGAAGCGCTGGAACCCGTCGTCATCGTGCATGTAGCCGATCGTGTAGACGTGCACGCACAAGGAGACAAAGGTGACCACGACCATCATCAGCGCCGAGAGCCGGTCGATGAGGAAACCGACCTGCATGTTGACGCCATCGCTCAGCAGCCAGGTGTAGACCGTGGCGTTGTAGCTCGCCGCCCCGTGCAGCAAAGCGCTCAGTACCTGGACGGACAACAGGCAGGCGCCGGCGACCCCGGCGATGGCGAGCAGCGCGGAAGCCGTGCGGCCGATCAGGCGCCCGCCCAGGCCGGCAATGATCGCCGCGGCGAGCGGCAGCATCGGGATGGCAAGCAGGAGATTCGGGTTCATAACTAGCCGCGCAGGGTATTCAGGTCTTCGACGTTGATGCTGCGCCGCTCGCGGAACAGCACGACGAGGATCGCCAGGCCAATGGCGGATTCCGCGGCCGCGACCGTGAGGATGAAAAACACGAACACCTCGCCGTCGACCAGCCCCAGGTAGCGCGAGAAGGCCACGAAGTTGAAATTGGCCGAGAGCAGCAGTAGCTCGATGCACATCAGCAACAGCAGCACGTTGCGGCGGTTGATGAAAATGCCGGCCACCGACAGGGCGAACAGCACGGCCGAGAGCGTCAGCATGTGCCCGAGGGTGATCATGACCGCGGCTCCGCTTTCATCTTGACGAGGCGCACGCGGTCGCTGGCGCGCACCGCCACCTGCGCCGAGATATCCTGCAGCTTGAGGCCGCGGCGCCGGCGCAGGGTGAGCGAGATCGCGGCGATGATGGCGACCAGCAGCAGCACGGCCGCGAGCTCGACCGCGTAGGCGTAGCGCGTGAACAGCGCCGTGCCGAGCTCGGTGGCATTGCTGTAGTCCGCCGGGAGCGGCACCGCGCCGCGCGTGACATCGAGCCCCAGGCGCCGTTGCACGATCACCCCGACGATCTCCGCGACCACGATGGCGGTGACCAGCCAGCCGAGCCAGGCGTAGCGCGTGAAGCCGCGCTTGAGTTCCTCGACATTGATGTCGAGCATCATCACGACGAACAGGAACAGCACCATCACCGCACCGACGTAGACCAGCACCAGCACGAGCGCGAGGAACTCAGCCTCGATCAGCAGCCACAGCACCGCGCTGGTCAGGAAACACAGCACCAGGCTGAGCGCGGCGTGCACGGGGTTGCGCGAAATGATGACACCCACGCCCGCGACCACCAGGATGGTGGCGAAGGTGTAAAACAGCACTGCGACCAGCATGAGTGAACCCCCTTCCCGCGCCTACCGGTAGCGCGCGTCGGCCGCCTTGTCGGCGCTGATCATGGCTTCGTAACGCTCGCCGACGGCCAGCAGCTTGTCCTTGGTCATGATGTTCTCGCCCCGGTGTTCCATGTGATATTCGTGAATGCGCGTCTCGACGATCGCGTCCACGGGGCAGGCCTCTTCGCAGAAGCCGCAATAGATGCATTTGAACAGGTCGATATCATAGCGGGTCGTGCGCCGTGTTCCGTCCGGCGCGACGTCGGAATCGATCGTGATGGCGAGCGCCGGGCACACGGCCTCGCACAGCTTGCAGGCGATGCAACGTTCCTCCCCATTGGGGTAGCGACGCAGCGCATGCAAGCCACGGAAGCGCACCGACTGCGGGGCCTTCTCTTCCGGGTAGTTGATGGTGATCTTGCGCCGGAACAGCGTGCGTGCCGTGAGCGACATGCCCTTGAGCATTTCCCAGAGCGTGAAGGTCTTGATGGTGCTGGCGATCGACATCTTGTTTGCCCTTTAGACGCGCCACGGGCCGACGCGGAACCAGATGAGGATTCCTTCCACGGCGATCCAGACGATGGTGATCGGAATCAGGACCTTCCAGCCCAGCCGCATGATCTGGTCGTAGCGGTAGCGCGGGAACGTGGCGCGCAACCACAGGAACACGCACAACAGGAAGAAGATTTTCGCCGCCAGCCAGTGCGTGCCGTCGCCGAGTACCAGCCCCAGCAGCGGCACATGGCGGATCGCGCTGCCGGCAGGCAGGTAGCCATCGAGCGGACTGAGCCAGCCGCCGAGGAAAAAAATCGAGGTCAGCGCTGAAATCAAGATCATGTTGGCGTATTCGGCCAGGAAGAACAGCGCAAAACCCATGCCGGAATACTCGACGTGGAAACCGGCCACGATCTCGGACTCGCCTTCTGCGACATCAAAGGGCGCACGGTTGGTCTCGGCTACTCCCGCGATAAAGTAGACCATGAACAACGGAAACAGCCATACGAGATTCCAGTGAAACGGCGCCCCACGCTGGTGATCGACGATGGTGCCCAGGTTCAGGCTCCCCGAGGCCATAAGCACCCCGACCAGCGCAAAGCCCATGGCAATCTCGTAGGCGACGATCTGCGCGCCCGAGCGCATGGCGCCCAGGAACGCGTACTTGGAATTGGAGGCCCAGCCGGCCAGGATCACGCCGTAGACACCCATCGAGGTGAGCGAGAGTATGTACAGGAGCCCGGCGTCGACGTTCGCGATCGCGAAGCGTGGCGCGATCGGTATCACCGCCCAGGCGGCAAAAGCCGGAATCAGCGTAATCGCCGGCGCCAGGCGGAACAGCACTTTGTTGGAGCGCGCCGGCGTGACGATCTCCTTGATCAGAAGTTTCACCACATCAGCGAAGGGCTGGCCGATGTACTCGGTATGCGGAATGCCGAACAGGCGCACGCGGTTCGGGCCGCGGCGCAACTGCATCCAGCCGATGAGCTTGCGCTCCCACAAAGTCAGATACGCCACGCACACGATCAGCACGAGGGTGAGAGCCAGGATGAACACCGTCGAGTGGGCAAAACCCGGCAACGCCAGCCACCGCGTCGCAAGCCAGTTTGACACCCCGCTCACGAACGATACTCCGCGGCGGGAGCCTGCCCGGTGCGGGTCTGCTGGAGCGAGGGCGCGCGCCGCAGAATCGGATCGACCTGGTACATCGGCACGTCGCGCAGGTTCTCGACCACGCCGGCCGCGCCCGGCACGAAGCTGCTGTCGTATCCCAGGCGCGGAGCCGCCGCGACGGCGGCGCGCAATTCATCGCGCACCATTTCCGAGGACTGGTAGTCAAACCCCGGCAGGTCAAGCAGGTTACCCAGCACGCGCAGGATCTTCCAGGCGGGCCGTGCGCCGCCCGGCGGGCGGGCCGCGCCCGTGAAGCTCTGCCAGCGGCCCTCGAGATTGACGTAGCTGCCCGAGGTCTCCGCGAATGCCGCCGCCGGCAGCAGCACGTGCGCGACCTGCAGCATGGCCGGCGAAACGTAGGCCGTGATCGCGCCCACAAAGCGCGCGCGCTGCAGCGTGCCCAGCGCATTGGGTTGCACGCCATCCGCCCAAGGCTCGGCGCCGAGCAGCAGGTAACCCGCGAGCGGCTCCTCGAGCATCTGTCGGGCGTTGCGGCCGTAGCTCGGGCGCACCGTACCCGCGTGAGCGCGGTGCGGGACACAACCGGCGAGGTAAGCGCCTGCGCCGTTGGCGCCTTCCAGCAGTTCGCCGAGCGTGCCGCCGGTGACCCGGGCGAGTTCGCGCGCCAGCGCACGCAGCTCGGCGTAGGACGAATGGCGGAGCGAGAGCGCACCCAGCCAGATCGCCCGCTTTCCCTGGCCCAGCGAAGCGGCGATCGCCCGGTGCGATTCACCGACTTGCGCGGCCGCCAGCCGCGCTGCCAGCGCTGCGGGCGCCGTCGCGCCAGCGGCGTCGAGCGCCGCGCGCAGTACGGCGGCCAGTTCGCCCAGCATCTGCGCAGGCGTGGCGACCAGCGTGGTCGCGGTCGGAAACAGGTACTCGAAACGCTGTGGATTGAGCAGGCTCACGACGGCGCCACGGCGCGCCGCCTTGCGCACGCGATGGGCCAGCATGGGCAGCTCGGCGCGCAGGTTCGAGCCAATTATGAATAGTCCATCGAGCGTCTCGACCTCCGCGATTGACAAGCCGAGCCCGGGCGCACCCGCATCAGCCCCCTGATCGCGGAAATCGCGCTGCCGCAGGCGGTGATCGATGTTTGCGCTGCCGAGTCCCTGGGCCACGCGCGCGAGCAGATAGAGCTCCTCGAGCGTGCCTGACGGATGCGCGAGCAGGCCCAGGCCGGCGGTGTCTGCGCTCGTGCTGGCGGCGCGCAGAGCGCTCACCATCACGTTGAATGCCGTGTCCCAGTCGGTATCCTGCCACTGGCCGTTGCTGGCGCGGATGCGCGGCGCCGTGAGCCGCTCGGCGCTGGCAAGCCCCTCATACCCGAAGCGATCGCGGTCGGTGATCCAGGTTTCGTTGATTTCCTCGCAAGGCTGCGGCACCACGCGCATCAGCTTGCCACGCAGCACGTGGCCATACAGGCGGCTCCCGAAGCCGTCGTGGGGCGAGACCAGTGGGTGCTGGGTCATCTCCCAGGCGCGCGCGTGGAAGCGGAAGGGTTTGCTGTTGAGCGCGCCCACGGGGCACAGGTCGATGATGTTGCCCGAGAGTTCGTGATCGACGCTGTGCTCGATGAAGGTGCCGATCTGCATGTTCTCGCCGCGGCCCGTCGTGCCCAGCTCCTGGATGCCGGCGATCTCCTGCCCGAAGCGCACGCAGCGCGTGCAGTGGATGCAGCGGGTCATGTCGGTCGAGACCAGCGGCCCGAGGCTCAGGTCCTTCACCACGCGCTTGCGCTCGTTGTAACGCGAGATATCGCGGCCGAAGCCGACGGCCAGATCCTGCAGCTCGCATTCGCCGCCCTGGTCGCAGATCGGGCAGTCCAGCGGATGATTGATGAGCAGAAATTCCATGGTCGCTTTCTGCGCCGCGATCGCCTTGGGCGAGCGCGTGTAGATCTTCATCCCTTCGGCAACCGGCGTGGCGCAGGCCGGCAGGGGCTTGGGCGCCTTCTCGACCTCGACCAGGCACATGCGACAGTTGGCCGCGATCGGCAGCTTGTCGTGGTAGCAGAAGCGCGGGATGTAGGCGCCGTTCGCGTCGGTGACGCGGATGATCATCTCGCCCTTGGGCGCCTTGACGGCGACACCGTTGACTTCGACGTTGACGAACTCGGCGCTCATGCCGCCACCTGCGCGCCGCGGGGCGCGTCGGGGGCGACCATGCTGCGCCCGCCGTGGTCGACCATGAATTCGAACTCGTGCCGGTAATGTTTGAGGAAGCTCTGCACCGGCCAGGCCGCCGCGTCGCCGAGCGCGCAGATCGTGTGACCTTCGATGCGGTTGGCCACGTCGAGCAGGAGTCCGAGGTGCTCGCGCGTGCCCTGCCCCGCGAGGATGCGCTTGAGCGTGCGGTTGAGCCAGCCGGTGCCTTCGCGGCACGGTGTGCACTGGCCACAGGATTCCGACATGTAGAAGCGTGACAGGCGCTCGAGCGTGCGCACCATGCAGGTGGTCTCATCCATGACGATGACGGCCGCCGAGCCGACGCTGGACCCGGCCGCCTTGAGCGCGTCGTAGTCCATGTTGGTCTTCATCATGATCTCGCCCGGCACCACCGGCACCGAGGAACCGCCAGGGATCACGGCCTTGATGTGCCGGGCCTTCCAGATGCCGCCGGCCATGTCGAGCAGTTCTGCGAACGGTATGCCGAGCGGCACCTCGAAATTGCCGGGGTTGTTGACGTGCCCGGAGACCGAAAAAATATTGGTACCGCCCGAGTTCTGCGGCCCGAGCGCCGCAAACCACTGCGGGCCCTTGCGCATGATGGTGGGGACCGAGGCGAAGCTCTGGCAGTTGTTGATGGTGGTGGGCGCACCGTACAGGCCGAACGCGGCCGGGAACGGCGGCTTGAAGCGCGGCTTGCCCTGCTTGCCCTCGAGCGAGTCGAGGAGCGCGGTCTCTTCGCCGCAGATATAGGCGCCGGCGCCGACGAAAGTGTACAGGTCGAAATCCACGCCGGACCCCAGGATGTTCTTGCCGAGGAGCCCGGCGGCATAGGCCTCCTTGACGGCAGCCTCGAAGCGCGGCACTGGCTCGCCGAGAAACTCGCCGCGGATGTAGTTGTAGCCGACGGTGGCGTTCATGGCGTAACCGCCAATCGCCATGCCTTCAATGAGCGCGTGCGGGTTGTAGCGCAGGATATCGCGGTCGTGACAGGTGCCAGGCTCACTCTCGTCCGAATTGCAGACCACGTATTTTTGCATCGGGGCGGCGCGCGGCATGAAGCTCCACTTCACGCCCATCGGAAAACCGGCGCCGCCGCGGCCGCGCAGCCCCGAGGCCTTGACCGCATCGATGATCTGCTCGCGCGGCGTCTTCCCGGCCAGCATCTGTTTCCAGGATTCGTAGCCGCCGATGCGCTGGTAGGTATCCAGCAACCAGGATTGCGGCATGGCAATGGGCTCGAAGCACACCAGGTTCCGCTTGTCGTCCCATGCACCCATGCGCGCTCCCGGCCCTACTTCAGCTCATCGAGAACGCGGTCGACCTTCTCGGCCGTCAGGTTCTCGTGATAAATGTGATCAACCATCATCATCGGCGCACCCGTGCACGCGGCCAGGCACTCCTCTTCCTGTTTCAGGAAGATGCGCCCGTCGGCGGTGCTCTCGCCCACCTTGATGCCGAGGCGCCGCTCCACATGCGCCAGCAGATCCTCGGCGCCGCGCAGCATGCAGGAAATGTTGGTGCAGACGCTGACGTGATGCCGGCCGCACGGATGGGTCTCGAACATCGAATAGAAACTCGCGACTTCGTAGACCTGGATGGGCGGCAGCTGCAGGTAGGCCGCCACCGCGTCCATCAGCGGCGCGGTCAGGTAGCCCTGATTCTGTTCCTGCGCGGCGCGGAGCGCCGCGATCACCGCCGAGCGCTGGCGGCCCGGCGGAAAACGCGCGACCCAGTGATCGATTTCGGCACGCGTGTGCGCGGACAGCCCGGCCTGCTGGCCTGACGAAGTCCCGTTGGCGTCGGCAGCGCTCATCAGCGATCGATCTCCCCGAAGACGATGTCCTGCGTGCCGATGACGGCAACCACGTCGGCCAGCATGTGGCCGGTGACCATTTCACTGAGCGCGGACAGGTGAACGAAGCCGGGCGGGCGGCATTTGAGCCGGTAGGGTTTGTTCGCGCCGTCGGACACCAGGTAGACGCCAAACTCTCCCTTGGGCGCCTCGACCGCGGCGTAGCTCTCGCCCTCGGGTACGCAATACCCTTCGGTCATGAACTTGAAATGATGAATGAGCGATTCCATGTCGCCCTTCATCTCTTCACGGCGTGGCGCGCGCACCTTGCGATCGTCGATCATCACGGTACCCGGGTTGGCGCGCAGCCAGGTCACGCACTGCGCGATGATGCGGTTGGCCTGCCGCATCTCCTCGATGCGCACCAGGTAGCGGTCGTAGCAGTCGCCGTTGCGGCCGACGGGGATGTCGAAATCCACCTCGCGGTAGGCTTCATACGGTTGCTTCTTGCGCAGATCCCACTCGACCCCGGACCCGCGCAGCATCGGACCGGTGAAGCCCAGCTGGATCGCACGCTCCGGCGTCACGACCCCGATGTTGACAGTGCGCTGTTTCCAGATGCGGTTGTCGGTCAGGAGTGTTTCGTATTCATCCACGCAGCCCGGGAAACGCCGGGTGAAATCTTCGATGAAATCGAGCAGCGTGCCCGAACGCGCCTCGTTCAACCGTGCGACGTCGGCTTCCGAGCGCCAGCGCGAAGCCTGGTAACGCGGCATGGCATCGGGCAGATCACGATGCACACCCCCGGGGCGATAATAGGTGGCGTGCATGCGCGTGCCGGAGACCGCCTCGTAACAATCCATCAGGTCTTCACGCTCGCGGAAGGCGAACAGGAACACGGTCATGGCACCGATGTCCAGACCGTGCGAACCGAGCCACAGCAGGTGGTTGAGGATCCGCGTGATCTCATCGAACATCACGCGGATGTACTGGGCACGGAGCGGCGGCTTGATGCCCAGCAGGTTCTCGATCGCCAGCACGTAGGCGTGCTCGTTGCACATCATCGACATGTAGTCGAGGCGATCCATGTAGCCGATCGACTGGTTGAAGGGCTTCGATTCGGCGAGCTTCTCGGTGCCCCGGTGCAGCAGGCCGATGTGCGGATCGGCCTTCTGGATCACTTCGCCGTCCATCTCCAGCACCAGCCGCAGCACCCCGTGCGCGGCCGGGTGCTGGGGCCCGAAGTTCATCGTCAGGTTGCGGATTTCAGCCACCGCTCCCTCCCGGGCCGGCGCCGCCCTTGCCCAGGAGCGCGGGATCGTAGCGGTTGTCGTGGCGGATGACGCGCGGCACGAGGGTGCGATCTTCAATGGTCACGGGCTCGTAGACCACGCGCTTCTGCACCGGGTCGTAGCGCACTTCGACATTGCCGATCAGCGGGAAATCCTTGCGGAACGGATGACCGATGAAGCCGTAGTCCGTAAGCAGGCGTCGCAGATCCGGGTGACCGCGGAACAGGATGCCAAACAGGTCAAAGGCCTCGCGTTCGAACCAGTCGGCGCTGGCCCAGATGCCGGTAACGGAATCGACGGCCGGCTCCTCGCCGTCCTCGCACCAGGCCCGCAGGCGCAGCCGGCGGTTGTGCGTCAGCGACAGCAGCTGGTAGGCGACCGCAAAGCGGCGACCGCCACGCAACGTGTGCCCTGCGGTGTGGTTGACCCCACGGCTGAAGCCGGTATGCGTGGCTTCTTCGGTGCGCCAGTCCGTGGCGCCGTATTCCTGATAGTCGACGCCCGCGACATCGATGAGCATCGCGAACTGGAGTGACGGGGCATCGCGCAACAGGAGTGCAGTGGACAGCAGGTCGGTGCTGGCCACCTCGGCCGTGATCTCGTCCGCCCCGGAGACGTGCAGCGCAAGCCCCTCGCCGCAGGCCGCGCGCAGATCGGTCGCCAGGCTGTCGCTTGCGGCGCTCAATTCAGGCCGCCGATGCCGCGCCGCCGTGGCGGTCAATCTTGCGCTGCAGCTGGATGATGCCGTACAGGAGCGCCTCGGCCGTGGGCGGACAGCCCGGCACGTAGACGTCCACCGGCACGATACGGTCGCAGCCGCGGACTACGGCGTAGGAATAGTGGTAATAGCCCCCGCCATTGGCGCAGGAGCCCATGGAGATGACCCAGCGCGGCTCTGGCATCTGGTCGTACACGCGGCGCAGCGCCGGCGCCATCTTGTTGACCAGCGTACCGGCGACGATCATCACGTCCGACTGGCGGGGGCTGGGGCGAAAGACGATGCCGAAGCGGTCCAGGTCATAGCGCGAGGCACCCGCGTGCATCATTTCCACGGCGCAGCAGGCCAGGCCGAAGGTCATCGGCCACAGCGACCCGGTGCGTGCCCAGCTCACGAGGTTGTCGAGCTGCGTGGTCATGAACCCGCGCTGCGCAAACCCCTCGGCGCCGGCCTGGATGCCCGGCGCCGCTTCCACCTCCTGCGCTAATCCCATTCCAGGGCCCCTTTCTTCCATTCGTAGATGAAGCCTACTACGAGGACGCCGAGGAATACGCCCATCACCGCCAGACCAAACCGCCCGGTGGAGCCGAGCGATACGGCCCAGGGAAACAGGAAGGCAATCTCGAGATCGAAGACGATGAACAGGATCGCCACCAGGTAATAGCGCACGTCGAAGCGGGCGCGGGTGTCTTCGAAAGCGTCAAACCCGCACTCGTAGGCGGTGAGCTTGTCAGCGTCGCCGTGCTTGCGCGTGCCGAGCCGCCCCAGTACAGCGCCGAGCCCCAGCAGCACCGCCGCCAGCAGCGTGGCGATGGTCAGGAATATCAACACCGGAAGATAGTTTTCGAGCATCCCGATCCACCTGGTATCAAAAAGGGCGGACAGTTTCCCATCCGCCCCTGATTGTCGCCGCAATTCTACGAGAGAATTGGTGCCGACGGGGAGATTCGAACTCCCACACCTTGCGGCGCTAGCCCCTCAAGCTAGTGTGTCTACCAGTTCCACCACGTCGGCAAATCAGTGCTGTTACTTACTTTTGCGCCGGGCTGGCCGGCACCGGGCTCGCGGGCACCGGGCTGGCGGGCGCTGTCGTGGCGGGCGCCGCACCGGCCGGCGCTGGCTGAGCTGGCGTCTGCTGCGAGAGGCGGTCGAGGACGCTGGCCGGAGCGGTGGCGGTGCTCGAACCTTCATGGGTCAGCGCCAGGCTGGTGATCATGAAGACGGCCGCCAGCACTGCCGTGGCGCGCGAAAGCGCCGTACCGGCCCCGCGGGCGCCAAACACCGTGCCGGAAGCACCCGCGCCAAAACCGGCCCCTGCCTCGGCACCCTTGCCGCGCTGAAGCAGGACCAGGGCGATGACGCCGAAGGCCGCAAAGAAGTCGATGATCATCAATGTCGTGTGCAACATGGTTTAGGTCAACTCACACCGGGCCCTGCGGCCGCGGCAACGATAGCCAGAAATTCATCCGCCTTGAGCGACGCGCCGCCGATCAGGCCGCCGTCGACATCGGGCATCGCGAAGATATCCCGGGCGTTCCCCGCCTTGACGCTGCCGCCATACAGGATGCGTAGCCCGGCAGCGATTTTAGCATCCTCGCTGGCCACGCGCTGGCGTATGAAAGCGTGCACTTCCTGGGCCTGCCCGGGCGTCGCGGTGCGGCCGGTGCCGATGGCCCATACGGGCTCATAGGCGATGACCGCTCCGGACAGTGCGGCAACGCCGGAGAGCTGCAGGACGGCGTCGAGCTGCGCGCCCACCACCTCGTTGGTGCGCCCTGCTTCGCGCTCGGCCAGCTGTTCACCGACGCAGAAAATGGGGATCAGTTTGCCGCCCACCGCCGCCGCGAACTTGCGCGCCGCCAGCGCATTGGTCTCGCCATACAGCGCGCGGCGCTCCGAGTGGCCGACCAGGGTGTACCGGCAACCCACATCCGCGAGCATGGCGGCCGAAACCTCGCCGCTGTGGGCGCCCACCGCTTCGGCGCAGACATCCTGGGCGCCGAGCGCCACAGCGCTGTCGCGCAGGAGCCTGGCGGCGTCCTGCAGATAGACGTAGGGGGGGCAGATGATGCAGGTCACCTGTTCCGCCGTGACGCCGGCCACCACGGCCTCGATGAGGGGCGCGTTCTCGGCACGCGACCCGTGCATTTTCCAGTTGCCGGCTACTATCTTGCGTCGCATGGGCTGGGATCGGATCCTGCGGGGCGTTTGGGGCGCGCGATCATAGCGACGCCACCCGGTCCGTGCAATGCGGCCAGGTAGCAGCCGCTCCAGGGCTCCAGACCCTACCCACCCACCGCACGCACCGCGGCGGCGAGCTCCTCGGCGCAGCGGCGTGCCAGCGGCTCATCCTGGGCTTCCACCATGACGCGGATCAGGGCCTCGGTCCCGGAAGGACGCAGGACGACGCGCCCGCGGTTGCCGAGCTGCGACTCGAGTGTCGCCAGCAGTGTGCTGACCGCGGGGACACCCATCGGGTCAAAGCGGCGGGCCACCGGCACGTTCAGCATGACCTGGGGGAGCCGCGTCATCCCGGCCGCCAGTTCAGCCAGGGACTTCTTTGTCTGGCACATGACCGCCAGCACCTGCAGGGCGCTCACCAGGCCATCCCCTGTGGTGGTGCGATCGAGGCAGATAATGTGGCCGGAGGTCTCGCCGCCCAGTATCCCGCCCGTCTCGCGCAGCCGCGCCAGCACGTAGCGATCGCCCACCGCGGCGCGTTCAAAGGCAATGCCGCGTGCCTGCAGGGCGAGTTCCAGCCCAAGGTTGCTCATCAGCGTACCCACCACCGGCCCCGGCAGGGCACCCTGGGCTTGCCGCGCGCAGGCGATTATAAAGAGCAGCTGATCGCCGTCGACGATCCGGCCCAGGTGGTCGACCATCAGCACCCGGTCGCCGTCGCCATCGAGGGCGATGCCCACCTGGGCATGGACGCCCGGCACCGTGAGCTGCAGCAGCTGCGGCGCCATCGAACCGCAGCCGACGTTGATGTTGCGACCGTTGGGCGAGGAACCGATCGGCACGATGTCGGCGCCCAAGTCGGCAAGCGTTCGCGGCGCCACCTTGTAGGCGGCGCCGTTGGCGCAGTCGACGACGATCTTGAGCCCCGCCAGGTCCATGCCTTCGGGCAGCGTGCCGCGGCAGAACTCCTGGTACATGGTGCGCGTCCCGTCGACGCGGCTGGCGCGACCCAGCTCACCCGACGAACGCGTCTGTGGCGGTGCAGCCAGTTCCGCCTCGATCCTTTCCTCGAGCTCGTCGGAGAGCTTGCCTCCGCTCCCGTCGAAGAACTTGATGCCGTTGTCCTCGTAGAGGTTGTGCGAGGCGCTGATGACCACGCCAAAATTGCACTTCAGGCGGCGCGTCATGTAGGCGATGCCCGGCGTCGGCAATGGCCCCATGAGCATGACGTTGACGCCGGCGGCGACGAACCCGGCCTCGAGCGCCGCTTCGAACATGTAGCCCGAGAGGCGCGTGTCCTTGCCTATGAGGACGGTGCCGCCCGCGCTCGCCAGTACCCGCCCGGCGGCGCTCGCGAGCCGCAACGCGAAGTCGACGGTCATCGGGTGTTCGCCGACGCGCCCGCGGATGCCATCGGTGCCGAAATAGACTCTAGCCACGCCAGTACCCCCTAGTTCCGCAGCGCGGCAGCCACACGCACCGCATCCACCGTCGCCGCGACGTCGTGCGCCCGCACAATCACGGCGCCGTTGAGCACGGCCGCGGTCGCCAGCGCAATACTACCCGCGAGGCGATCGCCGTTGTCGCGTCCGGTCAGGGTCTTGAGCAACGACTTGCGCGACAGGCCGACCAGCAACGGCCGGTCAAGATCCAGCAGCTCTCCGAGATTGCGGAGCAGCTCGAGATTGTGCTGCGTCAGCTTGCCAAAACCAAAACCCGGGTCGACGCACAGCCGCTCCGCTGCGATCCCGCCCTCCTGGCAGGCAGCCAGCCGCTCGGCCAGCATGGCGCGCACCTCGGCAACCACATCCCCGAACTGAATGGACTGCTGCATGGTCGCGGGCTCACCCTTCATGTGCATCAGGCAGGCGGCCGCGCCAGTGCGCGCCAGCGCCGCCAAAGCCCCCCGGCTCCGGAGCGCGCGAACGTCGTTGATCATGGCAGCGCCCTCGGCCACCACCTGCTCGATCACCTCCGGCCGGCTGGTGTCGACCGAGACAATGACATCGCTGTCGCGGGCCACGGCCCGCACGACCGGAACGACACGCCGCAGTTCTTCCTCGAGCGCAACCGGCGCGGCCGCAGGGCGCGTCGATTCACCGCCGATGTCGATGATCGCAGCCCCCTCGGCCACCATGGCTCTGGCGCGCTCGACGGCCCGCTGCGGATCGAAGTACTGCCCGGCATCGCTGAAGGAGTCAGGCGTGACGTTGAGTACGCCCATGACGACCGGCTCGGTAAGGAACAGCGTACCGCGCGCATGCTGCAACGCCAGCCGCTGCGGGGTCTGGCCGCCGTTCAGTGCTGGCCCGCCGGCGTACCGATCGGCGCCTTGGGCCGGTCAGCCGCGTCGGCAACGACCGGTTTGCCGCCCGAACCGCCGCCGCCGGCATCATCCCAGCCTTCCGGCGGTTTCGCCTCGCGGCCGGCCATGATGTCCTTGATCTGTGTATCGTCGATGGTCTCGTACTTGATCAGTGCCTCGGCCATCGCATGGAGCTTGTCGAGATTGGTCTGCAGGATGCTGCGCGCCAGCCCGTAGTTGGCGTCGATGACCCGGCGCACTTCTTCCTCGATCTCGTGCGCGGTCTTTTCGGAAACCTTCTTGTGCTGGGTAACGCTTCGGCCCAGGAACACTTCGCCCTCTTCCTCGGCGTAGGACAGCGGCCCCAGCCGGTCGGACAGGCCCCACTTGGTGACCATGCTGCGTGCCAGATCGGTGGCCCGTTCGATGTCGTTGGAGGCACCGGTGGTGACGGCATCGGCGCCAAAGATGATTTCCTCGGCGATGCGGCCGCCGAACAGCGTGGCAATGGTGCTCTCGAGGCGTCGCTTGCTCAGCGAGTAGCGGTCCTGCTCGGGCAGGAACTGCGTGACGCCAAGCGCCCGGCCGCGCGGGATGATCGTCACCTTGTACACCGGGTCGTGCTCGGGGACGGTGACCCCGACGATCGCGTGGCCGGCTTCGTGGAAGGCGGTCATGCGCTTTTCCGCGTCGGTCATCACCATCGAGCGCCGCTCGGCGCCCATCATGATCTTGTCCTTGGCGCGCTCGAACTGCTCCATCGTCACCAGTTTCAGGTTGGCGCGCGCCGAGAACAGCGCGGCCTCGTTGACCAGGTTCGACAGGTCGGCGCCCGAAAAGCCGGGGGTGCCGCGGGCGATCAGCGCCGGGCGCACGTCGTCGGCCAGCGGCACGCGCCGCATGTGCACCCGCAGGATCTGCTCGCGGCCGCGCACGTCGGGGAGCGGCACCACCACCTGGCGGTCGAACCGGCCCGGGCGCAGGAGCGCCGGGTCGAGCACGTCCGGACGGTTGGTGGCCGCGATGACGATGATGCCTTCGTTGCCTTCGAAGCCGTCCATTTCGACCAGCAACTGGTTGAGGGTCTGTTCGCGCTCGTCGTGCCCGCCGCCGAGGCCCGCGCCGCGATGGCGGCCGACCGCGTCGATCTCGTCGATAAAGATGATGCAGGGCGCATGCTTCTTCGCCTGCTCGAACATGTCGCGCACGCGCGAGGCGCCGACGCCGACGAACATTTCGACGAAGTCGGAACCGGAAATGGTAAAGAACGGCACCTTGGCTTCGCCGGCGATGGCACGCGCCAGCAGCGTCTTGCCGGTGCCGGGGTTGCCGACCATCAGCACGCCCTTGGGGATCTTGCCGCCGAGCTTCTGGAACTTGCCCGGATCCTTGAGGAAATCGACGATCTCGCCGACTTCCTGCTTGGCCTCGTCGATACCCGCGACGTCGGCAAAGGTGACGTTGACCTGATCTTCGCCCAGGAGCCGCGCCCGGCTCTTGCCGAAGCTCATGGCGCCGCGCCCGCCGCCCGCGCCCTGCATCTGGCGCAGCATGTACACGAACACCAGGATCAGCAGCAGTGCCGGGGCCATCGACAGCAGGAGCTGTGTGAAGAAATTGGGTTGCGGGGGCGGCCGGCCCTCGATGCCGACATTGGCCTTGCTCAGATCACCGATCAGCGCCGTGTAGTTGGTCTCGGGGTTATAGGTCTCGAATTTGCTCTTGTCCTTGCGCTGCCCGTAGATCGTGTC